>JAGBVI010000072.1 GCA_017630395.1 Paludibacteraceae bacterium
CTCGTCTCTCGTTGTTGGAGAAACCTAATTGCTCCGTATTTAAGTAAGTAAGATCGGCTATCTCTTTTTCTCCTTCTAACTCCAACAGAGCATTTAAAAAACTGATTAAAAACTCCTTGTTCGCCTCCGTGCCGAAAAACTTCTTGAAAGCGAAATCCGTGTAGAAATTTATGTAGCGACTCATCGCTGTTCCAGGTATGCACATAGTAATCGATTTAAATTTTGTTTATTAATATGACAAAAATAACACATTAATTTCATTTTGCAAAGGGGGATATTATTTCCCTTGAAACAAAAAATGAGAATTTAGTTATTTTTAATGAATGGGGTGAAACGAAATGGAATTCAGGATGCTAACGCACATTTCAGGTTTCAGGTGGCAGAAACGTGAAACCTAAAACTTATGATAAAGAATTCAAGTTGTACTCTCTGGACTTGACGAACGGGGAGGCGAGAGAGGCTTAATGCTTGATGTCATACATGTGTATCTGCTATGATACTCACTTAGAAATTTTATAGCCCAACTTCAAGATTAATCGGATTGTTTTCATAGCTGTATCCCTGTCGTATGATCGCTCTTGCTCAGACAATTGTTCATACGGGACTAAATTGGAATGAGTTTTCAAATCCTCATCTATAACCTCGCCATAGCTCCACCCTTGCTGAAGTTTCTTTTGTGCCCAAACCTCATGCACATTCCTCGCTATCAATTCTGTCAATGCTTCCAAATCTGCTGATAATTCAACATCAGACAAATCTATCGGACAAGGTATATACTTATCATTTTTCATTATTTTCTTAACTTAACAATTGTTTCAAATTCAAAATCTTTATGGAGTCATAAACATATATAGACTCTCCGGATATTGATTTCAACTCTATATATGGTTTAATATCACAATGCACGTATCGTCTTTTAAATACAGCTTTTTTCGACTTATCTTTTAAAATCTCTGCATCCTCACTCTCTGTTGTAGGACGATACCCCAACAACAACTCTTCAATATTCCAACGATTATGTTCCACTGCAGCCATCATCTCCATTTGAGGACGGGTTATGCTATCCGGAATACCATTGATCCCATTAACAGAACGCACATAGGAATCTAAAGACATAACACTGTAAATATTAGACCATTTTTTCACAATAGACAATTTTTGCCACGCCAACTCCTCTTCCCTCTCATCTTTTACAACACTTATGCACGAAACGGTCTCATACAAATAGTTTAACTTCTTCGCTCTTCTAATCAATTTATCATCAGAAATATAAGACTCATCCATCATGCCAAATGGATATATATTATTGAACTTATCCGAAGTCAACAACTCCTTCTCATACGCATACAAAATGGTATTACGATAGAAAATAGGGATATTCTTCTCGTAAAAAATCTCCGGCAAATAAAAGGCTACATTCTGACATAATTTTTGGGAATCATAACAAATCGCCATAGACAAATATTCGTTCGTGTTATCCTCTTGTTTCTTTGCTAAAATCTCCCAATAAGTATCATCAAAATCAGGCACTTGACAAAACTCCCACTCTATATCCAAAAAATCCTTAGAGGGGAGAAACTCATGTCGATTGGACTCTTTCCCATCCGAGTACTCATGATACGATACATACGACAAATCAAAAAGAGCCCTATATTTACTCCTAAACTCTGCCATTTTTTTATGAGCATCAGCATCAACAAAGGTTATTTTGCTCCTTTTCTTCGCCGTAAGAAAATTGGGATAGTGAGCAATATGCGCAGCGGTTAACGCCATTGCATATCCCATATCTGTCATTCCGCAGACTACCAAATGGACATTACATGGAGATTCCACACCAATTCCCTCTCTATCCAAAGGTGGATAGATGATACCATGCTTACGAGAGCTATTATCCACCAAAACTTTTCGGCACCACATCTCCTCTTTATTCATCGTAATCAATTCGTAATCAGGACCATCTGAAAGGGTGGTGATATTACCAACTCTTGAAAGCGAAAAGGTGTGTCTGTCTTGAACCAATACATGACAACTTAAATCCTCCTTGCGACCTCTCTTTTTGCAAAGATCCACAATTGTATGGTAAGCCATCAGGTTTTGAGCATCACGGTCATCACCAATCTCCCCTAACAGATAAATAGCTTTAGTCCGATGCAAAGAGAGTTTCTCCAAGTCGCTCATAGAGTTTAACCGACATCTTACCATAACAATCCGCTTTGCATCGGAAGAGGAGAAATAACCTTTAACAAATTCACGCCTATTGTTGACTTGATCCGAAACACCCAATACAACGAATGAGTCGGGATATTTTTGCAACAAATCACCAATTAAATAGACAACAGAATTATCGAATCCTAAAATCAGCTGGTGATTATCAAAAGAATAGGAGGTCAAACCATTACGAAAAGATTCTGCTCTCGTTCTAATTGCATTGGATAAAGTAGCAATCAACAAGCCACTGACGAACACCATTCCCACAACATAAACAAGCAACAGTCTGAGGTACTCTTGCACATCAAACGACTCGTTATATGCTATAGCACGAAGCGAAACAGGAGAAATCATATCCACAAACAAAGAGGATATAATTTGCGAGAAAGATTGCTCTTTACAGTCAGGAAAAAAGAGGATAAACAAGAATAGAAGAGCAATAAAAATAAACAAACACATCCACAACAATTGATATTTAACCAATCCTGAAAAAGAACGGTCGAAACTCAACTGAAACTTAGACACTATTTCTCTTAAACGCTTTCTCATTTAGCAGTACCAATAATTATTTGATCAGAACGAACCCCTTTCGCCATTAACATCTTTTTCAAATAGGTCAGCAAGACACGATCATTCCGTAAGACTCGCTGATCGAGATTCTTTCTGCTCTGCTCTTCTCCAACCAAGAATACCTTATCATGAGGATTCTCCTTTAAGGATAAGGACAAACGATTCACCTCTTTCTCCATCAAAGGATTGACAAATTCATTTCCCGGAATATAGAAGGTAAGCTGCAATTTTTTACCATTTGTACATAACAAAGTTACTGTTTTTTGTCGAACATCCAATTGTTGCACATTTTTCTTTGTAACCTTAATTCTCGATTTTACACTCTCCGTCTTCTTCGGTTCCACTTTCGCGGTATCGACAACAACCGTATCAACAGGAATCGTATCCAAAACCAATGAATCTAACGTATCTTTTATCTCAATCGTATCTTCTATCATTATTGGCAACAATGGAATCGTATCATTGGTTAAATGGTTCAATTCCAATGGGTGTTTTTTCTCTTTCATCCAATTCACTTGAATACCCAACTTTAAACCTAAAGTAAAGTATTTCATTTTATCAACAAAATCAGGAGCAAAAACATTATGACTCAACATATCGTTATCAAAATTATAAAACGAATGTTCCTGATTCAACTCCACACCATTTCTTAGGGCATAGGAGGAGTAAGCAGCCATATAAAATCCTACCTTATCGGTAATATCCCTATCAAAACCCAACTCAGCAAAAACGGACAAATTCCACTTTGTCAAATCCAATTTACCCACCTGCTCATACTCACCCTGAGGGAATCGACCGGGTAAATCATAAAATTCGATATTCAAATCGGGATAGTAGCCCCTGATATCATATAAGCCGGATGTTTTATAGGTAGAATAAACAGGTAGGCCCAACAACGCCCCCATTTCTAAACGGAAATGAGCTTTCTTCTTTCCAAATTTAAAGGCAAGAGAAACCGGCACTTCCAGCAACAAGGCTCGCTCTCGCTCTTCCATATCTAAATGACGTCGTTTCTCAAAAGAGTAACCATAATTAAGTTCATCAACATAAACAACAGTATCCGGAATAGAAGAATTGAGCTGAAATCTCGAATGATATAGGTTCGCATAAAGACCAACTCCCAAACCGATATTCTTATGAAAAAATCCCAAATAGTCCAGTCCGATTTTACCACCAAAACCTTCACTCTGAGTTCCTAATTCCGGGTCAAAATGCAAAGTATGAAAACCACCTCCCAACTCAATACCAAGTTGCGACCCCACTCTCTCTTGTGCATTCAAAATACCAAAGATGAAAGCCACCAATACTATCAATATATACTTAACTTTCATCATTCAATCAAAATTTTATCACTAACAATCTTTTTATCAGACAAATAAACAGTCACTACATAATAGCCGGAAGGGAGTCTAAGTTCATTCAACTTAGTAACCGGTTCTCTACGAAGAATTTCCATACCCGACTCATCAGAAACAGTCATCACAGCCTTATCAAAATCAGGAGCCATCACCTCCACATAAAACGGCTGCATTGCTCTCACCGGATTAGGGTATAACGAGAGGGTTGGAGAACTACTTTTCGCCTCCTCGCGCACAATTAAAAGAGGACATATCGGCACCAGATTACCCGAAGTATCAATAATATCAACAGAATACAAGCCCGGAGTCAGACCTTGCGGTTCATAATAAAACTGACCCATTTCATCTTCCAACAATTCACCATCGCGATACCATTGATAAGAAGAGAAGAGAGAATTAGGATTCTTAATCGCAATAACGTCTCCCCAGCCACCCATTTCAATCAAGACTGAGTCTTGGTTGAGTTTAACATCTGTATTATAAGTTCTATAACAACCATCAATTTCAGTGACCAATTGAATACGTCTATCCTCATTTAACACCAATTCAACACCATCAGAGACACTAAGAGTATCCACTCCATATCTCCAACAATAAGACTCAGCCCCTTCTGCATAAAGTTTAATGGTATCGGAAGCACAAATCAAACTTGGACGATGCACTTTTACATTAGAAAAATCGGGGTCTTTGATATGTAAAGTAGGGTTGGTATAATACTTATTGCCAATCACCACCGGTTGCACTGTACCCTCATCATTTTTTGTGTATTGCTTGCCACCATATTGCGTTTTGGTACAAAGATTTAAAAGAGTATCAACCCTAAGTGTATCATATTGGTTGAAAGGATCGTAACCAAACTCTAAGATAGGGTATCCCTTATTAATCTGCACATTAGCAGCTACCCAACCGGAATAGATAGAAGTATCTTGTTGGATAACCCAATTATTAAGAGCCGTCAAGAGGTCTGTTGTTCCCAACACTTCGGAAGACAAAGTCCAATCAAACCCTTGCGAATATTCTGCCTCTTTGAAAGAAACAAGATTCCACTCCGGATACTGCGTTAAATTTATACTATCTGCATTCCAATAAACATATTTCATTTCTGCATCACTTTCCCTCATATGGAAAAGAGGAATAGTGGAGGCGGAATAACAATTAAAAATTTTACTACCACTGGTACGATAACCGACTAAAGATGCAACACCTTCATTTCCTCTAATAGTTCCAACATTATAAGAATTAATAATTTCCCCAAGATTACCCATTGATGCAATAATACCAGCACAATAAGAGCCTCCACCGAAAACATCACCTCTATTACCACAATTTCTAATTTCTCCACCACCTGCACCAACAATTCCTCCGGTACAACTACAACCTATAATTGTAGCCAAATTCGTGCAATCTGAAACAACACTATTATCTTTTAACCAAGCAACAATTCCTGCAGTAGCTTGATAATCAACGTAAGTCGAAGTACATTCTGAATAATCCAAAACAACCGTACCCTTATTTGAACAATTTAATATTGTACCATAATTAACTGCAACTATACCTGCTAAACGTACAGATAAATACGAAGTAGAAGCATACAAATTACCACTATTGGAACAACTTTGAATTAACCCATAATTATTTTCGACTACCAAAGCAATAGCAGTTGAAGATTTTACTCCTGTCAGATTCAAATCTGACTCTTTAAAATTCAAATTTCTAATCTCACCAGAACTTTGTAAATTTTTAATAAATGCAAAACCATTCGGTGTATTATTGGCGATACGCAAACCAGTGATGCTCTTTTTATTTCCATTGAAGTAGCCATTAAAATTAGGGATACAGCTCCAAACGTAAGCACCCATATCCACAGAAGCGGATAAAATCACCTCTGTATTTTCGAAAGAACTTTGGGTTGCACCATTGTATCCACTTGCCACAGAAGCCAACCATGCCAAAGCTTTTTCATCCTTGATGGTGATGATTGTTTTGCCATCTGAACCGGTTGTTTCCTCGTAGGAATCAGGACGAGAGGTAACGATATCTGTCCAAAGAGAATTCGACGGTTCCTCCTCGGGCAAATCCTCCAACGGAGAAAAAGTCAGAATAGGATACCCTCTATTTTCCATATCCTCATCAACACTCCAAGAAGAGTAGATATCATCATCTTGCTCTGCCACCCATGCATTCAGAGCCTCAACAAGGTCTGTTGTTCCAAATACCTCGTATGACAAAGTCCAATCATTGCCATCAGAACCTTCCGCCGGAGAAAAAGATGCAATGTTATCCTCTTTAGACTCCTTATGAGTTGCGTTGGAAGAAGGGAAATAGATGTATTGAGCCTTAACGTTACCATCATAATTATCATCAGTCGAATAAAGAGGTTGGGAGATTGAACTATAACAATTGAGAATAGAACAATCAACTCCATCACCTTCAAACCCCGACAATGCGAATGAACTAATACCACTCGGAACAGTTACATTTGCCACATTACAACTATTAAGAATAGCAGTTTCACTACCCGTACAAAGAGCAACAACTCCTCCAGAAGTACTTTTCCCTGAAAGGCTTCCCTTATTAATTGAATTACGTATCTCGCCATTTCCAAGCAAGTTACAAATACCACCACAACCATTACCGGAAGAAAGAGTACCTTCATTAACACAATCAGCGACCAAATTATAATTATAATTGGCTATTCCGCCGACAGACCCTACAGCTGCAACAGTAGCCGAATTTTTACAAGACAAGATTTCACCACTATTATGTCCAACCAACCCTCCTGCCGGATAATATGCTTGTACGAAACCATCAGTCGAACAATTTTTCAGAACGCCAAAATTCCATGAAACGAATGAAGCTACACCTAATTCAGCATTTACATCAATACTAACATTTTCCAATCTCAAGTCTTTAATTTCACCCTCTTTTCTAAGAGTATCTACCAAAGAAAATCCGTTAGGCGAGTTGTCATTTATTCTCAAACCTATTATACTATGTTGCAGACCATTAAATAAGCCGTAAAACTCAAGAATTCCGCTCCACACATGCGCACTCATATCCACATCTGCATCCAAAACCACCTCAGTATTTTCGAATGAACTTTGGGTTGCACCATTGTAACCGGCTGCCACCGAAGCCAACCAAGCCAAAGCTTTTTCATCCTTGAGGGTGATGATTGTTTTGCCATCTGCACCGGTTGTTTCAACATAAGAATCAGGACGAGAGGTGACGATGTCTGTCCAGAGAGTATCGGAAGTTTCCCCCTCCTCCCACGGGTCCCATGGGTCGGCAAAATCGTCATTCGCTGTATCATCTTGCGCTACTCCCACTTGCCAACCGGCTAAGAGCAACAGCAAAATCCATCCTATTTTTATCAATCCTTTCATAAGCCTAATCATTGTTTTCCCACGTATTTACGACTACATTCCATCCGTTAAAAGTTCCTTCTACGTATGTTCCGGTATTGAGCCATGTGAAACGTCCTACACCTTGCGGCTGTCCATTCAACAAATAGCCTTCGTAAATCCAATTCTCATTACGCAATGTTCCGTATTTTGGTAACTCTTTCCCTAACGATATGGAAGCTATATCGATGCCTGCACCTATCGTATCGGTCTGAATAACCTTGCCGTTAGGTTTCATATAAGATACACTTTTTTGTCCTAACGAATCGGCTACCACCTCCTTCTTCCAATAGCCAAATGGTGCACACGGCTCACCTTTTTTATTTTCATAACTTACTGCAACCAACGACTTTTGCTCGTCATACTGATAAAGCGTTGAGTGTAACGTATCTCCGGATTGATTCATCGCCACCTCTTTCTCCAACGTCATGCCATCATATACAAGAGTGTCTTTGAAACTTCCTCTATACTGACATGGGAACATATCTGCATCAAAATAGGTGCGTGAAATAGGATTTCCCAATCGGTCATTTACTAATCGCTCTATAGCATAAGGTTTGTTTGGAGCATTGATGATATAACCTAACATATCATAATAAACGGTTTCTGTTGGGAATTTATTTTCGTCGTAAAAAATCTCCTTCTTGTTCCACCCTTCTTTGCTCCTTATTGGTGTTTTCTCATCGCTCGCATAACAAGTGGATGAAACCATATTGCCAAACATATCATACTCATTCACAAAGATTTCTTGATTTTCCACATTCTTGTCTTCGCCGTCCTTATAAACACTCTTGGTCAGATTGTTGAAACGGTCATACTCGTAGGCAATGGAGTGATACTTCTGCTCCTTCATGAGAGGTTGTTTATTGGCATCAAAGAAAGATTCTCTAATCAAATTCCCCTTCTCATCATACTCGCAGACAATACCGGAATGACCCTCATTCGGGTTCATTACCAAATTTCCATCTGCTGAATAATGCCAAGTTTCCAACATTTTATCTTGCTCGTTAAATTCCGACCGAATCTCAGCAAAACCATCTTTGCTATCAACTCTGTTACCAGCTAAATCCAAATAAATCGTATAAATCAAATTCCCCCGATTGTCATAACCATACCGATAGGTTGCCACTCCAAAAGTATCCACACAAGGTTGTTTCTCCGCCCCAATATTGGTACGAGAAGTCACCAATGTAGCATTAATCTTATCTTCATACTTTTTCTCTTCCCCTGCAACACCATTCACTACATGTAGTGCTTGATCTGCCTTATAGTTTAGGGTTCGTTCCACCTTACCTATCTCGTTGTTTTTAATCTCGGTATAGGCACAACCATTCGGCATCAACTTCTTGTTCTCGTCATAATATCCCACCAAACTGACACACCCCTTATCATCGTAACGATACCAAATAGCATGACATACCACACCATATTTATTTTTGATAGAAACCGGTTCTCCCTTTTCATTATAAAAACTCTCGGATATCATTCTTCCCTTGTCATCATAATCATAAATCTGCTGAGCAAAACCTAACTTATTCACGCAGATTTCTCCTCGCACATCCACGTTGATTTTCTTTATCAACTTGCCATCTTTATACTCAAACTTGGTTGTTGCCTCGCTTCTACGGTCATAGACGTTCATGCCCGACTCATCAACTACGCTTTTCCGAATATACCGTCCATCCTCACCCAATTCCCATTTGTAAGCGTATGCATAATTTTTATCCTTATCGCGATTCCCCCACGCATCAAAAAACTCAACTGATTTACGATAACCATCATTATCCAATCTGATATGAACATTGTTGGCACCATTTTTGAAAGATTGAATCGGATAACCATTGGCATCAATATACATACCCATGCATTTTACCAACTTATCATTTTCGAAATCATTGACACTATAACAAAAACTATAGATCAAATTGCCGACCCTATCGTATGCTTTCTGTTGAATAACCATCTTTTTGCTATCATCCAAGACAAACTCCCACTGACAAACTTGAGCCAATTTTCGAGCCAAAGAGTTTCCTATCAATCGTTTATCTACTACATCTGATGCCAAAAAGACCTTATTAAAATCATTATCCTCATTGAAATTCATTGTCCCATTAATAGCGGACAAACGACCCCAATGCGGATTCAAATATCCTCGTTTTTCCAACCTATAACTCAATGGTCTCTCTTTCACCTCACTCGAAGATAGTTCGTTTATTCCTTTAGGCCACTCATAACAAAAGACAATATTCTCATAATAAGCAACTTGTTTCATAAAGAATGCCCAATAGGTTCCAGCAATCAAGAGACAAAGGAAAAGAACCAACAAGGACATCAAAATATTTCTCTTTCGGCGGACTTTCAACTGCTCTTCCAAAACAGCTTGTTGCGCTCTGGCCTCCTCTTCTCGTTTCTGCAATTCACGATTATCTCTTCTCTCTTTTGCCACTTTGCATAAGACATCGTGTGTAAATTCTATACGTTTGGCTCCACCCCACTCTTCGATACGAATCAAGCGATTGTTCTTCAAGTGTTCTAACTCCTGCTCTGTAAGCCCTGAAGAGAGCGCATCATTCAAAGAAACATTATCACGAAACCCATCTTTTGTCAACAAAACATTCTCCAAAAACTCCGCACTTTGAGTCGAAATACCATTGATAGTATTAACGTAAAACTCTTGAATAATATCATCTCCGAATGTCTCCAACAAAGACAAAGTAATTTTTTTCTCCTTTTGCTGTTGCCTTTTTTTATCCAATTCATTGCAAAACAGCGATAATAGAGCCGGTTCCACACAAATATTATCTGCATGGGTAGATTGCGTTGTCGGACGATAAGCCAACTTATCCACAATCTTCTTTGCCACCTCTTCTGTGACAATTCCCTCACCCGGTTTCAAAATCACCTCCATCGCTTGTGCGCCACTCATGGCTTGCAAACTATACCGATTGCTCTTCAATGACGGGATAGACTCCGAGCACTCCTCTAAGCGAGCTAAAAAATCTTCGCGCAAAGAGATGATGATTCTGAAATTATCATCACGGTCTAAATACGGACTTCTTAATTGATGTTTATTTAAATACGTTTGGATTGATAAAGGAACTTTACCATCGCACAAGTCAGATAGTTGAATAAAAAAATCTTCTACCCATTCCTGATTTTTTGAAAGAGTGAACAATTCCTCAAACTAGTCTATGAGAATCATTGGTACGATTGGGTAGTTATTCGCATCCCAAAACGAATTGGCGTGAAAATACTCCCACAAAGATGGGACGTGATCTACCACTTCGACCACCACTTCTCGCTCTGCCCCATTTCGAGCTAATTCTGCCTCTATTGCATCAATAATCTGTTTTGTGTAATGAACATCACCTGCTTCATCCAAACGAATATATACAGGTAAAAAACCATTTTTCCGCGCCAAAGAAAAAATCCCGGCTCTCAAAATGGAAGTTTTTCCCACACCGGAAGGACCATAAACTACGGTCTGCGTATGAGAATATATATCTTCGGACAATTCATGAATCTCGTTTTCACGTCCATAGAACAATTCGGCATCCTTCTCTTCGTACGAAGACAAACCTAACCAACGAACTGAATTATTATCCATAATCTTCAAATTTTATACGGAAAGAGAACGTACTTCCCTAATTATTTTTTTGATATTTGCTTCTCCCATCTCTTCCGAAAAATCCACAGTATGCAGATTATCAAAGAATCCTAAAATAGCATCATCCCAAAGATTAACATCATCCACACGAATCGGGAAAATGAATCGGTTATTACCTCTCCATTCCACCTCTTCCTTTGCCCAAGTCCACTCACGTTTGTAGAAACGACGACCTCTATCCAAAACATTTTGAGAGAGAATAGGGACAAAAGCCCGGCACTCCTCGATATTTTTCTTTATTTTTTGAACATATTCATCACCTGGATCCAAAGAAACTTTATCAAACCAAACCCCCATTCCAAGTCGTCTGAACGTTTCGGCTACACGATTGGCAACATCATAATCCTCACTTGCGTAGGAGATAAAGACCTCCTTTTTCTCTTCACCCAAAGCAAATTGCTTATACCTATCCACCAACTCGTCCACAAAAGCATCTGCATCATCATGAATATTGGTGCGCATACGAGATAAAAAGCCTACCAACTCTGCATCCAACTTACTATCTGCAATCAATCCCATCTTTGAAGAGGGACGAGCCACCGACTTCATAGAATGCAAAAAGAAACGAAATAACCAATCGGGATAACTACAACCTATAACCAACAAATATTTATCTCGCAAAAGATTAAACAACTTTTTAGGACGATAACTTTCCGACATCCAATCACTAATAAACTCCAATAGATTATCATCAGAAAGAACAAAAGAGTTGGGGCAAACATTTGCTTTTCCAAACATTTGATAACAAGTGGGCACTGACTCATCCTCTATATCCTGCTTGCAACTATTATGTTCATAATGCAAATTTTTCACCTTCCCATTACCCCACACTTCTTCCATAGCATGAAAAACTGCATTACCAAAAGAGGTTGTCAAAACCAACTTAAATTTATCAATAGATAAAAACTTCTTTAAGGTTTCAGAAATTTTCAGTTCGCCGGACTCTATTCTTTTTAAAATTTGAGTAGTTTCATAATATGGGTCAGAATCAATAGCATCCCAATAGGGTTCAAAAAACTTACTGGCCAACTGCGTTGCATCCAATCCATCTTCATAATCCACACCAACACTTTTAGCCAATTCCATAGCGATGTACTTCTTCAATGGAATCTCTTCACCTGCAACATTTACAGTAAAGAATTTATCACCAACGATAGGAATCACATTGCCCTTTTGAATTTCAGTCAACAATAACGTCCACCCTCGTTCATTTAATTTCGTTGTCTTCTGTATAAATAACTTCATACTCTTCTGAATTACCCTATCTTACGATAGATTTGACTTTTATCTACCTAAATATTTACAAATATAAATATTCCAAAATAAAAACAAAAATATCTTTTAGAGTTTTTTAAGAAGCAGTTTAAATTTTATTAAAAAAATACTTTAAAGTTTCACTCTCTTATTTTCGGCATCTTTGAGATTCTTTTAGGTGGGTTTTATAAATTCATTTCGAGGAGTTTTTGAATTAATTTCGAGTAAATTGCTGTACGAAAGAAGGAAGCAGTGCAAGCACAGTGACCGACTGACAAGCAACAATTTGCCAAAATAAATCAAAAAGTACCGAAAAGTTTATCAATCTTCGATTTACACTTTTTAAATTTTAACCGATGAATTTATATAACTCACCTTAAACCTATTATTATTCCTTCTTGATAATAGTCCACTATTAAGGGCAAAAAAACAATATAAATAATCTTAAAAATCTCTCTCAAATAGGCTCGAAATAAATTTTAAACAACTTCTAAGAAAATCTCAAAAGGTAGATTCTATTAATTCAAATTATCTGTACTTTAAATATACTTCAAGTAGAAATCAAAAGAGTAGTAAAAGTTTAGTTGATTAGTTTTCCGACGCACTAATCTCTACAAGTTTTCTCCATCGCAAATAACCCACTATCGCCAAAATCGTATAAAGCGAATAGAGTCCTGCTGTAATAGGGATTCCCTTATAGATGTAAAGTCCAACCGTTGTTGCATCCACCACTAACCAAACCAACCACTGCTCCACATACTTTTTAGACAACATCCAATAGGCTAATATACATAATGCCGTTGTGAAACTATCCATCACAGGAACAGTACTGTCCGTAAATTTAACCAAGAAGAAATAAATGGCAACGTGCAAGAATGCATAGGTAAGAAATAAAATAGGAATTTCTTTTAAAGGGGTATATTGAATAGCACCTTTCGACTCATTTTTAGGGGCATTATTCCAAACAATCCACCCATATATCCCAGCCAGTACATAATATAATTGCATGCAGAAATCGGCATATAATCCTGAGGTAAAATAGAGGTAACCATGCACCATTGGCATAATCAATCCAACAATCCAAAGGTAAATATTAGCCTTATACTCTAAATAGAGATAGATTAGTCCTAAGACCACTCCAATTATTTGTAATAACAACTTCAATTCCATCATCAAAATTTTAAATGGGTTCAATACATATAGAACTTACCTAAAATTCATACCTGACATTAGCAAGTACATTAAACGTAGCTTGAGGGAAATAAAATACCTCATTCACCCTTTTTCCTCCATAAATTCCTGAGTAGCCATAAGCATTGCTGCAATACTTCGCATTAAACAAATTGTTAAAGGACAATCCAAAACGTAATCCCTGAATCTTGTTTGTTTTCAACAAATATCCAAGTTTCAAATCAGTAACGCTATAAGCATCCAACTTCATATCCTCTTGTTCTGAATTGGTAATGTATTGTTCCGAAACAAATTTAGAGATCAACTGAGCTTCAAAACCTTTCACGTCGAACTTCAGAAACCAACCTGCCACCACGCTCGGAGAGTAGGAAATCGTTGTGGTTCCTAAATGAAGAGTGTCTAAACTCCATGTATCATCATTATAAACATACTCATCATAGTTTTTAATTCTATTCTGACTAAGAGTTACATTACCTCCAAACGAAAACCAATCCAAAGGCTTAACAGCTATATCCAATTCGACTCCTCTTCGATAGCTATCTTTGACATTTTCATACAATGCATCGTAGGTATCCATATTTTGTTGACCTGTCAGTACCAACTGATTATCATAATCCATATAATAGAGATTCAAGCCAAAATTCACATACTTATGTTGCAATTTATATCCAATCTCATAATCAAACATTTTTTCTGGTAGCGGATAAAGAGGTTTCCCGTCTGGATCTTTTCTCGCATTCACAAAATCATCGCGAGTAGGTTCTCTTTGAGCCACGGCAAAAGAAGCAAAAATAGAATTGTATTTGGCAAAAGTATAATTCACCCCGGCTTTAGGATTAAAGAAATGGTACTTCTTATCCACATCTACCTTAAGCATATCATTGGTGGCATAATTAAAGGAAGAGAAAGTTCCTCCAATAACATGATGAATATATCTGTACTGCATATCACAATAGAGGTCAAACCCATTGAAAAGATTAAACGTTGCTTTAGCAAAAAAATTCATATCTGTTTTATCTCCTGCATTGCGATAATATTCATGCGGCAAAGAGAAGTTATTGGGAACAAAAACACTGAGCACCTCTCCAAAATGTTCTCCGGTATAATGATTTGCCGCCAATCCTAATGCTAAATTGGTTCGAGTTGATTCATACTTAACAGACCCCACACCTCCGAAAAAGTGATTATACATTGATTTTTTTCTCGTGAGATTGGAACTCTCCTTATCACCTACTATTGGCAAGGTATAACAAACCAAATCAGCGTCATTCTTATATTGGTCGTAATAGCCATTTCCGTAAGTATAGTGCCCAACAAGGTTCATGTTCCAACGACTATTAAAAACATGATTTAAAATCAACTGATTATTCCACTGAAAATAATTGTCAACTTGATTGTCATAAAAAGCGATTACCTTCCCGTCTGCATCCTTTATTTCTCCACATGGGTTATATCGTCTGTTTTCCTCCATTTGGTTTTTCGTGAGTCCGTCCCATGCATTATAGGTTTCCTCTTTTCCTCCAAATGTCAGATACTTTAAAGTGGTCTTACCCTTGTAATAAGCTGCTTGAGCAAGGAAAGATTTCATATCGGAAGAGGCCCTTTCTATGTAACCATCTGAGTAGATATGAGAGAGTCTGGCACTGAGAATCCAATGTTCACCTAAAAGTCCGGAATGAATACCTATCGACTCTTTATTCGTATTAAACATTCCATACAAAAGAGATACTTCGCCACCAAAATCTTTTTTCAACGTCTCTGTAGTCATATTGATAGAGCCTCCAAAAGCACCGGCACCATTAGTTGAAGAACCAGCCCCACGTTGTATCTGCATCGAATTAACAGCAGAAGCCAAATCAGGCGTATCCACCCAATACATTTTATGTGACTCTGCATCATTCATCGGGACACCATTCGTTGTAACATTAATACGAGAGGCATCAACTCCCCTGATACGAATGTCGGTGTATCCCACACCATTTCCGGCATCAGAAGTAACCACAACAGAGGGGGTATTCTGAATCAAATAAGGGATGTCCTGACCATAGTTATTGGACTGTATCTCCTTTTGCTCAATATTGCTATGTGAAATTGGAGTTTTCTCCGAAACCCGTATAGCCGATACCACCACCTCTTCCAAATTCGTATAAGAACTGATAGAGTCATCTACTGCCCATAAGTAAAAAGGGAATAACAAGAATGTCAAAAAATAAATCTTTTTCATCGCACATAATTTCAGGGAGTGCACTACAAAATGACATTCTATCCTTGCGAAAAATTTCCTACGCCGGCATTATCCGTACAGGTTCAAGGGTATAATCTCAGCCCATTCAGTAAGGCACCCCACTATTTCGGTGCAAAGATAATGGATTCAAAGAGAATATAACAACAGTTTGTCATTTTTTTTGCCCATTATAAAGAGATTGATAAAAAAGAGAAAAGTTGAAGAATTGAATCATCAAAAAAGCAAAAACGTGTTGGATAGACCGTTATATCCAACACGTTTTATAGATAATTATTGTAAGAAGCCGTTTAAATTTTATTAAAAAAAATTTAGAGTTTCACTCTCTTATTTTCGGCATCTTTGAGATTCTTTTTAACCTATTTTTATTCTCCTTTTTTGATAATAGTCCACTATTTCCTGCAAAAGAAGAGTAAAAATAGATTTAAAAATCTCTCTCAAATATGCTCGAAATAAAATTTAAACAACTTCTAAATATACTTAGCTAAACTTTTTAACTACTTAAAAGTAATCTTATAAGTATTGAAGTTTGATGCGTTCTTATCGAAATTTCCTGCCCAAACTACAATCGTCAAAACTCCTGTGGTTTTATCATAATCAGCACAATACTGAGCTAATGGACTCACCTGAATCGCCACATCTGATGCAGCATAATCACCATTGATAGTTGAATTAAATTGAAGTTTATCGAAAGAACTATCCACGCCATTGATAGCAAACGAAGTTACGTATGCCTCAAACACAAACGAAGAAGAGAACTTGATTACGTATTTATGTGTATTGGCAGGATCTTTCTTGATATTACCTCCATTAACGGTAAGAATTAATGAATTAGCCTCTGCATCAAACTTCTCTGTAACAGTTGCCAACTCATCTGCCTCATATCTGATTTTCAAGTCGGAAAGAGAACCTTCAAGATAATATTCATATACATCCTTGGCAAATCCTTCCATTTGAACACCATTCACCGTAACATTCACAAGTTGAGAACCATAATAGGTTGGGTCTGCAAATGAGATGGTATAAACATGATAGTTGGAAGAATTTGTTTCATAATCACCACCCTCTACGCGGAGTGTCAATACGAAATTTTTATCATCGTAGGATGTTTTTACCGTAGCTGCACTATCAGCAATATAGCCAACGATACCGTCACTATAGAATTCGGTAGAGATATATTGGAAATTATCTTTATCAAATCCCTCAATAGTTGTTCCATTGACTTTTAAATCAACTAATTTAGAAGATAGAGGCTGACCAAATTGTAACTTATAAGTTTTAAAATTATCGTCATAAGTTGCAATATCACTTCCCTTAACAACAATTGACAACACATTGGTTTCCGGATCGAAAGATTTTTCGACAGTGGTACCACTCACACCCTGACAAATAATCTTGGCATTTTCATACACTACAGAAGCCAAAGAATAATCATACTTATCAGCAGAGAAACCTGGAACACTAGCAGCATTGACCTTCAACAACGTGAGAGTAGCAGGAGCATAGAACTGAATCTTATAGGTATGAGTATTAGACGGATTGGTTTCAATATCATTTCCGGAAACAACCAATGTCAAAAGATTTGCTTGATCATCAAACGATTTTCTAACACGTGCCTCTGCGTCAACCGTATAATCTATCTTCTTCTCAAAATCCTCGTATGCGCCACGCACCAAATAACTATACTTGGTCTTTGCAAAATCCTCCAACAACACTCCATCAATGGTAAATGAAGTAAGGAAAGAGCCGTATGAAGCATGGAATTGCAAAGTATAGGTATGCTTATTATTTGGATAGAGATCCAAATCTGTTCCGGTTACCACAATTGTCAAGATAGAGGTTTCCGAGTCGTAGTTAGAAGTAACTACAGCCCCCTCAGTAGCAACGTATGCAACTTTATCACTTTCGTATGAGTAAGCAGACAAATCGTAATTGTACTTATCTGAGCGGAAAGTTGGCACAGTAGCACCTCCAAAAGTCAATTCCGTAAGAAGTGTTTTAGCACAGAATTGAATTGTATAAGTGTGGGTATTTTCGTTATTAGATGCATAGTCACCACCTTTTACCTTAATAAACAAACGATTGGTAACCGGATCAAAAGTATGAGAAGCAGTTGCTTCATCATCAGCCTCATAAGAAACTTTACCCTCTTCATATATTTCTTCCACCTTGTAATCATACTTATCAGCAGCAAAATCAGACAAAGCAACTTTGTTTAGCGACAAAGACTTCAACTGAGAGCCATATGCTTCGTGGAAAACAATGGTGTAGGAATGAGTATTTTCCGGATTCACTGCTATATCCGCAGCCTTTACAACAATCGTATAGGTTTGAGTTGCCTCGTCGTATTTTTTCTCAACTGTTGCCTCGGCACTTGTTTGGAAATCTATTTTTGTTACACCATCAGTATAAACATCCGGAACCGAGTAGGAATATTTTGTAGAAGAAAATCCGGAAAGAGTTGTTCCATTCAACTTAAGATCGGTAAGGAATGATTCGTATGGAGATACATACTGAATTTTATACTCATGGAAATTAGTACTGTTATCTGCAATATCTCCACCTTTAACCGTAATTGTCAGCAAATAGGAGGAGTTATCAAAAGATAATTCGTAGGTTGCATCTGCATCAGCAACTATAGTGAGTTTTGATTCATCGTAAGTTGTTGAAACAGCATATTCATATCTATTTGAGGAGAATCCTGAGATCTTTTTTCCATCTATTGCAAGCGATTGCAACTGAGAGCCATACGAAGCATGGAATTTTATTTTGTAGGTATGAGTATTAGAACTATTGGTAGCATAATCGCCACCTTTAACCACTAATACATAAGTTAAACTTGCAGCATCAAATTTTGTTTCAACCTTAGCCTCTGAACTTTGTTCGTACGTAACACTTGTCTCACCTGCCGTATAAACCTTTGCAGAGCTATAGGTATAAGTAGTTGAAGAAAAATCAGCAACAGAAACTCCATCAACTTTCAATGAAGTTAAATAGGATTCGTATGGAGCATGGAATTGAATCTTATAGGTATGAATATTCGACTCATTATCTGCAAAATCAGCCCCTTTAACTACCAACGTATAAATATAAGTTTTCTCATCAAAAGAGGTTGAAACAGTTGCCTCTTTACTTTGCTCATAAGCAACTTTTGTAGTTCCATCTTTATATACCTTAGACGAAACGTATGAATAGGTTGATGAAGAGAAGTCTGCAACCGAAACTCCGTCAATTTTCAAGCTCGTCAAATAAGAGTCATACGAAGCATGGAATTGAATCGAGTAGGTATGAATATTCTCCTTATTATCTGCATAATCTACACCCTTAACAACCAACTTATAAATCAAAGTTGCAGCATCAAAAGAGACCTCTACTGTAGCTTTTTCACTTTGTGTATAGGTGACTTTTGTCACGCCTTCTGTATAAACTTTAGGGGTTGTATATGAATAGTTAGAAGAAGAGAAATCAGTCAAAGAGATTCCATTTACTTTCAGGTCTGTCAACAAAGATTCATACGGAGCGTGATACTGCACTTTATATTCATGTTCATTACTACTATTTTCAGCAAAGTCAGCACCTTTAACCTTAATAGTTAACACATAGTTGGTATTATCAAAAGAGGTCTCGTAGGTTGCATCATCATCAACAGTAAAAGTCAGTTTAGATGCATCATAGGGGTTATCCACCTTATAGCTATAAACATCCGGAGAGAAGCCAGCAACTGGAGCACCAGCAATTGAAAGCGACTTCAGTTGAGACCCATACGGAGCATGGAACTTAAAGGAATATACCTTTGTATCAGCAGCCGTAACAGTCACTTTAAGAGTATTGGTTGCTTCGTCCCATACTTCTGAAACAGCAGCACAATTCGGATTTGTATAAGAGATGCTCTCCTTCACATTATAGTAAACCTTGTCAATGGTATATTCTAACTTATCAGAAGAGAACTCGGCTAACGCAGTTCCTCCAATAGCAAAACCATTTATCTTTGCAGGGCAAGCAAATGAAATGGAATAGACATGTTTATTTGTGTTATCTTCAGAATAGTTATCGCCCTTAACAGTCAACGTCAAAACTTGAGTGGCATCATCAAAAGACTCCTCCACAGAGGCATAACGACCATCACTCTCATAGGTAATCATACCACTTTGATATACTTGATCTACCTTGTAGGAATAAACATCTTTTGAAAATCCGGAAATTTTTGTACCATTAACGGATATGTTTACTAATTTAGAATTGTAGATCATCTCAATATCATCCACATGCAACTCATCTCCAGCCGAACCCTTACCTGCAAGATAGTTGGTTGAGATTGTAGCAAGCGCATAAGATGGACGTTCCGATCCGGAAAGAGCTTTCCCTGGTGTTCGCTTAGCATCACCTTCACTCTCAATATCATGAGTTTCTCCATAGTAGAAGAAAGGACAAGTATAACGTTCCCAATTAGAGTTGTACTTCGGATTAACACCTGCAACAGCAATAACATTTGCCCACGTTGTTCCAGGATCTTGAACAGAGCTATTATCATGCAACATCACATAAAAACGGCCCAATTGATTTTGTTCCTTTGGAAGTGCCTTAATCCATGCGACTACAGAGTCCGGACGACCTGAAAACGCCATGCTTTTATTGGAGTCTCCAGCGATTGTTTGATTGTTATTCTTGCTATCAGTAGGAGTCATGCTTCCTGCATTAATAACTCCTGACGTCACAATACCATTAGCTGTAACTTTCATAATAACAGCATTGATTACACGGCTAACGGCAACAACAGAATATTGTCCACTATGACCCTTACCTTGCTTGCATTGCTCGGCATTCGCAGCTGTTGAGGCATAATTTCCTTGCGCCGTCTCATACGTATTCCAACCATTAGGGATTGTCCCTTTTGAATTCCAATCTTCAAAACCGGCATTTTCCAATTGATATTGAGCCGATGTCATTTGCAACATCGTAAACAAACAAATCACCGAAGTTAATATCAGACGTTTCGTCATATCGCTTAATTTTTAATTTTATTCAAATTCTAAGTATAATCGCCATTTTTTCGTGAGGCGACCTTACACCGTTTATTTAATTATCTGTTTTTAGCGAGAGAAGGAAGTACCCCTCACTCCTCTCACTCTATTGATTACTGAACAACAACTTTCTTATATTGCTCTCCGGTTCTAACAACATACGGACCGGTTGGCAATTCAAACTCTCTCTCTGTTCCTACATAGATTAACTTACCTGACAAATCATAAAGTTCCACCTCTACATCATCAGCCAAACCTGTAACAAAGAGTCTTTGGTACTCCGTCCATGTAGTCAAAACTCCTGTTGGCTCAAACTTAGCTGTAATCTTGATGTTGTGATCCGGCATATCTTCCGGAACTTCTGTATCCCAACCGGCGAATACATAACCTGCTTTAACAGGGGTTTCGAGAACTAAATTATCACCGTATGTTACTGAATCTTTGTAAGTAACACCATCTATAGTGAATGAAATAACATACTTTTTAGCCTTCCATAATGCAGTGACAACAAGATCTTTATTCGGCATAATCGCAGGAATTTCGTTGTCCCAACCTACAAACTCATATCCTTTGCGTGTTGGATCTTTCGGCACCTCTATGCTATCACCGTAAGCATAGTTAATAGAGGTAACCAAACCTTCAACCTCATATATAAAGTTAAATGAATCTACCACCCAAACTGCGTTGAACACTAAATCTTTTGCAGGCATAGCTAAAGGAACTCTTGCATCCCAACCACTGAAAGTATAACCCTCTTTGTCTCCCACACTAATCTCTTCTACGTCGGCACCAAAATCATATTTATCAACTTGTACTGTATCTCCGTCTACAACAAAGGCAACTTCATATTGATTGATAGTCCATTGAGCAGACACAGTAACATTGGAATCCGGCATTGTAGATGGAATTTCCTCACTCCATCCTGCAAATGTATATCCTTCGCGAGTTGGCTCTTTTGGAGCTTTCACTTTTTCGCCATAGTTATATCGAACTTCTGTTCTTTCAGCATCAACAATTGTTGTAAAGATAAATGCATCAACTGAGAATTTTGCTTCAATTCTCACATCTTCAGCAGGCATCATATATGGAATTTCAGCACTCCAACCTTCAAAGATATATCCGCTCTTTTGTGGAACTGCAGGTTGTTCTACAATTGCGCCATACTCGTAAGAAATAGTTGTAGAATCTTCATCAACAACAATTATCAAGTCGTATCTATCTACCTTCCACAAGGCTTCCGTTACAACATCTGCAGCCGGCATAGTGGCAGGTATCTGTGTACTCCATCCGGCAAATGTATATCCTTCGCGAGCAGGTTCTTCAGGAGCATCAACATTCGCTCCATACGGATAACGAACCTCTGTTCTTACATTTTCAACAATTGTAGTCAACAAGAAGGTATCTACCACAAATTCAGCTTTAACTTCTAAGTTCTCTGCCGGCATAGTTGCAGGAATTTCAGTATCCCATCCTTTGAAGATATATCCCTCTTTTGTTGGTTCCACCGGTTTTTCAATTGGAGCACCAAAGTTGTATGCTGTAGTAGTAGAATCATTATCAACTACAACCACGAAATCGTATTGATTGATTTCCCATTTAGCAGCAACCACAACATTAGAGTCCGGCATAACGGCAGGGAATTCAACATCCCATCCAACAAAAGAGTATCCCTCTCTTTTTGGAGTTGCCGGTTCACCTATTTCCTCCTCAAAATTATAATACTCAACAGATGTCTCATTGCCAAACAAGATCGTTAATTGATATTGATTTGCTTTGTACAATGCCTCAATTTCCAAATTCTTGTCAGGCATTCTCACCGGTAACTCTTCGCTCCACTTATCAAATTGTTTACCTTTTATTACCGGAGCAATGATTGTTTGAATTTCAGAATCATACGGATAATTATAAACAATAGTTTCTTCACCCGCTTTAATCTTCAATTCAAATGTATCTCTTTCAAACAAAGCATACACCTCTACATTATATGCCGGCATGGTTGCAGGGATATTACCTAACCATCTTACAAATGAGTGTCCTTTTTTAACTGGCTCATCAAGCACAAGAAGTGTATCTCCAAAATCGTATGAAGTAGAATCTCTCTTACCATCTACATTTACAATAAATTGGTAACTATTAATTACAAATTCAGCATTATAGACCAAATCTCTATCAGGCATAGTTTCCGCAATAAATTGATCCCATCCAACAAAGGTGTAGCCTATCTTTTCAGGATCTTTCACCTTATTGATTGGTTCTCCGTATGTATAAATCACAGAAGATGAATCGCCATCAACCACCCAAGTAAGAACATACGAATTAACATCCCAAAGTGCTTTTACCGTATCATTGTATGCCGGCATAGTTGCAGGGATACTCTTGTTCCACTCAGCAAATGTGTATCCTTTTCTTGTTGGAATTTCCGGAGTTGCAATCTCCTCCATGTAGTCATATTTCTTAGCAACAGTATCACCATCTGCAATGGTTACGAAATAGTAACTATTTACCATCCACTCTGCATTAAATACCAAATCTTTTGCCGGCATAGTAGCAGGAATTTCGCCTCCCATTTCATCCAACCAGTCCAAGAACAGGTATCCCTCTTTAGATGGTGATTTTGGACGCTCTATTTTTGCTCCATACTTATAAGATAGTGTTTGCAAAGTATCTTCATCTGAAACAAAATAAACTTTATATGAATTGGTTTCCCACAATGCCGAAATGATAACATCCTCAGCTGGCATAGTTGCAGGGATAGCAGAAGACCAACCCTTGAAAGTATGCCCCTCTCTGGTTGGAGCCTCAGGAGCTACAATTGCTTCATTAAAGTTATATAGGATTGTATCAGAATCGTCATCCACCTTAGTGATGAAATTGTATTGTAAAATTTGCATATCTGCAATCACCAACACATTCTGTCCCGGCATTGTTGAAGGAATTACCGGATTCCATCCTTTAAACTCGTATCCTTCCACGTTCGGATCTGAAATGGAAACCTCATCTCCGAATGTATAAGTGTATGTAGTTGGAACGCAATTTACGAGCGTAGTCAATGTATAATTATTGATACTCCATTTTGCGGTTACAACCAAAGAGTTATCCGGCATCGTTTCCGGAATTTTCACATCCCATCCCAAGAAGGTGTAACCCTCTTTTTCCGGATCGGCTACTTGTTCTATCGTTGCTCCGAAATCATAGTAAAGCGTATCATTACTAGAAGGATTATTTACATCTGTCACTAAAACAAGTTCATGAGCATTCAACGACCATCTGGCAGTGAGCTTTACATCCTTTGCCGGCATGGTAGTTGGTTTATCAAGATCCCAACCTAAGAAGAAATAACCTGTTCTGATTGGATTGGAAACCGACTCATACTCAATAGTTGCACCATATTCATAAGTCTGCTTTAAGTACAATGCCCCTTCTGAATAGAAATTTAAAGTATATACATTTACTTTCCATTGAGATTGTAGAATCAAATTTTGAGCAGGCATAGTTTCCGGAATCTCTTTGTCCCAACCTATAAAAGAATAACCTTCTCGTTCCGGAACAACAACCTCATGGATTCCCTCTCCATATTTATATGGAAGTGTATCATTCATTGTCAAATCGGTTGGATTGTTTACTACAATAAGTTTATACTCATTCACCGACCATTCAGCCTCTAATTCGACATCTTTTGCCGGCATCACCTCCGGTATTTCACCATTCCACTTAACAAAAGTGTGTCCCTCTTTTTTCGGAGTTTCATACTCCAACTCAACCGGAGCATTATAGTCGAAAGAGAACGTCTTATATACCTCTCCATCCACCAATAAGTTCAAATTATATTGATTGATTTCCCAAAGAGCTCGAATGGTTAAATTATAGGCAGGCATAGTAGCAGGTTGTTCTACATCCCAACCTTTGAAAGTGTACCCTGTTCGCTCTTGCGTTCCCAAAGTCTCCAAAGAATCTCCATAATCAAACATTCTAACCATCGAGTCAGACTCCGTATAATAAACAACATAACGATATTGATTGATATCCCATTTAGCATTGTAGATAAGATTTTCTGCCGGCATAGTTTTAGGGAAATCGTCACCCCATCCGTCAAAAGCATACCCCTCTTTTTCGGGGTCTTCAACCTCAACACTCACCTCTGCACCAAAATCAAATACCAATGTTTTATAGAGTTCTCCATCCACTATCAAATCAATTTTATACTGATTTAATCCCCAAACAGCTTTAATTACCAAGTCGTGTGCAGGCATAGTAGCAGGCTGTTCTACGTCCCAACCTTTAAATAGATAACCTTCTTTTTCCAAATCGGATAAAGGCTCTAAGCTTTCACCATAATTCACCCACTCCTCTGTTGAATCTGTTTCTGAAGTATAGACAACGTAACGATATTGATTAACTTGCCATTGAGCCTCATACTCGAGATTCTCTGCCGGCATAGTCTCCGGGAACAGAGCATTCCATCCGGTGAATGTATATCCGGTTTTTAGAGGTTCTTGATAATCCTCTAAAATAACAGGGTCGTTAAAATAAAATGGATAAGATTTGTATATGGTATCATCCACCATCAAATTCAAATGATACTGAACCAATTCCCATTGAGGGTGGAAGATTAAGTCGTGAGCAGGCATAGTTTCCGGTTGTTCCAAATCCCAACCCACATGATTATATCCTTCCTTATCCAATATAGGGAGCGGTTCCAAGATAGTTCCATAATCTATCAACAACTCCGTTGAATCTGTTTCAGAAGTATAAACCACATGACGATATTGGTTAGCTTTCCATTGTGCATAGGTTTCAAAATCGCTTGCCGGCATAGTTGCAGGCAACTCAGGCTCCCAACCCAAGAAAGTATAACCTATATGCTCCAATGGGTCAACTGCAACAGGTGCATTGTATTCAAATTCTTTCGTTTCAATTTGGGGAACAAGATCCAAGCCTTTTTTTAGAACTATTTTATATCGATTGGTATTCCAAATAGCCTTTAACGTAACACTATCTGCTGGCATAGTTACAGGAACGTCAAGATTCCACTCACGGAAAGTATATCCCTCCATTAAAGGAGTTTCAATATTGATTGAATCACCATAGTGAAGTTTTTTCTCGATAACACTGTCCTCTTTGATAATTAATGTCAACACATATTCGTTGTGAGTCCATTTAGCAGTATAGGTTGCCCCCTCCATCTCTGCAGAAACAATTTCTGGCAATGCCGGCTCCCAACTATCAAATGTATATCCTACTTGCGAAGGATTCTCCACAGATACTTCAGTTCCACAATCAAAGACTTTATCAAAATCAGCCACTTCAACACCCAATTCAGGATTGGAAACTTTGAAATGGGAAGTGTATTGATTTAACCTAGTCTCAGCAGTTAATATCAAGTCTTCAAACGGCATAACTTCAGGAACTTCCTTATCCCATCCCAAAAATGTGTAACATTCGTCATTAGGCTGTTCAATCGTAATCGGAGCGTAAGGTCTAACCTTTTCATTCCTAACGACCTCATCATTATGTATAACTTTCAAATTAAATTCTTTAGGCGTGATATTTATGCCACAAAAAGCACCTCCGAAATTACCTGAATAACAAAGTCTAACATAACGTGTTGTAGAGGATAATTGCACAGAAAATAAACTTGAAAGTGCATCTTGATGAGAAGCTTTTGAAATTACATTCTTTTCGGACCAATTAGAATTATCAGAACTCTCCTTTACGTACCATTCTGCTTCAGTTACAGGAAAAATACTATTACCATAAGAAATCACCTTGAACGATAATATGTCAGGAATGCCATCAATTGCTATATCAATATATTTATCATCGTAATTGAACCCATTGCTTTTACCTCCTAATTGAACCCCGCTATTATCACCACGCCAAGTAATAGTAGGTGCATCTTTTTTAACTACAATACTTGCATCATTCAACGCAGCCTCCGTCATTGTGAAAGGTAATTGAGCTTGTCCCGAAACGAACAATGGAGAGAACATTAAAACTGCTCCGACTAAATAAGTTAAAGTCTTAGTTCGTAAAAAATTTACTATGTTTTTCGACATAATTATTAAATATTTTTAAACAAAATTTGGGACAAAGGTAACATTATTTTTGATGAAATCAGGAATTTTAACACAAAAAAAGAGATGAAGTGCAAACTCCATCTCCTTATACTATTAATAATCAGACAATTTACGGGTTATCATATTTTATGGTAATACGCATAGATACTAATCCAAAAAATTTTGTTCACGAATTTATGGTGTTTGTCGTATATATTATACAATTACCTGAACCACAGGGTACTACCCTCCATACCGTGGCTTCTGTGCTTTCTATTAACTGATTTTGTCACGAGACTGTGTGCCGAGCAACTAACACTGCGTTCTGTACTGTCTCCCAGACAGAGAGAAATGTTGGGTAGGTGAATGCCTGAATCCTGAATCTTAAATCTTGAAACATAGTTAGCTCCTTGGCACCAGAAACTTGGCTCTACAAGCGAAAATATCAGACAAAAATATTAACCAAAGCAACAATAGCTAATATAAAAAATACAAACGAAAACCATACTGCACAGAATATAAAAAGGTATTTCCAAAAAGATTTTTGATAACGAACTGCTTCTGCCAATTTACCTTCATCTAAATTCTTAACACTCAGTTTCAGATTCCGACTCGACTTCCAAAGAGCGTATAACGGATAGGCAAGCACCGCAACCACAATTAAACAAGAAAAAATATTTACTCCTCTAACACCATCAAACAGAGACCACGATGGCAAAAACAGAAAAACAAAGAAGCTGAAAGATAAACATAGTAACAAGTAGAATAAATTGATATAAAGATAATTCTTCATATACTTGCTCATTGAGTTCCAAACAGAAAGAAACCTCTCTTCAAGGACAAACGGATTAACTGCCTCTACTTCTTCATTCAACTCATTATCAGCAGCATGAGTTAAAACTTCGCTATTTTCAATTGGTGACACACAATCACTATTTTGCATATTATTTTCTTCCAAATTATTCATAACTATTTTTATATTTTAAGAGACTTGAATATTATGACTACTTCGTGAAATTTATAAAAGGTAAGTTCTAAAAAATGAAACTATCACAACGCAGCCAGAAGTTCAATTACAAAACCAATAAACATCAATACGATGGCAACAACTTGCATGTAAAAAGTATATTTCCAATATTGCATTAAATTGAAAGCCCCTTTGTAAAGCAAATCCTCATTCTGCTTTTGTAGCGATTCTTGAATATATTTTTGTCCTTTCCACAGTTTTAGCAAGATAAATACTGAAATTCCTAAACTGATGATTAGCAACAATATAGGAAACGAGAGCGATGAAAGCGTTACGGGTAAAAAAGATAACGTCTCTGGCATAGCAAAAAGAGTTGTCGCAATCACAAAGAGGATAAAAAACAGGCACAAAACCCATATCCCAATAAAAATTGCGGTAAAGATAAGCAAGCGACGAATCCATTTAGACATTTCTTTCAAATTTCCGGACAAATTATCACTTATATTAAAACGTGATTGAAACGAAGCTACCGGCTCTCTATTATCAACAGAATCTATCAAATTATTTTCAACTTCCATAAGTTACAGTTATAAAGGTATTAACAAAAAGTGAGTCTGTTGTAGAAAAAAAATCTCAAACAGACTCACCCATTATTTACATCCATCTCTTTTCTAGGCAAGCACACCAACAAGTGACTTACACGAAAAAATCGGAAATTAAATTAATCTTTAATTTTAGCGCACAAGAACTCGCGGTTCAATCTTGCGATATTAGTGATAGAAACGTTCTTAGGGCACTCTGCTTCACAAGCACGAGTATTAGTACAGTTTCCAAAACCAAGTTCATCCATCTTAGCAACCATTTTCTTCGCACGAGCAGCAGCCTCTACTTTACCTTGAGGCAACAATGCCAATTGAGAAACTTTTGCAGAAACGAACAACATAGCAGAACCATTCTTACATGCAGCTACACAAGCACCACAACCAATACAAGAAGCAGCATCCATAGCCTCATCAGCGATTGGTTTTGGAATAGGAATAGCATTAGCGTCAGGAATTCCACCGGTATTTACAGATACGTATCCACCTGCTTGCATGATTTTATCAAAAGCATTACGATCAACCATCAAGTCACGAATTACAGGGAAACCTGCAGAACGCCAAGGTTCAACTGTGATAGTCTCTCCATCTTTGAATTTTCTCATGTGCAACTGACAAGTAGTTACATCCTCGTCTGGACCATGAGGGTGACCATTGATAAACATAGAACACATACCGCAGATACCTTCACGACAATCGTGGTCGAACACAACCGGTTCTTTACCCTCTGCAACAAGTTGCTCATTCAACACATCCATCATTTCCAAGAATGACATATCTGTTGAGATGTTCTTCAAATCAAAAGTTTCAAAAAATCCTTTCTCTTTAGGACCTCTTTGACGCCAAACTTTCAGCGTGATATTTATTGTATTTTCCATATAAATTACTCTTTATAGTTACGGGTTTTACGTTCTGTGAATTCATAATCCAAAGGCTCTTTAAGCAATTCAGGATCTTTATCCTCACCTTGATAGTGCCAGCAAGCAACGTATGAGAATTTATCATCCTGACGCAACGCCTCTCCCTCTTCTGTTTGGTATTCAGAACGGAAGTGTCCACCACAAGATTCTTCACGATTATAAGCGTCAATAGCCATCAAATATCCAATCTCTAAGAAATCAGACAAGCGAAGCGCTTTTTCCAACTCTGTATTCAAAGAATTTGCTTCACCCGGAATAAATACATTTGACCAGAACTCCTTCTTCAAAGCTTTAATCTTGTTCATTGCAGTTTCCAAAGATTCTTTCGTACGAGCCATACCAACGAAATCCCACATAACAAGACCTAACTCTTTATGGATAGAATCTACAGAGCGTTTTCCTTTGATAGACATCAACTTAGCAATCTTATCATTAACTTCTTTTTCTGCAGCTTGGAATTCAGGCAAATCAGTACTCATGCGAGGTACCTGAATTTGGTCTGCCAAGTAATTTTGGATAGTATATGGCAACACAAAATATCCATCAGCCAAACCTTGCATCAACGCAGATGCACCCAAACGGTTTGCTCCGTGATCTGAGAAGTTAGCCTCACCGATTGCGAACAATCCTTTGATTGAAGTCTGCAATTCATAGTCAACCCACAATCCTCCCATTGTATAGTGGATAGCAGGATAAATCATCATTGGAGTTTCGTATGGATTTTGGTCGGTGATTTTCTCATACATTTGGAACAAGTTACCATAACGAGCAGCAACAACATCTTTACCTAAACGTTGGATAGCGTACTTGAAATCCAAGAATACTGCCAAACCTGTGTTATTCACACCAAATCCGGCATCACAACGCTCTTTTGCAGCACGAGAAGCCACATCACGAGGCACCAAGTTTCCGAATGCAGGATAACGTCTCTCCAAATAGAAGTCGCGATCCTCATCAGGTATATCGTTTGCTGTCTTTCTTCCTTTTTGCAATGCTTCTGCATCCTCTTTCTTCTTAGGAACCCAGATACGTCCATCATTACGCAACGACTCAGACATCAAAGTCAATTTAGATTGAATATCACCATGAACAGGAATACATGTTGGGTGAATTTGAGCGTAACATGGGTTTGCAAAATAAGCACCTTTCTTATATACTTGGATAGCAGCAGATCCGTTAGAACCCATTGCATTAGTTGACAAGAAGAATGTGTTACCATAACCTCCGGTACCCAAAACAACGGCATGACCGAAGAATCTTTCGATTTGACCGGTTACCAAGTTACGAGCGATGATACCACGAGCACGTCCCTCGATGATAACAACGTCCAACATTTCGTAGCGAGTGTACAACTTAACAGAACCTCTGTTAACCTCTCTACTCAATGCAGAATAGGCACCCAACAAAAGTTGTTGACCAGTTTGACCTTTTGCATAGAAAGTACGAGATACTTGCGCACCACCAAAAGAACGGTTATCCAACAAACCTCCATACTCGCGAGCGAAAGGAACACCTTGCGCAACACATTGATCGATGATGCTGTTAGAAACCTCAGCCAAACGATAAACATTTGCTTCTCTTGCACGATAATCTCCACCCTTGATTGTATCATAGAACAAACGGTAAACTGAGTCACCATCATTTTGATAATTCTTTGCTGCATTGATACCTCCTTGTGCTGCAATAGAGTGAGCACGACGAGGAGAATCTTGAATACAGAAGTTCAATACATTGAATCCTAATGCACCCAAAGATGCTGCTGCAGAAGCTCCCGCCAAACCGGTACCAACTACAATCACATCCAACTTACGCTTATTGGCTGGATTTACAAGTTTTTGATGATTCTTGTAATTCGTCCACTTATCTTTCAACTCCCCTTGAGGAATTTTTGAATCTATAGTAGTCATATTTATATAGTTCTTAAATTAATAATAAATTTTATGCGCACAAACTCTTGCAGAAAAATACGATAACCACAACTGCAAATCCTAAACAAATTACAGTTGAAACAATCTTTGATAGGCATTGAATGCGATCCAACCAAATCTTGTTACTCCATCCTATTGTTTGCAATGCACTCCAAAATCCGTGAGTCAAGTGGAACCACAAAGCTGTCAACCAAATAAGATACAATACACAAATCACAGGCTGACTGAAATAGTAAGCAATAAATGCCGCTCCATCCACCGGAGAAATTCCTCCATTAGCTACAGCATCATGAATACCCATAATTTCAGCAAATTGCATTTTGTACCAAAATTGCGCAAAGTGCATCAATAAACCTCCGATTACTACCAAGCCCAAAACAAACATGTTTTGAGATGCCCACTCAACTTCTTTCGGTTTTGAGGAACATGCATAACCTTCAGCTCCACGAGCTTTTTGATTTTTTAGCGTCAAAATAAACGCATAAACAATGTGAACCACTACACCGGCAGCCAAAACCAATGTTCCTGCCAAAGCATACCAATTCGCACCTAAAAACTCACATATCATATTGTAGGCTTCTCCTGAAATAATAGCCACAATATTCATTGACATGTGAAACAATAGAAAAAAGACGAGGAAGAGTCCTGATATACTCATAATCAGTTTTCTTCCAATCGAGGAATTAAGTAACCACATAAGTTAAAAAATTTTTAATGAATAATTATTTATTTATTTCTTTCGTTAATATTCAACGTTTTATAATCAGCACCCCAAAAATTCTCATATCGAAACTTATGACTCTTCGTCGTAACTGCCGAACAGAATTCGAGATTCCTACGCAAAAATATCAGATTTTAAATAATTAACAAAGAATAACGAAAGAAAAAATCACCTTTATGAGTCGTTTTTCTTTTTTTTTTCGACTAATGCGAATTTATTTTTCTCTGCTTTTATACTTATCTTTCTATAAACGTGATAATTATAAATTGGTTACAATGGGATTTAAAGCAATGTTGCTTATGCGCTACAACTCTCAATTAAAAAGTCTAACTCCCAACTACTCTTCTTTCCCTTGTGCAAACCGACGCCATTTTTCAACCAACAGCCTAAAATCATCCGGCCACTCAGAATCAAAATAGAGCTCTTCCCCACTTCGCGGATGTACAAACCCTAACGTTTTGGCATGTAATGCTTGGCGAGGACAGATCTCTAAACAATTCTTGACAAACTGTTTATACTTTGCCGTCGTATTTCCTCGCAAAATCTCCATTCCTCCATAACGTTCATCAGCAAAGAGCGTGTGACCAATATGTCTCATGTGAACCCTGATTTGATGGGTACGACCTGTTTCTAAACGACACTGCACCAACGTTGCATATCCAAAACGTTCCAACACTTTATAATGAGTGACCGCATGTTTTGCATTAGGGTTCTCTCCTTCGGGAAACACGGCAAACAACATTCTATCTTTAGGGTCTCTTCCTATATCGCCACGAATTGTACCTTCATCCTCCTTTACATTTCCCCATACTAATGCATTGTATAGTCGTTTGGTTGTCTTATTGAAAAATTGCTTCCCTAAATGTGTTTTGGAATCCTCATTCTTTGCTATAATCAATAACCCTGACGTGTCTTTGTCGATTCTATGTACCAACCCTAACCGAGGGTCATCAATATTAAAATCTTCTCTATCTTTTAAATGCCATGCCAAGGCATTCAAAAGTGTCCCTTGAAAATTTCCAAATCCGGGATGCACAACCATCCCCGGCGATTTATTCACCAATATCACATCATCATCCTCATATACAACATTAATCGGTATATCCTGTGGAATGATTTCAAACTCAGACGGTGGATAGGAAAGCATAATAGATATAACATCAAGTGGTTTCACTCGATAGTTCGACTTCACAGGCTTCCCATTAACTAAGATTGATTGTGCGTCCGCTGCATCTTGAATGCGATTACGAGAGATATTGGACATACAATTAACCAGATATTTATCGATTCTAATCAATGAATGTCCCTTCTCGACAATAAAACGGAAATGTTCGTGAAATTGCCCATCATTCCCTAACTGAGGTACTACACCCTCATCATCTTGAAATTCTACCGCTTCTTCTCTCATTGGAATAATCCTTCTTCTCCTGTTTCTAACGCAGTAGAATCTACAAAAATCTCCTCCGGTATCTCTAATTTATTTGGATCAGTGGTTAAATAAATATTGACCGGCGTTCCTACTCGCACTTTTGACGAAGTAATCGGCTCTTGTTTATAAACAAAGTATTTTAACCTCGATTGTTCATCTGGTTTTTGCTGGTCATCATAAATCTCATTTCCTACATTCAAATATGCAGTATGTGCTTTATTGATTGCTTGATCCGGATTGAGTCCTCTTAAACTTACAACCTCAATCTCTTCATCTGCAGCTCCTCTGCCCACCAAAAGTACAACTTTAGAGCCTTCCGGGATTCTCTCTCCTGCAGCCAACAATCGACCATCTGATTTTACATCTTGCACCAAATCCTTGTACTCAGAAGGAACATATTCTACACTATCCACAATCAATCCAACAGACGTGATTACAGCTTCTGCTTGACGAAGTGAAACGTCTCTTATATCTGGAATAGAGACTTTCCGTATCGTATTAGAATTGATAACCAAATAGATAGTTCGACCTGACTTTACGGCAGCACCGGCTTCCGGAATTTGTTCTACAACAGCTCCTAATTTTGCTCCCTTAACATAAATAGAGTCAACCACCTCACATTTTAAACCGCTCTCATTAAGGATTTGCGACGCTTCATCTCTTTTTAATTCTGTTAAATCCGGTACAACAATTTCATTTCCATGGTTGGTGTAGGTATCTAACCATGACATGGTTCCAATCAACAATCCAATTACAATTAAAACCATCAACACCAAACTAATCGTGTATGGATTAATAAATATCTTCTTGAAATTTACATTCATATTCTCTATTCTTAATGAATTCAACACCTAATGTGCATTTAGCTATGCGAACGAGACAAAGATAATAAGAAGTTAGATAATTAAAGATGCTTTTTTCATTTTTTTTAAAAAGAGTGTTATTTAGTTCATCCACATTGCTGAGACAATAATTTTATCAAACACTCTGACCTTCATCTTCTTTGTACAGAGGAATTTTTACAAAAAATGATGTTCCGACATTCACTTCCGACTCAAACCAAATATCACCTCTTGCCGCCAAAAGAATATTTTTCACGATTGCCAAACCTAAGCCCATTCCGCTTGTTTTAGTAGTAAAATTAGGTCTAAACATCTCCACTCTATTCTCGGGAGGTATTCCACATCCATTGTCTCGAATCTCTATCAAAACATTATCACCTTCTAAGCATAAGGAGACATTCACCAATCCATTCCTTTCGTTTGGGATAGCTTGAATAGCATTTCTGAATAGGTTATTAAATACTTGCAGAATTTGTTTATCATCCATCAATACGTATTCATGTTTATGCCCATTCAGATTAAGCGAGAAAGAGACCTCTTCAGAATTACTGGCAAAAAGCTCTACTGTTGATTCCAACTTTTCAACAATATCCATTTTCACGCCTTTAGACTCCGATGCTTTCGCAAAGGATGAAAATTCAGAGGCTATATTGGACAAGTTATCAATTTGGTCAATAAGAATATTGCACGTTTTATTAAAATACTCATCAAAATTCTCCGGGTCCATCGTCCTCTTTCGCTGGCATTGCTGCACGCTGAGCTTCATAGGAGTTAACGGATTTTTAATTTCATGTGCAATCCTTCGCGCCATCTCTCGCCATGCAAACTCACGCTCAGATCGAGCCAAATTTTCGGCACTGTTCATCAACTGTTCTACCATTTTATTATATTGCTGCACCAACTCTCCTATCTCATCATCTCTCTTATACTCAATTTGGGTATTTTGACCGGTCAGTCGGATTTGGGCAAAGTGCTCCGTCAACAATGACAGCGGCTTTGTTGTTTGCCTGTTTAAGAGCCAAATTATAAAGATAGACAACAAGGTGATAAAAACATATATATCAATAATTACGACCAAAATATTAAACACCTCATTCCGAACATAATTATATGCAGAGGAAGAGACCAAATTGATATATCCTACGGTTTCGTTCAAATTATTGTAAACGGCGGTGTAATAGGAATAGTAATCATTCTGCCCCACACTCTCGACACAGAAATAATCCAGTTTACCGCCAAACTTCACCTGTGGCTCCACTAAATAGGCTTCCACTTTTCCCACTCCCGTGTAGATAGGTCTGGAAGAGGCAATATAATGACCCGAATTATCATACAATAGAATGTCTAAATAAAAAAGTTTTGCCAGCTCCTTTATCTCCTCATTCAAAGCAGGTCTAAGGTCTGTCATATCAACCGATTGCCCCATAATGCTTTGCACAGACTCTTGCACAGCAGAGGCATTTCGCTTTAACTCCTCCTGCTGCGTCTCTTCATATTGCGTCAAAAAGAAAGGGAAAGTCATCACTGCCAGCATCAAAAATGTCAGCATCACTGGGACAACAAATATGGTTTGCATCCTCGTCAAAAGAGATTGCCTATTCATTTTTACACGCCTTTTAAATAGGTTGTAAGCAAAAACAATCAATGATACCAACAGAAAGAAAGCAAAAAGGTAGGTAACAAAGACAATAAAAATATAAGTTTGCCTCTCCGGAACACTTACAATGGCCAAACTATCCCTTTCGGGAACTACAGAAACGTAGTGCTTGCAATAATTAGCCTCAAATGAATATCTCCGTAGTTCACTTTCCGGAATCCAACGACGAATACTCGGATAGCGGAATGTTCCATCATAGTAGGTTAATTCACCCTTGGTATATTTTGCCAATGAAACACCACTCTCCACCTCTGCATCAGTAATTTTATCTTTTTTTATGCGATTTACCTTAGGATAAAATTTTAGATAAACCACACGATTCCCAATATCAAAAACTCCTAAATAGGCAATAGGTATCGACTCTGACGTATTGGCATAAAATTTTGATTGATCAATTTTTCTAAACTTATCCTCAACCTCGCTAAAAGAATAATAAAATCGATTATTGAAATCATGCCCCATAATTGAAAGCATCTGAGCAGAATCACAAATTTGAATATGAACCTCATATTTCTCATCAAAGAATCTCAAATAGGCATTCCTAATATATTGCTCTATGACGGAATCTCTCTCTGTTTCTAATTTCACCAACTTTTGTAACCTATCATCCGTACGGATATAATAATCCTTCTCTGCCAAAACGTTTTCACTAACCTTATCCTCCCACACACAATTATCGTTAACTACTTTATCCACTATTGCTCTATAATGCAATTCATTCTTCTCTTCTCCATAAATGTAACACATGTAAACCACCATCAGAATCAATCCTAAAGAGAGAATAGAAAGAAGTATAAAAGAAAATTCAGAAAAGAAAGATACAACAAAATCAAAAAAGAGTAGCAATAGACTGAATATCAGCAAAATCTTCACCGCAAAAAAGCCCCACAAAGAGTACATCAAAAATGCTAGCAAGAGGGTTAAAACAAGATGAATTATGACATTCAAACCAAAGTACTTTTTCTGGGCATAAATATTGCTAATCTTTCCAATCAACCAAAAAAGTAGAATTCCCCACAATAAGATAAAGAGCAACAAAACTGTTGTCTGCAATTTCACCTCATGAATATTAGAGACTGCCACATTCATATCTGAACTTATTATCAAGGTCACTGCGGAATAGAAAAAAACGACAAACAGAAGGAATGAAAGCAATTTCAAAAGTACAACTAAACCGAGGAATCTATCTCGTTGATTTTCATTATTTATGCGCCAATTTGCAAAAAACTTTTTTTTACGGGTTAAGAAAAAAATGGTATAAAAAAATAGCGTATAAAAAAATAAATAGGCCAGAGAGGGCATAAACTCCACCCCATCGAATTTTACAGAGGCCAACCAACCGACCGAAAATATGGCATAGGGCTGACGATCATACAATGCAAATTTAAGGATGAGTCCCCACAAGAGAAACAAAAATACTCCTTTCAGAATTTTCCCCACCCGTGATGTCCCAATATTCAATTGAATAAAATAGTAAGATAAGAAAATCAACGAAATCAAAGTCAAACTCCACAACATAACCACACCTACATACAATGGGTAATTCTTATGAGACAATGATGCATCTTGGATGGAGAATAGGTACTGTCCATCTGAAGAGTAGATCGGTAAAAAATAGGGGTCATTATCTGCAGAAATAGCAATATTCCCCGGCAGATTAAATCCTTTGGCAAAAGAAGCCACTTCATTTTTACGCAAAGGAACTATATCTTTAATTTTTATGAAACAAACACAACAATATTCTCTATAAAAGGATTGAATAACCAATGCGTAGGCATTCTCAACACGGTAGAAAAAACGGCGCTTAAATTCAAAATCTGAGATATTATCGACAGCCATAGACTTTGACGACCAAAAAAGCAACTCATCACCTTTGTAAATATGATAGACTAAATCCTCTGAAGATTGATCGTAAAGATCTTTGTTGTGATGCAAACTCTCCACTCCCCCTCTAAGAATATCTTCCTTAATCTTCATGAGTGTTTGAGTTGCCATCATCTCCTTTTCAGACAAAACTTTTTGAAATTGAGCAACATCTATTTTTGCCAAATAATTCACAACATAATAGTATTGGAATCCATACGAAAATAAGATTAGTAGTGCCGAAAGCAATACCGAGTTGACAAAAGCCTTCCCGTCCTTCCTCGAATAAAAGGAAGAAATATTTGATTTTATTGCTCTAAAATTAAACTTACCCATAGCAATACTCTATTCATGATGGTAGGGTTCTCCCCTCAAAATAGTCATAGCTCTATACAATTGCTCTATAAAAATCAAACGAACCATTTGATGCGAAAAGGTCATTTTAGACAAAGAGACCTTCCCATTCGCTCGATTATAAACAGCATCAGAGAAGCCATAGGGACCACCAACCACAAAAATCAACCGCTTTAATCCAGAAACACTTTTTTTCTCCATAAAAGAGGAAAACTCTTTCGACGTAAATTGAGAACCCTTATCATCCAACAAAATTACGTCATCTCCCTCCTGAAAATACTTCATCAGCAATTCTCCTTCTTTCTGTTTTTGGACATCTTCAGACATGCTTTTAGTATTTTTTAACTCTGCCAATTCCTCTATTTCAAAGGAAATATAGAATTTTAGTCGCTTTTGGTAGTCCAAAATTACGTTTTTTAAAGATAAATCATTAGTTTTGCCGACTGTAAGAAGTATTACTTTCATTAGATCCAAAAATTTTCTTTTGGACAAAGGTAATAAATTCAGAAAAAAATGGCACAATTTTTGTGAGAAATAAGTTGATAGGATTCGTTGATTGAAGGAACAAGGTGGATTATGATGCGGTGTAATTAACGAAAATTGGCCTCAAATAACAAAAACTCAATTCGCAGAAACAGGAAATGAAATTATTAAAAACATTCTTATCAGTACTTATTGCATTAGGTTTTAGTTTTACAACTTATGCACAAAATGAGATTACTCAAGCATTTGCCAGTGCTAACATCTCTAAGATCGAAAATTTCTTAGGAAATCAAATAGAAGTTAGTATTCTAAATAGTTCCAACGTTTGCAATAAACAAAAAGCCAAGTCTTTATTGGAAGATTTTTTCAGGAAACATCGTCCATCTAACTATTCTCAAACGCTGAAAACCGAGAAAGACAAGTCCGGATTGTACGTTGGGAAACTTTATACTAACAACGGAGTATTTAATCTCTTTATCACAACAACAAAAGAGAGTTCAAAACAAATTATACAGCAAATTAAAATTAACAAGATAAACTAAATAAAATGAATTGCGAAAAAGACTTGATAGAGAGCTTATTAAATTTGGCTTTTGCAGAAGATATAGGTGATGGAGACCACACAACTTTATGTTGTATTCCTGCATCTCAAAAAGGTAAAGTTCAACTCATCGTTAAAGAAGAAGGTATTTTGGCGGGAGTTGAAGTAGCAAAAAAGATATTTCATAAATTTGATTCAGATTTAAATATCGAAGTATTTATCAATGATGGAGCTAAAGTTAAACCCGGCGACATCGCATTTACTGTTGAGGGGAAAGAGCAATCGTTGCTACAAACCGAGCGCATCGTCCTTAATGTGATGCAACGCATGAGTGGAATAGCTACCCAAACAGCAAAATACGCTGAGGCTCTAAAAGGTTATAAGACGAAGGTTCTAGATACTCGCAAAACCACTCCGGGCTTAAGAATGTTGGAGAAACAAGCGGTAAAAATAGGGGGTGGTGTTAATCATCGTATCGGATTGTTTGACATGATTTTATTGAAGGATAATCATGTTGACTTTGCCGGAGGTATAGAAAATGCCATAAGGAATGCGCAAAACTACATTCAAGAAAAAGGTAAAAACCTGAAAATTGAGATTGAGGTTAGAAACTTCGATGAATTAAATGAGGTGCTTCGTATCGGAGGTGTAGATCGTATCATGCTTGATAATTTCACTCCGGAAAAGACAAAAGAAGCGGTTGAACTTATTAATGGACGCTTTGAAACAGAATCTTCAGGTGGTATTACTTTTGCCACTTTACAAGATTACGCTAAATGTGGCGTTGACTATATTTCTGTTGGCGCTTTAACTCACTCTGTCAAGAGTTTAGATATGAGCTTAAAGGCTATAAAATGAGAAATTTACTGCTTTTAATCATAGTTCTACCCTTGTTGGGATGCGGAACCTCTTCCAACAAAAATTCAACGGCACAAAATGAGGAAAGAAACATCTCCGAATTTTATAATTCAAACATCATGAATACTCACGAAAAAAGATACGAAGATATTGAATATAGAAGTGGAGATCTATTTACTCACTCTAATAGGAAAGGAAAAACCTATTACCATGAGCACTTCACTCTATCCTACTCTGAGGATGATGAACAGTCTGAATGGGTGGCGTATGAACTTACCCGCGAAGAGTCTTACGGTAAACTTCAACGCAAAGAGTTGTTTACCGAAGATCCAACCATTCACACGGAGTCTGCTCAACCATACGAATATAGGAGCAGCCAATACACGAAAGGTCATTTGGCTCCCGCAGGAGATATGAAGTTTGACAAAGAGGCAATGGAACAGTGTTTCTATATGAGTAATGTATCCCCTCAAGAGCGAGAATTTAATGCAGGTGTTTGGAATGATTTGGAGCAACAAGTGCGCCACTGGGCTAGAAAATTTGGTAAGGTTTATGTTATTACCGGTCCGTTTTTACCTAAAAAAGTGAAGAAAGAAAATAAACTTTCTTACGTAGAACAAGACGGAGATACGATAAAAAGCGACATTACCATCCCTAAGTTTTTCTTTAAAATCATCTTCGATTACAGCTACAAAGGGAAAGAAAAGATGATTGCCTTTATTATGCCAAACGAAAAAATTGACAATCCGGACAAGCAGGGGGATAGTTTTGACTATCTGTTTGATTATGCTACTACCGTTGATAATGTGGAAGCGCAAACCGGTCTTGATTTTTTCACTAACATCCCTAAAGAAGAGAGAAAGAGATATGAGAGTACCTTGGATATAAAGGCTTGGAAGAAATTTATGAAAAAATAATGAATTTTTCAATAAATAATTACTCATGGATAGGGAGAAAACAAATATCTCCCAACGCAATCCGCTGAGATTTCTTAAAATGAAAAAAAAATAACCTAAATAAAAATAAAGATGAAAGCATTTGTTTTTCCCGGACAGGGAGCTCAATTTACCGGAATGGGTAAAGATTTGTATGATACATTACCAGAAGCAAAAGAGTTGTTTGAACAAGCCAACTCTATTTTGGGATTTAGAATAACTGACGTAATGTTTGAAGGAGATGCTGAAGAGCTGAAACAAACAAAGGTGACTCAACCTGCTGTTTTTCTACACTCAGTTATCTTATCAAAATTTGCCACAACAGACCGTCCGGACATGGTTGCCGGTCACTCTTTAGGAGAGTTTTCTGCGTTGGTTGCAAGTGGTGCAATCTCTTTCGAAGATGGATTGGTTTTGGTTTCTAAACGTGCAATGGCAATGCAAAAAGCTTGTGAAATGAATCCTTCTACCATGGCTGCAGTATTAGGACTTTCAGATGAAGAGGTAGAGTCTGTTTGTAGCACCATTACAGACCAAATTGTTGTTCCAGCCAATTATAACTGTCCTGGGCAACTTGTAATTTCGGGAAGTATCGAAGGTATTGATAAAGCTTGCGACCTAATGATGGAAGCGGGTGCTAAACGAGCGTTAAAACTTCCTGTTGGAGGAGCATTTCACTCCCCTTTGATGGATCCGGCAAGAGTAGAATTGGCAAGTGCAATCGAGGCCACACAATTTAATAAACCTATCTGCCCGATTTATCAAAACGTAACAACCAAAGGAGAAACAGATCCTGCCGTAATTAAAGATAACTTGATAAAACAACTTACGGCTCCCGTAAAATGGACTCAATCTGTCAACAATATGATCGCAGATGGTGCAACAGAATTTACAGAATTTGGTCCGGGCGCAGTTCTTCAAGGTCTTATCAAAAAGATCAGCAAAGAGGTGACTGTTAGCGGAGCAAGCTTGTAACCACATTTCAAATAGAATATTTGAGGGTGTCTCAAAACGAGGCATCCTTTTTTTATTTGTAAAAAATCACTCCCCCACCTCAATTTTTCAGAAATTGTGGAATCAATTTTTTTTGAAGACTTTAGCTCAAAATAAAAATTAAAACCATCAATATAAAACGTTACTCTTTTCAAAAAACCACTATAAAAAAGCCACTCGAAAGAGATTCTATATCAAACAAGAAAGTATAGCGTTGCTTTTAATTACTGCATAGATAGAGATTTTATATATATAACAAGATAGATTTCAAGGTAACAGGACAACCATATCAAAATTTAAAGTTATTTAAGTGTAAGATTGGCTGTTCTTCATTTTATCTTTGCAATTTTCGGAATTTATCAATTAAATTTCTTAGATTTGTATCGTTAGCAGAGAGGCTCTCCTCTTTTGCAACAAGACATATTAAAAGGCGTTTACTACGCTTTGGTTTTGACGTTCTGAAATCTGGCAGTTTCAAAATGTCTGTCAAAAATCAAGCAATGTGAATAGTCCGTAGGTGTGTTATATACATGCCGCAATATGCCTATAGCCATTGGTGTATCCATGCACCAATGGCAACTTTGGGTGTATGTGGTTTGTTATAGATACCGGCGTGAAGTTTTTGCATTACTCGTTTCGACAGACACGGCTTGCCAGAGCCTCAGAACGTAAAGCGAGCAACAGTGCAGGGCTTCACGTTTTTTTTGTGTCTGTAGGTATGGTAGTTGTAATATAGGTTATTGTTGCCCATAACCTCTTTTTGAATGGATTGCTATGAACAATAATAGTCTCTTTGTGGAATTGGAAAAACTTCTACGCATGGAAAGTGCCTACTGTACAGAAGATGGTGTGCTTTTGAAAAATGCGATAGTGGAGGCTGCACTTGCGCTTCGTCCGGAGTTAATTGCAAAATTGCTTTCACACGATGGATTAAAACGCAATTTCTTTACGGAGGTTGAAGGTGTTTTGGTATTTGATAAGGTCAGGTTTCAAAAGTTTGTAATGAACAAACGGTTCTTGCCCGATAGCTATACTTCATTCAAAAATAAAGTCGGTTTGACCAACGAAGATGGCGATTTCCTTTCAGAGAGTCGAGAGGTTGTCCTTTCGTGGCCATACAAAGATTGTGTGCTCGAAGGTGGACAAACAAAAGAGGATGCAAAACGCAACGAGGTGTTTTGGAATGAGATTCTTGCTCCAGATGAAATAAACCGTCTCACAGAACCCAAAGTACTAACCAATTTCAAACGTTACGATAAAGACGGCGAACATGAAGTTGATAGTATATCTATGGATGATAATCTTATCATAAAAGGTAATAACTTGCTGGCATTGCACTCTCTAAAAAGGAAGTATGCAGGTAAGGTTAAATTGATTTATATAGACCCTCCATATTATTTTACTAAACACAAAGAAAGCGATTCCTTTAACTATAATTCTAATTTTAGACTTAGTACATGGCTTACTTTTATGCATAACAGACTTTCAGTGGCTAAGGAATTGTTGAAAAACGGTGGAGTAATTCTATGTCACATAAAGGAAGATGGTGTACATTGGTTAAAGGTCTTAATGGAAGAAATTTTTAAGGTGGAAAATTTCGTAGAGACATTTATATGGAAGAATACCGATAATCCTGATTCTTTGTCTAAAAAATCAAGATCTTCAGTAGAATACATTTTGTGCTATGAAGTTAACAAGGATTCATCAGTTCAATATTTAGGTAAACAAACAGAAAATGGTGATGCTCCTTTATTAAATAGTGGCAACTCTATTCACCCATTGGCTTTTCCTGCTCAAACTATTAGGTTTAATATCCCTGACGGTGTTTATGAATGTGGTATGCCTGATAGAGTGGAAATATTAACGCCAATCAAAGTTGAAAATGGACTTAATTCAAATGAAGTAACTCTAAAAGGAGAGTTTAAGTGGTCTCAACAAACTTTAGATGAAGAAATTGAAAAAGGCACTTACTTTTTGTGTAAAACGAATAAGTTCTCTATTCGTTTCCAAAGAAAGGAAGGTGTATATATGGCTCCTGAAAAATATTTTGATGAGCAATACTTGTCTAAAGCCATTGGAGTAGGCTCTAATGAAGATGCGAGTACGCACATCAAACAAATGGGACTTGAATTTTCCTTTTCAAAGCCAGAAAGCGTTGTTGCGTTTTTTATAAAATCCATAACAGTCGAGAAGGACATTGTAATTGATTTCTTCTTGGGTAGTGGAACAACAGCTGCTGTTGCCCATAAAATGAATAGAAGATATATCGGTATAGATCAAATGGATTATATTGAAGATACTACATGTAACCGATTAACAAAGGTAATAGAAGGAGAACAAGGAGGTATTTCAAAATCCGTTAATTGGCAGGGTGGAGGATCATTTGTTTATTGTGAACTTGCAAAAGCTAATCAGCAATTTGCTGATGACATTGAGCAAGCATCATCTACTGAAGAACTTTCCACTATATGGGAACAAATGCAAGAAACCGGATTCCTTAGTTGGAAAGTAAATCCCAAAGAGATTGATGCCAATGCAGAGGATTTTACCTCTCTTGCCATTGAAGACCAAAAGCGTTTTCTCATAGAGTGTTTGGATAAGAACTTGCTATATGTTCCATATTCCGAAATTGACAATGCTGAGTATGGTATCAGTGAAAACGATAAGAAGATAAATAACCAATTCTATCAAACGAAGTAGCATTATGAAATACTTACAAGATACGCTTCGTGAAGAATTTGGCAAGCGTTCAATTGCAGATGTTGAAATGCCAAAATATTTTGCGATCTCGCTTAACCCGATGATGAAACTGCGTCCTTATCAAGAGGAATGCTTTAAGTATTTCATTACTTATTGGGAGAATGATTTTGATGCGAAAGAACTTAAACCACATCTCTTGTTTCACATGGCAACAGGTAGTGGTAAAACGCTCATTATGGCAGGTGCTATGCTCTATCTTTACGAACAGGGGTATCGCAACTTCCTTTTCTTTGTAGATTCTACAAACATCATAGAAAAGACGAAAGACAACTTCCTAAATACCGCATCAGCGAAATACCTTTTCGGACAATCAATCAACATTGGCAACAAGCAAGTAGAAATAAGGCTTGTGGATAATTTTCAGGCAGTCGATGAAAACTGCATCAACCTATGTTTGACAACCATTCAAGGACTACACACTTCGCTTAATACACCGAAAGAGAATGCTGTTACCATAGAAGATTTTGCAGACAAAAGAATTGTACTTATATCAGATGAAGCACATCACACGAATACTGCTACTAAGAAAGGCAAGAAACCTGTTGTGACCGATATGGGTTCTTTGTTCAATGATGGTGATTTTGAATCAACCGAAGATTGGGAAAGCACTGTGATGAAAATTTTTCATAGTAACGAAGCCAATGTTTTGTTGGAGTTTACAGCAACAGAGGATTTTCAAGATGCGAATATTGCAGATAAGTATGAGAATAAAGTAATCTTCGATTATCCGTTGAAGAAGTTTCGTGAAGATGGCTACTCTAAAGACATATCGGTTGTTCAAAGCGATTTATCGCCAATAGACAGAGCTATTCAGTGCGTACTATTGAGTCAATACAAGAGAAAACTATTTTCAAGCATACATCAGGACATTAAGCCTGTGATGATGCTTAAATCGAAAACCATTGCTGATAATAAGAAATTTTATGATGAGTTCATAAATACAATTAAACGGCTGAATGTAGAAGATATCGAACATATTGAGACCAATGCAAAAGACGATATACTCGATGTATTCTCATATATAGCCGAACAAGGAATTGAGTTTGATAATCTGCTTCTTGAAATCAAAGAGGATTTTAAGGAAGAGAACTTATTGCTTGTTGACGGTAACAACATCTCACCCGACAAACAATTGAAACTAAATTCACTGGAAGCAAAAGATAATGAGTTTCGTGTTGTATTCGCTGTTGATATGCTCAACGAGGGCTGGGATGTACTAAACTTATTCGATATTGTACGCCTTTACGAAACACGCGACTCTGGACATGGCAAAGTAGGTAAGACTACAATGCAGGAGGCTCAGCTAATCGGTCGTGGAGCAAGATATATGCCTTTTACCGAACCTACAGGAGAGTTGAAAGTTAGAGAACGCAAATATGACAACGACACAACAAATCGTTTAAGAATTTTAGAAACGTTGCACTATCACAGTGTAAACAATCCTAAATATGTTACTGAACTTAAACAAGCGATGGTACAGACAGGTATTGTAGCCGAAAAAGTGAAAACGGTTGAACTAAAATTCAAAGACTCTTTCAAGAAAACATCACTTTATAATGACGGATATGTATTTGCGAATGAACTTGAGCCATATATGCTCAATGAGGAAATCACATCTTTAGGTGAAGCTATTTTGAACAAAGAATATAAAGTACGCATAAAGAGTGGGGATATGAGTACGAGTCTGGTGTTTGAATCCGGAACATCATCAAACACAACCTCTATACCTTATCGAGCATATAAATTTAGAGAGTTGGGTAATCACGTTATTCGTGCAGCAATCAATCGTTTTGAGACTTTTAAGTTTTCCAATCTTAAAGAGACCTATCCCAACTTAAAGTCCATCAAAGAGTTTATTGAGAGTAATTCCTATTTGGCAGGAGTAAATATTTCTATATATGCGAAACAAGAGGTATTAGACAACATGACTCAAAAAGAGAAACTCTTTTGTGCAATAGAGGTTCTCCGTCAGATAGAACCATTGCTATCAAAAGGTGGTATCGGATATAAGGGAACAAAATTGTTCAAACCTAAGCAGATAAAGGATGTGTTCCGTGAACGTACACAGAAATTTTCACTTGATGTTTCATCCGATAAGGAACTTGGTAAGTCTATGATGGAAACCGAGAATACGTATCTGCGCATGGATTTGTCTAAGACCAATTGGCATGCATACGAAGATTGTTTCGGAACATCGGAAGAGAAGCATCTTATTCGATACATTGAATCAATTTATCCAAAACTTACAGAAAAGTATCACGATATATATTTGTTACGCAATGAAAAGGATTTAAAAATTTATAGTTTTACATCTGAAGATGCCTATCAGCCGGATTATGTCCTATTCTTGAAAAAGAAGAATGGTGCTAAGACGGACTATATTCAGATATTCATTGAACCCAAAGGAGAACATTTGAGAAGTAGCGACAAATGGAAAGAGGATGCGATGAAAGAAATTAGAGAAAATGCCGATATTCGTTTCTCTACTCAAAACAGCAACTTTAATGTGTGGGGGATGCCATTCTTCACAGAAAGCAAACGCGGCATTTTTGATGCCGAAATGAAAAATTCTTTGGAGATTTGAGATATAGTCCAATAAATATACCAAAACAATACGAGGAGGCAATATCACAAAACCGCCTCCTCATAATCTCCTACGAAAAAGAATCGGTAACCCGTGTCTCTGAAGTCACCGCCCACAAACGCAATGGTTATGTTAGGGAGATTGTAGATGAAATGAAGATCTGTTTGCAGTAAAAAATTATTTGTCATACTTAATTTTAATTGACTCTCATTTCACAACAACGGCTAATAAATTTGGTGGTAGAATTGAAATCATGTAACTTTACAATCGAAAGCCTTCTCAACAGAAAAACACATCTATTTTTCAGCAGAGGAGGATAAGGTAAAAAACAGCCTAGATACAGTTCTATATATACTACTCAAAAAAATGAAGAATAAACTTTTATTACTCGCTTTCCTATTGGGATTACCATTGTTAGCCATTGCCCAATCCGTATCCTACACATATAAACCTTTAGCTGCCGAAGGATGCTATGTCAGTTATAGTGTAGCCCAACAAGACAGTTCTTATTACATCGTTGTAACAATACGTTCTGACAGGTTTAAATTCCTCAGTGAATCGACAATGCTCATACGAACATTTAAAGATGATGTAATAAAATTGGAAGGTAAACACATAGATAGTAGCACTGAATCTGTTGGTATCGTATCAGGTAATATTGTGATTCCTGTTACTGAACTTAATACAACGGCTATGTTTTCAATAACCTCAGAACAAATAGAAAAACTTAATGATGGGGTTGCAAAGATTCGTATTACTGCAATACCTATGAACCACGAAAGAACATTCAAAAAGGATAAAATAGGTAAGAAACTTTACGAATTTCTTCATAAGTTATTTCCCAAAAATGATAACTTTTAACATAACTATGTTAATTCACAATTATGACTATCAAAAACTTGCAATGCAATAATCATTAAAATTTTAGTAAAGCTATTATCTCTTATCCGTTTGTAATTCTTTCCATTCTGCCGGTATTGATAAATCAAAGCCGTTTGATAACTTTATGTTATCAGGTAATATCGCGTTCTTAAATTTTCTCTCGTACCTCATCATGTGAATAGGAGCACCACTACCCATTGTAGCCAAATTGCTTGAGAATTGATGAGGAGGGAAATAGACAAATACATTCACTTTTGCTTCTTTCGCTAACTCGACTGCGGGTATCATATCGCTGTCCGCAGAAACGATTATTGCCAAATCACAATTACGCTGATAAGCATCAGCTACTATCTGAGTAGCAATACGAACATCCGATTCTTTTTCTTCGTATGTATGAATGATATTATGACATTTAAAACATTCTATCTCCTTCTTCAAATACTTGCCAAGAATAAGTTTAAATTTAGGATTCTCTTTATTTGCTTGAAAGAAGGCATCTTGCCTTTTGCATTTTTCTACATCAGTAGGTCTTGCTGAAAAATATTTAACTGCGATTAATTCTTGGTTAGGTTTCAAAAAAGATTCCATAAGTTTTACTATGTCCAGCCAATAATACTTTTTCCATGGATACTTTTTGAGTCCATAGTAGAAATTAAGAAGCTGTTTAAATTTTATTTTAAAAAAAAATTAGAGTTTCACTCTCTTATTTTCGGCATCTTTGAGATTCTTTTTAACCTATTTTTATTCTCCTTTTTTGATAATAGTCCACTATTTTCTGCAAAAGAAGACTAAAAATAGATTTAAAAATCTCTCTCAAA
>JAGBVI010000008.1 GCA_017630395.1 Paludibacteraceae bacterium
GTAGCAGAAATTGCAGCCTTTTCAAAAACGGAACGATATGATTATGAAGAGAACTTGAAAAATTGCAATGATTGGTTCAGTGTTATGAATACAGCCAAAAAAGATGGATTGGAAGAGGGTGAAGCGATAGGTATAGAAAAAGGAAGAGCAGAAGGCGAGGCTATAGGTCTAAAAAAAGGACGTGCAGAAGGCGAGGTTATAGGATTGCAAAAAGGCGAAACCTTAGGCATTCTAAAAACCGCCAAGAAAATGAAAGAAGAGGGCTTGGATGTAAATGTGATTTCAAAATTGACAAATTTGTCTATTGACGAAATAGAGAAGTTATAAGATGTTTGTTACTCGGGGCGGTCGGAACTACATTTACACCGCTCCTAGTATTATCATTTGTAATGCGTTACCATGAGTGTTTGGTTTCATGTTCCAAGTACCAAACATTCAGCCATATGCCACCTGAAACTTAACACCGATGCAAGGTACTGCCCTCCAGGCAGGTTCCCATGGTGCTACCTATCACCCGAGGCTGCGTCACGGACTACCATCGCTACGATCCTGAGACTGCCTCCCAGGCTACCATCGCTGCGCTCAGTACTGCCTTCCAGGCAGGGTGAAATGTTGGGTAGTTGCCTGCTTGAAACCTAAATCCTGAAACTTTAAACTTAACAGCAATACCACAAAAAAAGTGCGCCCAAAGACGCACTTTTCATCGTTTAAAGAAATTGGATTATATTCCTTTGAACAAAGTTTGAGTTGCAGCATTAGCAATCTTGTCACTCTTAACTTGAGTAGGAGTAATCAAAGTTGTAGTACCTGCGCTCAAAGCAAAAGCTATGTTAGCAGGATCTGCAGAAGCCTCTGCAAATTTTGCTGCTTTTCCATTAATCATGAAATAACTTTCTCCGGCATCACTCAATACAAAACTTTGTCCATTGCATTCGAATGCAACATTACCAGGAGCTGCGCTCAAGATCTTAATTTCACCATTAATTGCACCATGTTGGAAATAAACAGTCATATTAGGTGCTACATTAACTTGAGGATCTGTAGGTTTTTTAGCGGCGGCCTCCGCAGCTGCTTTTTCTGCTGCTGCTTTAGCTGCTGCAGCTTCTTTTGCTGCTTTTTCTGCTGCTGCCTTTTGTTCTGCTGCTTTCTTTTCTTCGTCGTCTCCTCCGAATACATTTTTAATAGAATCTAATAATCCCATAATTCAATAAAATTTAAAATTAATAATTTCTCTTATCTATACAAAAGTTGCTTTTAAACGTTTTGTAGGCAACTTCCAACGATGTCGTTTTTACAAATATAAAATAAAGTTTAAAAAACTCGCCCTTTTCATCGTTTTTTTTTCACTTTTTTAGCAAAAAAATATAATTTAATGTTCTACAACATACAAAAGAGGCACCACCCAAATCGGGTAGTGCCTCTAAACTTATCACGGTCAAAATAAATTACTTTTTACAACTTGCACACCATGGTTTTAGTTGTTGAAAAAAATCATTTCCTTTATCATCAACCAAAATAAAGGCAGGGAAATCTTCCACATCAATTTTCCAAATAGCTTCCATACCTAACTCCGGATACTCGACACACTCAATGCTCTTAATGTTATTTTGAGCCAAGATTGCAGCAGGTCCACCAATAGAGCCCAAATAGAATCCGCCATGTTTTTTACAAGCATCTGTCACTTGCTGAGAGCGGTTTCCTTTTGCCAACATAATCATAGAACCTCCATTATCTTGGAACTCATCTACGTATGGATCCATACGTCCTGCTGTTGTTGGTCCCATCGAACCACAGGCCATTCCGGCAGGAGTTTTTGCCGGTCCTGCATAATAAACCGGATGATCCTTCATATATTGTGGCATTCCCTCGCCCGCATCCAAACGTGCCTTGAGTTTTGCGTGTGCGATATCTCTACCCACAATAATGGTTCCGTTCAATGACAAACGGGTAGATACCGGATATTTAGACAACTCTTTTAACACCTCTGCCATTGGTTGATTCAAATCAATCTTCACAGCATCACCCTCACCTGCTTGACGTAGTTCTTCCGGAATCAATTCGTATGGCTTATCGTCCATCTTTTCAATCCAAATACCATCTTTATTTATCTTAGCCTTAATATTACGGTCGGCAGAACAGCTAACACCCAAACCGATAGGACAACTTGCACCATGACGAGGCAAACGAACAACACGGATATCATGTGCCAAATATTTACCTCCAAATTGTGCTCCTAACCCGATTTTATGAGCCTCTTCCAAAAGTTGCTCCTCCAATTCTACATCACGGAAAGCACGTCCTGTTTCGTCTCCTGTGGTAGGCAAAGTATCATAATAATGAGTTGAAGCCAATTTTACGGTCAACAAATTCTTTTCTGCTGAAGTTCCTCCAATAACAAACGCAATATGGTAAGGCGGACAAGCAGCAGTTCCCAACGACTTCATCTTCTCTACCAAAAACGGAACCAATGTACCCGGATTCTGAATGCGTGCTTTTGTCTCTTGGTATAAATAGGTTTTATTAGCAGAACCTCCCCCTTTTGTAACCATCAAGAAGTGATACTCCATACCTTCGCAAGCTTCAATATCAATTTGTGCAGGCAAATTACACTTGGTATTCACCTCATCATACATATTCAACGGGGCATTTTGAGAATATCTTAAGTTCTCCTCTGTATAGGTTTTGAAGACTCCCAATGACAATGCTTCTTCGTCACAAAAACCTGTCCAAACTTGTTGCCCTTTTTCGCCATGGATAATCGCTGTACCTGTATCCTGGCAAAGAGGCAATTTTCCTTTGGCAGAAACCTCTGCATTACGCAAGAAGGTTAGCGCAACATATTTGTCATTATCACTTGCATCTGGGTCTCTCAAAATCTTTGCAACCTGCTCGTTATGTGAACGACGAAGAAGGAAGGAGACATCACGAAATGCGGCATTCGCCATTTTTGTTAAACCCTCTTTTTCGATTTTTAAAATGGGGTGACCTTCAAACTCACTTACAGAGACATGGTCTTTTGTCAATAGATAATACTCAGTGTTATCCTTTCCGAGTTGAAACATCGGAGCATACTTAAATTCTGTAGCCATAATTTTATTTTATATTATTTAAATTTCCTCTACTTTAAATTGAGTGATAAAGGTAGAAATTTTTTGTTTTATTCACAACTTCTAATCATAAATAAAAAAAGAGTATGCCTTAGAAAAGACATACCCTCAAAGTTCTGTGGAGATGCAGGGAGTCGAACCCTGGTCCAAACGAGGACACTAAATGCTTTCTACATGCTTATTCTTGACTAAATTTTCGTGCAATAGCAAGACCAAGACCACCAACTACTACCTTATCCTCTAAAATTTCATTTCTGCAACGAGGCGTACAAAAACTATCCTTGAATTACCTGCTCCTTCGGATCGGACCGCCTCAAGGAAGGGCATCCGGAAGAAGTCTCGTCCTAACACCTTGTGCCAGGATAAAGCTAATCTACTATACTTCGATTAAGCAGCAAGAGCCATATTATTTTCGCCAGTTAAATTTTTGGTCTCCAAAGATTATAGTGCTAGCCACCAGCGCACTGCATGCTTACAAATAATCTCTACCCGCTGTCAAATCCAGTCATCCCCAAACTTGACACTCTTCGTTACATCCGCTGATGCACATTGCAAATATAGAACAATTTCTTCCTCTATATCTACTTTTTTTAGTTAAAAATATTGAACATCATCTATTTCTCTTCATCTACGTCGTAGTAATGATTCAACCATGAATCGCGCCAACTTAAATCCTCAAAACTTTCATATATCGATTCAATATGAACATAAACAACCTTTTTCTTTCTTATATATTTATAATTATAATTATTGGCTGCCAACTCTTCATTCGTAAGTTTTTGCTTTTCATCAATATCCCACGTGGTTACCAAATATCCTTCATAGGGTTCAGTAGTTTTAGTAAAGACAAAACTATCAATCTCCACTCCATGCAACTTTTCAAATTCTTGAATGCGAAGCGGTATTTTAGCTCGCTCTCTTTCCAAAATTTCCGAACTGATTCTCTGCAAATCATTGGTCGCTTGTACCTCCTCCACCTCCGGCTCCGTCTCTACATTTTCAACAGAATCTCCATCAGAGAAGAAATAATAAATAAAAAGAATATTCAAAAGAACAGAAAAAAAGAAAAACAGTCTCATAATATTTTTGAATAATAAATATCTAGAAGTTGTTTAATTTTATTTCGAGCATATTTGAGAGAGATTTTTAAGGTTATTTTTATTATTTTTTTTGCCGTTAATAGTGGACTATTATCAAAAAAAGAATAATAAAAATAGCTTAAAAAGAATCTCAAAGATGCCGA
>JAGBVI010000073.1 GCA_017630395.1 Paludibacteraceae bacterium
GTTTTTCTTCTTTCTTACAAACATGTCACAAAAATACTAAAAAAACAACCGCGTCACCCAAAATAGGTGACGCATAAGTGTTAAACTATTGTTTATCTGCAATTTGTATTTTTGCTAAAAATAGAGTGACGAAGTCAGGAAATAGAGTGACGAAGTCAGGAGAATAGCAACACGCAATGATATGTTGAAGTGGAAGCAAATGTTAAGTGATTGGCATTCAGTGTATGTTTCTTATATAAATACCAAAACCACCAACAATGAATCTAATAAGGAATGGTATACTCATAAGATGTTACGGAAGGCATACATCCATATCAGGAGAGCTTTGCCCTATATGTTTACATTCATTGATAATCCAGATATACCTAGATCAACTAATGCTTTAGAATCATTCTTTGGCCATTTAAAAGATAACATTATAATACATAGGGGACTTTCTAATAAACACCATCAAAACTATTTAAAGTGGTATTTGTATTTTAAAAATGAGGATAGAAAAAAAGACAGGTAACTTGGGCTGTTTTGTATGCCCGTTACCTGTCTTTTTTTCGCTCAATTACCAACTATTTTTGGCAACATTACCGTATATTTTAAGCTACATTACAAAAAAGGGCACGTAAAGAATCTTCACATGCCCTTTTTATTAAGATAATTTTATTTCTCTGATGGAGTATTTTCCGGAGTATCTGTATTTTCTGAAGTATTATCTTCTTCATTGTATTTAGTGATAATAACTGAACGGCTCAATTGCGGATCGTCATAGAACATGTTATCAACGCCGCCTTTATCATCTAAAATCAATTGAGAAGTCGGCACACCAAATTCTTCGGTTAAAATCCTATATACATTCTTAGCACGATGTTCTGCTAACCATATATTTCTTTTTACTGAACCTGTATATTTATCAGCATAACCGCAAACAAGATATTTCTGATCTGGTGTAGCATTCATCATTTCTGCCACCACTTTCAAATTTACTCTTTCACGATTGACTACTTCTACCTTATCAATTACAAAGTTTACCAAATATGGGAATGTGATTAAATCAGGTGTACCTACCATTACTTGATTGATAGTTAGGTGGTCTTCTTGATAATAGGTAATATTTGATACAGTACGTTCCCAACCTCTTTTTTTGAAATAATAGGTAAGACCTATATTCAAAGAGATGTTTTGATCTACAAATGTCTTATTTACACGGTCAAAATCTGTTCCATAGAAAATACCTCTTAAACGAACATCTAAAGAAAGAGCCTTCTTATCGAAAAAGAAACGGCTATATTGTAATTCCAAATGGCTTGAAATAACATTTGATATTAAAGGTATATCATAATGGTGCGTTGCGCCTAAACCTATAGATGCAATAAACTGATTCTTTCTCTTAGATGATCCAATTCCCTCATAACCAAAAATCATTCTGGAGAGATTAAACATCAAATCAACATTGATGCCCCACCATTTAATGGTCTCGGTCCAATATGGATTACCATTTTCATCATAAAAGGTTTGACTATTGCGAGTATTAACGGTTTCTACAGTCTTGTTTTCTTTAGATGCAAAACCTGTAAACTGAAGTTTCGCACCGAAGCCTGGTACAAACCATTTTCCTAAACCGACATTAAACTGAGGAGTTAAACGTGTTGAGAGATTTCCAAAGGTATAATCTCCATAAAAAGCATTGATGCCAGCATCGCCTAAAATGAACCAATTGTCTCTTAATAAATTAGTAATGACTTGATGATCATTGTCAGCAATTCTTTCTACCTCTACTAAAGTATCGACAACACTATTTTGTATTGTATCAATAACGTTCATTTTTTCAAGAGGGATTGTTGTTTGTGCTGACATTGTCAATCCGCACACAACAAACAGAATGCTTATCATCATTTTTTTTATAATAGCATTACTGATTTTAACACAATTTTTCATCTTTTTTGTTTTTATAAAAATTATTAAAAATATACATTTATTGCGATAATATACTAATATATTAATAAGTTGCAAAATTACATAAAAATCGCATATAGATTTTATTAAATTATTTTGTTCGTGAAATATTTTTTATGACATCAACATATTTTTGTGTACCAGCTGTTCTAGTCAAGTTTTTCAATATAAATTGACGGCCATTATCTCCCAGTTCACTACATAAACCACGATTCTGGTACAATCTTAATATTGCTTCTTTGAACGCTGTTTTATCACCAGCTTTAGTAAAGATACCACATTGATATTTGTTCACAATCGCTTTTAATTCATTTTCATCGAAATTCACCAAAACAGGTCTTGATGCAGAAAGAATACTCCAAGTTTTACTTGGCACAGAGGTCTCACCCACGCCTTGCTTGGAAATAACCAATCCAATATCACCCAATGAAAACACATGACTAATATCCTCATAAGGCTGAAATGGTAACAATGTCACATTATTTATCTGCTTTTCTTGCATGATTTTCATTACCTTCTCTTTGTAAGCACCTTCACCAATCAGCACAAAATGGATATTCAATTCTGTTTCCAGTTCTTTAGCCACTTCAAGCAACATATCCATATTTTGTGTTAATCCAATATTTCCACAATAAGTGATATAAAATTTATTACGGTCTAAGTTGTATCTGTCAAATAGTTTATTTTCTTCTTTTGGCACGTTTTTCACGGACTCTTCATCTACCCAATTATATATCACAACTATTTTTTCTTCTGGGACACCTTTAGCCATGATATTTTTTTTAAAGTCCTCCGATATAACAATGATTTTATCAGCATTACGATAAGTAAAGTTTTCTATCACACGACCAATCTTCCACAGCAAACCACCCTTCTTAGCCAATCCTGTACCAACCAATGAATCTGGGAAGATATCTTGCAAATTATATACGAAAGGTACTTTCTTTATCTTTTTCAGCAAGCCACCCAACACACCTTGTATAGGAGGAGTACTTGCCAAGTAGATTAGGTCAATGTCCTTGGCACGAAGGCCCTTCCAGAACTGTGCACACCAGCAGAAGACATAGCGCAGAGCACGTAGGATGGGATTCTTTCCTTCACGGAACATTTTAAATCTAAAAACTTCTAGCTTACCATCATACATATAATCATGCTTTATTTTTTTAAATTCATGATATTGTTTTTCAGTAATGCCACGCGTAGGTGTTGCTGTATATACAATTGTATGAAAGCCATTATCAGCAAAAGCCTGATAACGATTCTCTTCCAAATACATGCTGGCAGCTTGTTCTGGATAAAAATAACCCGCCAATTGTAATATTCTCATATTGTATTAAATATTATTTGCTTCATAACTGCATCAGCCCTCTCTATTGCTTTAATTGAATTATTGTCTATGGTTATCACATGTCCACTTCTATCAACACTTGACCTCACTTCTTTTATCAGATCACCTTTTTTACAATATATTTCGGACTCATAAATATATTCACTATTCAGCACTTCAATATTTTTAATCGAATCCAAAATTCCAGGTCTAGGACAGAAATACCTAATGCATACACCATATTTATCCCCTTTTGCATTCAAGCATGGTTTTTTACCTAATGCCACATCAATAGCTGCTGCCACCATATCAATACCTGTACTCAGATGTGTCAAGACTGTAGATATAAAATCGCCACCCAACCTAGCTCCAATTTCCATTATGTACGCATTCCCATTCTCTACTTTTATTTCAGCATGACAAGCGCAATTATCTAAATTTAAAGCTTTCACACCCCTGACGGCAGCATCCTGTACTGCATCTATCATTTCTTTTGGAAAAATTGAAGGCTGATTATGTCCAAGTTCAACAAAATAAGGAGCTCCTGTCGTTTTTTTATCAGTTACAGTCAATATATGAACAGCACCATTCCAAACAATTATTTCTACACTAAATTCAGGTCCTTCGACAAATTGTTCTATTAGAACCTGTTTATCCCTACTCTCATTTAAAGCACGATTATATAATCTTATAAATTCATCTTGACATATGCCTTGTTTTATTTTTGCTATTCCACGACTACCACTATTTCTAGATGGTTTTAAAATAGCATTCGAATCAAACTTATCACAGAAAACACTCCATGCATTATCGACATCAATGGTACAATAGGACAGTGGACTAGGAGCACCAAATTCTTCAAAAGCTTTTCTCATTAGATACTTATTGGTAGCTCTTTTTGCCATTTCTTCACTTATTCCACTTAATCCCATAAAATCATTAATGTATCCCATAACAGTCATGGATACTTCTGAACAAGGATGGATTACTCCATCAATTCTTTCGTTATGAGCTATTTGGAGCATCGCTTTTTTATCAGTGATATTGGCAACAACCGCCTTATCTGCATATTTCAATCCTATAGCATTAGCATCACCATCTGCAGCTATTACATAATGACCCATCTCTTTAGCTTTCCTTATAACAGGTACTTGTAAGATACCAGCAGCTAATACCATCAATTTTTTCATCACGAGCGATAAACGTCCTTATGTGTAAGAACGGCTTTTATTGTTAACCAAATTACTTTAATATCAAATAAAAAAGATAAATGCTCTACATAATATATATCTGCCTGTAGTTTTTCTTTTGTACCAACAGAATTGCGATTGACTGCTTGGTTCCAACCTGTAATACCAGGTCTAACTGTCAAAATAATACGTTCTTCAGGGGTATAATGTTCCAAATAAAATGCAGAATCCGGTCTTGGTCCAATTAAGGACATCTCCCCTATTAATACATTTATTAATTGAGGAATTTCATCCAAACTAGTCTTACGTAAAAATTTTCCAACTTTTGTAACTCGAGGATCATCCTCAGCATTATATGTACTACCATCTTCCATTCGAATATCTGGGGCATTAACAATCATCGACCTGAATTTGAACATTTTAAATATACGTCCATTTTTACCAATACGTGAAGCCATATGGAATAAAGGTCCATTATCATCAACTTTAATAGCAATCCAAACAATCAAACATAATAACAAGACAAAAGGCATAGCTATAAATGCTATACAAAAGTCTATCAATCGTTTAAAAAAATACTTATACATAATTAATAGTTGAATAAATCACGATACAAATTATTATCCCAATCTTTCTTAAAATCCTCCATCATTTGAAAGAAGGTCTTAAACTTAGGTTCAAACCCGAAATCGCGTTTAGCCTTTTCCATTGAGAATAGATATGAAGTTGTATTGTTTGGAATTTCTGGTTTATAAATTATCTTTGAGCGTCGTCCATCTGCAGGTCCAAATACATCTCTCATCACCTCTGCTTGTTCTTGTAAAGTTACACCACCACCTGCTGTCATATTATAAAGTCCATACGTTTGTTCACTCTTAATCGCAAGATAGAACGCATGTGCTATATCCTTAACATACCCAACATCACGAATCATCTGAGCATCTCCAAAAATAGTTATATCTTCAGCACTTGATGCCTTCTCCATAAAAATTTGGAAGCCTGATTTCTTCATTTCACCATTTACATACAAAGACATATGAGGTGTTACGCCGAATACTGTAGGAAAACGAAATACTGCATTTTTCATTCCATGTTGCTGATTATAATATTCCATTACATCATTAGCAGCATTTTTTGATATCGTATAAACAGAATGATCTCCTGTAAAAAAGAAGTTTCTAGGTTCATCCTCTGTTATTCGTCTTTCACCATTCCATGCACCTCTAACATCACCATACGAGCAGGTAGAAATGACTCTTTTTATACCATTTTTTCTACAATACTCCAAACAATTTATTGTTCCTATCGTATTAATTCTAAAATAATCTGCTGCATTTTCATCCTTATCCAAATTAACAGGAGCATTTGCAGGCAACAAACCAGCCAACAAAATAACACCTTCAACATCATTTTTAGGCAATTTATCAAAATCAGCCTCATTATCCAGATCTAAATTTACATATTCTACACCCAAAGAATCATAATGTTCTTTAAAACGATTATTTCTTCCAGTAACCAATACTTTACATCCTTGATTTACCAATTCTGTAACAGTATGTACACCAATGAAACTAGTTGCACCAATAACAATAATCATATATTTATCAGCTATTTATTATTTCCACAAAATTCTTTATAACATAATCCACTTGTTCATCTGTCATATTAGTATGAAGTGGCAGAGTTATTTCATTCTTATATTGATTGTATGAGTTTGGGTAATCATTAATATCAAACCCTAAATTTTTGTAGGCAGTCATCATAGGCAATGGCTTGAAGTGAACATTACAAGCAATACCTCTTTCTGCCATTTTTACGATTACTTCATTACGGAACTCAATATCCTTTCCAATCAGACGAACCAAATAGAGATGACAATTGGAAGAATGATTTTCATTGTAATGTTTCAAAACTTTCACCTTTTGATTCTTTAATGCTTCATTATAACGGCTAACAATTTCACGACGACGAGCAAGCATCTCTGGATAACGCTTCATTTGTATTAATCCAATAGCTGCCATAATATCTGTCATATTGCACTTATAATTAGGAGCTACTATATCATACTCCCAACCACCTAGCTGAGTCTTAGCCAAGGCATCCTTATCCTGTCCATGAAGCGACAATAATTGGAATTGTTTATAAATCCATTCATTATCAACACCTGGAATGTTTCGCCATGTTACCGCACCGCCTTCAGCCGTTGTCAAGTTCTTGACAGCATGAAATGAGAAACTGGTGAAATCAGCAATTTCGCCACTCATTTTGCCATGTCGCTTGGCTCCCATTGCATGTGCTGCATCTGCTAACACAATAACTCGACCAAATGATTTCTGTAATTCATTGGCAGAACGGAACAAATGTTTCTTACACTCCACAGCTTCAAACATCTTATCATAATCGCATACCACTCCAGCTAAATCAATAGGTATAATCACCTTGGTACGTTCGGTAATGGCATCTGCTAATTTATCATAATCCATTTCAAATGAATCAGGAGCAGTATCTACCATAACGACCTTAGCACCGACATGACAGGTCACACTAGCTGTAGCTGTATAAGTATAAGCACAGGTTATGACCTCATCACCTGGTCCTACACCCAATAATCTAAGAACTAACTCCATACATGCTGTCGCTGAATTAAGACATACAGCTCTGTCGGTGTTACAATATAAAGCAATTTGTTTTTCAAATTCCTTGGTTCTTGGCCCTGTAGTAATCCATCCTGAACGGATGGTATCACATACCTCATTAATCTCCAATTCACTCATGTCTGGAGGGGAAAATGGCACTTTCATAATAAATGGTATTATATATACTATTTTATAATTTGCTATATTTAGCCTTTAACAAATTCGTATAATAGTCTTTCAAATCTCTCCTGGTCATTTAAGAAATCCTGCAATAATTTATCGCAGCGCTCGGCATAAGCATTATAATCTTGACACATAAAAGTTTTAAGAGCACTCTTTAAATTTAAGCAGTCAGCTAAAGCAACACCTACATTATATGTTTCTGCATAATCACCTTGTATTGTATCTTTAGTAACAATCATAGGCTTGCGATAAATGAGAGAATTATAGAAACGATTTGACAAAGCCGTATCATGGGTTATCACTCTTGGGTAAAATATATTCATAAAAGTTGAAGACTGTACATATCCAGCCTCTTCATGTTTCTGATAAAAACCTTCAAAACTAACGTTGTTTATTTTATGTTCTTCACAATAATCCGCTAACTGAGTCGCTCCTCCTCCACTACCAACAAAACGTACAGAGAAGTTTTTATCGTTAGCCAAAGCTTTCACAACTTCAACATTCGATGAAAAATCTCGAATCCCACCGATTGTCAGAATATCAATATTATCAGAAGAGCCAAAACCATTTGGATTACGCAATCCGATATTTTGTCTTACTGCATCCACATCAAAATTATGGGAAAGATAATAATCACGTTTAGGCAAACAGCGGATAAATCCTGAAGATGATACCACATTTGCATAACTCATCTTTGTCATCAAAGCAAACAACTGACGAAATCCTGGTTTCTGTTCTATAGAAAGATCTCGATAATCAATCACAAAATTACCCTTAAACTTTCTCATTAAGAAAGTACTCAGCAAACAAGTTATTTGGGGTCCGAACACTATCAATCTATCAAAACCATTCTCTTTAACGACTTTTTTTATAAAGGCAATGTAACGACGATATGCAGAAAAGGATGCTGACCCATTATTTACGTGGATATTTTCTTCGTATTGTATACCTTCTTTGGCATCTTTACCATCTCTATTCCATGATATAATTTGGTAGTCCACATTATTTTCCCAAAGAATTCGCGTATAAATACGTACATAAGGAGCATACCATATTGTACCAGGCAAGATTAGTCCAATCTTCATTGTTTTGTATTATTTTAATTCATCAACAATTCTACCACATGCCAATCCATCACCGTATGGATTTACAGCCTTGCTCATTGTTTCGTAATAACTTTCATCTTCCAATAATGCAGAAACCTCAGAAACTATTTTGTCGTAGTTTGTGCCGACGAGTTTTACTGTTCCTGCCTCTAATGCTTCCGGACGTTCGGTTGTGTCGCGCATCACCAAAACTGGCTTGCCTAATCCTGGAGCCTCTTCCTGGATGCCGCCGCTGTCTGTCAATACTATAGTCGATTTTTCCATCAGATAAACGAATGACAGATATTCTAAAGGCTCGATGAAGAACATGTTCCCTAAATTACTTAAATCTTCTCCGAATACTTTATGTATTGGTTTGCGGACA
>JAGBVI010000074.1 GCA_017630395.1 Paludibacteraceae bacterium
CATGTACCAACTCAAAATAATCGTATATTACACTTGGTAACAACAATTTTAACGGATCTTCTATCTTCTTTTTACGCTGTTCCATACCACAAAGATAGTATATTTTCAAATCTTTCCCACCGAAATTTTACGGTGATCCCTAGTTTGAGTAGGTGAGTTTTGTAAATTTAAAAAATCTGCAAAATGAGTAGACAGAATTCTTCTTTAGTGTTTATTTTTTGCGAGTTAAGGGAGTTCTGTTGTTTTTTTTCAATAATTCATAAATTCTTTTCTTTATAATAGTTCTATTTGAAAATAAAGTGTACCTTTGTCAAGGTTATTTATATAAATTCCAATAAGTGGTAAGGTAATTGATTGGTAAGAACATGCTTAGAAAGAGAGTTGGAATCGAATTTAATTTAATTTAATTTAATGAATTGTCTTTATGGAATAGAAAGAAAATTAATGTTTAGCGTATGGATCAGCCTAAAATTGAGAGATTGTTGAGGATTGTAAAATTGTTGCAAGATTCTGACGTTGATTATACAATTGAAGAAATAGCTCAACGTGTAAATGTTTCGTATCGTACCATTTATCGCTATTTAGATACCTTAGAGGCGGTTGGTTTTGTAGTGATAAATAAGGGTCAGGGTGTTAAAAAACTTTGCGTAGAGAAGAGAAAAGCTTTTGATTTTTCTAAATTAATCCATTTTTCGGAGGAGGAGGCTTTTGTAATAGACCAGTTGATTGAGGCTTTGGATGAGACCAATGTCTTGAAACAAAACTTAAGAAGAAAACTTGCCACGGTTTATGATTGTGCTCCTATCATTCAATCTGTTGTGCAGGGGAGAAAGGCTGCCAATGTGAATCGTATTGTGGATGCAATTCGGAGGAAGAAGCAAGTGATCTTAAAAAATTACTCATCGTCTTCTTCAAATACAATCAGAGATCGGTTGGTGGAACCTTTTGAGCTGTCACAAAACTATGTCCAAGTATGGTGTTATGAACCTGAGAGTGGAAAAAATAAATTGTTCAAGATGGCACGAATCGAAGAGACTGAGTTATTGAGTACAGGTTGGCAATTTGAGAGTGCTCATAAATCAAAGTCGGTAGATGTGTTTCGTTGTGCCATGGAGTCGCCGTGCAGAATTAAGTTGTTATTGGGTGTGAGAGCGCATAACCTGCTCATAGAAGAGTATCCGTTGGCGGAAAGAGATGTGAGTCGTTGCGCTGATGGAAGGTGGATGTTGGATACGGTTGTGCAAGGTTTTGCCGGAGTGGGCAGGTTTGTTTTGGGGCTTGCTCATGATATTGAAATTGTTGAATCGGATGAACTGAAAAATTATCTCAAAAAAGAGTTGCAAATTGCAGAGTGTAATTTGCTAAAGTAAAGTGTCCGGAGGAAGTAACAACTTCTAAAGTTCTATATTTTCCCGTGGTGCTAATCGCATTCGCCCTGTTTTGTATCCGCAGTATTTATCTTCGGTAGGGTAAAATGCGTTTTACAAGTTTAAGGTTTTAATTGGCAGTATGTTTGAAACCTGAAACTTGAAACCTGAAACTAAATGTATGCCTTAAAAATTTCTTCCAACGGGTTAGTCTGCAAAATTTAAAAGAAAAAATAATCTAAAATAGTGAAAAATTTTTTTAGCCATTGTCAAAAGTTGTCAAAACTACATTTTAACTTTGTCGGCACGTAATGATTTAAGGGAAGTTCTATAAATTAGGTTGTGAGGAGCATGAAAGGTAATCATAAGTCGTAATTTATAGAACGGCTTTACATAAAAGATTATGTTTGTTTAGGTAATTTATAAAAGTTTTTTTAAGTCTCTCTGGTGTGATTTTTTTTGACAAAATAGGCTAAAAGGAGAGGTGTTGGGATAGGAATTTTGTCAATTTAGAGGTAGTACCATTTCAATCAGCCGAATGAACAGAACTAAATTTACTTTAGGAACGGTTTTGACGAGAAGTGGCGCATGAATGTGGATGTATAGTTTTGGAAAATCTGTTAGTTGTGGTTGCTGCGATAAAGTAATTAAGATGATTTTGAATGAGATTTGTTGAGTCTTTTTATACTTGAATCGGAGAAGGGTGTGGGGTGTAATTGGTTGAATATGAGCGATGTATATAGAATAGTTCAAAATTATACGAGTGCAAAACGATAAAATTGGTACGTCTTGTAATTAATGTGTAACCTTTATCTAAAAATTAAGTAATATGAAAGCAAATAGAATTATTAGTAGGTTGGGTGTTGTCATTTTTTTTATGACATTAGTGGCTTGTTCATTGTTTGATGAGAGTCAGGAAAAGGTGGTAGAGGTGTTTTCTTCCGAAAAACCTTATACTTTAGAGATTTTGAAAGAGCGCAGTTATTATCAGGCAGACAAGGTGGTCAGTCGTTTATCCTCTAAGAATGTTGATTCTTACATATTGAAGAGTGAGGATGAAGATGGAGATAGTTGGTATAGTGTTGTGAGCGGAGCGTTTGAGAATGATAGTTGTTTGGAGGCTTTTCGTCTCTATTTGGATACAGCGTTGCAAATCAAGGCGGGTGATGTTTTTCTCTATTCGGAGATGGACTCGTTGGATAGAATTCCGGTTAAAGAAGAGGCCGTAAAGGAGCAAAAGCGCATTGATGCTAACAAGCCTGATGTGCCGAAAGATATTGCTTTGCTTATTTCTCAATATCCTAAAACGGATATTTTTTATCTGAAAAATGTGAGTCTTTTGTCTTTGACCGACAAGGGTATTAAGTCGGCAAAGGGGAAACATGTGGATATGCCTCGCGGTGTTACGTTGAAGAAGCTTAAAGAGTTGGGTTGTGTCTCTTTTGCCTCCGTGATTTATAAGGATAATTTATACAAAGATGAGGTTACTTTACAGGTGGCAAAGTTGAAAGATCGTCCGGTTGTAAATCAGGCTTCTGTTGTACCTCTTTTTAATCTGAACAATGAAGAGGCAGCAGAAATTTGTTCGCTTTTGGCGGATTTGGTTTTGGCAACAGGTAAGTATAACGAGGAGAAAAAAGAGGAGTTTCAACATCCTACCCAGAAAAGTATTGTCGGGTATAAAGTTTCTTTTCTAACCAAAGATGGGAATCTCAGAAAGTATTATTTTTTGACCTCCGAAACGGGTGGGTTTGTCTATATGCTTCAAAGTACCAAGGAGGATGATGCCGAATTGATGGATTTTCTTGCTAATATTGGTAAATCGGATGGCGGTTTGGAAGAGTTTGATGAGTTTTATAATTCGTTCTATACGGTTGCCGACCAAATGGCCAATTTGGATGTTCTTATTGGCTACTATTCAGACAGGTTGGATTATCGTTATGCAAAGGAGCGCGGCTATGCTAAATGGGCGAATCGCATGGTGGGGCATTGGTTCACCAACTTCTGTTTCTATAACGATGTTAAAGGTTCTTGGGAATACTCTATTTTTGATTTGTTGACCAAAAATAAGAGTCATCAGGTTTATAGAAAGTTCTATCGTCCAGAGCAGACAAAAGAGTCGGAACGAAAAATCTATGGAACAGTGGGCACGGCGTTATATGGGATCAGAATCAACCTCATGCGTTGTTGGGAGCTTATCAAATATTTGGAAGAAGTTAGTTTTTCGTATGACCGATATATTGTTGCCTGCTCGGGTGATTATGAGTTTTCTGAAGAGGAGTTGATTGAACGGGTAGAAAAACTGCAATTTGAAAAAGGCGGGTATGATAAGACGGCCGGTCAGGCGGAGGCTGCTTCGGCTCAGGATAGTACAACTCAAAAGAGTGAGTGATTGCCCCGAATTTCTAACCCGAAATTTTGTGCTGCTGATGAAATAGTTTATATTTGTAGTAGAGTGTAAATTTAGTTGATTATGTCTATAGAAGAACTTCAGTCGAGAACGACTGTTAATATACAGGAGAAGGCCAACCTTATCTGGGCGATTGCCGACAAGTTGGTGGGCACTTACAAGCCTCATGAGTATGGTAACGTCATCCTGCCGATGTGCGTCATCAAGCGTTTTTCTGACACGCTTGCCGGTACCAAGGAGAGGGTGATTGCCAAGAACAAGGAGCTGGACAGTAAAAATATTCAGGTTAAGGATGGCTTCTTGCGTGCTGCATCGGGCTACGACTTCTACAACGTGTCGCCCTTCACCTTCGAGGGACTTTTGTCTGATGCGGAAAACATCGCAGATAACTTCCGCAGTTATCTTAACCACTTCTCTGTCAATGTGATAGATGTTATAGAGAAGTTTGAGTTTGACAAGGAGATTACCAAGTTGTCTAACAATGGTATCCTCTACAATGTGATCTCTGAGTTCTGCTCCAAAAAGGCGTATATGGGCGCGGACGAGATTTCTGCCGTCGATATGGGCTACATCTTCGAAGAGCTGGTGCGCAAATTCTCCGAAAGTTACGACGAGCACGCCGGAGCGCACTTCACGGCTCGTGACATCATCTATCTGATGGCGGAGGTTTTGGTTGCTCCCCAAAAGAACGATTTGCAAGAGGAGGGCATCACCGCCACAATGTATGACATGGCTATGGGAACTTCGCAGATGCTCGACTGCCTCTCCGAAAAACTGTTGCAGATTGATGCAGAGGCGCAGCTGACCGAGTTTGGGCAGGAGCTTAATGAGCAGACCTACGCCATAGCCAAGGCGAACATGCTCATCAAGGGCGGCGACGCTGATAACATGAAGCATGGCAACACCCTCTCTGACGACAAGTTTGATGGCTACAAGTTCGACTATATCATCTCCAACCCGCCATTCGGTATCGAGTGGAAGAACGAGAAAGCGGCGGTGGAAGCGGAGCACAAGAGAGGCGAGATGGGACGCTTTGGAGCCGGACTGCCGGCTGTGGGCGACTCGCAGCAGCTCTTTATGCTCAACGGCGTGGCAAAACTGAAGGAGACCGGGCGAATGGCAATTATCCAAAACGGCTCTCCGCTCTTCAAGGGCGACGCAGGCAGTGGCGAGAGCAACATACGCGGCTATCTCTTGGAGAACGACTGGCTGGAGGCTATCATTCAGATACCCAACGATATGTTCTACAATACCGGCATTGCCACCTACATCTGGATTGTCTCTAAAGACAAATCGGCGGAGCGCGCAGGCAAGGTGCAGCTAATAGACGCCTCAAAATGTTGCGTAAAACGCAGAAAGCCGCTCGGTAACAAGCGCAACGAGTTTACGGACGATTGCATAAAACTGATTACTGAGGCATACAACGCCTTTGCAGACGGTGTTTACACCAACGAAGCAGGTCTTGAAGTGGAGGTGAAGATTAAGCAGAACGAAGATTTCAAGTACAGCAAGGTGACGGTAGAGCAGCCATTGTGCGACGACTCCGGCAAGCCGGTGCTGAAGAAGGGAAAGCCAACCGCCGACGCAAGCAAGCGCGACACCGAGAGCATACCGTGGAGCGAGCCGATAGAGGAGTATATGCAGAAGAACGTTTACCCCTACGCGCCTGATGCGTGGATAGATGAGAAGAAATCAAAGATTGGCTACGAAATACCATTCACTCGTGAGTTTTACAAATATGTTGCGCCGCGCAGCAGCGAAGAGATATTTGCCCACCTTCAAGAGTTGGAAAAGGCAGAAAGCGCGCTGATGGCTAAAATAATGAAAGGGAACTGAGTATGTACACTCCGCCATTTGTTATAACGTCTAAGGCTATAAATCTGATAGCAGAAATTTCGTCGCTCATTGAGCGATACGCGATTCGGCTGGAAATGCAAGACGGCTTGCGTTTGCGTAAGGCAAATCGTATAAAAACCATACATAGTTCGTTGGCGATTGAGGGAAATAACCTATCGGAAGCAGAGGTTGAAGACATCCTGAACGGAAAGCATATTGTAGCCCCTTTGCGAGAGATTCAAGAAGTGAAGAATGCAATCCGCACCTACGAATTGTATGAGACTCTCAATCCGTTTGACATAAACGACCTGCGTCGTGCGCATGGTGTGATGATGGAGGCGCTTACTGAAGATGCAGGAAACTTTAGGCGAGGAGGTGTGGGCGTGTATTCCGAAAAAGGAGTTGTGCATATTGCTCCACCTGCAGAACGTGTGCCGACTCTGATGGCTGATTTATTTGAGTGGTTGCGCTCAACCGACGACCATTTGCTTATTCGCAGTTGCGTGTTTCACTACGAATTTGAATTTATCCATCCTTTTAGTGATGGAAACGGACGCATGGGGCGTTTGTGGCAGTCACTCATCTTAGGAGAGTTGCATCCGCTGTTTGCGCATTTACCTGTGGAGAATATGGTATATGCCAACCAGCAAAACTATTACGATGCTATTCAAGCAAGCACAAAAAACGGCGAGTCCGGACCGTTCATCGACTTTATGCTACAAGAAATTCTGAACACATTAAGTCGGTACAAAGGCGAAAATATTGAAGAAGTTCGGGATAAAGTTCGGGATAAAATTCGGGATAACTTCGGGATAACATCGGCACAAATAATAGAGTTTGTATTAACACAACCTGCCATCACGTTAGATGCCATTGCAGAAGAGATGCACTGCACGCGACGGACGGTAGAGAAACATGTGAAAGCGCTTCGCGAGGCAGGCGTATTGCAGCGTGTGGGAGGTAATAAAAACGGACATTGGGAGGTGAATCTATGAGCAGAACAATGAAAGATAGCGGCATCCCTTGGATTGGTGAGATTCCTGAAGGGTGGAGTATAGATACAATAGGTAATCTTTATGCACTGCGAAATGAAAAAGTGAGTGATAAGGACTATCCTCCATTATCAGTAACTAAGCAGGGTATTGTTCCGCAGTTGGAAACGGCTGCAAAAACAGATGATGGGGATAATCGTAAACTTGTTAAAGTGGGAGATTTTGCTATTAATAGCCGTTCTGATAGGCGAGGCTCATGTGGAATATCGGCTTATGATGGTTCAGTATCGCTTATCAATACGGTTATAACGCCAAGAGAGCAAATGAATCCGTGCTTTTATAATTGGCTTTTTCATTCAGAACTATTTGCAGATGAGTTCTATAAATGGGGACACGGCATTGTTGATGATTTGTGGACAACACGATGGCAGGAGATGAAGCGTATAGGTATCATCACCCCCCCTCTCGCCGAGCAGCACCTTATAGCCACATTTCTCGACAAGAAGTGTTCCGAAATAGATTCGTTGATAGAGTTGCAAGAGCAGATGATAGAGGAACTCAAGGCATACAAACAATCTGTTATCACAGAGGCGGTTACAAAGGGTCTGAACCCTAATGTGCCAATGAAAGATAGCGGTATTGAGTGGATTGGCGACGTGCCGGAAGAGTGGGAGGTAAAGAAATTATCTAAATTATTATCATTTAAAGGTGGTTTTGCCTTTAATAGTGATGATTTTATTAATAGTGGAGATAATCAAGTCATTAGAATAGGGAACGTTAGAAATGATTTATTGCGTCTCGAAGTATCTTCTGTATATATATCTGACGATATAGCAATACAAGCACAAAAATCTCAATTAGAGAAAGGGCAAATATTATTTACAATGACAGGGACAAAAGGTAAAAGAGATTATTTTTATACATTACTGCTAAAAGAAGAAGATTTTAATGGTAAAAAGTTTTTTTTAAATCAAAGAGTTGGATGTTTTGTTCCCAAGAATGGAGTTTGTGCAAACTATTACAACTATTTACTAAAGGATAACCACATTCTTGATTTTATTTTTTTATACGAAACAGGAACTGCAAATCAAGGGAATTTAGGCATTGAGTCCATTAATAAGACTATTCTACAATATCCTCCTCTCGCTGAGCAGCAAGCCATTGCCGACTACTTAGACAAGAAGTGTGGTGAGATTGATGAGTTGATTACCATCAAGCAGCAGAAGATAGAGAGCCTCAAGGAATATAAGAAGTCGGTTATTTACGAATATGTGACAGGGAAACGTGAGGCGTAGGGGCGAATCGCATTCGCCCTGTTGTATATCCGCAATATTTACCCATGTAAAAAACGCATCGTTCCAGTCGAAAAACCTGTCACACTGTGACACATTTTTCGATTAGGGAGCAAAGAATATCTGGCAGGGGGAAGTAGGTATTTGCAGAAAACTTGTATATTTGTAATCGAAAAACCTGTCACAATGTGACATAAATTTCGAATAGAATGAAAAGGATAGAAAGAGAAAAATATCTGAATGATTTGATTTCATTGATGGGAAATGGTATGATAAAAGTCATAACAGGAATGCGTAGATGTGGTAAATCGTATCTTTTGTTTGAGATTTTTTCATCATACTTGGAGAGCAATGGGGTGGCATCTGATCATATTATCAAGATTGATTTGGAAGATTACAAGAACAAGTCTCTAAGAAATCCTGATAACATTTATAATTATGTGGAGAGCAGCATCACAGACAATGATACTTATTACATTCTTCTTGACGAAGTGCAAATGCTTGATGACTTTGTTGATGTTCTGAATGGATTCCTAAAAAAACAAAATGTGGATGTTTATGTGACAGGGAGCAATGCAAAGTTTTTGTCTAAGGATGTTATTACAGAATTTAGAGGAAGAGGTTTTGAGGTGCGAGTATATCCGCTAAGTTTTAGCGAATATATGTCTGTGTATCAAGGCTCGTTGCAGTCCGGTATCAATGAGTACATGTTGTATTGAGGTCTTCCTCAAATCTTGTCATATAATACAGAAGAGCATAAGGCTTTATTCTTAAAGTCTTTGTTTGCAGAGACTTATATAAAAGATATAAAAGAACGTTACAACATAAAAAAGGATGACGATTTGGAAGAGTTGATAAACATAGTCGCTTCCGGAATAGGAACACTGACAAATCCGAATAAATTATCCAATACATTCAAGAGTGAAAAGAGATCTTCTATATCGTATGATACGGTAAAGGATTACATAGAATACTTATGCGATTTTTTTATCGTTGAAAAGACAGAACGCTACGATGTGAAAGGGAAGAACTATATCAATTCTCTTCATAAGTATTATTTCATGGATTTAGGGTTGCGCAATGCACGTCTAAACTTCAGGCAGTTTGAAAAGACACATTTGCTCGAAAATCTTATTTACAATGAGTTGAGAATGCGCGGATACAACATAGATGTCGGCGTAGTACCTTCTGTAATAAGGAACAAAGACGGAAACCAGCAGCGTGCCAATTATGAAATAGATTTTGTGTGCAATGCAGGCAGCAGACGCTATTATATACAATCGGCATATCGCATGGAGAGTGATGATAAAATTAAGCAAGAAAAAACATCTCTGTTAAAAGTTGACGATTCATTTAAAAAGATTATCGTTGTTGGAGATGAGATGCCAATCACAAGAGATGATAACGGTATTACGATAATTAATATTTATGATTTCTTATTGAAATCTAACTCTTTAGAATTGTAGCACTCTGCGATTTTATTTTATGCAGTCGAAAAACCTGTCACACTGTGACAGGTTTTTCGATTAGGAGGCAAAGAATATCTGGCAGGGGGAAGTAGGTATTTGCAGAAAACTTGTAAAAACTTGAAGATTTTTAAAGAATCTACAAGAATTTACCTATTTTTACAGAAAATAGTTTAAAAAGTGTAAGAAACGTGACAAGTGCAGATGATTCTACATTGGTTTCAATTCTTCAACAAGTTGTTGATTATTTTTAATCGCAGTTCTACATTCTCAGAATATGCGACAGTCAAGCAAGTAGAATTCAACACTTTTGAGTCGTAAATTTAATACATCATGGAAACCAAAGAAAAAAACTTCGAAAACGATATAGAGGCCTACTTGCTATCTCACGGATATGCAAAGGGCAGCCAGCAGACCTATGACAAGGCAAGGGCTATTGATATGCCTCTGCTTATATCATTCATACAAGCCACGCAGCCTAAGATGTGGCAGCGTTACTGCAATGTCTATGGCGAAAAGGCGGAGAAGCAGCTCTACACCATCTTTCAGCAAAATGTGGAGCAGAACGGATTGGTGCATGTGTTGCGTTATGGCGTGAAGGACAGAGGCATGGAGATACGGTTTGCCTACTTTGCGCCGGCCTCCAACCTCAACATAGATTTGGTGGAGCGTTACAAGGCAAATATCCTCACCTGCACACGTCAGTTCGCCTACTCTGCGCAGAACCATAACACCATTGATGTGGTTCTGTCTCTGAATGGAATACCGGTGGTGGCTCTGGAGCTGAAGAACCAACTCACCGGTCAGTCGGTGGCAAATGCCCAACATCAGTATATGTATGACCGCGACGAGAAGGAGTTCTGTTTCCGCTTCAACAACCGTTTCCTTGTCTATTTTGCCGTCGATCTATATGAGGTGGCAATGACAACACAGTTGCAGGGCGAAAAGACCTTCTTCCTGCCATTCAATCAAGGCTCCAATGGAGCAGGAAATGTGGGCGATGGCGGCAATCCTAAGTGCGAAAACGGCTATATCACCTCCTACCTTTGGGAGTATGTTCTTAGCAAAGATATGCTACTCTCTATCCTCCAAAGGTACATCAGTAAGCAGGTTACCGAGACAATTTCGCTCGAAAAAGGGAAAAAAGTGACCCGAAAGCAGACACGACTGATATTCCCCCGTTATCATCAGTTGGATGTGGTAGAAAAATTGGTGGCAGATACCAAGAGTAGCAAAGGGGGGAGAAACTATTTGTTGCAACACTCGGCGGGTTCCGGAAAATCCAATGAAATAGCCTGGTTGACCTATCGATTGGCATCGTTGCATAACGAAGAGGATCAAGAGATGTTCCAATCCGTATTTGTTATCACAGACAGAAGAGTGTTGAACAAGCAGTTGCAAAACACCATTCTCGGGTTTGAACATTACGAAGGACAGATAGCCACCGTTACAGACAAAGATAACTCCTCTGTTTTGAGGGATGCCATCAATGACAAGAAGCGCATTATAATCACCACTTTGCACCGGTTTTCTTTGATTTATAAAGAGTTGGACAATCATAAAGGCAAGCAGTTTGCCATCATTGTGGATGAAGCGCACAGTAGTCAGTCCGGCAAGAGTGCAGAGAAGTTGAAAGCAGCTTTGGCAGATACAGAAGAAGCCCTGAAAGAGTGGGCAGAAATAGAGGGCAAAGCCGTTTGTGAATTTGAGCAAGACGAGTTGGACAAAATAGCCAACCTACTGACCCAAGGAAAACATAAGAATCAGTATTACTATGCATTCACAGCCACACCCAAGCCCAAGACGTTGAGTACCTTTGGCGAGTGGCGAGATGGGAAGTATGATGCCTTTCATCACTACTCCATGCGACAAGCCATCGACGAGGGATTTATTTTGGATGTTTTGAAATACTACACCACCATAGAGACCTCCTACAAGATAGCCAAGAAGATAACGGAGAATCCGGAATTTGTGGAGCCACCAGCGACAAGGGCAGTAAAGGCCTTTCACGACAATCATGAGTTTGTGATTGAGCAGATGGTAGCATTGATGGTTGAGAAAATCAGAGAGGTAACACTTCATAAGATGGGAGGTAGAGCCAAAGCTATGGTTGTATCACCATCGAGAGCCCATGCGGTTCGATTTTTCTTCGCCATGAAGGAGTATTGTGCGAAGCAGGGTTACAAGAGAGTGAAGCCAATGGTGGCGTTCTCCGGCACTGTATTGTATAACGGACAGGAGTTCACAGAGCCACAGCTAAACAGTACAGAAGATTTAAAAATATCTGAGAGCTCACTGCCCATGTACTTTGCATCAGACCTATTCAATGTGTTGATTGTAGCCGACAAGTATCAAACAGGTTTTGATGAGCCACTGTTGCACACGATGTTTATAGCAAAACCCTTGAAGGGAGTGAAGGCAGTGCAGACACTCTCTCGCCTCAATAGAAGCTGCCAAGGCAAAGTGGACACCTATGTGCTCGATTTCTCGAATACTGCCGAGTCAATAAAGGATTCGTTCCAGCCATTCTATGAGGAGACATGGCTTGGAGATGATATAGATGTGAACATAGTTTATAAGTACCTGAACGAGCTAAAAGCGTACCATTTATGGAGCAACGATTTGGAGACGAAGGTTTTTGATACGTACACCACAACGCAAGAGATGGGTAAATTGACGGCACTGTACCTGCCGGTGTTGGCAGAATACGAGAAGTTGGAAATAGAAGAAAAGTTCAAGGTAAGACACTTAGTAAGAGTATTTAATCGTTTCTATTCCTATATGGCTCAGATTGTTCGCACATTTGATGTAGAACTCTACAAGACCTATATATTTACCGAGATACTCTATAAGTTGATTCCTAAGACGCCGCACGAAACGGTGGATTTGACAGGAAAGTTGTCATTAGAGCATCATAAGTTTACCGAGGGGTTCTCGGGTTCTATTGTGCTTGCACCCACAGCAGAAGATAAGACTTTGGAGAGTGAGAAGGGAGGCTCCGGCAGTGTACCTACGGAGAAAAAAGATTTGCTTAGCAACATTATTGAAAAGATTAACTTAATGTATCAGGGCAACTTCACCGAGGCCGACAGGGTAATCATTGAAACCATATATGATGCCATACAAAAGGAGAATAAGAAGCTTTCCAAGCAAGTGAAGAACTCGGATGTCAATATGTTCGCTCAAAACATCTTTCCTAAGATCTTTGAAAAGATAGCGCAGGAATGTTATGTTCAACACATGGATTCTTTTGCAAAACTATTTGAAGAACCATCTTTCTATAAACGCGTAATGGAAGAGATGGGGAAGGGCATGTATTATAGGATAAAGGAAGAATCAGGAGAGGAATAGGAGGGAAGAGATGAAGAGAATTTGGATTGCATATATATGTTTGCTCGGAAGTTTAATCCATCCGCTGCAGATTGAGGCTGAAGAAGAGTTTGGAACTCCACTTTTACCTCCAAAAACAAAAAGAGCAGAACTTACAGAAGGCATTTGGCAAGATTATGTCAAAACAAAGCCGGAAGGATATGTAGAAGTTGGAGATACGATTTTTATTTACGATGAAGAGGCGTTTGCTTGGTTGTCTGCAAAGTGGCCTAATGGAGGTTTTGAAGGAAAATTCATAACATTAAAGACTGATTTAGATTTAAGTGGAAAAGAGTTTTTTCCGTTAGCCAATGGACCTGCAGCCACTTTTCGCGGTGTATTTGATGGGAATATGCATACAATTAAGGGATTAACGATATCGGCAGAAGTTATTGACCGAATGAATAGTTATATAATAGCTTTATTTGGATATAATAGTGGAATAATAAAAAATTTAATCATAGAGGATTATTACATTTACAGCAATGGAATGTGGTGTGCTGTTTTAGTAGGTATTAATCATGGTCTTGTAGAGAATTGCCATACAGATGGAATTATATGTAATTTTGGGAATTACTCATCAGGGATGGTCGGGCATGGATATTCATCAGAAATTAAAAATTGTACTACTTCAGGAAAAATTTCAGTGATAAAAAGAACTCCTTCAATAGGATGGCAATGGGCAGCAGGATTTGCATCATACGGAGGCGTTAAAATTCAGAATAGTGCTAATTTTGCACGTATATATGGAGTAGGGAGAGGTGCAGGAATTTCCATTCATGGTTTATATACGGTTAATTGTGCCAATTATGGATATGTAACAGGAGAAAATGTTGGAGGCATTCAAGTTGAAACTCAAGAAAAATTTTACATAATCAATTGTTTTAATACAGGGAAAGTATCTGACTATGGTATTGTTGGGAATGGATTTAGACCAGGGTCTGTTTTTAATGTTTACAATGTTGGTAGTGAGTTATTTAACACTGTAAAGCGTCATACATTTCAGAATATATTTTGGAAAGGAATTGAGTCTACGTTTACTTATAATAAGGAAATAGGTTACTCCTCTTTTGAAGGTAAAGAGGAAAGCTGTAAGTTGGATAATTATGTTTTTTTGAATCTAAACGAGGAGGGAGATTCTGTATTTACAAATAATCTTATTGATGCTCTTAATGGTTGGTGCGAAAGAAATTCTGGATATTATACATGTTCTGATACAATAGATGAAAATATAGATTATACAGTACCATTGGCAAGGTGGATTCCCGATACAAAATTGTTAAATAATGGTTATCCACTTATAAAAGGAGTTCCTTATCGTAAAGCTATTCCAAGAATTGTTACAAAAGATACGACAATAACAATCTGTGCGGGAGTAGAATATGGTGATCGAGTATATACAAATGAAGATCACGAGACGGTACAACAATTGAGGGTTGGGGATGTTATTTACCAAAAGGCAAAACTATTAGTAAAATCTCCTTCTTTTGACAAAATAGGTTTTAATGGTCCTAAATTTTTATGTAAAGGACAGACTTTTGACTTTAATGCGCATGGAGGCGAAAGTTATCAGTGGGTTGTTAATGATAGAGTACATTCTAATTCTGCTTATTGTGGAATAAATCCATCGATCTATCCATGTGCTCTGATTGAATTGGAAGTTATGAAAGATGGATGTCCACATACTATTTATGATACAATTCCTGTAGAAGTGGATACTTTTCTTGTTGAAATGAAAGGATGGGGTGATGTAATCGCTATTAATAATAAAGATTCTTTGTGTCTCGCTTATCAATGGTATAGAGATGGAGAAATTTTAAAGGGTGAGGTGGGACAATATTACTATGAGGCTGGAGGTTTAACTCCGGGAAAATATACTGCTAAAATATTTTTGTCAGATAGTACTATGATTAATACTTGTCCATTGCAAGTTGAAGGGTTGGAAAAAACAAAATCTGCCGAAGTGTCTGTGAGAAGTTATCCGATTCCTGCATGTGCGGAAGAAGTGTTATCTGTAGAAGTGCAGAATGTTGATGATTTTTCATCTGGGACTTTGTTTATTTACGATGAAAAAGGAAGACTTTTTTATAAAGAAGATAAGGTAAGAAAAATAAACAATTTTAAACTTCCAGAAGGTTGTTTTATTGTAGTTTTCAAACAAGGAGAAGTGGAAACTCGAGGTCATAAAATAATCGTCAAAAAGTAGTTAAAGGTAAAAGAATAAGTTTTTGTTGAAAACTTGGACTTTTAAAATATCTTAAGGAAGTTAAAATAAAGAATTAATTTATTATTTTTGTCATAAAGTAAGGAAAACAGAAAACAATTAACTAAAGAATTGTGTTATAACATTATAAATTTAAATAATTATGGCTAAAAGTGTTAAAGGAACTCAAACAGAAAAGAATCTGTTGACATCGTTTGCTGGAGAATCTCAAGCGAGAATGCGTTACACTTATTTTGCAAGTGTAGCAAAAAAAGAGGGGTATGAACAAATTTCTGCTATTTTCATGGAGACTGCAGATCAAGAGAAAGAACATGCTAAAAGAATGTTTAAATGGTTGGAAGGTGGACCGGTTGAGATTACCGCAAAATATCCGGCAGGAATTATAGGGACTACTTTAGAAAACTTGAAGGCTGCTGCTGAAGGTGAAAAAGAAGAGTGGACTATGGATTATCCGCATTTTGCTGATGTTGCAGAGCAAGAAGGTTTTGATGCTATTGCTGCTATGTACAGAAATATCGCTATTGCTGAAAAAGGTCATGAAGAGAGATATCGTGCTTTGTTAAACAATATCGAAAATGGAACTGTTTTCAAAAAATCGGAAGAGGTAATCTGGCAATGTAGAAATTGCGGTTACATCCACACCGGAACAGAAGCTCCTAAAGAGTGTCCGGCTTGTGCGCATGCTCAAGCTCACTTCGAAGTGAAGAAAAATAACTATTAATAGGCTTTCTCGAATTTTATTTGAGACCTTTTAAAAGAATTTAGAACCTATTTAGGCTAATCAGAAATGATGCCTGAATAGGTTTTTTTATCTCCTGAAATTTTGCTCTAACCATCCGAATTTGATATAAAATAGCAACTTGATTATTGGATTGCAAGTCGTTTGTTTTTTTGCCCCGTTGGTCTCTATTTTAATGGTAAGTCAAACTTATTTCAGTAGCGCTTTTATTAGTAATAACCCTATTAGTAATAATGTTATTAGTAATAATGTTGTTAGTAATAATAATATTTCATATATTTGCATTCAACTTAACACTAAAAGAGCATGGAGAGTAAACCTTTTATATTTGGGATAGCTACATCGGGCGATAATTTCACCGATCGCAAGAAAGATACAGAACGACTATTGCTAAATTTTAAGCACGGAGTGAATACAGTGTTGATTTCACCTCGTCGTTGGGGTAAAACTTCGCTTGTTCAGAAAGTGTGTCATTTGGCACAATCTGATGAACTAAAAGTAGTTTATTTGGATATATTCTCGTGTCGCAGTGACAAAGATTTCTATGATGCATTTGCAGCAGCAGTTCTTAAACAAACATCATCTAAATTGGATGAGTGGTTGGAAAATGTAAAATTATTTCTTTCTCGTGTCAGTCCGAAAATTTCGATAGGAACAGACCCAATGACAGATTTTTCCATTTCACTGGAGATGAATCCTAAGCGAGAAGATATTGAAGAAATTTTGCAACTTCCGGAAAAAATAGCTCAGAAGAAAGGTTTCAATATTGTAATTTGCATCGATGAGTTTCAGCAAATTGCAGAGTTCAAAGATTCCAAAACATTTCAGAAGCGACTACGAACCGTGTGGCAGTTGCAAAAATCGGTATCCTATTGTTTGTTTGGCAGTAAAAAGCATTTGATGAATGAGTTATTTGAGAAAAAGAGTTTACCGTTCTATAAATTTGGAGATGCTATCTATTTATCAAAAATCGGGACAGCAGATTGGGTGGAGTATATATGCAGCCGTTTTATGGTTACCGGCAAAGTGATTACGAAAGAGTTGGCAGAAAGAATCTGTCGAATGGTGGATAATCACTCGTCGTATGTGCAACAATTGGCATGGTTGGTATGGATACGAACAGACCAGCTCGCTACCATAAATGATTTAGAGGCTGCATACCAAGATATTATCGAACAAAATACGCCGTTGTTTGAAAAACAGACGGAGAGTCTTACTACCTATCAAATGAATTTCTTGCGAGCAATTATCGATGGTGTGCATAGCGAATTTACCACGCAAGAAACCTTAAATAAATATCAACTTGGTTCATCGGCAAATGTCGCTATCGTGAAAAAAGCTTTAGTGAAAAAAGAGTTGATTGAAGTGGAAAAAAGGCAAATCGTTATTTCAGATCCCCTGTTGGCAGTGTGGCTGAAAAAAGAGCTGAGATTCTAGGTGAGTTCTATTAATTCAGACAAAGAAGTTGTTTTAATCTTATTTTTGAACATATTAAGAACTCCCCTAAAAACGTGCTTGAGATTTGTATATAGTCCGTTTATAATAGTAATAACACGATGTACCCTATATACAAAATTAGAGCAGTGGCACCCCAGATTCTTCCAACTTCCCCCTCTTGTGCACTCCATAGTGCAGACACCTTGCCGGTTTCTCTCATAAGTCTAAAATTTCGAGTTACATTGAGCAACCCTATTAGGAGTAGGATAGAGTACCCTATCATCCAAAGTGTATCCGTTAGAAATACGTTGAAATCAAATTGAATAGGTTGAATGATGGAAGAAATACCTAGAACAGCTCCAATGTTGAATATGTTGGAACCAATTAAATTTCCGATAGTTATGCCAACCTCTTTTTTTAGAACGGAGATGATAGAGGCGGTAAATTCCGGTAAACTTGTACCTACTGCAACGATGGTAACGGAGATAACTCTCTCAGATACACCTAAACTTGAGGCGATTGTGGAGGCTCCATCTACCATCAAATCGGACCCGAATGCCAATCCTGCCAAAGAGGCTATTAGAAGCGGAATATTAAGCCATAAACTCCTCTCCGGTTTTTCTATCTCATTTTCTTCCGATTCTCCTTTGGACATTCGTAGTAGAACTATTGTGTATATGACTAAAATTAGAAACACAATGATACCTTCCCACCTGCTGAATTCTCCATCCATTGCTAATAAGGCAAAGAGCAGAGCCAAAAGTATCATTACCTTTATATCAAGTGTAATAATCTTTTTGGTGACAAAAAAGGGTAGTAAAAGGGCAGTTAACCCGGCAATAAATCCAATATTAGCTATATTAGATCCTAAAACATTTCCCAATGCAATTTCGGGGTGACCTCCCAATGCGGCACTTGTACTGACCAATAACTCCGGAGCCGATGTTCCGAAAGCAACAATTGTTAAACCAATTACCAATGAAGATAATTTTAGTCGTCTTGCAATGTCTGATGCCGTATTGACCAAAAAATTTCCTGATAAAATCAATAGAGCCAAGCCCCCTATTAACATTAAATATTCCATACTATTTTATTTTCTCTTGTACTTTATGCTGCAAATTTAGAAAAATAAGAACAAATCACCAAAGCGAAAAGTTTAAACTCAAGCAGATACTTCTTCAACCTCTTTTAAACTAATCGAACTGTCTCGATTTTAGATAGAATCTCCATGAAAATAGTTTTCTCTCCTTTAGATAATTAAAATTTTTTTGATTGAAGTAAGCCTCTCTTTCAAAAGAAATGTTCAAATAGGCAAGAGTCGCATTCCGATAGATACATAATCGGACAAGCCACTCAACCAAATACCAGATGTAAAAAAAGATAAAGAGCATTTCAATCATTTGTTTCGTATGAATCATTTCGTGTAAAGCATCGGTAGGAGTGAACGTTAATCCCCTTCGAACAAAGATGATTCCAAACAAATTGATGGCTTTGAATCCTTTTGTAGGCAATATTTTGTTATGTATAATTTTCATGAGCTACTTTCCAATCTTGGATGAGTTGTAATTATCAATGGCTGCAAAGTTAATAATACTTTTTTTATTTGAAGCAACCTAAATTTACCTCCATTCGTAAAAAGAGAGTTTGTTTCTTCTCCTTATTTGAATTACCTTTGTGAAAGTTGTTTGATAACTATCTATACATAAGAGAATTTTAGGTATGGCATCAGAAGTGATAATACGAGAGATTGATTTTTCTACAACAGCAGAGCAACCCTATGTAGATGAAGGGGTTCGTGCCGGATTTCCGTCGCCGGGACAAGATTATTTGGAGCAAACATTGGATTTAAATCGCCGTCTGATAACTCACCCGGAATCAACATTCTTTGCGAATGTTGTAGGAGATTCTATGATTGATGTGGGCATAGAGGAGGGAGATTTATTGGTGATAGATAGAAGCATTGAGCCAAGAGACGGACATATTGTTGTAGCATTTTTAGATGGAGAGTTTACATTGAAGTTTATACGCCTAGACAAACAAAATCCCAACCACCTCTATTTGGTTCCTGCCAATAGTGATTATCCTGAGATTTTGGTTACCTCTGAGCAACAATTTGTTGTGTGGGGAGTGGTAACTTATTCCATCAAAAATAGACTGAAACGGTAGTTTATGTATTTTTTGATTGATTGCAATAATTTTTTTGTTTCGTGCGAGCGAGTATTTCGTCCCGATTTAAATGGGAAACCAGTTGTTGTTTTGAGTAATAACGATGGTTGTGTTGTTGCTCGCAGCAATGAAGCAAAGGCGATTGGCATTCCGATGGGAATACCTCTTTTCAAAATTAAGGAAGAGATAGCTTTGCATGATATTCAGTTTTTTTCTTCTAACTACCCGTTGTATGCCGATTTGTCTTCCCGTATTATGTCTATTTTGCGAGAAGAGGTAGGAGTAGTGAATATCTATTCCATTGATGAAGCCTTTTTTCAGATGGAACTATCCTCTGATGAAGCTCTTCGTTTTTCAAACTACCTGAAAGAGAAAATTTTAAAATGGGTTGGAGTACCGGTCTCGGTGGGAGTTGCTACATCCATGACATTAGCCAAGGTTGCCTCCTATTTTGCCAAGAGAGTAGCCGGTTATAAGGGTGTTTGCATGATTGACAATGAAGAGAAGAGAGTGAAAGCCTTAAATTTGATTCCCATTTCGGAAATTTGGGGCGTGGGCAGAAGATTGTCTGAGAAGATGAAATTTTCGGGAATAAAAACAGCATACGATTTTACGCAACGAACAGAAGAGTGGGCGAGGAAGGTTGGCTCTATCTCGTTGGTGAGGACGCAAAATGAGTTGAGAGGAATCCCATCTGTCCGAATTGATAGCTATGCAGATGTACAGTCGCTTTGTACTTCTCGTTCATTTGCTACTGTTGTTTCAGACTATGCGATGTTGAAAACATTTGTATCCAATTTTGCATCAAAAGTGGCAAAAAGATTAAGAGACCAAAATTTAGTAGCCTCGGTGCTAACCGTTTTTGTGCAAACCAATTTTTATAATGATCTTTCTCCGAAATACTCCAATAGTACTCATATAGCATTAGCTACCCCCACTAATAATTCTCCGGAGTTGATAAAAGTGGCCTTACAAGCCCTTGCCAAAATCTACATAAAAGGTTATGAGTATAAAAAAGCAGGGGTAATTGCCTCCTCAATTGTTTCTCAACAGAATAGACAATATGCTCTCTTTGAAGAGAATTCAGAGCAACGGCGAAAAATGGAGAAACTATCCGTTATAATGGATCAACTCAATAAGCAAAATGGTACTGATATTATACAAACAGCAGTACAACTCTTCCCTGCAACCAATTCATCGAAAAGCGTAGCTTTTAAAGATCAATTAAAACATGATTTTAGAAGCAATGCCTATACAACCAATTGGAATGAACTAATCGAAATAAAATAGTGATAGATCTATTTTGCTTCGTTTTCGGCATATCCGATTATAGGTCCGGTGATGAGCGTGTCGCTCCAAATGTGTTCCCTTGCAATGTCAATCACTTTGCAGCAGTGGATATTGTCAAAATTTCCTTTTTTCATGTCGTGTAGGAATGTTGCTGCTAAATGGTCTTGAGAGTGACTTTGTCCGCGACGAGATGGGTAGCCGATATAAACTGTATCCTTGATGACGGCTGCATGTTCCATGTAATGCATGGCAGCCACATTTTTTATAAACATATCAGCCTCTTTTTCTACCGCAGTTTTGGAGTCTATAGCGAGGGTGTCTGAGTTTGTTTTATTGTCGTTTTTGGTAATAATAGTACATGAGGAAAGTATCGTTCCTAAACTTAGAATTAAAAATAGTTTTTTCATGGTATTTACAATTTTCTACAAATATATAAGAAATTATAATTTTACTACTTATTTTTTCTAAAAATATCAAATCTTTATCGCGAAGAAATTTTTTCAATAAAATTTAAACAGCTTCTTAGATTTATACCCATAACACTTTATTTTCAATGGGTTTGAAAATTAAATTGCTTGAATTTTTTTATAATTTGATTGGATTTTCCAACCCTAAATTTTCAAACAATCATAAATTTGCATCGGAAATTGTAAGTATGTGTTGATAGCAAGATGTGCTGTTTCATAAAAATAAAATCGATCTTGTTTTCAGGCAATGATAGATTGATGTAGCCATCTTCAATAGAGTAGAGCGGATTGAGAGAAAATAAAATGAACTAACAAATTAATACTAATACATCTTATGAACAAGCATTTTTTATTTGTGTTTGCTTTCTTGTCGATGTTGACTGTGGCAAATGCACAATTAAATCAAAATCCATGTAAGTTTTTAGGAAACATTACAACCTCCTATAATTGGCAAGAACAGGCCGATGCAAAGGAGACGAATGAAAAGTACTATCAACTTTGGGATCAGATTACATCAGAGAACGGAAGTAAGTGGGGTTCTATTCACACCGGCAGAGGCCAATTTAATTGGACCAATGCTGATAGAGCATACAATTATGCAAAAGAACATGGCTTCCCTTTTAAGTTTCACTGTTTGATTTGGGGAAGTCAGTACCCTAGTTGGATTAAAAATTTAAGTGTGTCAGAAACCTATGATGTTATCGTGGAGTGGATGGATGCAGTAAAGGCGCATTATCCGGATTTAGAGTTGATTGATGTGGTGAATGAAGCAATTTGTGTAAACGGACAATACCATTCGCCTTACAATGAAACAAAAATCATTGAAGCATTAGGTGGTACAGGAAGAACAGGTTATGACTGGATTATCAAGGCATTTCACATGGCACGCGAACGTTGGCCTAATGCAAAGTTGATCTATAACGACTACAATACATTCAGATGGCAAAAAAATGAGTTCATTGCTTTAGTAAAAGCATTGATTGATGGAGGAGCACCGATTGATGCTTATGGTGCACAATCGCACGATTTGACAGATATGGAATTTGATGAATTTAAACGTGCTATGGATGAGACTCAGCAAAAATTAGGTATTCCTATGTATATCACGGAGTATGATATCGGTACAGACAACGATGCTTTGCAATTGCAACGTTATAAAGAGCAAATCCCATATATGTGGGAAGCTGATTATGTGGCTGGAGTTACGCTTTGGGGATGGATTTATGGTAAAACATGGACCACTAATGGAAATTCTGGTATTGTAAATAAAAATGGTCAGGGTGAAGACCGTCCGGCTATGAAGTGGTTGCGCGAATATATGGCAACGGATGCAGCAAAGAATGCAAAAAGTCCGTTCTGCGGTGGAGGGTCTGCAACTATTCAATTATCTGCCAATACAATTCAATTAGGGGATTCAATCTCTATCACTGCAACTGCAAAGATGCAAGCAGAAATAGACCATATCGATTTCTTTGCTGGTGACGAATTGTTGGTGCATAAATATATTAGTCCGTATGTTTGGCACTATACTCCGCAAGAAACAGGTTCTCACATAATTACAATTGTAGCCTATGATAAACAAGGTAATGAGATAGAAGAGAGTGCCGAATTGTTTGTTTGTGCTGCCCGTGCCCCTTTTAATGGAAATCCGGCAGAAATTCCTGGCACAATAGAAGTGGAGGAGTTTGATAAAGGTTGCGATGGTATTGCATTCCATGATAGTGATAATAAAAATGAGGGGGATGCTAATATTCAAGAAGGTGGAGTAGATGTTGTTAGTGGTGGTGATAACTATGCTATTGGTTATACTGCAACTGATGAGTGGCTCGAATATACTGTTAATGTAACTCAATCCGGCGACTATGCGTTATCAGCATTTGCGGCTTCCGGTTTAGAAGGTTCCGGATTCCAATTGTATTGGGATGGAAAAGAGTTGGGTGATGAAATTTCTGTTCCTCAAACCGGTGAAGAGAGTTGGGATGTTTATAAAGAAATTACGGCCGGCGAACTCTTTTTGCAAGAGGGTGTTCATACTCTTCGTTTGACTATCACTAACCCTTATTGCAACATTGATAAGTTGGTTTTCGCTCCTGTTGGTACCGGTACTTCTTTGAATGATGCAATGTCCGACTTCACTGGCGTGTGCGATCTCTATACTCTATTGGGAGTTAAAGTTAAGAGTATTAACTTGGAGTATGAAGATCTCAATGATTGGAAGTCTGAGTTGAATGATGGTGTATATATGTTGAAAAATGAATCCGGTAAAATCAAAATGATTGTCATCGGAGAATAGTAGAAAGACCTAAAATTGTAAAATATGTTGACGGAAGCTGTCTCGTAACAATTGTTTATGAGACAGTTTCCTATTTATAGAACCCACCTAAAAGAATCTCAAAGATGCCGAAAATAAGAGAGTGAAACTCTAAAATAATTTTTAATAATAAAATTTAAACAGCTTCTAAACCTCTCTACAGACGAGAATGAATTTTTTCGATGGAAATGGAGTTTTTTTTATGAAAATAAGGTATTTGTTATTGTTTATTTTCGATTTTGCTAAATTTTTTCAATATTTTGACTAAATAATTCGATTATAACTTTTGCGCTTCGTCTAAATTTGCAATCAATGATGATTACGAATTGAAGTTTGTAATGTAACTGTGAAACAATACGATTTTAATAAATTTTACAATCTGATAATTAGTAAAGTCTGGAATTGATAGTTAATGACTAAAAATTTAATACATATCATGAAAAAACATTTTACATCCGTCATTGCAATGTTGTTTGTCTTTATGACAGCAAGTGCACAATTAGCAAAGGATAAATGCTTTGGGTGGAGATGGTTCAAGTGGGTATGACAGGATTGTGAAAGCGTTCCATGTCTCCGTTAGGATATTATCTTACTCAAATCAAGTGTGATGCAGGAGATTCATTAGACCAAATTTTATACAAAGTGGTGAAAGAACCGGGATTGTATGTTTTGGTGAATGTAGAAACGGGAGAATCAAGACCTTGTATTGCAAAATAGTAGTGTACGATAAATTTTTACCCTATTATATATGCTTGTAGTCTTCATGTGATAAATGGGTAGGAGGTGTGTTAAGTTAGCGCACCTCCTACTTTTTTTGAATTTTGATGTTAATGGTTTATTATTAGTGACTTATGATATAGTATGAATAACTTGAGTTTGGAGTTGTTCTTTTTTATTGTTAAAATTTTATAAAATCACAATTAGTTGTATTTGTTTTTTATAAAAGTATTGCAAAAGACAAATATTGCATTTATCTTTGTCCACTAATACAAAACAATTAGATTTTTTCATAGTTAAGGTTTAGGTTAAATTGATTAAGGGAGGTTGTGAAACCTCCCTTAGTTTTTTGTAGCGGGTGTAACAATATTCCATGGGGCATAACGATTTTTTTTCAATAAAATTTAAATAGCTTCTTATAGAATTAATGAAAAAAATCCCAATTTTCCATAAAAAAGATATAACTTTGCATAGTTTTTAACGAAAATAGAAATGTCAGTACATAGCGAAATTAAGAAGGTTACAACGAAAGTTCTAATCAACATGAAGTCACAAGGGGAGAAAATCTCTATGTTGACTGCCTATGACTTTTCGATGGCTTCTATCATCGATAAAGCCGGTATGGATATTATTTTAGTGGGTGATTCTGCTTCTAATGTTATGGCAGGTAACACCACAACGTTGCCAATGACGTTGGAGCAGATGATATATCATGCACAGTGTGTGGTTAGAGGTGTTAAACGAGCTCATGTTGTGGTAGATATGCCATTTGGCAGTTATCAATCAGGGGAAGCTGATGCGTTGCATTCTGCTATTCGTATAATGAAGGAGACGGGTGCTGATTCTCTTAAAATTGAGGGTGGTGTAGAAGTTGTTCCTTCTATCAAAAAGATTATTGATGCAGGTATTCCGGTGATGGGACATATTGGTTTGATGCCACAATCCATTAATAAATATGGAACTTATGCGCTTCGTGCCAATAATGAAGAGGAAGCACGCAAACTAAGAAGTGATGCAAAAGCATTGGAAGAGGCAGGATGTTATGCTATTGTTATTGAGAAAGTACCGGCTGTCTTAGCTGCAGAGGTGGCAAAATCAGTTTCTATTCCTATCATCGGTATCGGAGCAGGTTCTGGTGCTGATGGACAAGTGCTTGTAATGCATGATATGTTAGGAATTAATATGGATTTCTCTCCTAAATTCCTTCGTCGTTATGCCAACCTTAATCAGGTGATTTCTGAGGCTGTGGTAAATTATATCAATGATGTAAAATCGGGCGATTTCCCGAATGAGAATGAACAATATTAAGAGTTTTTTTAGATTCCTGTAGCCTGGTTACAATCTATTGAGAGTCAGAATGTGTTTATACATGTTCTGACCTCTTATTATAAGTAGTTGTTTAATTTTATTGGTAATTTTAGTCAGGTTCTATAAGTTTGGTTGCGATAATTTTGAAAATATATTTTAAAGAATTTCTGATTCTCTCTCTCTAAATTTGATAATATGAAGAAAAAACAGAATAAATTATCTTCCCTTACTTTAAAAAATTTCGGTCGATGGTTTAGAAATCTTTTTTTAGCTCTTTTCGGCTTTTCGATTATTCTGGTGATTTTGGCTCGTTTTTTACCTATTCCTATTACTCCGTTGATGGTCATCAGAAATGTGGAAAGGATTAGTGAAGACAAACCTCTTCGCATGAAGAAAGAATGGGTGCCGATAGAGGAAATTTCTCCTCATATAGTTAATGCGGTTATTGCCTCTGAAGATAATAAGTTTATGGAGCACTGGGGATTTGATTTCGATGCCATAAAAACAGCTGCAGAGAAAAATAAAAAGAGGAACAATACGGCTTTTGGTGCAAGTACAATCTCTCAGCAAACGGCTAAGAATTTGTTTTTATGGCCTAACCGATCTTGGCTTAGAAAGGGGTTGGAGGCCTATTTTACTCTTTTAATTGAACTATTCTGGAGCAAAGAGCGTATTATGGAGGTATATTTGAATATTATAGAAATGGGAGATGGTATTTATGGCATAGAGCGAGCTGCCAATATTTACTATGATATTTCTGCTTCGGAACTTAATCGCTCACAGGCTGCGATTATTGCGGCTTCTTTGCCAAGTCCGCGTAAATATAATCCCAAAAACCCAACGGCCTACTTAAAGAAACGTCAATCTCAAATACTAAAAGTTATGCGACAAATGGGTAAATAAGAGGGTGTTGTTTTGATATCAAAATTATTTCTACCTTATGGAAATAGCCTAAGAAGTTGTTTAAATTTTATTTCGAGCATATTTGAGAGAGATTTTTAAGGTTATTTTTATTGTTTTTTTTTCCGTTAATAGTGGACTATTATCAAAAAAGAATAATAAAAATAGATTAAAAAGAATCTCAAAGATGCCGAAAATAAGAGAGTGAAACTCTAAAGTATTTTTTTCAATAAAATTTAAATAGCTTCTTAATTTTAAACTTAAAATCGTATCTTCTTCTGGAAAATTTTTATCTTTGTGAAAATTATTTCCAAAACATTGATAATGAAGAATTTTGTAATATTTTTTTGTTCTTTTTTGCTAATTTTTTTATACGGAAGTTTCTCTATTGCTTCTGCAAACCCCGAAAAACGAGAATTCAGAGGTGCTTGGATTGCAACAGTTGCCAATATTGATTGGCCTTCCAATGTGAGTGCTACCTCTGAAGAGAAAAAGACAGAATTAATTCAAATTCTTGATTCGTTACGAAAATGCAAAATAAATGCAGTGATTTTTCAAATAAGGCCAACTGCAGATGCTCTTTATAAGTCGGACATTGAACCATGGTCTGAGTGGATTACCGGTGAGCAAGGTAGGGCTCCGGAGCCTTTTTTTGACCCATTGCAATTGGTTGTTGAAGAGGCTCATAAGAGATGTATGGAGGTGCATGCATGGATTAATCCCTACCGCGTTACCAATTTTCAAAACTATAAATTGGATGAAAATCATATCTATTTTAAGAAACCTCATTTGTTCAAGACTTACAGCGGACGAATTTATTTTGATCCGGGATTGGAAGAAACAGGAGATTATTTGATTCGGGTGTTGCAAGATATTGTTTCTCGTTATGATATTGACGCATTGCATCTTGATGATTATTTTTATCCTTATCCCTCAGGAGGAGCTGATTTCCCCGACGAAGAGACTTTCCAAAATAATTCACGAGGATTTACTTCAAAGGCAGATTGGCGGAGGGATAATGTTAATAGAATCGTAAAGCGCATTCAAGACTCTGTTAAGCAAATTAAACCTTGGGTGGAGTTGGGTGTGAGTCCGTTTGGGGTTTGGCGGAATGCAAATAAAGATCCAAAGGGATCGGCAACGCAAGCAGGTGTAACCAATTATGATGATTTATATGCCGATGTGATTTTATGGGCGGATAGTGGTTGGGTAGATTATTTAGCTCCTCAACTCTATTGGGAATTGGGAAAGAAAGTGGCAGATTATGCAGTTTTGGCTCCTTGGTGGCAAGATAACGTTAAAAAGAGTAAGCTCTATTTTGGCCTGTATGCCTCCGGTTTGGAGGTGAATAAACCTAAAGCATGGAAAACACCTAACGAGTTGGTCAGACAATTGCGTTTCAATGAAGAGTGTATAAAGAATGATGGCGTGATTTTTTATAGTACTAAATATTTCTTGAAAAATATTCAGGGTTTGCAAGATAGTTTACAGACCGATTTTTACCGCCATTACTCACTTCCGCCTCAATCTATTTGGAGCGAAAAGTCTGAGGCGCATTTCCCCGTGAATTTGCAATTGGATACAATGGATTGCTTGTCGTGGGATGCGGTTCTTGCTGATGAAGGAGAGGCAATTTCGTATTACGTAGTTTATGCTTTCCCGGATAGTTTGGAGTGCGATTTTGACGATCCTAACTTTATCCTGGAGATTACTCCCAATACCAAAATTCAACTCTCCGATTATCCGCACTTGAATAATAGTATCTATTGTATCACGGTAACCGCAGTAAATCGTTTCAGAAAAGAGAGCGAGCCATACGAGTTTATTGTGAGAACAAAAAGATTAATGTCGGATAAGTAAAAAAATCCACGAAATGAATTTATAGAATCCTTTTTCAGAACAATTTGTATGAAACCGATTGTAGCATTAGTATATGATTTTGACGGAACATTGTCTCCGTACAATATGCAAGAGTGTGGATTTATCCAATCTTTAGGAATGTCAGTTTCTGAATTTTGGACACATGCTAATCGTATGGCTGTTGATGAAGATGCCAGCAGCATATTATGTTATATGAAATATATGCTGGATTCAGCAAAAAAAGCCGGCTTCCCCGTAACAAAGGAGTTGTTGAGAAAGAGTGGAGAAGAGGTGAAACTTTATGATGGAGTGAAGGAGTGGTTTGCTTTGATTAATCAGTATGGAGAAAGTAAAGGAGTGCAAATAGAACATTATATCAACTCTTCCGGTTTAAAAGAAATGATAGACGGAACACCTATTGCGAATGAGTTTAAGAGAATTTACGCATGCTCCTACATATATAATGAAGTAGGAGAGGCTGTTTGGCCTGCTGTTGCTGTCGATTTTTCTACCAAAACTCAGTTCCTCTTTAAGATTAATAAAGGGATTAGAAGTGTTAGCGACAATGTTGAAGTCAATCGTTATACAAATGAAGAGGAGAGACCGATCCCATTTAAAAGGATGATTTATTTTGGAGATGGAGAGACAGATATTCCGTGTATGAAGTTAGTCAAAAATCAAGGTGGCTACTCGATTGCCGTTTATCGTCCGGACTCTTCAAAATTGAGAGCCGCAAAGAAACTGATTTCAGACGGACGTGTGAATTTTGTTTGTGAGGCCGATTATCAAAAAGATGGAGAGATATTTGAAATCGTTAAAACGATTATTGATAAAATGAAGTCAGATTATGATTTTGAAGTACTCCAAAGAAAACATCAAACCAAATTGTAGAAAGTATGGAAAGTAAATACACATCTAATTATTCTCGATTTCAATTTTATAATTTGCCCTTTACACCCAATTATGAAGAAGTGATTTATGTGGAGGAAGAATATGATGAACGAACCAATCAACTGATAAAAGAAAATTATGATTTTATCAAAGAGGCATTTGCAAAAAGAGGCAAACGATTTGTCTATCTTCCCTATTTAACTCAAGAGTTACTATCGTCCGATGAAGTGTGGAGGTATAGAAGTCCGGGAACGACTCTTTCTGTGGATGAATTACCGGTTTTGGAAAGTAATTTCATGGTGAGGTATAGCAGGTTTAGCGATAGAATTAAATTTAAAAAACCTGCATTTTTTATCGCAACTCCCTATCTTGATATTTGGTTCAATAATGAACCCCCACTTTTTTATGATGCTCTGGCTATAGATGTCAGCGAAATGGATAACGCAGAAGCCTATTGGGATTACATGGTGGAGCAGATAGCTAATTTTTCACCCACTTGGGTGGAGTACAGACGTATCATAAATTCAGGGGATACAGGAGGAATACGATTTAGGGAAATAACAGATCCCGATTACCTCTTCGAAGATGACGTTAATAAAATGTTGGAGGATGTTCGTTTAAAAGTTGACCAATTACGAAGAAGTGGGATTAGTGATGTGATATTGTCTCAGATTATTTTTCCGAAAGCACCCTTAAGTACGTTAAGAATAACCAAGGATTATAGAATCTTTTTGTCGGAGTATAACGATGTGGAAATACACATGACTCCAATCGTAAAGGCAGTATATTTCCTTTTTCTTAGACATCCCGAAGGAATTTTATTTAAAGAGTTGATAGATTATCGGGATGAGTTGGATATGATTTATAGAAGCGTAAAAGAGAAAAAAAAGATGAAAGATGAGCCATGGACCTTTTTTGATTATGCGCAAGTACAACGAATTTGCGACCCCACAGATAACTCCATTAATGAAAAGTGTGCTAGAATAAAAGAGGCATTCTTGTTACATATTCATGAGGATATAGCCCAAGAGTACATAGTAACAGGAAAGAGGGGAGAACCCAAACGAATAAAATTGTCGGCAGATAAAATTATTTGGGAATAAATTTAATTTGTAGGGCTATTTTATTTAAAAAATTATTACCTTTGCGTGTTTTTAATAATTGAAGGAGACGTTTGTTGGTCTCTTATAAAGGATTAGATATGATAAAGATTACATTTCCGGACGCTTCAGTTCGCGAATTTGAGGCAGGAGTAACAGGATTACAGATTGCAGAGAGCATTAGTTCGAGATTGGCTCAAGATGTGTTGGCCATAAGTGTTAATGGTGAGATTAGAGATTTGAATCGCCCAATCACGGAAGATGCTTCTATTGTATTACATAAGTTTGAGGATGCAGAGGGAAAACATGCTTTTTGGCATACCTCAGCCCATTTGATGGCACAAGCTGTTCAGATGCTTTATCCAAATGCGAAATTTGGAATCGGTCCGGCCATCGAGAATGGATTTTACTACGATATAGATTTTGGTGATGTAGTTTTGAAAGAGGCGGATTTCGCAGCTATTGAGAAAAAAATGGCTGAAATAGTTGCCACAAAACAAACTTTGACTCGTGTGGATATCTCTAAAGCAGATGCAATGAAGATGTTCGATGAGCGTGGTGAAATTTATAAAACAGAGTTGATTAGTGAATTGGAGGATGGTACAATTACTTTGTACGAGCAAGGGTCATTTACCGACCTTTGTCGTGGTCCGCACTTGGCGGATGTTTCTCCAATCAAAGCTATAAAAGTACTTACTTTGGCCGGAGCTTATTGGCGAGGAGATGAAAAGAGAAAACAATTGACTCGACTATATGCAATCACTTTCCCAAAGAAGAAAATGTTGGATGAACATCTTGCTTTGTTGGAAGAGGCTAAGAAGAGAGACCATAGAAAAATTGGTAAGGAGTTAGGTCTATTCATGTTTACAGACATGGTTGGAAAGGGATTGCCAATGTGGTTGCCTCGTGGTACTGCTCTCCGCTTGAGATTGGAAGATTTTTTGAAAAGAATTCAAAAGAAATTTGGTTACCAACAGGTGATTACTCCGCATATCGGAAATAAAGAGTTATATGTAACATCTGGTCACTGGGATCATTATGGTTCTGATAGTTTTCAGCCAATCACCACTCCGGAAGAGGGAGAAATGTATTTGTTGAAGCCGATGAATTGTCCTCATCATTGTATGATCTATAGATGGCAGCCACGTTCTTACCGCGATTTGCCTTTACGTTTGGCAGAGTTTGGTACTGTGTATCGTTACGAACAAAGTGGAGAGTTGCATGGGTTGACTCGTGTGCGCTCATTTACGCAAGATGATGCTCATATCTATTGTCGTCCGGATCAGGTGAAAGATGAGTTTATCCGTGTTATGGATATTATATCGATTATCTTTAAGGCATTGAATTTTGATAATTTTGAAGCTCAAATTTCCTTGAGGGATCCTAATAATAAAACAAAGTATGTAGGTACTGATGAGAATTGGGCAAAAGCAGAGGCTTCTATTATAGAGGCTTGTAAAGAGAAAAATATGCCGGCAAGAGTAGAATATGGAGAGGCTGCATTCTACGGACCAAAGTTAGACTTTATGGTGAAAGATGCTTTGGGAAGAAGATGGCAATTGGGTACTATTCAAGTTGATTATAACCTTCCAGAACGTTTCGAGTTGGAGTATGTTGGTGAGGATAATCAAAAGCATCGTCCCGTAATGATTCACCGTGCTCCGTTTGGTTCTATGGAACGCTTCGTGGCAGTGCTGATTGAACATACAGGAGGAAAATTCCCGTTATGGTTGACACCGGATCAGGTGGTGGTGCTTCCAATTAGTGAAAAATATAACGATTATGCTCAAAAAGTTGCGGATATTTTGGATTCATACGATATTCGTGCAATAGTTGATGACAGAAACGAGAAAATAGGTAGGAAAATTAGAGATAATGAGGTGAAAAGAATCCCTTATATGCTTATAGTTGGCGAAAAAGAAGCAGAAAATGATGAAGTTTCTGTAAGAAAACAGGGCGAAGGTGATAAAGGTTCCGTAAAAATTACTACCTTTGCATCCGAATTGAAAAAAGAAGTTGAGGAGATGATGAATGCATGGTGATTCTTTTTGTTGATAAATAGTTAATAATTAATATTTTACTTAAATTAAGGAGGATAAAATTATCGCAACCAAGACATTTGTTAAGAGACCGGATACCAAGGGTGGTAACAATGCCAAAGATGCTTATCGCATCAATGATCGTATCCGAGAGAAAGAAGTTCGTTTAGTTGGAGAGAACGTGGAGCAGGGGGTTTATTCCATCGAGGAGGCTCTTCGTATTGCAGACGAGTTAGATGCAGATTTAATTGAAATCTCACCAAATGCTGTACCTCCGGTTTGTCGTGTAGCGGATTATCAAAAGTTCCTTTATCAGCAAAAGAAGAAGGAGAAAGAGATGAAAGCGAAAGCAACGAAGGTCGTGGTTAAGGAGATTCGTTTCGGACCGCAAACGGATGATCATGACTATAATTTTAAGTTGAAGCATGCTATCGGATTTTTACAAGAGGGTGCAAAACTTAAAGCTTACGTTTTCTTTAAAGGGCGTTCAATCTTATTTAAAGAACAAGGTGAAGTGTTGTTGCTTCGTTTTGCGAACGACTTAGAGGAGTATGCTAAGGTGGATCAATTGCCTCAATTGGAAGGTAAGAGAATGATTATCCTACTTTCTCCTAAGAAAAAGAAATGATCTATTTTTATTATAATTTTAAAATTTAAAAAAATGCCAAAAGTAAAGACTAATTCCGGTGCCAAAAAGAGGTTCGCCCTTACCGGATCAGGAAAAATTAAAAGAAAGCATGCTTTTAAACGTCACATCTTGACGAAAAAAACTAAGAAGCAAAAATTAGGTTTAACTCATTCTGCATTGGTATCAGGTGCTGATACTAAGAATGTTAAGAGTTTGCTTTGTATTCGTTAAAATAAGTATTAATCGATTGTTTAGCACAAAGTTCTCGTTTTATGAGGCGCTAACAGTCACAAATTTTAAAGAAAATGCCTAGATCAGTAAATCATGTTGCTTCAAGAGCAAAGAGAAAGAAAATTTTGAAACTCACCAGAGGGTATTATGGTGCTAGAAAAAATGTTTGGACAGTTGCAAAGAATACTTGGGAAAAGGGTCTTTTGTATGCTTACCGTGACCGTAAGAACAAAAAACGTAATTTCCGTGCTTTGTGGATTCAACGTATCAATGCTGCTGCTCGCTTAGAGGGTATGTCTTACTCTCAATTGATGGGTGCTATCCATAAGTCTGGTGTTGAAATAAATCGCAAAGTTTTGGCAGACTTGGCTATGAATCAACCAGATGCTTTCAAAGCTATCGTTGATAAAGTTAAGAATGCTTAATATCTTATGATATGATTAAAAGATTGGTTGAAATGTGAAGCCTTTTTGACCAATCTTTTTTTTTATTGTCTTGTTTGCACTCTTTATTATATTTATTTTTGAAAATTACCTTCCTAATACTTTTGTATCCTATTTTTTTATCATTAACTTTGTCTTGTTATGATAGAAAAAATTAAATTTAAACAGAATAAACCTATCATCTTTATTACAAATGACGATAGTGTTCACTCTAAGGGTATTGCAGAGTTAATTAACTCTGTTGCTCATTTGGGACAAGTGGTTGTGGTGGCTCCCGATGTGATACGTTCGGGTAGCTCTTCTGCAATTACTCATGGAGTTGGTTTAGAGCTAAAGTTGCTCTCTAGTCATGATGATTTGTATATCTTCTCTTGCTCCGGTACTCCCGTTGATTGCGTGAAACTGGCTTTTTTTACCTTGTTTGACAAACAATTGCCTCACATCGTTTTGTCCGGTATCAATCATGGCTCTAATGCCTCTGTCAATTCGCTTTATTCGGCTACTGTTGGTGCAGCTATGGAGGGATGCGTAAATAATATCTCTTCTATCGCATTCTCTCTTTGTGACCATGCGGATAATGCTGATTTTTCTAACTCTTTACCTCATGTTGTTGATTTGGTTGAGAAGGTCTTGAATAATCCTCTTCCTAATGGTACATTCTTGAATGTGAATTTCCCTAAAGGTCTTGTTAATGGGCTCAAATTTGTTAGACAGGCTGATGCTCGTTGGAGTGAAGAGTATGATAAAACCTCTAAGAACGGAACAACTCAATATTGGTTGGCCGGTTATTTCGATAACAGAGAGCCTGATGCAGTGGATACAGATGAGTGGGCATTAGGTGGAGGATGGGGTTCTGTAGTGCCGGTGAAAATTGATATGACTGACTATAAATGGTTGGAAAATAATTGTTTAAAGTGAGTTGTAGAGTAACCTTAATTTTTGTGGCATTATCCCAAATAATAAAATCCGTTCTATTGCTATCTTACACAGTTTTTAATTAATTAACTTGCTCTTTTTATGAATGAAGATATGTATTTTGATGATTCGTCGAAACCTAAAAATTCTTTTGATAATTTCTTTATCGGATTGTTGGGTTCTTTTGCGATGACTGCAATTATGGTATATTTGGTTTCTAAAGGGTACCTAAAAGAGGATATAGGTATCAAAGAAACTTTCAAGATAGTTTTTCATAGTATGGAGTTTTCAAGTATTATGATTGCTTCGTTGATACCAAGTTTAATTCTATTTTTTGTATTTTATAAGACAGAGCGTTGGCAATCTGCATACGGATTGATAGTGGCTGTTTTATTGTCTATGGCTCTGGTGTTTTGTAGGTAATTGATATGAAATATTTTATCATAGCCGGAGAAGCCTCCGGAGATTTGCATGCGTCTAATTTGATTAAATCTTTGAAAAAAGAGGATAGTCAAGCTTCCTTTTGTGGCTTAGGTGGCGACTTGATGGCGGCAGAAGGTGTTCGTCTGGTAAGGCATTATCGGGATATGGCATTTATGGGCTTTATTCCGGTATTGATGCATGCAAAGACCGTTTTAGGTAATATTAAATCGTGTAAAGAGGCGGTTACAGATTTTGCTCCGGATGTTTTAATCTTGGTGGATTACCCTAGTTTTAATCTGAAGATTGCACAGTTTGTCAAAGAGAATATGCCAAACGTGGCTGTTTATTACTATATTTCTCCTAAATTGTGGGCTTGGAAAGAGTATCGCTTAAAAAGCATGAAACGATACATTGATAAAGTCTTCTCGATATTACCTTTTGAAGTTAAGTGGTTTAGCGAGAGAGGTTTGGAGGTGGAGTATGTGGGGAATCCATGTGTGGACGCAATTGAAAACAGACCTCATAAGGGAGAGAGTAGAGCCGAGTTTGAAGCAAGAACCGGAGTTGATAATCGTCCTATCCTCGCTCTTTTGGCCGGAAGCAGGGTTCAAGAGATTAAAGGCTCTTTGCCTATCATGCTTGAATCTGCTATTCAGTATAAGGATTACCAAATTGTAATAGCCGGCGTGAAAAGCATCGATTCTTCTCTCTATCAGCAGATAACGAAAAATTACGAAGCGAAGGTGATTTACAACGAAACGTATGAGTTGTTGCAACAGGCTGACTTAGCGGTAGTTACTTCCGGAACGGCTACATTGGAAACAGCATTAATGAGAGTGCCGGAGGTGGTGGTTTATAAAATGTCGGGCGGATGGTTGTTTCATCGTTTCTTGCAATTTTTTATTCGAGTACCTTATATCTCATTGGTGAACCTGATTGCGAATAAGTGGCTCGTGCAAGAGTTGGTGATTGAGGAGTTTACTGTAGATCGTCTTTCTAAAGAAATTGATAAATTGAGAGACGCTGAGTGTAGAAAAGAGATGTTGAAGGGGTATGATGAGTTGATAGAGTTATTGGGCAAAGAATCTGTTTCTGATAGAGCGGCACATGCAATGTTATCTCAGTATAACCAATCAAAAAACTCATCGATTTAAAACCCTATAGAATTTTTTGTAGAATAATTGAGACTTATTTTAATATATTATAACCTAAAATTAAACGTTATGAAGAAGAATAATGGGAAAGAAAAATGTGAAGCTTTAAAGGCTGTCCGAAAAGAAATTGCGTCTCTTCATGGGATAACTTACCATTCCGAGGAGTGTTGTTTTGATGGTGAATGCAAGGGAACATGTCCAAAATGTGAAAGTGAAGTTCGTTATTTGGAGAATGAGCTACAGAAAAAAGGGGTTTTAAAAAAATCTTTGTTGGTGGCTTGTGCATTGCCGATATTGGCTGCGTGTAGTGAACCTGAAATGGGGGATATTTATATAGAACCGTCTTCGCAGGATGATTACCGAGATTCTGTAAAATATGAACAAAATGATACCATTTCAGAAATGGATAATTTAGGAATCCATACAGATTTGGTTGACAAGGTTTAGAATCTTTTAAATTTTATTTCGAGCATATTTGAGAGAGATTTTTAAGATTATTTTTATTATTTTTTTGCCATTAATAGTGGACTTTTATCAAGAAAGAATAATAAAAATAGGTTTAAGGTGAGTTCTATAAATTCACCGTTTAAAATTTAAAAAGTGTAAATCGAAGATTGATAAACTTTTCGGTACTTTTTGATTTATTTTGGCAAATTGCTGCTTGTCAGTCGGTCACAGTGCTTGCAC
>JAGBVI010000009.1 GCA_017630395.1 Paludibacteraceae bacterium
TCTATTTTTAATCTTCTTTTGCAGAAAATAGTGGACTATTATCAAAAAAGGAGAATAAAAATAGGTTAAAAAGAATCTCAAAGATGCCGAAAATAAGAGAGTGAAACTCTAATTTTTTTTAATAAAATTTAAACAGCTTCTAAAATTCAATCTGTTACAAACTTGTTTTGAGACTTATAAAAGTTACTTTAATCCACACCACAAATATAGTAAAAATTTGGAGTTATGGGGCTACTCAGTCTTCTGGCTGTAAGATTTTGCTGTTCAAACCTATGAAAAACGCAGCCGCATTCGGATTCAGATATAAGCCCATAATTTCTGACATTTAGGAGAGTTCTATAAATTCATTCAGAAGAATTTTTGAATTAATTTCGAGTAAATTACTGAGCGAAAGAAGGAAGTATTGCGAGCACTGTGACCGACTTACAAACAGTAAGTTGCCGAAAGAAATCAAAAAGTACCGAAAAGTTTATCAACCTTCAATTTTCACTTTTAAAATTTTAAACGGTGAATTTATAGAACTCACCTATAGTTTCACAAAGATAAAGAAATTTTGAAATATCTCTCCATTTATTGTATATAACAAACTTCAGAGAGTAGTATTAATAAGTGTAAAATAAATACTATCTAGCCAAAGTTGCGCTAACACCTAATTTTAAATAAGACGGATCTAATGCATACCCCCTTAATATCAAGTAATTATACTTATTGGACCAAATTTTGTTCAAATGATTAAACTCTACATAAAAGCGAACCCCTTTTAATTGGAAATTGACAAAAGCATTCATATACACATAGTTACCATACTTTCTGTAATTTTTAGACTCACTATCCTGTATAAAAAATTGTGTGGTTGCAGGATAATAATTAGGAGCATAATAAGCAGAATTCCATCTAAAATCAACTCCTGCTTGTATATTCAACACCTTTAAGATATGACTAAATTGAAAATAAGCACTTGAATACCAACTTAACTTAGGGAGAGGCAATACACGATCGTTGCTACATTGTTGGAATGTCAATTCATTATTCCAATGAATGCGCCAAACTCTTCCTAATTGCCTTACACTTAAAGTCAAAAGTTGTAAATTATTTTCATATTGTTCTGGTAATGCTTTTTCATTCCAGAAAACATAATTTTTCAGATTATTTAATCCTGCTTTAAATGTTACTCCTAACCCATCATAGAATGCAAACGTCGGGAAAGATAGACTACCATATAAATTGAAAGCCTGTTTATTTTCAAAATCGTTGTTCCACTCAATATGATTAGAAAAGTAGTACTCTTCAAAAAAATCTGGACAATAATGCTCATAATTAGCCTTGGCTTCAATTTCAACCCTTTGTTTACCCCAATTAGCTTTACTTGAAATATTTCCACCAAAGTTAAAGGAAGCGGCATTCTTTTTTTCATTGATAAAATAGTACTCTCCAAAAAATGAATAGGTAAAAGCCTCACCTGAATTTTTAAACAACTTAGCCCCCACTCCTACTCTATTTCTAAAAGTGCTATTATAACGAAGGTTCATCAAATACCCGGCATTTTTTTGCTTTTCTGGAACTTCTCCGCTATTGAGAGATAACTCTTTGTCTAAATAAGAATATTTTCTAATTTTAGCCGAGACGTAGGCTGCAAAACCAAACTTCATCAAGGTATTGTACTCTTCGTTCAAGACTACACCTAATGTATGATCCATTTGCCAATAACGAGAAGAGTCCAAAGTTGAAGTTGTATTGTATAATAAAGAATCGGGAAGATTATAAGCATGAAAAAATGAGTCTATATTACTTTCATGACTAAAGTTACTTTCATAAAACCTTTTTTTATCCAATTCTGATTTAAATGTATAAACAATTGAAGTTACCGGGGTAAATTCATAGGTAGAAGAGTCATCATTAATCGGAATTTCTTTATCAAAACCAATATGAAATTTATAGTTCAAAAAGGCATTCCAATTCCTAAGTTTATTCCAATGACCATTCTCCCAAAACACAGGTATTAATTTAGCCTCTGTATTTCCTGTGTTTTTTGGGTCTGTTATATAATCATCATTGGTAAACCCTCCACTTTCATAATTTTCATATCCATTAAATGAAATAGCTGCAGCAACCTCATTATGTAGCCCTTTGTATGTTCCCCAAAATCCAGAATTATAATTTTTTGTAGATAAACTTTGATAAGCTCCATAAGCCTTTGTCCAATCTCCATACATACCAAAATTAAACTTCGGATTTACATTTACAGTAAATAATCCATTTAAACGTCTATTATCCCTATTGGTTGTACCTCCACTATAGTAGTTAATATAAGAAAAAGGCAACTTCGTATTAAAAAAAAGGATTTCGTTAACCGGCTTATAATAAATTTGATAGGGTCTAAAGAATAAATAATCTGTTCTATTGACACGATCTATATAGATCGCAGATTGAGCCGGAGATCCTAAATTACCTAAGTATTGCAAAGCAATAGTCTCTCTTAGGGCCTTATTATTAACATAAAAATTATTCATGGAGGTATCTATCCCACCCTCTTTTTCAGTCCCAATGTCATCGCTATAAGTCCAACAATAGATATTTTTAGGTTTCTCAACCTTTTTGACTTCTATCGTGTCAACAACACTTTCTTCTGCCATAGACGAGACCATGAAACAGAACAACGAGATGAATATGTATATCCCTTTTTTCATCGTTGCGAAGATACAATAATTATACGAATTGGAGAAATAATCTTCATCAAAATCACTCTTTCATATTCTTTATTAATTTCTAACTTTTCACGATCTTATACTTATAAGGTGCAGCAACACACGATGCAACTACAGATCCAATCATAGCCCAAAATATATCTGTTTGCGTATCAAAGGGATCTCCTTGTGCTCCTATAAAATCTTCTGCTCCATCTCCTAAACATAACAATGAGGCATATTCGATTAGCTCATATAAAGCGCTTACAGCTAATGAAACTGAAATTGACAAAAAAATTAACACCGGTCCTCTTCGCAATATATTGCGCTTAACCAACATCTCCTTGGTAGCTATGAAAGGTGTAAATCCTTGCATAAAATGTCCCAACTTATCATAATTATTTCGAGACCAATCTAATGTATCTCCAAGAAAATCATCAGGACCAAAAAAAGGTACTCTCGGATAAGTAAATATACCTCCTATTGCTAAAATAAAAACATGAACAACAATTACTGTCGTGAGCAATGGTGAGAAAGTTACCCCATTTGAATATAGGTAAATAACAACTAAAAGTCCGACAATTGCAGGCAAAACTTCCATGAACCATGTTACCTGATCGTATGAAATCAACCCTGATAAAAGCGTTAATAATAACAAAAATTTATACCCAAATGCCATATTACATATACTTCCCAATTTATTCATTTTTCTTTTTATAATAGAGGATAGAACAATTTTCTTTCGTAAATATTTTTTGAGCAAAAGATTGAATTTTTTCAGCCGTTAATGAACGATATTTTACTACCTCTTCATTAATAAGATTTACATCACCTAACAACTCATAAAAAGCTAAATTAGATGCTAAATTCATTAAATCCATATTATTAAGTAAAAAAGTAGATTCAAACTTATTTTTTAATTTTTCCAATTCACTCTCCTCAACTCGTTCTTGCTGCAATATTTCAATCTCTCTCCACAACGCTTTTTGAGCCGTATCAAAATCAACACCATCTGCCAAATAACCGGTAAGATAAAACAACCCCTCTTCGATATCCCCCGAAACGTATGCATTTACATTAACAAATAATTTATCTCTCTTAACTAATCGTTGATATAAACGAGCTGAATTTCCATTGGCTAAAATGTCTGAGATGATATCTGATAAGTAAAAGTCGGGAGAGATTCTATCAGGCGTGTGATAAACCAAATATATCAAATTTGTTGGCACATCTCGTTCCACCTCAAGCAAACGTAACTCTGTTTGCCGAGGTTCTTTCTGCAATTGACGTTTAATTATTTTGCGAGCCGGAATATCTCCATACCATTTTTCGACCAATTCTTTGCATTTTTGCAAAGAGATATTCCCGACAACTGATAAAATTGCGTTATTAGGAGCGTAATGAGAAAAAAAGAATTCTTTCACTTGTTCTAACGAAGCCTCCTCAATATGAGAGAGTTCTTTCCCTATAGTTGGCCAATGATAGGGATGTTCCTTAAAGAGCATGGGGCGTAAAAGATGAGATATATCTCCATAGGGTTGATTCAAACATCGCTGCTTAAACTCCTCACATACTACGTGACGTTGAACCTCTAAACTCTTGGTATTAAAATCCAAACTTAGCATTCTGTCAGATTCCAGCCAAAAAGCTATTTCAACATTATTAGCAGGAAGGACAACATAATAATTTGTATAATCAACACTCGTCCATGCATTATTTTCACCTCCTGCATTTTGTATAGGTTCATCAAAGGAAGGAGCATTCACAGACCCTCCAAACATCAAATGTTCAAATAGGTGTGCAAAACCGGTATGTTGAGGATCCTCATCTTTAGAACCCACATCATACAATGTATTTACAACCACTAATGCAGACTGCGGATTCTCATGATGTATAACCCGTAATCCATTGGGTAATATAAACTTGTTAATTTTCATCATTTTTTTCTAACATATAATTGTCCAGTTGAGAATTTTCTAACAATGATAGTTTCCCCTTCTTCAATATATCCGGTCTCAGAAATTGCATCATAGTATTCTCCATCAACAACAACTTTTCCGGAAGGGCATAAAACAGTGCTTGTTACACCCTCTTTCCCGATTAAATTTTCGGACTGGGTATCAACTCCTACATATCCATCTTCAATATCTTGAGAGGTTGTTAATGCCAAATCTTTAAAGATTCCATCGCTTCCAATTTTTGATGTTAAATAGATGATTAATGCTATAGAACCAAGCATAGAAATTCCTATTGCAATAATTGAATTGATAATACGTTCGGATGAAATTAGCTCAAAATCAAATAAATCATTGTCCACCATGCTCAAGAATAATCCGCCAAAAAGACAAATAATACCGGCTATACCAAATATGCCAAACCCTGGAACAACAAATATTTCCAGGAGCAAAAGTAATACACCAACCACAATAACTGCACCTTCCCATGCATCGGCATATCCATCAAAATAGAGCGGTGCAAAATACAAGAGTCCCGCCACTATTGAAGCACATAAAGCAAAACCAATACCGGGAGTTTGCAATTCAAAATAAATCCCTCCTACTATAATCATTATCAAAACTGATTGTAAGTATGGATTTAGCAACCACCCTTTTAGCTTGGTCCAGAAATCTGATTCATAGTACTCAACTTCATAATCTTGTGCATTGAGTGAATGACGAATTATTTGATCTACATTTTTATAAATTCCTTCGCAGTAACCATTTTTTACTGCCTCCTCAGCTGTAAACGTCAAAATCTGCGTAGAATCATCAACTCCTTCCACAACCACAACCTCGTCAACCATAGCTTCTGCTATTAACGGATCTCTTCTCCATACCTCCTTCTCTTCTCCTGAAGTTGTAATTATCTTCTTACCTTGTGCTTCCGCCGTAGATCGCATTATAGCTCTCATATACGATTGATATTTGTCCATTGCTTTTTCGCCTGACTCTCCAGAAACAACCGTTGCAGCTCCAATATTAGCACCTCTTACCATATATATGCTATCACACGCTATAGATATTAAAGCTCCTGCTGATGCTGCATTATTATTAATAAATACATACACCGGAATCTCTGTATTCAAAATTAATGTTCTCATTGAATCAGCATACAAAACCAACCCTCCATATGTATTCAAATTAAGAATAACTGCCTCAGATGCTTTCTTCTCAGCCTCCAAAATGCCCATCTTTAAATCTAACCATGCTGTAGCATCAATATCTCTGTCAATTGTTATTTGATAATATTTTTTCACCTCTGCATGCAATGAGAATGAGAGTAAAAACATCATTAAAAATATAATAATCTTAAACAATCTTTTTTTCATCATAATTTTAAATTTTATATCAATACATAACAAAATTCTAGTTTGGAACAAATGTACAAAATAATCAAATGAAATGAAACGTCTATTCGTTTTTTTTACCTACTAAATCTCTATTGTTACTATCATTTCTTCAACAGCGTAACAATTTTCTGCATTTTAATAGCAATTGGTAACATTTCGACAAATGTAGAACTCTTAATATACAACTACCAATTTGTTTGTCTTATATGTAAATTCCATAATGAAAAACAGAGTGTTTATAGATATGTAATGTTAGTTTATGCTTCTTTTACATTCTCTATATTGGAACAAAACTTTATATCTAAGGTAAAATAATATTCAATTGCTCGGTTTTAAAGAAAAAATTATTATTACTAATATTATAAATAATTAATTATCAACCATATAGTACTCATTAAAAAAAATATAAAAAAAAATGAATCGCATAAAATAATAATTAAAAATATTACATATATTTGCACCGAAATCAGACTAACATTAATTTATTAAAAAAAGAAAAAAAATGACAATTTGTAAAAACAAAATGGTTGGTGTGATTGTTTTTCTTCTGTTTTATCATTAATTTGATAACTTTATGGATAACAACACCTTTTCAGAGCGGTTAATGGGGTTACAGAGTAACCTATTAAATTTTGCCTATACGCTTACGTTGAACCGCGACGATGCGCAGGATTTATTGCAAGATACAACACTTAAAGCGCTTGATAATCAAGACAAGTACGTTGACAATGTGAATTTCAAAGGCTGGGTTTTCACTATTATGCGAAACATTTTTATTAACAATTATCGCAAAATCGTTCGCAGCCAAACGATGATCGACCAAAGTGAAGAACTTTATCACTTAAATCTCCCTCAAGATTCTGGAATTGAAACACCCGAAGGCTCTTTTACTGTAAGAGAGATTTTGACGTGTATAAATTCTTTTAGTGATGAGTACAGAGTTCCTTTTTCAATGCATGTTTCTGGTTTTAAGTATCATGAAATTGCTGAAAAAATGGATCTCCCGATAGGAACTGTTAAAAGTCGTATCTTTTTTGCTAGGCAGAGGTTGCAAAAAATCCTGAAAGATTACAATCGATAAAATTTTCTTCAAAGAAAATTTAAACTTGTACTTTTTTATGGTTGACTATTTTCTCTATGGTTTTAGTATTTGTTTAAATTTTATTTCGAGCATATTTAAGAGCGATTTTTAAGATTATTTTTTATTATTATTTTGAAGTTAATAGTGGACTATTTTCAAAAAAAGAATAGTAAAAATTGCTTAAAAAACACTTAAAAGATGCCGAAAAAAAAAGAGTGAAACTCAAAATTAATTTTATAATAAAATTTAAACAGCTTCTTCGTTAGAAAGTTAGATTGAATTATTTTCATTTCAACTAACTTTCTAACGGAATGAGTCTTTTCGAGTGATTTTTTGAGAAGAGCTCATTTTAATAAGACATGTTTGAGATCTCTTTCAGACCATGTCATAAGGATTGTCTCCCCTATAATTTTCAGGGGTAGATAAGGTATCGCTTCTCTTAAAAAATAACTGAAAAAAAATTACCTTCAATAAATTTAAAATAACTTCTAAAGCAAATACAAAAATTATGTTATCTTTGTTACAAATGGTTTGATTCCATTTTTTCTAAATGAAATTAATTGTAACAAGTAACTATAAAATGGATTGTAATTGCTTTATTGGTATAATTCCGGCAAGATATGCATCTACTCGTTTTCCCGGAAAGCCTCTTGCTAAAATTAATGGTAAGAGCATGATTCAACGTGTATATGAACAAGTATCCCTCGTTCTTGATGATGTGTATGTAGCAACGGATGATAATAGAATATTTTCAGAAGTGACTCAATTTGGTGGAAAGGCTGTGATAACATCTAATTTACATAAAAGTGGAACTGACAGATGTTTTGAAGCTTACACTCTTATTAATAGCAATAAAAAAGTGATTATCAACATTCAAGGTGATGAACCTTTTATTCATCCATCTCAATTAAAAGAGATTTGTAGGTGTTTCGAACAAGTGAATACACAAATTGCCACTTTGGTAAAACCTTTTAAACCAGAGGATCAATTACAAGATTTACTTAACCCTAATTCTCCTAAAGTGGTATTGAATAAAATGAGTGAAGCCGTTTATTTTAGTCGTTCTGTCATTCCTTATTTACGAGGTGTAGATGAAAAGGATTGGCTGAAAAATCAGACTTATTACAAACATATTGGTTTATATGCCTACCGTGCTGACGTTTTAAAAGAAATTACACAACTTCCACAATCTGATTTAGAAAAGGCAGAATCTCTTGAACAATTGAGGTGGATTGAAAATGGATATCGGATAAAAGTGGGAAAGACAGATATTGAAACCATCGGGATTGATACTCCTGAAGATCTTAAAAAGGCAGAACAATTTATGTTAGAAAGGGGGATAATATGATCAACAGAAAATTAGGCCCAAGTATTACCAAACTTACGACTGTCAATATTCCTAATAGTGAAATTCACACATCTCAGAACGGAATCAAATTTCATTTCTTGAAAGGGAATGGTGATTTTGCTCGTATTGATGTTCATTTTCAAGCAGGAAAAGCTTTTCAGGAACATTTTTTGGTTTCAGCTTTCACCAATGCTATGTTGCGCGAAGGGACAAAGTACCACTCTTCCCGTGAAATTGCTGAAAAATTAGATTTCTACGGAGCTTGGTTAAATGCTGGCGCAAGTACAGAAAAAGCCTCATTGACACTCTATTCTCTGCAAAAGTTTCTGCCTAACACATTGGTGATATTGGAAGAGATTATGAAATATCCCAACTTTCCTGAAAATGAATTCCTTACGCTAAAAAAACAAAAAAAACAGAGCTTTCTATTGAGTCAGGAAAAGGTAGAAATAATCTCAGACCAGGAGTTTTTCAAAAGAGTGTATGGACCAAAAAGTAAATATTCCGCTGTAGCAGAGTTAGATGATTACGAAAACATTCAAAGAGAATGGATTGAGGAGTTTTACAACCAATTCTACACTATAGCTCCTTCTGATGTATTTGTAATAGGAAATTTATCACCAAAGGAGGTTGAGAAGATTGAAGCAATTTTCGAATCCTATCCTCCTTTAAAAAATGCTCCTAAAGATTCTTCTTTATACCAATTTTCTCCTCAAATGGAAGAGGAAATTGTAATAAAAAAAGAGAATAGTGTGCAGGCTGCTATTAATATCGGCTGCCAATTATTTTCAAGAAAACACCCGGACTTTCATAAATTCACTCTGCTAAACACTGTCTTAGGTGGATATTTTGGAAGTCGATTAATGTCTAATATTAGGGAAGAAAAAGGTTATACATACGGAATACAATCTTCGGTCTATACAAATTTAGAAACAGGACATATGCAAATTAGCACCCAAACAGCTAATGAATATATTGATAATGTTATTGCCGAAATCTACAAGGAACTTAAACTCCTTTGCGAAGAGCCAATTCCCAATGATGAATTAAACATTGTCAAAAACTACATGATAGGTAGCATGGCTAGAACATTGGATGGGGATTTTTCGAGAGCTGGTTTCTATATCTCTGTTAATAACTATGGAATGGATATTGAGGAGTATGTAAATACTAAATTAGAGGTAATTAATAGTACCACTTCTGATGAGTTGAAATCTTTGGCTCAAAAGTACTTTGGTAGCAAAAAAATGCATCAAGTTATTGTCGGATAAATTTAGTTATGGATAAAAATAATTGTTCGTTAAATGGCATTACAATTTGCATACCTGTGTATAATCACGATATGAGCAATTTGGTTAGAGAGTTGTCTTTGCAAGCTACAACATTATCCATTCCTTATCAAATTTTATTGATTGACGATGCCTCTCTTTCTTTCAAGCAGCGTAACAGATTGCTCCCATCATTATTTCCTAATATTTCATACGAAGAGCTACCGGAAAATATTGGTCGCTCTAAAATTAGAAATTTATTGGCTCTTAAAGCAAAATATGATAGTTTGCTGATGATGGATTGCGATTGCCAAATTCGCCATACTGATTTTCTGCAAAAATATATTGAATCTTCTAATCATCTTGTTGTCTGTGGAGGAACAAAATTTGATGAGAGTCCTATTGATTCTGACCATATCTTACGATGGAAATATGGAAAAGAGAGAGAAGAATTTACTGCAGAAGAGTGTAATTCCAATAGCGACAAAACATTTAGATCTTCTAATTTTTTCATCCTTAAATCAATTTTCGATGAAGTAAAATTTGACGAAACTTTGGTTGGATATGGTCATGAAGATACTTTATTTGGATTCTCTCTCAAGAAAAAAGGAATTAAAGTTAAATACATTGACAATGCCACTTTTCATGATGATTTAGCTTCAACAGACATCTATTTAAAACAAGTGGATAATTCACTAAAAAATTTATTAACCATTTATAAGAAAATTGCTCCGGAAGATAAGAAGGAATTCCTAAATATGAATCCATCATTGCATGTCAGTCATACACTGAAAAAACTTCATCTTTCGCCATTTATTTCCCTCCTATTCAAACTTTTCAGACCACTGATTGAAAAAAATCTACGTTCCAACAATCCTGTTATAAGAGTTTTAGACTTTTATAAATTGGGGATTCTTACGCAAAATTAGTTTACGCAGAAGGTTCTATAAATACATTTTGTGGATTTTTTTTTCGATACTATCGTTTTTTCAGAGTTACAACGCAACAATAGATTACAAAATTCCATGGGATTTTGTAACCAACCATTTATTGATCAATAACAAGCAAACTCCCACTAAAATAGAGAAAATAGCCAGCCCCAAGAAAATAGTTCCTGCGCCTAAAAATGAAGTAAGTGATGCAATGTAGCCACCTATTATATTTGCAAAGAAACTACTTAAGAACCAAACTCCCATCATAATAGATGCAAATTTCACAGGAGACAATTTAGAAACCATAGACAATCCTATTGGAGACAAGCATAACTCTCCAATTGTATGAAATAAGTAAGCAAAAATCACAAAAGACATTCCCACTTTAATAGGTTCATTACTACCTTCACCTATAGTTTGACTATTAGCAATACATAAAAATATAAATCCTATCCCTAATAATATCATGCCCAAAGCCATTTTTACAGGAATTGAAGGTTCTTTCCCTATCTGAGAAAGGTAGGTCCACAACATAGATAATATTGGAGCCAATAAGATAATAAACAAGGGATTTACAGATTGAAACCACTCTGTAGGCACCTCAAAAGAACCTATATGACGATCTACACAAGTATTTGTAAAAAGAGTCATTGAACTTCCGGCTTGTTCAAAGCCTGCAAAAAAGCAAACACAAAATATAGCAATAACTAAAATAACCAAAGTACGATCTTTCTCCTCCTTAGTGAGAGGTGATTCGTCTATCATATCACTCTTTGATTTTGCTTTTGATGGATATAAACCAACCTTACCTAAATATCTATTACCCAACAATAAATAGACAATTAAGCCCATCAGCATACCCATACCGGCAATTAAAAATCCATAGCTATAACCATACTTCAAAGCCACATATCCTGTCAATAATGGAGCAAAAAAGGCTCCAACATTTATTCCCATGTAAAAGATGGTAAATGCAGAATCCCTACGGGAATCTGTAGGTTCATATAAATCACCAACAATAACAGATATATTGGGTTTAAAAAAACCATTTCCAATAATTAACAAGCATAAACCAAGTATCAAATAGGTCAATGAAGCCTCATACGAGAGACTCCATTGACCCAACATCATCAATATGGCTCCGATGACAATTGCTTTACGTTGACCGAGGTAATTATCAGCCAACCACCCTCCAATCATCGGAGTAAAATAGACAAATCCTGTAAAATATCCATAAATCAACGAAGCATCAGATTGAGAAATTCCCATTCCACCCTCTAATACAGACTTTGTTAAATACAACACCAATAAAGAACGCATTCCATAGTAACTGAAACGTTCCCACATTTCTGTTGCAAATAGCAAATAAAGACCTTTAGGATGTCTATTTTTCATATCTTAACTTTATTTATGTTCGTTAGAAGCTTTACCTGGTTTACCAATTGCTTCACGCATAGCAGTATCAGCTTCCATATTCTTCATCCGGTAATAATCCATAATACCCAAATTACCAGTTCTGAATGCCTCTGCCATTGCACGAGGAACCTCTGCTTCTGCTTCAATCACATGAGCGCGAGCCTCTTGTGCTTTTGCCTTCATCTCCTGTTCTTGAGCAATAGCCATCGCACGTCTCTCCTCTGCTTTGGCTTGCGCAATATTTTTGTCAGCTTGTGCTTGGTCAATTTGCAACTGTGCTCCAATGTTCTTACCTACATCAATATCTGCGATGTCAATTGATAAGATTTCAAAAGCTGTACCAGCATCCAATCCTTTTCTCAAAACCAATTTCGAAATTGAATCAGGATTCTCTAACACAGACTTATGCGACTCACTAGAACCGATAGAAGATACGATACCCTCTCCAACTCTCGCCAAGATAGTTTCTTCTCCGGCACCTCCGACCAATTGCAACAAATTAGCACGTACTGTAACACGTGCTTTGGCAATCAATTGAATACCATCTTTTGCAACGGCTGTTACAGGTGGAGTATCAATAACCTTTGGATTTACAGACATTTGAACGGCTTCAAAAACATCACGTCCCGCCAAATCTATTCCGGTTACCATCTTAAAATCTAAAGAAATATTTGCTTTAGATGCAGACACTAAAGCATGAACCACTCTTTCGATATTACCACCAGCTAAATAATGGGCTTCCAAATCATCTCTTGTTATCGTTTTTAACCCTGCTTTATGCGCCTCAATCATACACTGTACAATCATGTGTGGAGGAACATTTCTAATTCTCATTAAAAACAATTGTATCAAAGAAATACTAACTCCGGATACCTTAGCTGAAAGCCATAAAAGCAAAGGTACGTAGTGGAAAAACACAATCAGGGCAATAAACGCTACTACAATGCCCACAATTACTAATAAATTCATACTAATTTTATTTTATAATTAAACATTCAAATATAATAATTTTTTATTAATCAAAATATACATCTATAATCTTTCAACAACATTTAGGTGTTTAAATTCTATTTTTCAAACTTCTTCAAAAAGAATTATCCAATCAACTTAAAGCCAATCTCAGAACGAATCCAAAAAGAAAAAGCAAAACCAATTAAAAATACAATAGTCATGTATCTTTTCAACACTATATAATCCGGAACTGTTTTAGATTTTGCCAAAAAATAAAACATGCTTAAAGAGGGTATTATGGAACCACAAACAAAGTACCTCCATGTGGCTCCTTCTTCTTTTAGATACGTGTCTGAATAAAGTAAATAGGCCATAGCGCAATTTAATACCACTAACAATATTCCAACTAAGATTTTAGTATTTCTTTCTCCCCATACAACCGGAAAGGTATGACACTCCATCTCCCTGTCTCCTCTTAATGTGATAAAATCATTTACAATGTCGATGACAAACATCCATAAAAAAGTATAGATTGAAAAGCCTCCCAGATAACTATACACCTCATTTTTTATAAAAAACAATTCAGGTGTTGGATTGTATTTAACATCTAACATTTGATTATTGAATAGAGCAACAAAAAAAGGAACCATGGCCATGATTGCTCCACACATCAAATTTCCGACAACAATCATTCTTTTGTATGAGGATGAAAAAAACCATAACAAACCAACTAAAAATACAAAGTAGGTTGCACAAGTGATTGATCTTACACGATAACTCAAAATAAAACCAGCTACCAAACCAATTGCTGTAACAATCTTATAAAAAAACATTACATCTTTTCTCAAAATGCTCTTTCCTACAATACGTGTTATCGGCTTATTGATTTCGTCTATCTTCATATCAAAATAATCATTCACCAAATATCCTCCTGCTGCAATAAAAACGGTTGCAATAATCAAATACATCATATCCAACCAATTTAAAGCCGGAACTTGATTATAGCGAGATAGTATGGCTTTCAAAACACACTCATACATTAATATTTGCACTAGTGCCATCACTACTAAGTTGGGCCATCTGATAATTTTTAAATAATCTCGTAACATTTTATCTTTTTTTTATTCTACCATCCAAAAGCTTCTGCTTCGTTCATCCACTTTCCTTGTGCTTTCAATACTTGTTCTATTACATCTCTTCCACAACCTTTGCCTCCTTCATAGGGTGAGATATAACACGATATTCGCTTGATTTCAGGTGCTGCGTCCATCGGACAGCATGGAAAACCGCAACGTTTCATCACTTGAAAATCCGGAATATCGTCCCCCATATACATAATATCCTCTGGATTAAGTTGACTCTTTTTTAAAAAATCGTCAAAGTCATCCATTTTATGTGATGACGCCATATAGATATATTGCACTCCTAACCCTTCAAATCGTTTACGGACTGCTTCCGTTTTCCCTCCGGTGATAATGGCTATCGGATAACCCATTTTAACTGCATATTGCATGGCATAACCATCCTTAATATTAACCATTCTCATTGGTTCTCCGCTAGGATGCAATGGTATGCAAACGGATGATAAAACTCCATCAACATCAAATACAAAGGCCTTTATTTTTTCTAAATTCTCTTTAAACATTTTATTTCATTTTTTGTATAGATTGCGTTAATTCTTTGTATAACTGCAACCAATCGGGGCGTTCTTCAAGCATGGCTTCATGCATTGATAACACATTTCTGTCTCGTCTGATAGCCGGACCTGTTTGAGCTAATACGGGCGACATAGTATGAACTTTCTCTGCCACTTCTTCTATCAACGGTAATAATGCCTCAAAGGGAACCCCTGTTTCTACCATCATTTTCTCCCCTACTGCGTAAAGATGATTCACAAAGTTAGAGACAAATACTGCTGCCAAGTGAATCTGTTTTCTCTGTTCAGAATCCAACAAATAACTTTTATCTGAAATACGAGTTGCTAATGTAACCAAATCTTCCCGAAAAGTTTGTGAAGATGCCTCAATAAAAATGGGTATCTTCCTAAAATCAACCTCTTTGGTTTTAGAAAAACTTTGCAAAGGATAGAGTACACCATATTCATCCGTAAATCGAGATAACACCTCTACAGAAACACTCCCTGCTGTATGTGCAATTCTCTTCCCTCTTATTATATCAGCTTTTTCTAATACCTCTTCTATAACTGAATCTTTAAGTGCACATATATATAAATCTGCTTCAATAAGAGCTGTAATTTCATTAGTATAAGGTACATCACCCAATCTTGCAGATAAAGTTGCAGCTGACTGCTCTGTTCTACTATACAATTGAACAATAGAACACCTTCCTTCATCCATCAAAACCTTTGACAAATGAGTGGCCAAGTTTCCACAACCTATAAAAACAACTCTTGGGTTATACTCTTTCATCTCTTTTGCGTATCCTCGTCATCCACTATTTGGGCATCTTCTATTGTATCATCAGATTTTTTCTTGCCACCAAGACTTTTACTCGTTAATAACAATAAAACTCCAACTCCTATAATGATAATGGGCCAAATTAAATCGGCATAGTTATCCATTAAATCGAGCAATTGAGGAAACCATATAACGATTCCTATTACTGCCGAAAGTAATGCTATGTCGCGTTGTTTCCCTAAAAAGAAAATAACTGCCACATACAAAGGATAGAACTTAGGATCAAAAATCAGCATATCCGAACAAAATATATTCAGTTCGTGTACAAAGTATAAAAAACCACATAATACACACGAAATACCTGCCAATCCTTTTTTTTCCATCTCGCTTAACATAGGCTGAAAATTTAATAGTTTATTTTACTTTAATTGATTATCAAAGTGATTGTATTTTACTCTATCCCACTTTAGTTTCGATTCATCAAAAGAATTTTTCTCCTCCTCTTTATAGCCTAACGCTACGATACATTCTACTCTGTATTGTTCTGGAATGGATAACAAACCTCTAATATAATTCTCCGTAGATTCATTCCCATCAGGGGTTTTACGGTTTCTAACTTGTACCCAACAAGAACCTAAACCGGCATCTTCTGCAGCTAATTGCATATAGGCTGCCGTAATAGAGGCATCTTCCACCCAAACATCACTCAGAGTCTCATCTGCCAATATAACAATTGCCATGGGCGCTTCTGACAAAAATTTACAACCTATTTCACGACAATTTGACATTGCTGCTAATTTCTCTTTTTCATCAACAACTACAAATTGCCAAGGTTGACTTCTTTTAGAAGATGGTGCCATCAAAACAGCTTTTAAAATCTCTTTCAACTTATCGGGTTCAACCGCTCTATCCTGAAACTTACGTATGCTACGTCTCACCCTCACTAAATCACAAAAATCTTTCATTTTTCTTCAATTTTGATATTGGCAATTCTCTGCCTTGTTTACTTACGCAAATATAAAAAAATTATACATTAATTCAATATTGTAATCATTTTAAATTTTCTTAAATTATTTTTATCGTTATTTTTGCAAAAAAAATGGAGTTCTTATGAGAAAATTGTTATACATACTAATCATATTCATTGTGCCTATGTTCTCATTTGCAAGAAAAAATGGTAAGGATATACCTCATGATAGTGCAATTGTTCAAACAGAAATTCTTTTAGATTCTATACAGATAGGCAATGACTCCATTGTATTGGATAGTATTGAACGTCCGGAAGAGATTTATGAAGAGAAAGTTTTTGCTCCAACAACCTCTACATTACATATTCCCATCAATATCAATATTCCTTTGTTGGAAGCTAAAATCAATGAACATTTTAAGGGTCTTATCTACGAAGATAACGATATTGAAGATGATAGTTTGATGGTTAAAGCATGGAAAGAACGTGATTTTAAAATAACTTATGTCAATAATGTATTGAATTATGAAATCCCTGTAAAAATATGGATTAAGAAGAGATTTAGTTTGGGATTTACTCATACCGACCAAGAGATTGAAGGTAGTGTTCACTTAAAATTTTCTACAGCAATAGATTTCTCAAAAAATTGGACAATAATTACGCATACACAATTTTCCGGCTATGAATGGATAAATGAACCTGTTCTAAAATTTGGTGTTATAACAATTCCGATTAGACGAATTGTTGACGTATTGATAAAAAATAATAAAAATTTCATCCAAAATACAATTGATAAAACAATTCGAGAAACTATTCCATTGAATGACTATATTACATCTATTTGGGAAAAGATTCAAGATCCTATTCCTATCTCGTACAGCAACATGAATGCATGGATCAAAGCTACTCCGCAAGCTCTTTATACAACTCCAATATTGGGCAATTATGGCAATATTTCCACTACAGTGGGAGTTAAATGCTTGATGGAGGTTTTCATGGGAAATCCGCCTCACAATCTAGCAGAACAGACGCAGATGCCCCAACTGAAAATGTACACTAAAACAGACGAAAATTTCAATATTAATATTCTGGCAGATATTCCATACGAAGTAATTGATACAATTGCTAAATCTTCTCTTTTAGGTGATACTTTGGAAGCCGGAAAAAAATCGGTTGTTATCGATAGTTTGGATATTTATGGACAGAATGAAAAGATTGTAATCGGTGTCGGTGTCAAGGGATTTATAAATGGAATGGTCTACCTACATGGTATTCCTTACTACGACACTTCTACTTCTTCTATTCGCATTAAAGAGGTGGAATATGAATTGGAAACCAAAAATATTTTTGCCAATTTGGCTAACTTATTCTACAAAAGAGGATTGACACGCATCATTGAAGAAAAATTGGTTATTCCTATTGATGAATACCTTAATTTAGCAAAAGAGATGGGTAGTACGGAATTGTTTGATATGGAATTGATGGAGAATGTTAGAATGAATGGATTGCTCAACCAATTGAATGTAACTGAAATTGCCCCTACCATCAAAGGTCTAAAAATTAGATTATTCCTATCCGGAAAAATTAAAATAAGGGTTGAATAAGGTTAAGAGATATATACTCACCTTAAAATAAACAATCCACATATATCCTTCTACGTTTTTACAAGTTCAATTCAAAGAACTTTATCAAACAAAAATTAAACAGAGATAAAATTACTCTGTTGACTGCAAGTTTGTCTCAATCTGACAATTTTGCAGTCAGTTTTATTTAACTATTGTTAATTAAGAAGTTTCTATTGTTAAATCCCTCTAAATTATTAAACAAATAGTGTTTTTGTACAAATTTTGTACGTTACTTAGTAAGTGAATTAAGTATAAAATTGGTATTAATAACTTGTTGTTTACTTTTATCAATTATTGCAAAAAGGTAAATAACTTCTAAAACGAGAATAATATGAAACATTGGAAATTTTTAGTTGCCGGACTATCGGTAGTTGGAGTGAGCGCAGGTGTTTCTTACTATTGTGCAAAACATGTTGTGCCCCAAGAGCGAGTGATTATAGAAAGAGAATTACCTATTAGAAGTGTAGGTATGTCTGATGGAAATGTAGGAATAGACTTTACAGAGGCTGCAGACAAGACAGTTAACGCAGTTGTTCACGTTATGACAACCTACGAAGTAAGACAAAGTGCAATAAATGATCCATTCTTGCAATACTTTTTTGGAGATAGAGGTTTTCAACAAGCTCCACAACAAAAGCAAGCGTCAGGTTCCGGAGTTATTTTGTCAAAAGATGGATACATTGTAACCAATAACCACGTGGTAGAAGGCTCGGATGAGATAAGTGTGGTATTAAACGACAAGCGGCAATTCAAAGCTACATTAATTGGAGCAGACCCATCTACTGATTTAGCTCTACTCAAGGTGGACGCAGACGATTTGCCTGCTATCCAAATTGGAAATTCAGATGAGTTGCGTGTAGGAGAATGGGTTTTGGCTGTAGGAAATCCTTTTAATCTTACATCTACTGTCACTGCAGGCATTGTTAGTGCTAAAGCACGTAACATCAACATCCTGACTGCGGACATGAAAATAGAATCATTCATTCAAACCGATGCAGCCGTAAACCCGGGGAATAGTGGAGGTGCATTAGTAAATACCAGAGGAGAACTAATTGGCATCAATGCTGCCATCGCCTCTAAAACTGGCTCTTACTCCGGCTACTCATTTGCCATACCAACTACCATCATGAGTAAGGTTGTAGCCGATTTAAAAGAGTTTGGTACGGTTCAGCGCGCATTATTGGGAATTCAAATTCAGGATATTAATGCTGAGTTTGCAAAGGAAAAGGATTTAAAAGTATTGGAAGGTGCGTACGTTGCAGAAGTTGGAGAAAATAGTGCTGCAGATGATGCAGGAATCAAAAAGGGAGATGTTATCACCAAAGTAGAAAATCACAAAATTAAATCGGTATCTGAACTTCAAGAACAAATTAGTCGTTACAGACCGGGAGACAAAGTTACAATTGATATTTTAAGAGGCAACGATAGTCATAGTTATGAGGTACAATTGAAAAATATTGAGGGTAATACTCAAGTTGTAAAAAGTGTTGATCCGGAATTATTGGGTGCCACTTTAGTGCCGTTAAGTGAAAAAGAGAAAAAACAGTACGGACTAAAGAACGGATTAGTCGTAAAAGATGTAAAAAGAAGTGGAAAATTTAATGAGGCTGGTATTCCTGAAGGCTACATCATTGTACGTATCAATAATCAGGATGTCAATAGTTTGTCTGACGTAAATAACATCGTCAAAAAGACACAAAATAATTCACAAGATCAAGCACTTTTTATTTCCGGAATACTCCCTAACGGAAAAGTGGTTTACTATGCTGTTGACATGAGTAATTAATGATAATTAGAGAGTTAGGAAGAAATAATTTGATTTACCTAAGAGTTGTATCAGAATGCAAATAAGGTTATTTCCATAATAGAAAAAGAATTTGAAAATGATAAAATTTTCATCCTTATGCATTCTGATACTTGTTATAGTTAATATAAATTGAGTTACTCTTTACTGATTATTAAAACTATTCCAATACCTTATTAATTTATTAATACTCAAAGCATTGTAAATATTTTAAATAATTTTACACATAATTATGAACAAAATGACAAAAAATTATTATATTTGCGTTTCAAAAATTTTAGTTTAGAATGAGACAGCTAAAAATCACAAAATCAATCACTAACAGAGAAAGTGCTTCTCTCGACAAATACTTGCAAGAAATTGGTAGAGAGGACCTTATTACAGTGGAAGAAGAGGTTGAATTGGCTCAACGAATCAAGAATGGAGATCGTAAAGCGTTAGAGAAATTAACGCGAGCTAATCTACGTTTTGTTGTTTCCGTTGCAAAACAATACCAAAATCAAGGATTAAGTTTACCGGATTTAATCAATGAAGGTAACTTAGGGTTAATCAAAGCAGCTGAAAAATTCGACGAAACAAGAGGATTTAAGTTTATCTCTTACGCCGTATGGTGGATTCGCCAATCTATTCTTCAAGCTTTAGCAGAACAGTCTCGTATCGTTCGTTTACCATTGAACCAGGTGGGTTCTCTTAACAAGATTAACAAAGCTTTATCTCAATTTGAACAAGAAAACGAACGTCGTCCTTCTGCTGAAGAGGTTTCTGAAATTTTGGAACTGCCTGCTGATAAGATTTCTGAGGCAATGAAAATTTCTGGAAGACACATCTCTGTTGATGCTCCTTTTGTTGAGGGTGAAGACAATAGTCTTTTGGATGTCTTAGTGAATGATGACTCCCCTATTGCTGATAAAAGCTTAATGAGCGAGTCGTTGTCTAAAGAGATTGACCGAGCTTTGGCAACTTTAACAGAAAGAGAAAGTGAAATTATCAAAATGTTCTTCGGTATTGGCTATCAAGAAATGACCTTGGAAGAAATTGGAGGTAAATTTGGTTTAACTCGCGAACGTGTAAGACAAATCAAGGAAAAAGCCATCCGTAGACTAAAACAAAATTCTAGAAGCAAATTATTGAAAGGTTATTTAGGTTAATGGTAATTTTTTCAATATAGGTACTAAAGAGGTCTTTATTGACCTCTTTTTTATTTTAATTATCTAAAATTATCTCTACTAGAAATAAATTCAAAAGTTACATAAAATGAATTTATCGAACATTCACAAATAAAAAAGGGACACCTCTTTTGTGAGAATGTCCCCCATATTATTATAGAAAAAAGTTATTTATTTACAGCATCAATAGCACTTGAAATTGCAGCAAATATATCATCAATCGATCCAACGCCTTGAATATCTACACAAGTTCCCTCTTTCTTATAGAAATCAATTACCGGAGTTGTTTGTTCATTATATGTTTTAATGCGTTTTGTAATTGTTTCCAAATTGTCATCAGAACGGCCTGATGTCTTTCCGCGTTCTAATAGACGTTTGATTAACTCTTCCTCATTCACTTGAATATTCAACATAACAGATACATCTGTTCCTCTCTTATTCAACATAACTTTCAAAGCCTCAGCTTGAGCGTATGTGCGTGGAAATCCATCAAAAATCACACCATTTGCGCCCTCTACTGATGCTAATTCAGCATCAAGCATATTGATAATCAACTCATCAGTAACCAATTTACCTTCATCAATAAATTGTTTTGCAACCTTACCTAACTCTGTTTGGTCTGCGATTTGTTTACGCAAAATATCTCCTGTAGAGAAGTGTTTGAAACCATACTTTGCAATAATGTTCTCACTTTGAGTTCCTTTTCCTGAACCCGGTGCTCCAAAAATAACAACGTTTGTCATACTACATTAATTAAAGGGGATTCTCCCCGATTTATTATTAAAATTATTTTTTAGTTTTCTTTTAATATATATATTTCTCCTAATCCTCTTCCTTCATCATCATAGTCTAAGCCATAACCTACTACAAACTTATTTTCAATTGCTTTCCCCAAATATTTTACAGGAAACTTACATTTCAATGAATCTGGCTTCATCAAAAATGATACAATCGAAACACTTTGGGGTTGGAATTGCTTTAAATCTTCCAAAAAAGCTTGCATCGTTAAACCGGTATCTACAATATCCTCGATAATTATGACATCTCTATCTTGAACATCTGAAGGTATCATCATTTCTGAAACTACTTTCCCAGAAGATTGCATACCGTTGTATGATTTATATTTTATAAAAGATAATTTATTGCGAATGGTAATCTTTCGCAAAAAGTCTGACGCAAACATAAATGCCCCATTCATCATTACCAAAAAATAGGGATTTTTATCCTTAAAATCGCGATTAACTTCGCTCGCCAAATGACATACAATAGAGTCTATCTCTTCGGCCGAAATAAATAAGTCAAACTCTTTATCTAATATTTTCATAGAACTGCTACTTTGATTAAAAGTTTTATATTGCCACAGTTAAAAATCTTATTTCAAGATCTTACTTCCAAAAATCATCTCAAAACTTTGTTATATACCTATGAACAATAAACTTAACAACTTTCGAACAAAGTTACTTGTTTTTTATTTGTTGCACAAATCTTTCTTCACTTGTTTTATTGTGAATTCTATATAATCTATTAAACTTCACTTAGAAGTTGTTTAAATTTTATTTCGAGCATATTTGAGAGAGATTTTTAAATCTATTTTTAATCTTCTTTTGCAGAAAATAGTGGACTATTATCAAAAAAGGAGAATAAAAATAGGTTTAAGGTGAGTTCTATAAATTCACAGTTTAAAATTTAAAAAGTGTAAATCGAAGATTGATAAACTTTTCGGTACTTTTTGATTTATTTAGGCAAATTGTTGCTTGTCAGTCGGTCACAGTGCTTGCACTGCTTCCTTCTTTCGCACAGCAATTTACTCGAAATAAATTCAAAAATTCCACGAAATGAATTTATAGAACCCACCTAAAAGAATCTCAAAGATGCCGAAAATAAGAGAGTGAAACTCTAA
>JAGBVI010000075.1 GCA_017630395.1 Paludibacteraceae bacterium
GTCAAAAGGGTACAAAAAATAATACCGTTTATTGGGATTATAAATTGTCTCCTGTGTATGTGGTAGGCATTTTGGATTTTGTGATGGATGATTCTCCGGAGAAGGTCAACCATTTGATTACCAAGGAACAGTTGAAGGATGACCTTAATGAGGTGTTCAATAAGAACTTGAATTTTATCTTCATAGAGATGCCTAAATTTCGCAAGGAAGAGAGTGAGTTGGAGACATTTATGGACAAATGGCTTTATGCCATCAAAAACCTTGGGAAGTTAGACGATAAGCCCACAGCATTAACCGAAGCCATCTTCAAACGCTTTTTTGAGGTAGCAGAAATCGCAGCCTTTTCCCAAACGGAACGATATGATTACGAAGAGAACTTGAAAAATTGCAATGATTGGTTCAGTGTAATGAATACAGCCAAGAAAGATGGATTGGAAGAGGGAGAAGCGATAGGAATAGAAAAAGGTCGAGCAGAAGGCGAAGTTATAGGTCTAAAAAAAGGTCGAGCAGAAGGAAGAGCAGAAGGCGAGGTTATAGGATTGCAAAAAGGTGAAACCATTGGCATTCTAAAAACCGCCAAGAAAATGAAAGAAGAGGGCTTGGATGTAAATGTGATTTCAAAATTAACAAATTTGTCTATTGACGAAATAGAGAAGTTATAAGATATTTATTACTCGGGGCGGTCGTGACTTGCAATTGTACCGCTCCGATCATCATTTTCAACGTAACCCCCAATGCCTTGCCACTTTGTGTGTCTTAATTCTACTTTGAAGATTATGGGATGAGAAATGCTTAGGCAGAAACCACTTGCTAGGGTAACATAGAGTAGGTTGTTGAAATTCAATGACTTATGGTGTCTTTCGCAATGACGATAATGGTGCCATGCATTTGAATTTGTGGAATTTCTTAATGTTCGGGAATCTGAATTGATTGCATAATTACTACCAATATACCACTGGGCAAGGGAATTTTTCTTTTCTGTTGATAACATATATCAAAGAAAGTTCTTGAGACCATGAGCCATTTTTCTTTTTAGATGTAAAGAGGTCATAGACGTAGTATATTTGAAAATTTTTGATTGTTGCTCCCACCATAAATGCGATATTGTTTATGTTGTTAAAATCACTTTTTATAGCGATTCCTCCTATCAGGGGTGATATGATTACTCCTGTCCCTAAGTATCCTTGCATAAAGTTGTATTGGCTCTGAAAAGCGGCATTAACAAATAAGTAACGGTCAGACAAATCTTCTCTTCCCCAAAGCCCATTGCTTGATTGTAAATCTTGGTAGAAATTTCCATGTACCACAAATTTTCGATGTAACGTATTATCAGATTCCGCTAATATCCCATTTTCGGGTTCTCCTAAATGATAAACAGAAAATCCGAGGTTTAGCAAATTATGAATGGAGTAGAGTACTCCTGCAGAAAAATCTGCAAACGTTATTCCGGCATTTTCATAATTTTCTGTCGTATTGCTGAAAATATCTCCTGTTCCCCAATCGTATTGATCTCCGAAGGTGACGCCGGGACCATAACTATTGATGAATAGGGAGGCTTGTACACCCAAACGAATCGACATCTTCTCTGACAAGGATATGTTATGTCCGTATGCTAAGGCAATCTCATTGGTCTTGATTGTCCCATTTGCCATGTTATCATGGGCAAAAGAGAGTCCTAACGAGCACATCTTCTTATAGAAGTTCATATCGTATGATGCTCTAATTGTGTGATAGTTGTTTCCAAGCGTTGGCCATTGCATACGATAGTTCAACCCCAATCTTATGGCATTTGCATTGCCAACAAAGGCAGGATTTATACTAAAGGGGACTATGTTGTGATTTGCGAATGTGTAATCTTGAGCTACACCCAATGGAATAAAGCCTATAAAAGATAATATCAATAGGATTAACTTCTTCATTTTCTTACTTCATTAGTGTAACATATCCTCTTAGTTCGCCCTCTTTGTTATAGTTTTTGTAGTTGCTTTTGTAGTGAGCTACCCAGCCATAAACACCCAAAGGGCAAGGCTCATCTTTGTAGGTGCCATCCCATTGATCCTCCAAACTATCTCCTTCAAAAACAATTTGTCCCAAACGATTATAGATAATAAAAGAGAACTCATCAATAAATTGTCCGCCATAGAACCTGAATAGGTCGTTATTCTCATCTGCGTTAGGGGTAAATCCGGTTGGAGCCCAAACATCCTTCCAAACATATATTGTGACAGAGTCTTTGTATTCGCAGTTATGGGCGTCTAAACTATGAATTGCGATGGTCATGGAATCCGGTAATGCTCCATGTCCGTAGTTGTGAATGACCGAATTACCTTTTAAAACTAAATCTTCGTATATGTTGGGTGTCCATTGCCATTCTGCATTGACAGGTGTGTTCCCTTTGAGGTGAACAACCGGATTTGATTTTTCAATCAAAATAGGATCAACTTCGTAAGTCAGGGTTTGACGAGGTAATTTGGTTATGGAAACTTCGTTGTAGTTGATGCAGCCATTTTCATCCTCTCCTTCCAAATATATTTTTGCTTCATTTTCAACCAAGATCAACAGATTTTTACTATTGGGATAACTTTCAATTTCGGGTATAACTATATCGCTACTCCAACGATATTTTATTCCTCCGGTAGCTGTTAAACGAACGGTATCCAATGTGTTGGGGCAACCGATAGTGTTTTCTGTTTCTATTTTTATGTCGGGTAGCGGAAGTAACTTCACCAAGTAGCTCCCTTCTGCGGAACATCCATTGGATCCTGTTCCTATAACCGTGTAGGTCGTGGTTGTGTTTTGAGACTTAGTGATACTCTCTGTTGTATCACCTGTATTCCATTGGTAAGATTGAGCTCCATTTGCGCTGATGGTGAATGTGTCTCCGGGGCAAGCTTGAGTAACTCCGGAAATATAAACGTTGGGTTCTTCTTTTATGGTGATTTGTATTGGTAATTCGCTGATACAACCTCCCAAAATTCCTTTTGCAATGTAGGTCGTGTTATCCGTCGGACTCTCTTTAAGGAAGGCACCTTCTCTACCGTGAGCCCAACTATAGGTTGAGGCTCCTTTGACAATAATTTGAGTAGTTTCTCCAGGACAGATAGCTGTATCACCATCGTAGGTGAGGGTAGGAGGGGATTTGAGAGTTATTGTATGAGAAGCTACACCTCTACACTGGTTTGAACTAGCCCCTTGAACACTTATGCTGGTTTCTTTTGTTATTTGTAGTTCGATGGAGTCTCCTTTGGCACCATTCGACCAGTAGAAATCTGCAGTTTCTCCATTCACCACTTTTGCTTTTAATTTTATAGTTTGATTTTCGCAGGCACTATTATCGCCAATGATCTCTATTATAGGATTTTTATGAACGATAATATCTACATTCTTTGTAACCTTGCAATCGTTATCTGTTGTTGCAATTAGTTGATATTGAGTTGATTGAGTTGGTTGTGCTATCATGGAGTCTCTCTTTGAACCATTGTTCCAGTTATAAGATTTTGCTCCCGAAGCAACCAACTTAAGGGTGTCTCCTTCACAAATTTCTGTTTTCCCGTTTATCCATACGTTGGAAGGTTTTTTTATGTAAATCGTTTTAGATTCCGTTGAAGAACAACCATCCGTTGTTCCGGTTACACTCCATGTGACGGGAGCATTGATCTTTAAAGAATAGCTACTGCTCTTGCTTTTGTCATGCCATTCCCATGAATCGGCTCCGGAGGCATGTAGTATGGCATCTTCTCCTTGACAGACAAAACTATCTCCTGTTAGGCTGACAACCGGCTTTGCCTTGATGGTGATAAACTTCTTTGCTACATTGGAGCATTTATTGGAATCAATGCCAACAACGCTGTAAGTAATCAATCCCACAGAATCAGAAACAATATTGCGTTCTTTTCCTGTAAACATGTCGTTCCAGATATAGGTTTCGGCTCCGGTTGCAACCAATTTTTCGGTTTTGTTTTGACATGTTTCGTCTGCTCCTTCAATTGTAATTTTCGGAAGTTCAAGTACAGAAACCATTATGCTACAAGTATCAGGACACCCATTATTGGTATATCCTGTGAGGGTATAGACACTGTTTTCCAAAGGTTTAACCAGTAATGTATCAGTGGTAGCCCCCGTATTCCATGAGTATTTTATTGCACCGCCGGCGATGAGTATAGCAGTATCTCCATAACAGACCTTTTCTGTTCCGCGGATTCTTACGGTTGGGTTTTCATATACAACCACATTGGTGCTTTTGGAGTATTCGCATCCATGTTTATCGATTACTTTCACCGAGAAGGTTTTACTTTCTGTTGCCAACGTAGCTATTTTTTGCAGGGTATCTCCTGTATTCCATATAAATTTACTTCCTCTTTCCGCTTCTAAAACATCTAAGTATATAGAGTCCCCTTTGCAGAATTTGTTTTTACTGTCGATTTGAAGTTTTGGGAAGTAGTTCACTTTTACCTCTTTCTCGATGTACTTTTCGCAACCTAAGGCAGACTGAATAATTAGTTTTACGATATAGATTCCGGGTTCTTTGTAAGTATGAATAGGATTTTTTAAAGAGGAGTAGGTGCTATCACCAAAATCCCAATAATAACTATAGATTTTATCTCCAATAACGGAACTGCTATCAAAAAATTTTATTAGACCACTGCAACTATCTTGGGTTGTGAAATCAGGGTTTACAACTATGTTATCTAGTAATGATTCAAGTTTAATTTTAGTGGCGCAGAATTCCATTCCCAAGTTGCATTGATATTCCAAACTGTCAATCACGTTTGCCTTGTCCACCTCCACAATCCATGGTTTTTGAGGATCGATAGTTTTGAAGATATTATTAAGACTGTCTGATCTTGTCCATGTATAGGTGTAGAATCCCTCGGGAGCTATTAATTGAGGATTTTCACCTTCACAATTTTTGGTTGTTAATGATAGATTTTTTGTTTCTGCCCAAAAGTATCCCCAAGATTCATGTCCGCCGGCTACCGGAATAGTATCCCCACTGCAAGAAATTCTCACTAGACAGTCGTGGGTGATTACCTCTATAGTTATTTCATTACCAATGTGTTTTGATAAATCTATAGCTCCGGTTGTCCAATTTTTGTACTTGTAGTCTTCAGCATTGTTCCCTTGATTGGTAGAGGATAGTGCGCACTTGCTGTTAAGTTCTAAACTTGTATCTCCTACTTTAACTGCATATTCTCCACAATTCACAGCCTTTTCGAGTCCGGTTGTCGGATTTATTGACTTAATACGGAAAATAAACTGAGGTAATTCTTCTCCTTTGTGAGCATTATTTTGACTTGCAGGATCAGCCAATACAAAGGCAAATTTGTAGGTGAGAAGAGAGGTGTTTTCGGTTGCCTTAAATTTGTATTCAATACGTTCTGCTTTTGCATTTAATTGTTTGCAGCGTGGAGTGGTTCTTCCTGTCCTATCGAACAACCCTTCTGATTTGTTGGGAATTCCTAATCTTACAACAGGAACTCCGTCCGGATTGATATAGAATTCTTCTCCTTCAGGTGCACACTGAATTGTAGGATCCATCGCTCTCATTACCGTTGACATAATCTTAATGCGAGATGAAGCAGGATTTTCTGTCCAGATATATTTCAAGGAATCGGTACTAGCTTCGTAGTAGTAATCTCCTTCATATAATGTCCAACCCTCAAAATCTCCGTTCTCAAAACTTAAGTTCGGTGTATCTTCATTTACAGCAAAAACTGATATAACCGCAAGATACCCTAAAATCGTGTAAAAATAACGCATCTGCTTCTGGTATTAAGGTGGGTGCTTTAAATTCTACAAAAAGTTTATCACCCACACGAATTATACTTTTATAATTTAAGCCCTTTCTGTAAATTATGCTTGCGGTATCCTCTTCTTTAAAATGTTCTCGGATGCTCTAAGCTTATTTCCATTACGTTGTGCGTATTTCATTTGGTTTCAATGCTCACATTGAACTAAAAAAAATAACAACCCAATCTAAATAACTCCAAAATCACCATAGCTCAATTTATAGAAATTGCCAAAGACTCTACTAAAAAATGTTGTTGTAATTTAAGAAACTATTAATCTGAGATTACAAAAACTGCCCAAATGTATAATAATTAATTTAAATAACAAAATATATGTTCTTTTTCAGTAATATGGAAATTTTATTGAAAATGAGAGATGTTGTATGATTCTATTGACCTAACTGATGATAGTTGTCGTTTGCTAATTTGGAATTTTACCTCCTCAGAGAATCCGCAGGTTTCATTAGATAACAACATGGGGGCAAAGGTGCTCAATATTTCTTTTCGCAGATAGCTTCTTATGCAAAGGCAGAAAACTATAAACATGTGATTTATGAGTTATGTGGCGAGCCTGGTTCTGAAAATTGGACTAATATTAAAGATTTTGCTTCCGCTGTTATACCATCAATTCAAACCAATGATGAGGGGGCATTGATGATAGTTGCCACACCTCAATGGTGCCAGTTAATTGAAGCTGCTGTAGATAAAGAGGTTGCAGAGGGTGCTTACAAGGATGTTTTGTTGTATTCTTTTCATTATTTGGCTTGTAGCCATCTCCAATTCTTGCCTAAACTAAAAAGTGTTTCTACTTCTCTTCCTGTTGTTGTCTCTGAATGGACGGCACAAGTGATGAAATTGTGGTGGACGGTAAACAGGATTTTTCTATCTGTTCTACTGAGGCTAATGACTTATTAGCTGCGTGTTCGTCAGAGGATAATAAGATAAGTTGGTGGTATGGATATTGGAGTGATCAGTTTGTTGGTTCTTCTTTTTTGAGGGATTGTTCCGATATTAATGATTCTAATTTATTGGCTGCCGGTAGATTTATTTTGCCTACGATGATTAAACCTTCTTTAGATGACAAAGAGAATCAAGAGTCAACAAAGATAGAAGATGTAGATAGAGGTGATTTTACTATTTATCCTAACCCTGCGTCCGGAGAATTTTCTGTAACCCTAAACAGTGATGAAGAGGCTACGATTGAAATTATTAGTGTTTTGGGACAAGTTGTTTATGCTTCAGAAGTTAAGTCGGGAAATAAGTTGAGCATAAACTTGCCTGAAGGATCTTATGTTGTATGCATCAAATCATCCAACAAGGTTAGTCAGCAAAAATTAGTGATAGAGTAATAACCAAAAAGAAGAGGGTGTATCAAAATTCAATTTCTGATGCACCCTCTTTTTATTTCTTTCAAGCCGATACAGCTCAACTTCCTTTAAGCGTATCAGCGGATTAAAGTGATTCCTTATTTTTCATCTGTTTTGTACCAGCTTGCATACATTCTGTAATTGTTGGAGATGCGTTGAATCATATCTTTGGTTTGTTCTGGCGAAACCTCTTTGATTTTTTTTGCAGGGACACCGGCATACAAACTGCCCGGTTCTACGATAGTATTACTTGTGATTAAGGCATTAGCTGCAATAATGGAATTTTCGCCAATTACAGCTCCATCTAAGATCGTTGCTCCCATTCCGACTAAAACATTGCTACAAATTTTTGCACCATGAATGGTTGCATTATGTCCGACAGAAACGTTGTCTCCAATCTCAATTGTTGATTTTTCATACAAAGTATGTAGAACAGAGCCATCTTGAATATTTACGTTTTTTCCGATGCGAATGGAGTTGACATCGCCGCGGATAACCGCATTGAACCAAATACTACAACCATCACCGATGACCGTGTCACCGATGATGGTTGCATTTTCTGCAAGAAAAACATCCTCTCCAATTTCAGGAGTAAAGCCTCTGACAGGAATGATAAATGCCATCTTATTTTTTCTGTTTTTGTTTACGTTTAACCAATTCCTCTTCCAAAATCATATCCAATGTTTCCATATCGATTTTTTTGGCGATGATTTTACGCTCCTTATTTAGTAAATAAACACCTGGAGTGGCAGAAGTATCATAATATTCCCAGAACCATGATTCGCGGTATGGATCCCAAACATTGTACCAATCGTACATTTTGTTCTTTTCAATAAACTCCATCCACTCTTTATGTTCCAATTGAGTATAGCATGCCAATACTTCAAATCCTTTGTCTTTCCATTTTGTATATACGGAGTCGTACAAAACAGGAGTGGTCTTTTTGCAATGACCGCATGAAGGTTCGTAGAAATATACTAAAAGAGCTTCTGCATCAATGTCTTTCATGTTTATAGGCTTGTTGGTTGAGTCGCGCATGATTAGGTTGTGTGCTTTCATACCAATCAAGTTGTGGCGAATCTTTTTAGCCTCTTTCTTTAATGATTCCACCCATGCAGAATCTGCCCAATAAGCCGTTCCATCAAAATAGTATTTTTCGGCAATTTTTAGCCACAATCCATCCATACCCATCATCTTACTGGAGATACCATAGTTAATCATCTTGCTGGTCATAACTTGGAAGGTGGTGGTGTCTTTTCTACTCTTCTCAATCAAGTCTATAGCCACCATTGCCAATGTATCCGGATCCTGTAACACATGTTTGCTGATGAATTTGTCCACCATATTTGGGAAGTATGGTGTACGCAAAAATCTTGGATCGCTCAAATCGACATTGTCAAAGTAGTGGTCTCTAAAATATTGATAACGAACTCTGTTTCTGATAGAGTCCGGAATTTCATTGAATTCAGGAGTTTCCACAGGCATAGTTCCTTTTAGATAGGCCCCAAGGAAATCGTTTTTATGGGTCTCTAAAATATTTTTTTGCTTGCTCTCAACCTTTGCCGTCATCTCTTCAAATGTTTTTACGTAGGTTGTAGAGTCGATTTTCTTCTCTTTATATTTATTTACCAACTCTCCGCGCTCCTTGTTCATGCCGGTCAAAAACTTAACCCAATCCTGAAAATCGCTACTTACTGAAGAACCGGTGATGGTAGCTCCATTTAAGTTGGCAGTGTCAACAGAGATTTTTAGATTTTGCTCTTCCCCAATCAATACGTCAAAAAACTTTTCCGGGTTGAAGTAGATGATGTAGGTTCCCTCATCCAAAGCCTTCCCATCTTTGGAAATGAATGTTCCAATACCTTTAGCATTTAGCTGAACCGTGTCTCTGGAATATGTTTTCCCATTCATGTAATAGGCCAAGTAGGCAGGCGCATTTTTCATGTCACCTACTTGTAATTGAATTTTATAACCTCCCTGACCTCCGCCTGCAGCATACATGGCTAAACCACAGATAAATCCTAAAGCCGTAAAAATTAGTCTTTTCATATCTTAACTTTTTATTTTCTATTTAATTGGAGAGAATAAAAAACTTCAATTTGTATTGATTATATCACAACTCAATCGGTTAGTTTTCCTTCTTTCCCTATTTTATTCTGCTAAATTACATAAAATTATTAATACAACACTCTTTTTGTCCTATTCTTTAACCATTCGTAACTTTTTTCATCTTCAATCCATGGGGATAATTCATCTAAAACATGTTGATGATAGTTGTTTATCCACTCGATTTCGGAAGGTGTTAGCAATGAAAAATCCATTAATTTTGTTTCGTAGGGGAATAGTGTTAGCGTTTCAAAAGCTAAGAAATTTCCCTCGTTTTTGCTCTTTTGTGGAGTTACGCACACCATGTTTTCGATTCGGATACCATACTCTCCTGTTCGGTAGAGTCCGGGTTCATCGGAAAGCAACATGCCCGGTAGCAAGGCAATACCTTTCCCTTGAGGGCGAATGGATTGAGGTCCTTCGTGAACGCAAAGGAAATGCCCGATACCATGACCTGTGCCATGTCCGTAGTTGAGATTTTCATTCCATAAAAATTGTCGGGCAAGGATGTCCAATTGTTCTCCACAAGTACCGGTCGGGAAAGCTTGTTGAGCCAATGCAATATGTCCTTTCAGGACGAGGGTGTAGTCTCTCTTTTGCTGTGCTGTTGCTTCTCCAAAAACAAATGTTCGTGTTATATCTGTAGTTCCGCAAAGATAGTTCCCTCCTGAGTCAATTAGAAGCAAGTTGTCACTCGTAATTGTGGCTGCCTCATCTTCTTTTGCGTTATAATGAACAACTGCTCCATTGGCTCCAAATCCGACAATGGGAGCAAAACTGTCGCAATGAAATTCCGGAAATTGGGCTCTTTCTTCGTGTATTATTTCGCCGACCTCATATTCTGTGAGAGTCTCTTTTTTAGTAATTTTTTCTTCAATCATTGTAAGTGCACGGCAGAGGGCTACTCCATCCATCTGCAAAGCTTTTCGAAGGTTGTTGACTTCTGTTTCATTCTTTTGTGCTTTGAATAAAGCAACGATTGATTTTTCGTCTCGTCTGAATTGTTCATTTATCAGGCTATATAGAGCGTAATTCGTTTTCTCTCTATCAATGGAAATTGTATATTGATTCTTATTGAGAAACAGGATGAAATTTCCGATCTCTTCGTATGGAAGAATAGATATATTGTTGTTATTAAGACCTTCTCGAGTGGATTTGTCCAATTTTGAATCGGCTATGAATAGCGTTGATTTTTCTTTCCCGATGCAAGCGTATGCGATAACCATCGGGTTATAGTCGATGTCGTTTCCTCTGATATTAAAAGCCCAAGCCACATCGTCTAATGCCGTTAAAAGGGTGTAGTCGCATTGGGTGGCGTTGCAAATTCGGTTGATTTTAGATGCTGTAGATTCACCGCTGTAGGAGGTGTTGAGCAGAAAAGCTTTTTTAGAGGGAAGGGGAGGCAGATTTTGAATTAGCGAGGTCTGAAAATTTGTTTGCAGGTGAATGCCGTTTCTTTTAAATTCTTCGTTCCAATCGAGTAGGGTTGAGGCTGCAAATAGGGAACCATCTACACCTATCGAATCTCCGACATGCAGATTCGTTTTCAGCCACTCTCCGATGGAGGGTGTTCCCGCTTCCCCTTCTCGTTGGATGGTGAATAATTCTGTGTCCAACTCTTTTTCGGCTTGCAAATAGTAGCGAGAGTCGGTCCACAAACAAGCACACTCAGCTGTTATGACCAAGGTGCCGTTGGATCCGGTGAACCCAGATAGGTATTCCCGTAGTTTCCAGTGAGCAGCGGGATATTCGCTAAGATGAGGATCGGCAGAAGGAATGATGCAAGCCGCAATCTTCTTAGCTTGCATTTCTTCTCGAATGTATTGGATTTTTTTTGTTGTCTCCATAGTTTACGAAATCTTTATATAGCATACAAAATTAGAAAAAATGTATGATAGTTATTGTTAAGAGGAGGTTAATATTAATGTGATTTTTGTAACCTGCTGTTTGTCTATCAGTCATAGTGTTCTCGCGCTCTTTTCTTTTGCTCAGTAAAATATTCGACATAAAAAAACACCTTCATTTCGTCAGAAAATCAAAAAAATAATAGTATCTTTACCTTTGAATAGTAGGTTGTTGAAGTCTGTGGCGTTGTAAATTAGTGCTGTAATTAGGCAGTTTCTTTAAATTAAAGTTGGAGATTTAGAAGTTGTTTAAATTTTATTTCGAGCATATTTGAGAGAGATTTTTAAGGTTATTTTTATTATTTTTTTGCCGTTAATAGTGGACTATTATCAAAAAAAGAATAATAAAAATAGATTAAAAAGAATCTCAAAGATGCCGAA
>JAGBVI010000076.1 GCA_017630395.1 Paludibacteraceae bacterium
AGTCGGTCACAGTGCTTGCACTGCTTCCTTCTTTCGCACAGCAATTTACTCGAAATAAATTCAAAAATTCCACGAAATGAATTTATAGAACCCACCTAAAAGAATCTCAAAGATGCCGAAAATAAGAGAGTGAAACTCTAATTTTTTTTTAATAAAATTTAAACAGCTTCTAAAATCCTATGAAGGAGCATCTATCAACAAATTATTAATTTTTTATTTTCAAACCCACCCTACACATTTTAACTTAACTAAAAAAATGAAGGAAGTTACAAATTATCATGGTTTATCGAAAAGCACATTAAAATCATCCTTGTTCAATTAGCAAAAGTCAATATTCCGTAAATAATGAGCCTCAAATAAAAAATCGTAATTTATAGAAATTCCAATAAGGAACCACCTGACTTATTTTAGGGAAGTACCTTTAACAAAAACCTTTTTCATAAAAGAATTACCATTTATCTCAATCTTCAAAAAGTAGATACCTTTTTTCAAAGAAGAAACATCTAACGAAGCTACCCTACCCTCCACTTTCAATAATCTCATTTGAGCATCATAAAGTATCAATTTAGAGATTGGATAAGAAGAGCGAACAAAAACGACTTCATCAGCCGGATTTGGATAGAGAGAGATTGAATGAGCGTTCACCTCTTCCACAGATACATTCTCCTCTTTGGGTTCTGCAACAAAGTTAGCCAAGAATCTAATATAATGAGATTGGTAGCCACAGCTTGGTTCTGTCAGCTGCCATGAATCAAGAGGCCAATTGGCATTAAAATCCTTATACATTTTTTGCGCCGGCTCCCCCTCCGGCACCTCCTCAGCAAAACACAATTTATTATTAGCAGCACTTCCACAATTATCAGGGCAACAACTTGCCACTTTATACGACACGTTAGGACCTCCGGACAAATATCCGGGAGCCGGACCGGGAGTTGTTTCGGACACTGCATCCCAAATAGGAGAGTTTGCATCAAACCAATTATGATAAATTTCAGAGATACTTACAGTTGCTCCATACTTATTCATATTGGTCAAATAAACCAATCCCAATGGATTGACGCCATGAATATAGTGTAAATAATCCTCTGCCACCGCTGTCAATTTCTCATTCAAATCAGGAAAAAGATTTTGTTTCTGCATCTCCAAAAAAGTTATTCCATAAGTAGATTTATAAGAATTGGATCCCCAACTATATTTATACAAGAAAGATCGATAACCATCCTTATCGATTTTACCCACATAATCTTTTTCTTTAGAAAAACCTTTCACTAAAGCATTAAAAAATTTTGTTTTCATCTCTTCATCAACCTGTTCCATATCTTGGATTCTCATTCCCAACATTTGATCTTCAAACCAATATTGCTGAACAAAGTTAGACCAAATAAAGAGAGGCAAAGTTAGATAATCGCTTTCCAAAGCCACCTTATACTCGTCACCTCCTAAATAATCCAATAGATACATTGCTGCCCTCATCTTTACCATCAATCGATCATAATCATCGGCCACTTCTTGTTGACCTGCGCCCACACCGGATGTTCCGGAAGCACTATCATTATTTTTGAACAAAACATCCGGATGCTCCTCTGCCCATTTCCAAGCCGCTGTAGCAGCATTTTTCAACGTATCAGCATAAGCCGCCATCCCTAAATCGCCAAAGACTTTATACCCCAAGATAAATGCTTTGGCTGCTGAATAACCTGACATCGTTGTGGCAGGTCCATAGACACTTTGTCCGGTTGCTGCAGATGGCGGAGAAGCATGCTTCAAACTCTGAATACAAAGCACAGAGCCATCATCCTCTTGCATTCTCAAAACCCAATCCATACCCCACTTCACTTCATCCAACAAATCAGGTACTCCATTCCCCGACTCCGGAATATTGTAATCATCTGTAAACACTTTAGGATTTTCCATATAAGCCAACAAAAGAGACTCTATATAATTGCAAGTCCAGATGGTATATTTATTAAAATCTCCAGCATCATACCAACCTCCTCTCAAATCTCTGGAAGTAGATAGATCATCTTTTGCACTATATAATCGGCAATCAGAATCTTGAAGTTCACCTAAATGACTCGCCTTGTCTGACCAATTTTCTCCTGCATGTTGTGCCTTTTTCTCACAACCTACACGTTGGTAATAAAACATCCTGACAGCATGTCGAAGCACTTCATTATAAACATCCTCCGCTATTGTAAAATGATGAGAACGGATATTGTTTGTTTCATCCCATACATAGTAACGACCCGGCTGAGAAAGAGGGGTAAAATCGAACCACCAAATCAGGTCTCCGGACGACTCATCCACCTCGCCATTAGCAAAAGAGGTAATCTCACCGGAGTAAACAACTTCCTTTGTTTCTGAATTCACAACCGAATAGGTAGTTCCCGGAGCAAACTCTGTATCCATAGCATCAGACCCTACTTGCGGATGACGAATCACTGCTGTTTTCGTAGCATCCGGACGATAACCAAACTGATCGACTCTAATATGATCTGAAAAATCTTGAGAAAAAGAACAGACTCCTACAAAAAGGAACAGAGACAATAAAATCATGTTATAAAAATAGTTCTTCATAAGCCAAAGTAATTAAGTACAACATACGACAAATTTTATTAACAACCTCTAAAAATTACCTCAAGATGATTACCGAAAAGTTTATCAACCTACGATTTTTTACTTTTTAAATTTTGAACGGAAATTTAGAACTGTTTAAATTTTATTATTAATTTAACTTTGAGCTTCAATATGCTCGAAATAAAATTCAAACAACTTCTTATAGATCCTCCTAAAATTTATCCTATCACTACAAAACTATAAAATGATTTTCAATTTATCAAGAGATTTTCAAGTTAGGTTATATAAAAGCGACTTCTCTCAATTACGATTTTTATTTAAGAATCATAAATCTCGTGTCGGCTATTTGGGATTCATACCCCTATCCCTCCAAAATTTTCTTAGGGAGGTACTCATCTTGAATATTACTCATTGCATTCCACATACTATTGGCGGCATTAGGATTCATCACCTTCATTCTACTTAACAATTCTTTCATATCAGAGCGATGAGAATCCTCTTCATACGGGCAGTTCTTCTCTTGCTTTTGATAGTTTTGCAGAGTAGCCATCATCTGAATATCCATCTCTTCAATTTGCGACATAGGACGAATAATCGTCATATCAAACTTATTCATTTTTAGCAAAGGAGGCATTGTACCAAACGACCCTTGAAAAGTTAAATTCATCATGAGTGTTTGCAAAACATCATCCAAGTGATGTCCCAAAGCAATTTTATTGCAATTCATCTCTTTTGCAACAGAGAACAATATCTTACGTCTGTTCCATGAGCACAAAAAACAGGGTGATTTTCTTTTATCTGTAGAAGGGTCAAAAGATGTAGTAACATGAACAAACTCAGCCCCACACTTCTCTGCAAACTGTTTTAGGTAATCGACATCTGCTTTATAAGGGATATTCTCCATCGACACGTGAAGCGCAACCATAGAGAAATGCGGGTAAGGACTCTGTTTTTTTCGACCCAACATTTCCAACAATGCGAGAGAATCTTTCCCTCCTGACAGACCAACTAAAATCCGGTCGCCATCAGAAAGCAAACCGTAAGTTTCGATTGTCTTTCGAAACTTACGGAACACTTTATCAAGAAATAATTGATTTTCTTTCATCAATAGGAAGCTTATTTTTTATGAACTACAACTTTATAACTTTCTTCACCAATGATCACAACGTATGCTCCGGTGCATGGCACATCTAACTCACCATACTCTTCAATAAATACACCGGCTTCCCCATCAAGATAAACACGTCTGCTCAACACATCATAGACATAAACAAATTCAAATGCCTCGTGAACAATAATCTTACCGTCTCTAACAAATACCACAGTAGGATGATTTGCGTGCAATACTCGAAGACTACCATTCTTAATTGTTCCGAATGTATAGTTATCAGTGACATCGATATCGCCTCTCATAACTCTGTACGAAACTATCTCATTTTTTGTAACGCCCACTTCTGTAATTATACCTTCTATCTCTACAATCAACGTATCACCTTCAATCAAAACACCTTCGGTATAGGTATAACCCGGATCCGACAACGGTTTTCTATCATGATACTTTTCAGCCGAATTAGCGATTATATCTATCACCTTTCGAATCGGAGTTAATGTCAATATTCCGTATTTCTCTTCGATGATATAATTCTCTGCCAATGTTCCTTCATTCAAAGTATAAGAGAACTCATTTGTCTCTTCTCCGGCATACAGCAACTCTGCATAGAACTCATAGGTTGCACCCTCACCTTCAGCAAATCCATCATTCAACTCATTAACTACTTTATGAGTAAAGAGTTCACCGTTATAAACCTGAGTTTTGCTTTCGCTCTCCAATAAGACATGACGCTTATTGATAATCAATGTTCCATCTGATACTTCAAATTTCACATTCGCAAAGTTCTTATTCGTATTCTTAAACTGATCCACAGAAAGACCTAAATGGTAGGTTCCTGCATTAACAGCCTTAGTCATCTTTTCTCCGGAGAATTCAATATCATCTTGAGTAAGCAGATTATGATTAGTGAATAAGCTATACCCTGTTAATGTATGCTCACTACCATCATAAAGAACCTCTTCATGATGCCCTGATATACGCACTATAACTTCTTCAATCATTGGAGAGATGGTTATGCTTCCGTCTTCAATTACGAAGGTTACCTTCCCGAAGTTTTTGTTAATGTTAGTAAACTGATCTGCCGACAAGTTCATCGGATAGGTTCCCACATTGATACCGTATGCCAACGAGTTACCAACGAAAGTAAAGTCAGACTCTGTATAAGTTGGTGTATTGGAACTCCATGTATAACCTGTGACATTTTGAGATGAACCTGTATAGTAGGTCTCTTTGGTTGCTCCGGTAATGGTTACAATTACATCCAATTGAGAGATTATCAATTCACCATCTTCAACAACACTGAAGTTTACGTTAAAGTTCTTATTGATATTGATGAATTCTCCTGCCAACAAGCCCATTGCATATTTTCCGGCAATTGTTCCGGTAGCAATTGAATCTCCGCCAAACTCAAAGTCTTCTTCTGTATAGAGATTACTATTTGCTCTCCAAGTATAACCAGACAACGTATGTTGATTGCCATTATAAACTTCTGTAGAACTATTTCCGGTAATCTCTACCAATACATCAAGAGGATTAATTACCAAGCTATCGTTTACAATCTTAAACTCAACTTCAAAGTTCTCGTTGATATTCTCGAAATCTTCCAACTTCAACTCCATCGGGTAATTTCCAACATTCGTTCCTGAAACCACTGAATCACCGTGGAACTTAAAGTCTGACAACGTATATAAATCATTGCTTGTGGCAAAGTCGTAACCTGTAACAACATACTCCTCGTTATTGTAAGTCTCAACTGAGCCATGCTCGGTAATGGTGACTTGAACTTTTGAAGGAGCAAGAATTGTCAAACTTCCATCTTCTACTACGCTGAACATCACTTTAAAGTTGTTGTCCAAGTTGGTAAATTCGCCTGATTCCAAGCCCATTGGGTAAACGCCTACATTGGTTTCTGCCAATGCTGAATCTCCGACAAACTCAAAGTCTTCAATAGTATATAAATTACTGTTGGCTGACCATTGGTAACCGCTAACTTCATGCTCATTCTTGTCGTATGGTACTTTCAAACTATTTCCGGTAATCTCTACCAATACATCAAGAGGATTAATTACCAAGCTATTGTGGACAACATTAAACTCTACTTCAAAGTTCTTGTTGAGGTTCTCGAAGTCCTCTGCCTTCAAGCCCATCGGGTAATTTCCGACATTCGTTCCTGAAACCACTGAATCGCCTAGGAACTTAAAGTCTGACAATGTATATAAATCATTGCTTGTGGCAAAGTCGTAACCTTCTACAACATACTCCTCGTTGTTGTAAGTCTCAACTGAGCCATGCTCGGTAATGGTGACTTGAACTTTTGAAGGAGCAAGGATGGTCAAAGTACCATATACTTTTTCTATTATGTAGTTACCATCGTTCGTACCTTCGTTCAAGGTATAGCTAAACATATTATCTGATGAACCTACCTCCGTTTGACTTCCGGTTACATCATAACTTGCACCCTCACCAACAACGAAACCATCACCGTCTACGGTTATTGTTGAGTTAGTCAATGCTGTTCTATCGTAAACTTTCTCTTCGTCTGATGAGGTCAACGTTACTGAACGCTTGCTGATTTCCAACGTTCCGTCTACTATCACGAACTCTACATCGCTGAAGTTCTTGTTGGTGTTGGCAAAGTCAGCTGGCTTCAACTCCATTGGGTATGTGCCTGCATCTGTGCCTTTTACCGTCGCATCGCCACTGAACGTGAAGTCGGTTGATTTATACAAATCATTGCTAATTTCAACTTCGTAACCTATTACTGTCTTTTCTTTTCCGTCATACTTTTCCTTGCTGCTATGTTCGGTAATCGTTACGGTTACCTTATCGGTCAACTCCGTTACCTTCAACGTTCCCTCTGTTGTTGTGATTGTGTAGTTGTCCGCTTTCGTACCTTCGTTCAACGTATAGGTGAACGCATTTGCTGTCTC
>JAGBVI010000077.1 GCA_017630395.1 Paludibacteraceae bacterium
CTAAGATGCGCCATCTTCCGTGTAGAGATTTACTTTCGTTTGACACCACACAAGTCGTCATACTCTTTCAGTGTTAGTTTGTCCAAATCATCCATCTCCAATAGAATATCCGGGTGCAGTTGGCGGTAATAATAGGCTCCCGAGCGGACCGACTTGCCTGTGCAACAATTATGTATTGCCGATTTGTTTTCGTGCGTCAATTCAGCAGCGCAATGCAACGACCGAACAATCGCCACTAACACCCTTGCACCATTGAAAATAAGCACCTTGCACGGCCTTCTAAATTTACTCCTTCTCATTTGCTTGCGGTTTAATAGTTAGACTATTATTAGAGTAGGAGTATTTTCAGCTTTTGGTTGGAATAATTGTGTGTATTGTGTCATCATATCACAAACACAAATCCAATAAGCGGTGATGATATAGATAGATTTAGAGATTAAAGAGCCTGTCTAACAAGTAAAAAAGTTAGGCAGGCTCAATTTACACAATATTCTAGATGCAACCATCATTTATCATACATTGTTCGCTTTTATTCTTCCAGAAACTCTTGAACACAATCAAACATATCTGCATCTAACCTCATTTCATCACGATAGTAAATAATAAAGTTAATATTTGTCTTGAACAACGAATTATTTACTGAATAGAGATAATCATTCAGTGCAATTAATTCTTTGATTAACCAGTCATGCTTCCGCATCATCCAACGACAGATTATGGTACAACATTCTTCTGGACACTCATCTAAATAATCAAAACCACCTACAATTCTAATATGAAGGCAGTCATTCTTCTTTTCGCTTTCTTCTAACTTACACCCATTACATTTCTTTGTATTTTTAGATACAGTCAATTGCTTTACATTCAAATGTAGTTCTATGTTTATTTTCTCGGTAATAGGTTTGTCTCCCATTTCAGCATTTTCATCGGTGGGATAATCTGTTTTTAGTACTATTTTATCTGTTACCAGATGTGATATCCAATGAAACTTTGATGTGGGTGACAAATTTCTCAAATTTTGTCTCAACAAATGATAGTTTACTCTATCATTCGCCACATCTAGTAAATCTGCCAATCTGATGAGAATCATCAAATATTTCAAACTTACAGTATCATCTTGAGCCCTAGATTTTAGGCCATAAACATCCATTACATCATATCCATGGCTCTCTGATACTTTAGCCACAAAAGACAACAACGTCGGCTCTAAATAGTTTAATAAAGAATTTGATCGTTCACGAATAAACTTGGCACTATCCTTGGCATGGTTATCTCTAACCAAAGCCTCGAAATACCCATACACTTCATTGAACACCTTGATTAAGAAATTACCCGCATCTTTATAACGAGAGTCCTTTTTACCGGTATAGTCTATCGAATCAAATTTTTTGACCTCATTTTGCATTTGGCTCATTAAGTCTGAAATCAAAGTCATATTCTTTCCATTTTCAGAACTTAACCTACCCAAATCTGGATGAATAACCATACTGATGTCGTGCAAATAGCACGCCAAAAAAAGAATATAATAGTCCACATTCTTTAGTGCAAAATAGTCTATTCTATTCGTTAGTTCTAACGATTTTGTGATAAGAGTCACTGCATGCTCTTCATTATGGAGCGTATATGAATTTAAAAATTTAGAACCATTGTACCACAATCCTTTTGTAAGTCGATGGGTCACAATCAACGAATCCACCCATTCAGGATTACGTACATTCTTGATGAAGATATTCAATACTTCAAGCACTCCAATATCAATTCCCATTTGGTTGGAGATGTCTTTTTCATTGATATGTTCTACAAACTCTTCAAATCGCTCTAAATTAAAGTTTTTATTCCTTAAATAGGCTAATATTCTAAGTTCTACGTACTTAAATCGTCTGGCATTCCTTTTTGATAATGCCAGAGAATCCGAAGGAATTACATCTATGATTTCTGAATAAAAGACATTCAATATCTTACGCTGATATTCTGTAGAGGCTTTCATCACAAATTTTGTAAATTGTGCCTCTTCAAAACCTTGGTTCTGCATTTTGTATATGGATTCCTTGGTTTCTGTGTCTTTGTCCTCCCTCTTTACAATAGACATAAATCCCCGCAACTTGTCCAATTGCTTGTCAGAATCCATAATACATTTTAGCCCATTAAAGTTCTCTCTGGCCCATCGTATCAGCGAAACATAAGAATCCTGGGGCATCGATTTTATTATACAAGATGTCTCAACGTCCTTAGCATAGAACAAGGAATCTTGTTTCCCTTGTATATTTACATTACATTTAGAAAGTAACTGTTTTTCAAATTCAATTATCTTCTCCTTGAAATCATTAGCCTCTTCTTTTCTAAGATTTTGGATAATAAGACGATATTCCGTTTGGAAAATATCCTCTTCATACTGTTCGAAAAATTTCTCGGGATCAGTAGCTTTCTCTAAGAAACGTTCACTGAAGTCGTTTAAATTCGGATTACCTTCTTCTCTGATTTTCAATAGTCGATTGCGATAAAGGAAGAACTTCTTAAACCTTCGCAAAAGTTTAAGTTTTGAAGCGAGCACATCACCGTTCTTTCCTTCTTTTTTTGCTTTATCCTGTTTATCAACCAGTTTGCCTATCTCTCGAGAAACAACTTTGTCAAGAGCCTCCAATTTCTTTAGAGACACATAATCGTCTATCTCATCCAAATTATACGATAGATCCGAATTCATGTATGTTTCCCGAGTTATATTTGCTATGGGCCCATATTGGTTGTCTGCATCATCTATATGAGTAAAGGTACTTTTCCCTTTTTCGTGAAATTTAATTGTGTAATCTAATTTGTTTTGAAAAGCCAGATAGCCTTCATCAATATAATTACTTATTGTACTATTGCCATTTTTAGCTTTCTTACATTCCTCTTTTAATCTTTCATTAAGTGCATCTATTTGTTCCTTAAACTGATCTTCATCCAATTCAGACTGTATATATATTACTGAGTCATCAACATAGAAATAGGCATCCCCTCCTTTAAAGGTCTTTTCTTTCATCAATAGCCGTTTAACATTAATCATGCAGAGGTTACCAAAGAAGTATGATTGAGGTAACCCCTGTGGTATTCCATAGTTCATATATTGATTTGCACAGGTTAACTCAGTATATTCAGGATAGTAATACTCTTTCCATGGTTCTATATTGTTTTTTGATATATTGAAATACAATAGTTTGGCTACAGCCATACCAAGAATTTCCTTATCGTCCTCATAAGTTTTCGATAGTTTACTTGTGATGTAGTCATATAGCATCTTAGGAGATATTGATGGAAAGAAATTCTTTATATCCAAACTTACTTCTGTCAGATAGTTATGGCTCTTTTGGTATGCCCTACAATGTTCTATAATCTCATCGGTATACTCTTTGTATTTTGTCTGCCACTTGTGAAATAAATACTGAACATTCGTACTAGGAATATTCCCATAGAAATTGTGGGGCAGTAACTTGGATAAGTCTGATAGTTTTCTAACCCCTTTATCTAAGTCGTCATCAAACATCAAACAGTTCAAGATACTTACCATACAAATCAAATCTATCAGTCTTGCCGTGTGCATCGGACGGAAGTCCAATTTATTATCTTCGTATTTCTTGATTTTGAAATATACTATTATATCAAACAAGTTTTTCTTGTCTAACAACACCCATTCCAACTTTTGATGGCAACATTTTATAACCTTAGAAATCAAGTCTATATTATGCTTATCAGCGAGTGCATAATATAATTCGAGATCATTGGCTGCAATTGTTTCCTTCACCTTGCCTTCATTATGGAGATATACAGGTTTCGATGTGTCCAATAACCCTTTGTCGAACACATACGATTCCATGCAGAATATCGAATTGAAGATATTCCGTTCGTCTAATATCTTTTCAAACAGTTTCATATTCTGTATTTTTTTTAGATTCGTTATTTATCATATCAAAAACAGAATCTATAAGATTCTTCATATCTGAGGGTGCTTTTCTATTACTGGTTTTTAATAAATTATCCTTGACTTTTACAACGATATTATAATCGCTCTTAACCGTTGCCAAACGATAAAAGTTTTCCCAAAGCAAACGAGACCTCACAAATGGCATTTCACTAGTAAGTTCGACATCCAAGATATCATGAAATACCACATGAATGTTGTTTTCTGGCCATGATTTACCAGTTAGCAAATTAATGTCAACAAGTACATTATTAAGAAAGCGAATAGAATTAACTAAAAATTCTATATAGTTAGTTCTGCATTTCCTCATGTAATTCCATGAATAGTTAAATTGTGGATTTTGAGAAACAAAAAA
>JAGBVI010000078.1 GCA_017630395.1 Paludibacteraceae bacterium
GCTAATGGCGCTACACTTGAAATGACATCGGTTAATTTGTTTGATAAAGGCGCGGTAACATTGAAGCCTGCTGCTATTCCTGTAATTAGAAAAATATCGCAATTGCTTAATTCTACAAAGTACAAAAAATATCGTATCGTTGTAGAAGGTCATACAGATGATACTAAGGAATCAGAAATTTTACCGTCAAATTGGGAGCTTTCAGGAGCAAGAGCTGGAGCAGTTGTAAGAGCTATGATTGCTAATTTAATGGATGTTAATCGCTTTAAAGCAATAGGATTGGCCGAAATTTCACCTGCTTATCCTAATTTGGATCCTTACGGAGAGCCTATTCCTGAAAACCGCATCAAAAATCGTAGAGTTATCGTAAGAATAGAATTCTAAAGAAGGAGTGTTAAATATATGGATTCTGCATTTTGTTTGTTTAATGCAAATATCTTTACCGGTTTTTCTGTAATGCCAAGATGCGCAATTTATATAAAAAATGGTAAAATTATTGATATCTTTAATGAAGAACGTTTTGAAGAAGAAAAATTTCCCAAAGAAGTTAAAGTAATTGATGTTAATGGGGCATATGTTATGCCGGGATTTATTGACAGTCATATACACGGAATAGGCGGATATGGAGCAGACGATGGTGATGCTCAATCAATTATTAATATGTCAAAAATTTTAGCAGAATATGGCGTAACCTCATTTATCCCTACATGTAATACACAATCAGAAGAAAAATTGATAAAAAATATCAAAGCAATAGTGTCGGCAATGGGAAAAGAAAGCGGTGCCAGAATTTTAGGAATGCATTTAGAAGGTCCATTTCTATCACCCAAAAGAATAGGGGCTCAAATTGCCGAAGATATATCTCCAATTGATTTAGAATATATGAAAAGACTGTATGAGGCATCCGAAGGTCATTTGATTAATATGACAGTTGCTCCTGAGCTTAGTGGTATAGAAAAACTTGCAGCATATTGTAATGACAAAGGTGTGGTTATGCAAATTGGACATTCAGATGCCAGTTATAATCAAGTCCAAGAAGCCATGATGCATAACATTAGGCACATCACACATTTATTTAATGCAATGCGTCCGATGCATCATCGAGAACCGGGAGTAGTTGGTGCAACATTGATACATTCGGAATTATCATGCGAAATTATAGGGGATGGTGTTCACGTAGATTCTAATCTTGTTAATTTGCTGCTAAAATGCAAACCGCTAAGTCAAATTGTCATGATAACAGATTCTTTATATCCTGCAAAAACAGATCTTTCATCAGCGCCTGATTTGTATTTGAATAAATGTTTTTACCGCAAAAAAGATAATGTAATGAATGGTTCCGCAATATCAATGTTAGATGGATTTCGCAATTTGGTTTCTTGGGGAATTCCTATAGAAAAGGCTGTTCGCATGACTTCTACCAATCCGGCTCAAATTATGAGACAAAAACAAATAGGATTGCTGATACCGGGTAATGATGCAGATATTATTGTTTTAGATAAAAATTTAGATTTAATTTATACAATTATTCAAGGTAAATTTGTAAAAGGAAAAATATAATGCGCGTAATAATAAAAGATAATTTAGAGGATTGTTCTGTATGGACGGCTTCGTATATTGCATATCGTATTAAACAAGCAAAACCAACAGCTAAAAATCCTTTTGTTTTGGGCTTGCCTACCGGATCAACTCCTTTAGGTGTATATAAAGAATTGATTTACATGTGCAAAAATAAAAAAGTATCTTTTGAGCATGTGGTAACTTTTAATATGGATGAATATGTAGGCATAGAACCCAATAATCCGCAAAGTTATCATTATTTTATGTATCATAATTTTTTCAATCACATAGATATAAATCAAAAAAATATCCATATATTAAATGGCATGACTAAAGATTATGCTAAAGAATGTGAAAACTATGAGCAATCAATCTTAACTTATGGTGGAATAGACTTGTTTTTAGGTGGTGTTGGCAGTGATGGTCATATAGCTTTTAATGAGCCTTTTTCTTCACTAAGTTCTCGCACTCGTATCAAAACACTAGCTCCATCAACCATTAAAGATAATTCCAGATTTTTTAATAATGATATCAAAAATGTTCCAACCCAAGCACTAACAGTGGGTGTAGGTACGATTATGGACGCCAAAGAAGTTATAATAATGGCCTCGGGAAACAACAAAGCTGATGCTATATATCAGGCAGTAGAAGGTTCTATCAATCAAAAATGGACGATAACTGCAATGCAAAATCACCCTCATGGAATTATTGTTTGTGATAAATCAGCAGCTTCAAAATTGTCATCTGAGGCAATAGAATATTTCAACAGTATAGAGAATCCTAAATAATATTTTAAAAAGTTATATTGTTGCTGAATAACATTGTGCTAATAAGTTACCGAAAGCTGTTGCAAATTTATACAATTATTTTATCCTCTGTAATATAAATAATTAAACTTTTACAAGGTGCAATAATGTATAAAAAAATTGCTTTTACCGTAGCTAGTTTTTTGGGTAGCGGTTATTTCCCTTTTGCGTCAGGAACATTTGGTTCTTTGGTGACTATCCCTATTGTCGGTTATTTAGGATATTGTTATGGATTGATGGGGGTTGCTTTTATTAGCATTTTTTCCTTTATCATCGGTTGGATAGCATCTGTAGAAGTACTCAAACACACCAAACATGATCCCTCATTTATAGTAATAGATGAGGTTGCAGGTCAAAGCATAAGTTTTATTACACTTGCACCATTGATGAAAGATAATGCACAAATATTTTTGGTATTATTAGTAGGTTTTATCTTGTTTCGTATATTTGATATTATCAAGCCTTTTCCTGTTGGTTGGGCTGACAAAAAAATCAATAATGCTTTGGGTGTTATGTTAGATGATGTTTTTGCTGGATGTTATGCTGCAGTTATATTATGGCTTATAAATTATAATTTTAATTTGTTTATAGGTATGTAAAATGAGCAAATATCGCATTATTGGAAATATGACAGGGAATTCAATGGACGCATTGGATTTTATTCTGACCGAATTTGATGATGATAAAATAACTGAAGCGAGATATTATTTGTATGATACTGATAGTAAGGTTATAATCAGCAGAATTTCTGATGGGGCAAAATTGCCGATAGAAGTGGTGAATGGCAAAAATGTTCAGGTGTTGGCATTCCATGATACACCGTTGCAAAAAAATTCTAATGCTGCAGTTACCTTGATTAGAAAATGGGAAGAAACGGTAGTTGATGCAAATGGTATCTCTTCTACTGAAGAGAAAAGTTCGGAGATTGAATTACCGGTAATACTTCGTTCTGTTTTTAATGAGAACATCTCTCGATTGGGTTCTATGTATCGCGGATGGGGACAATTTGCATACAAGGGAGAGAATGAAAAAATAGAACTTGCTCATTTGGTATTTGACAAGAGTAAATACAATAAGGATGATTTCGAGAAGATGAAAGAAGAGAAGGAAAATGATAAACTTAGGGAGCAAGTAAAAGGAAAGTTTGGAAGCGTAACGGATGAGAATTTCTTCTCTATGGGTTATGATGTTAAGCAAAATGCCTACGTTGGAGCAACTTCTTTTGCATATATTACGCCCACCACCATGCAATCTTCTCGTATGGGTAACGATAGAATCGATATTAGCGAAGAGATTCCTTCCTACGATGTTTCAACGGGTGAAGCCGGTAAAACCGGTCAAATGTTTGCTCCTACGCTACTCTCCAAATCCTTTACTAGTTCTCAAACGCTTACGGGGGGTATTAGTGCGTTTGGCGTTAGTGCCTCTCATTCTAAAACAACTTCAACTACAGAAACGGCCTTCATGGACTTGAACAGCGATGGTTATCCGGATTGGATTTCTGTGAAAGATGATAAAATTGAAGTTGTTTATACCGGTGCTAACGGCGTGATATTTCAACAGAAAACATTTGATTCATTTACACTCCCAACTCAAAAGTCGGAAGGTAGCTCTTTGGGCGCAAATAGTGGTCCTGCTTCTTCTCCTACCAACTCGAAATCCAGTCAGAGCGGAGGAAAATTGACAATAACTGCATTGAAAGAAATAGCTAAACAAAAGGCGGCAGCCTCTTCTCCTCTTGCAGTAACGGGTAGTTTAGGTGCTTCCCGTGCTTCTTCTCACTCCATCAATGAGTGGTATGATGTGAATGGTGATGGTTTGGTGGATATGGTTTTTGAAAATAGTGTTCGTTTGAACTTAGGATACACCTTTACAGATAAACTCCCTTGGCAAAACTTTGGTGCTATTAATGCAAGTGAATCAAACACTGTCAATGGAGGAGCTAATATCAAGATTCCGCTTTGTGGTTCTGCCAATATCAGTGCCGGTGTGAATGGTTCTTATACCATGAATAATACCTGTTTCCAATTGATGGACGTGAATGGGGATGGTTTGCCGGACAGGGTTGAAGCTGAACATGGAAAAGAGTTTCAAAAAGATAAGACGTTTAATGTGGCTATCAATGGCGGATTGGGAACGAAGTTTACGAATAATAACAATTTGAAATTTACCGGTTCAATCGGTCTTTCCAAGTCGGTTTCTGTCACAGAACATGCCAATGGGGGTGTGACTATTCCTATTTGGATTTTTACGGTTACTCCTTTCTTTAATGCTTCTGCAACTCAGTGCGTCAGCTCTTCTCAAAGCAGTGTGGCTGACTTTAATGGTGATGGTTTTGCCGACTTGATCCACTCTGAGAGTAATGATGAGGTCTCTGTTCGCTACTCTCGTATTGGGGCAACCAATAAACTGAAGAGCGTGACCAATCCGTTTGGTGGAAAAATTACGATCGATTATGAGCATACTACTCCTTCTACAGACCACCCGGGTGGTAAGTGGGCTATGAGTGGCGTGACCATCAATGATGGTACGGGTCTTAACCCGGAAATGCATACTCGCTTCCACTATGAAGAGGGTAAACATGATCGTCGCGAACGCGATTTCCTTGGTTTCGGAAAGGTTTATACTTATCAGTTGGATGTCAAGGATAATTTGGCAGATACGGTGCGTACCAATCTGCAAGAGTTTGACAATTCCAACTATTTTAAGGCTGGGCAGTTGATTCGTACGTTGATTGCAGAGGCGGATACAATGGATAAATTGCGCGAAGAGCGTACGGACTATAATTTGTATTCGGTTTCAGATAAGTCAATTACTCTTATTGAGGGCAACCTTTCTGTTGACGAGGCTTCTACCTTCTCTGCACCATATAAAAAAGTGGTGACGGCTTATGAATCGTCTGAACCGGATGCCGACGATAAGGTGGCTTTGCCGTTGACGGAAGAGACTTACAGCTATAGTAAAAATTATGCCAACTTGATAATTTATACCAATACCGATTTGACAGATGGTTCTTCGTATAAAACAGAAATTACTCACTTGGATAAGTTGGGTGTGCCAAAGTCTGTTAAAGTGACTGATGGAAATGGTAAGGAGTTCCGTTCGATTACTGCTGAGTATGAAAATGAGTTTACGCCGTGGGCTATCACCCAATTTACGCAAAATACTGGTGATGGTGAGGCGGTGACCGATTTGGAGTATGACCATTTTGGTAATATTGCCAAAAAGACACTTCCTAAAAATGAGAAAGGACAACGTATGTTCTTCTCATATACCTACGATCGTAAATACAATATGTATCCTACTCGTGTGACGGATGCGTTTGGTTATCGCAGCGAAATGGAGAATTATGATTATCGCTATGGTATTCCGTTGACGGTACGTGATATGAATGGTTATACTGTGCAGTATCATATAGATGATTTGGGTCGTACCGATACTATCATCGCTCCTAACGAGCAGAGTGCCGGTGAGCCTTTTACCATTGCGTATAAATACGTTGATGCCGGTGCAGACTACAAGAGCCGATATGCAGTGACAGACCACTATGATCCTCAGCATCCGAACGACCCCTTGCGTACGGTTACGCATGTGGATGGTTTGGGTCGCCCACACCAAGTGAAGAAAGAGGCGGATATTTATGGCGAGGGTGTGAAATACATTGTTTCCGGTCGTGTGGGATATGATGCCTTGGGTCGCGAGGCGGTTGCTTATCACCCTGCTACTTGCGGCATCTCTGAAGAGGGTGAAATTGCAGAATTCTCTTCTCAGGTGATGAAAACCTCTCTCTTTGATGCCTTGGACAGACCAATCATGGAGATTCTTCCTGCCGATGAAGCAGGTGGAGGCGAAAGCATTACAAAGATGGCTTACTCGATAGCGACCAATAAGAAGTTGTTGAAAACAACCATCACGGCTCCTAATGGGGATATTTCTCATAGCTATGCCGATGGTGGCGGACAAACAGTCTTGGCGGAACGTTTTGATCCGGTGAGCAACGAGGTGGTGCCGATTAATTACTACTTTGATGCTATTGGTCAGTTGGATAGTTTGACCGATGCCGGCGGAAATACAACTCGTTATACCTACGATATGGCAGGTCGTACCCTCTCTGTGACTCACCCTTCTGTGGGGCTTACAACCTTCAAGTATGACATTGCAGGTAATGTTCTTGAAAAAGTAACAGAAAATCTGCGTAAAGAGGAGAAATTGATTAAATATGAGTATGATTACAACCGATTGAAAAAGGTTACCTATCCGAATCATCCGGAAAATGATGTAACCTACACCTACGGAGGACCGAATGCACGAGAAAATCGTGTGGGACGTTTGGCATTGTTGGAAGATGGA
>JAGBVI010000079.1 GCA_017630395.1 Paludibacteraceae bacterium
ACGAAAAGTTGTCTGAGGAGATAGACCCAATTTATAGCGCATCGGTAGCATCGTACATCACCTCTGCTGACACCTTGCGGTGGAACGAAAAGTTGTCTGAGGAGAGAGACCCAATTTATAGCGCATCGGTAGCATCGCACATCAGCTCAGCTGACACCTTGCGGTGGAACGAAAAGTTGTCTGAGGAGATAGACCCAATTTATAGCGCATCGGTAGCATCGTACATCACCTCTGCTGACACCTTGCGGTGGAATGAAAAGTTGTCTGAGGAGATAGACCCAATTTATAGTGCATCGGTAGCATCGCACATTACCTCAGCTGATACTTTGAGGTGGAACGAAAAGTTGTCTGAGGAGAGAGATCCAATTTATAGCGCATCGGTAGCATCGCACATTAGCTCAGCCGATACCTTGAGGTGGAACGAGAAGTTGTCTGAGGAGAGAGACCCAATTTATAGTGCATCGGTAGCATCGCATATTACCTCTGCAGATACTTTGAGGTGGAATGAGAAGTTGTCTGAGGAGAGTGATCCAATTTATAGCGCATCGGTAGCATCGCACATCAGCTCAGCCGACACCTTGAGATGGAACGAAAAGTTGTCTGAGGAGAGTGATCCAATTTATGGTCAGTCGGTAGCCTCACAAATTACGGCAGAAGATACCATGAATTGGAATGAGAAATTAGGACGATCCGATTTAAAGGAGTATGTAAGAAAAGATGAGCTTCCTGAATTTGAGCCAATTACAAATTATGTAACCCATGAAGAGTTTGATGAGGTAAGGACGTTAATTAATACATTATCGCAGAGAGTTGAGGAATTAAATATCTCCAATTTACAACTTCAAGCAGATAATTTGAAATTAAGTGTCGGAATTGATAGTTTAAAAAACGATAATCAAGATTTGAGAAAACAGATTCAACTATTGCTATATGGAAAAATTTTTGATTACAGTAGGACAACCAATCCAAGTTATTCCTATTCGTTGACTTCGTGGAATGAGGCCTCCGATATTTATCGCAACATGAAGGAGGGAGATCGAATCGTATTTCTTGTAAGACACTCAGAGCGAAACGATGATTGTGAAGGTGATTATTGTGATTTAAATGATAATGGAGTAGAGTTGGCAGAGGAAGCCGGGAAAAAATTTAAAGGCGGTTTAGCCGGAGTTAATGACTCTTATTACGGATCCACTAGTGTAGAAAGGTGTAAAACCACCTCTTATTTAATTGCGACCAATCGAGGAGATACCTATCTGAATAGCAAGGAAGATGTAGTAAATCCAATTGATGAGATTTATGCGAAGTATTATGGTGAAGGGTTGCATAGTTGGCCGGGACGAGCAGAATATTGCAATGAAAATATGAAAGAGGCAGAAGAGACATCGCTTGAAATTGTTAATAAGCTCTTGAATTTAAGTAAAGGAAAAACCTTTGCATGGTTTACCTCTCATGACTATTTATTGGTTCCGCTTGTAGAGTGGGCAACTAATTTAGGAATAGATTTTGAGAAATATAGAGGTACTTATTCTGGACAAGATAGTAAATATGACGGTAAAGAAACCGATTATTTCTATTGGTGTAATTTCATGTCGGGTGTAGCAATATTGGTACATCCGGACAACACATTTGAGATATATCCGGTAAAGAATTTAGAGGATGGATTTCGTTATAATAGATGTTATAAAGATTGGTAATAGGAGAAAATGTTGTAGATATTTTAATTTTCTATATTTTTGTAACACGAAAGAGAAAATATAAAAATAGGTATAATAATGGAAAAGAAATTGATTACTTATGAAGATGTACAATCTAATAAAGAGATAAAAATATATATATCGCAAGCCGATAAAGTGTTAGCAGCGATGGGATATACAGAACATTCGTTCGGGCACGTAAAAAAGACAGCGGAGTTAGCAAGTTCAATTTTGTTCACATTAGGGTTTAGTGAGCGAGAGCAAGAATTGGCCAGAATAGCCGGATATATGCATGATATAGGAAATGTTGTCAATCGTGTTGATCATGCACAGAGTGGGGCAGTGATGGCTTTTCGTATATTGGATAAGATGGGAATGGATCCGGAGGAGATAGCAAAGGTTATCAGTGCGATAGGTAATCACGATGAGAGTACAGCTGCTGAAGTTAATCCGATTGCAGCAGCCCTGATTTTAGCTGATAAGACTGATGTGAGACGAAGTCGTGTTAGACATCGCAATGTTTCTGGTTTTGATATTCATGATAGAGTTAATTTTGCAGTTGTAGAGTCAAAAACCTATTTTGCAAATGATAATAAGGAGTTGTTGTTAGATTTGATTATTGACACAGAAATATCCGCAGTAATTGATTACTTTGAAATATTTCTGTCCCGAATGATTTTATGTCGAAAAGCTGCAGCCTATTTAAATTTGCAATTTGGTTTGATTATTAATGGACAAAAGATGGTTTAATCCTAAGTCATAAAATAACACATTAAGATACTAATCGGTGTGTCAAAAATGGATGGCACACCGATAAAAAAATTACTTACGTTCCAATTCCTTAAGATTATCCATTTTTTTCTTTTCAAGAAATCCATAGATGCTATCAAGATGTTCAGTAACCTTTTGGTTCCCAAATTCATAGACTTTATTGACTAATCCATCAAGGAAATCTCTGTCATGAGATACTACTATTAGAGTGCCGTCAAAATCTTTTAATGCACTTTTTAGGATGTCTTTTGTCTTCATGTCTAAGTGATTGGTAGGCTCATCTAAAATCAGAAGATTTACAGGTTCTAATAAAAGTTTTATCATTGCCAAACGAGTTCTTTCCCCACCTGAGAGCACCTTCACTTTTTTTAATGAATTATCTCCACCAAACATGAAAGCACCCAATAAATCTTTTATTTTATTTCGTATTTCACCTTGTGCAACATCATCAATTGTTTGAAAAACAGTTAATTCTCCGTCCAATAAAGAGGCTTGATTTTGCGCAAAATAACCAATTTGAACGTTATGACCTAATTTTAGATTTCCGTCATACTTTATTTCGTCCATTATGCACTTTACAAGTGTGGATTTACCCTCTCCATTTCGTCCAACGAATGCCACTTTATCCCCCCTTTCAATCGTAAAAGATACATTTTTGAAAACAATATGTTCATCGTATGATTTGCCAACTTGCTCAGCAATTACCGGATAATTTCCGGAACGAGGAGATGGCGGAAATTTAAGGCGTAAGGCTGATGTATCCTCTTCGTCAACCTCTATTATTTCTAGTTTTTCCAGCATCTTTACGCGCGATTGAACTTGCAATGTTTTTGAATAAGTTCCCTTGAATCGTTCGATAAATTCCTTTGTTTCGGCAATCATTTTTTGTTGTTCGTCATAGGCTTTTTGTTGCTGTTCTCTGCGCTCTTTTCTTAATTCTAAATAGTGTGAATAGTTGGTCTTGTAATCGTATATTCTTCCCATTGTAACTTCGATGGTTCTTGTAGTAATATTGTCAACAAAAGCGCGGTCATGAGAAATCAGTATTACTGCTTTTGCACTATTAATCAAAAATTCTTCCAACCATTGTATAGATTCAATATCAAGGTGATTGGTTGGTTCATCTAACAAGATAACATCAGGTTTTTTTAGCAATATTTTAGCTAATTCAATTCTCATTCTCCATCCACCACTAAACTCTTTTGTGGGTTTTTGAAGGTCAGAACGTTTAAAGCCTAAGCCTAGTAAAACCTTCTCAACTTCAGCTGCGTAGTTTGTATCTTCTATGGAGTAGAATTTTTCGCTAAGGGTTGAAACTTGTTCAATAAGTTCCATGTATTCATCCGAATCATAATCTGTTCTTGTGGCCAATTCATTGTTGAGGCGCTCAATTTCATTCTCCATTTCAAATAGTTCGGAAAAAGCCAGTGAAGCCTCCTCGAAAACAGTTCTTCCATCTTCCGTCATTAGATGTTGGGGTAAATATGCGATGACACACTCTTTGGGAGCTGCAACTTTTCCTTTCGATGGTTTTTGTACACCAGCAAGAATTTTTAGTAGAGTGGATTTTCCAGCTCCATTTTTTCCCATAAGGGCAATACGATCTTTTTCATTAATTTGGAATGATATATTTTCAAAAAGAGTAGAACCTCCAAATTCAACGGTTAAATTGTCTACAGAAATCATGATGTTATTTAATATTACTTCTTTAAATTTTTTGCAAATTTAGAAAAAAAAATGAATTTTATTTTTGTAAGGTTAGGTGTGTTTTTAGGATATAGATTTGACTAATTATGTTTAACCATCATTGTTAGTGATAGATTCGTATGTTTTTTTGAAAATATGAAAAAAAACTTCCCAAAATATGGTAAAATTATTTATCTTTGCACGCGAATTTTAGAGAAGAAGTAAAATCAATGTTTTATTAAATAATTAGAGTTTTATGATTAACACTAAAAATGCTAAATTGAATGCATGGGTTAAGATGTGGGCGGATATTTGTCAGCCTGAGAACATCTACCTTTGTAATGGTTCTGACGAAGAGTTCACTCGCTTAATGGATGAGTGTGTGGCAAACGGATTAGCTCGTAAATTGAATGAGAAAAAACGTCCAAACAGCTACTACTTCCAATCAGATCCAAGCGACGTGGCTCGTGTAGAAAACCGTACATTCATCTGCTCTAAGAAGCAAGAAGATGCTGGTCCTACAAATAACTGGATGGATCCTAAAGAGATGAAGAAGATCCTTATCAATAAGTATAATGGATGTATGAAAGGTCGTACAATGTATGTTATTCCTTTCTCAATGGGTCCTCTTGGTGGTCCTATCTCTCAATTAGGTGTTGAGATTACAGATTCAGCATACGTTGTTGGTTCAATGAAAATCATGACTCGTATGGGTGATGCTGCTTTGAAGTTAATCGAAGAGAAGGGTGATTTCATTCCATGTATCCACTCTGTTGGTAAACCGTTGCCAGACGGGTTGAAGGATGCTAAGTGGCCTTGTGCTCCAATCGAAGATAAATATATTGTTCAATTCCCTGAAGAACGTGAAATTTGGACTTATGGTTCTGGTTACGGAGGTAACGCTCTTCTTGGTAAGAAGTGCTTTGCTTTGCGTATTGCTTCTAAGATGGCTCAGGAAGACGGATGGTTGGCAGAACACATGCTTATCCTTCGCCTTACTAAGAAGGCTACAAACGAAACTAAGTACGTTTGCGCTGCGTTCCCTTCTGCATGTGGAAAGACAAACTTGGCTATGTTGATTCCTACAATCCCAGGATGGGAAGTTAAGACTGTAGGTGACGACATCGCTTGGATGAAGTTTGACGAAGAGGGTAACCTTCGCGCAATCAATCCTGAGGCTGGTTTCTTCGGTGTGGCTCCTTTCACTTCTGCTAAGACAAACAAGAACGCTCTTGACTCTTGCTGCAAGAACACTATCTTCACTAACGTGGGTTATACTCCTGATGGTGATATTTGGTGGGAAGGTATCGGATACGATTGTCCAGAAGGAACTATCGATTGGAAGAATCGTGTTTACAATCCAGAGTCAGGCGAACCTTGCGCTCACCCTAACTCTCGTTTCGCAGCTCCTGCAAGCAACTGTCCTGCTATCGACCCAGATTGGGAGTCTCCAAAGGGTGTTAAGGTTGATGCTATCTTGTTCGGTGGTCGTCGTCCTAACACAGTTCCATTGGTACACGAAGCAGAAGACTGGGCACATGGTGTGTTCATGGGATCTATCGTAGGTTCTGAGGTTACAGCTGCTGCTATCGGTTTGAAGGCTGGTGTTCGTCGTGACCCATTCGCTATGTTGCCATTCTGCGGTTACAACATGGGAGATTACTTCCAACACTGGATTGATATGGAGAAATTGCCACAAGCTAAGGGTGGTAAGAATATGCCAAAGATCTTCTTCGTAAACTGGTTCCGTCGTGATAAGGAAAATCCGGCTCTTAAGAGCGAAGGCGGATTCTTGTGGCCAGGTTATGGTGATAATAGCCGTGTTCTTGCTTACATCTTTGATCGTTGCAACGGTGAAGGTGAAACAGTTGATACTCCAATCGGAAAGGTTCCTGCTGCAGGTCAAATTAATATCGAAGGTTTGAAGAGCTGCTATACAGAGGAGACAATGAAGCAAGTTCTTGCTGTTAATGTTGATGAGTGGAAAGATGAGGTTGAACGTATCGAAGAGCACTTTGCTAAATTTGGAAAACACCTTCCTAAAGAGCTAGTTGCTCGTCTTGATATTCTTAAACAACGTCTTGGTATGTAATTTGTTTAAGATTTTCTTAATATTAAAAGTCGCATCTTCGGATGCGGCTTTTTTGTTTTCTTATAATTTTTTTTGCTAAAAATTTACCCGTAAAATCTGTTTGTTATTGCAAAAAGTCGCCCGCAAAATGTGTTTATTATCGTAAAAAGTCGCCCGTAAAATGTGTTTATTATTGCAAAAAGTCGCCCGAAAAATGTGTTGGTTATCGCAAAAACTCGCCCGAAAAATGTGTTGGTTACCGCGAAAAGTCGCCCGTAAAATGTGTTTATTATCGTAAAAAGTCGCCCGGAAAATGTGTTGGTTATCGTAAAAAGTCGCCCGTAAAATGTGGTAGTTATTGCAAAAAGTCGCCCGTAAAATGTGTTGGTTATCATAAAAAGTCGCCCGTAAAATGTGTTGGTTATCGTAAAAAGTCGCCCGCAAAATGTGTTGGCTGTCGCAAAAAGTCGCCCGTAAAATATGTTTGTTATTGTAAAAAGTCGCCCGAAAAATGTGTTGGTTATTGCAAAAAGTCGCCCGCAAAATGTGTTGGTTATCGTAAAAAGTCGCCCGCAAAATGTGTTGGTTATCGCAAAAAGTCGCCCGCAAAATGTGTTTGTTATTGCAAAAAGTCGCCCGTAAAATGTGTTGGTTATTGCAAAAAGTCGCCCGCAAAATGTGTTGGTTGTTACAAAAAGTCGCCCGAAAAATGTGTTAGTTATTGCGAAAAGTCGCCCGAAAAATGTGTTGGTTACCGCGAAAAGTCGCCCGAAAAATGTGTTTGTTATTGCAAAAAGTCACCCGCAAAATGTGTTAGTTATCGCAAAAAGTCGCCCGAAAAATGTGTAATTATTGTAAAAAGTCGCCCGCAAAATGTGTTGTAATGTTTGGAAAGTCGCCCGAAAAAATGTATTTTTGTTGAAAATTTAATTGATAATACTATGTATATTAGAAAAATAGATAAATTATTATTAGATTGGAAGAATTATGAGGATAGAAAACCTTTGGTAGTACGAGGGTGTCGTCAGTGTGGGAAAACAAGTACTGTAATTTCGTTTGCAAAAAAGCATTATAAAAACGTAATTTATTTAGACTTTCATAAAGAAAAGGAATTATGCACTATTTTTTCAGGTTCATTAAATGTAGATTATTTAGTGGTACTTATTTCTGCTGCTATTCCCTCAGCTCGATTTGAAGAAGGAAAAACATGTTTGATTTTTGATGAGATACAAGAGTGTCCTCATGCGCGAGCATCCCTTAAGTTTTTTAAGTTGGATGGACGTTATGACGTTATTTGTACAGGTTCTTTATTGGGTATAAATGGATATAGTACTATTGATTCTGATGCATTTATTCCGGTTGGTTTCGAGTCTGCAATTAATATGTATCCGATGGATTTTGAAGAGTGGTTGTGGGCAAATGGTATTCAAGATTCTGTAATAGATATTTTGAAGCATCATTTAGAAGAAGAGACTCCTGTTCCGCAAGCTATCCATAATAGTATGCGACAATTGTTGTTGCAGTATATAGTTGTTGGCGGAATGCCGGATGCTGTCAAGACCTTTTTGGCAACACATGATATTAATCGTGTGTTAACTGTTCAGCGAAATATTATTGAAGGTTATAAAGCAGATATGGTTAAGTATGCTAATCCTACTGATAAAAATCGCATTAGAGAATGTTTTGAATCCATTCCAAGACAATTGAGTAAAGAGAATAAAAAATTCTCCTATTCAGTTGTCAGAAAGGGAGCTCGAAGTCGGGATTATATAGGTAGTTTACAGTGGATTGAGGATGCAGGAATGATTCATCGTTGTTATAACTTAAACATAACAGAGTTGCCATTGAGTGGTAATGCCATTCAAGATTCGTTTAAAGTTTTTATGGCAGACACCGGTTTGTTTATCAGTTTGTTGGATGAAGGTACGCAATTTGATATATTGCATGGTAAATTGTACGGATACAAAGGGGCGATTTACGAAAATATTGTAGCGGATATTTTAGGTAAGATGGGGCGTAAGTTGTATTATTTCCATAAAACAGATGGAATTGAGATTGATTTCGTTTTTCGTTACAAAGGAGAGTGTACTCCTTTGGAATGCAAGGCTCGTACAGGTAATGCGAAATCTTTGAATACATTGTTAAAACATCAGGAAAAATACCATGTGAATAGTGCTATAAAAGTGGGAGATTACAATGTAGGAAGGGCCGGTAGTGTGTTGACAATCCCTTTGTATATGGGATTTTTGCTTACTCCTTTTTAATTTTAGCACCTCTTTTTTTTCTTGATATTTTTGAGAGTGGTGGTAATTTATAGAGAGTTACCATAATTATTAGGGTTACTTTTTTTGAGCTTCCGAAAACAGAATAAAAGTACCCTTTATTTTATGAAAATACAGAGACTGAGAAAATGTATATATAAATTTATCTATTTTTCATTAAGAAAAATTACTTTATACAAGGGTGTTACATTAATAATTTAGATTAGAAGTTTTATAATCATCTCTTTATTTTTCTTTTAATCTTTTTAAATGGCAAAAATATAGTTCTCCGTTTTCATCGCGCAAGTGCATACCATTTCCTTGGCAATATTTAAAGTAAGAGCAATCAGCACATTCACCTTTCTTCATCCATTCCCGGTTTCTGTATGGGTGGAAACAATTTTCCCATACCTCTAAAAAGTCATCTTTATAGATGTTTCCTTGACTATAATTGGAACGAATACTTGTGCAAGCAGAAATATCTCCATTGATAAGAACAGAACCAACATTAATACCCGCATGGCAAGAGAAAAATTTATTTCTAACGTCTCCTTCGTAATTGCCTAAAAATCCCTCACAGCCATATTCTAATCGAATTTTCCCCTCTTTTCTTGTTGATTTTATAAATTCCAAAACGCTCCGAAAATCCTCATTAGATAGTTGTAATTCCGGATCAAGAGCAGCCCGTCCCATGGGAATAATTGTAAAGATTCTCCATCGTTTTACCCCCATGTTTATGAGGTGTGATTTCAGTTGTTCCAGTGAAAAAATGTTTTGTTTATTTACGCAAGTAACCACATCAAAGACTAAATCAGGGACGGAACATAACATTTTAATTGCATTATTTGCTCGTTCAAAGCTTTTTTCATTCCCTCGCATCCAATTATGTTCTTTTTCAAATCCATCCAAACTAACACTTATAGAGTGAAGTCCAGACCGTAACAATTGGTTCAATCGTTCTTGTGTTAAGTGGTATCCATTGGTTACCATTCCCCATGGGAACCCTTTTTTGTAAATTGCTAATCCACATTCTTCCAAGTCTTGTCTCATTAATGGTTCTCCACCGCTGATAATGACAAAAACTTTATGAGGATCATATTTTTTTGCAATACTATCCAGGACTTTTAAAAAATCAGCTAACGGCATATCCGAAGTTCCGGAAGTCTTTTTACAATCACTACCGCAATGACGACAATTTAGGTTGCAACGTAGAGTACACTCCCAAAAGAGTTGTCTTAAAGAGTGTTCTTGTTTAATTTTATCGTTTAGGTGGCGATTGAGTTCCAATGCAACCTTTCGTCTGAGGGTAAGAGGGGTGACTTTCATTATTTTAATATCTGTTTTTTCTCAGATATACACGAAATAATTTTAAACTATTGTCAAAATTATCCCAACCTGATTTATAAAAATTACCTATGGAAATTGCCTTAATTGTTTATTATTTCTTTTCCATTTTTATGGTTTCTTCCAATAGAAACATTCCTTGGTTCCAGTCGTCACTATCATCTTTAATTTTATTGGTTCGAGGATTATTGAAAATAATTTCTCGAGTTTCAAATTCACCATTTTCTTCTCCATCAACATCTTCCAATTTGATTTTTAACCCACCTTCGGTTGAGTAGTATTCTATTATACCATTTATTTCCCCATTCTTATTGGAATATAGAGTATCCTTAGAATAATCTACGTATCTGGACTGGTAAAAAGTTGCTTGAATATCGGAGATTGGAGCGTTATCCTCATCTGTGACAGATATTTTTACTGTGTAATCAACATTCGGAGATCCATATAAACAAGTTTGTTCAAATTCATCATTACATCCAGAAAAACCCAATATAGAGAAAATAAATGCGATAAATTTCTCCCATCCAATCTTAGTTATGTTGTTTCTCATACGATAGATATTTAAATTTAAGTTATTTTATATTTTGTATAAAAAATTCCCAATGTCATCTGAATAACTTTTAAGGGTTGACAAAAGTAGGATTTTTTTTTAAATCATACTATTAATTAATGAAAAAATTAGGTTTTTTATTAAAATCTGCCATTTCTGCAAGGCTTGCAAATTTGTTTTACGATTCAATTTATTTTTAACTATTTACTTTTGTGGTAACTCATGAGTGGAGTTAGTGAGGATTTTTTATTGTATTGCAAACAGAGTAACTATGGTAATGGTGAAGTCGATTATTTACATATTGGGTCTATTGGTTTTTATTGGTATTGTCATCAAATTGTTGCTGTTTCTGATAGCCTTCTTTATAACGATTTTCAAAAGGTAGTAGTATGAATTTAGAAAATATATGGAATTATTACTGTCCGCTAAACAATAAATCAATTCTGCAACACTTTCATAAATAATATTTTACGTTATCATGAGCATGGATAAGCCCCCTCTTGGAGGTTTTCAATGTTTTCAGGAGGCGATTCTACGAGCATTTTTTCCAAGTCCTTGTACGGATTGTTGAATAACTTCTCCATATTGATGTAATACATTAGCGTGATTCTAACAATTGTAGCAAGACCGGAGAAACTCCAAGACCTCTGCAACGAGCTTTGCAGCACCGAAAGTAGTAAATTTGCTATGAGGGTGACCCAAATTTGGATCTTTATCGCATTGGCACTTTCCCCGTAGAAATATCTCAGGGGAAAGTTCTGCTTAATTTGTTTAAAAAGGGACTCTACCTGCCATCTGCGACGGTATATCGCTACGACCGTATCCGCAGACATGTCAAAATCGTTGGTCAGCAGGGATACGAGTTTAGCTCTTTCCCTTTCTTGATGTCCACGTATGTGACGATTCTGGCGATATGGTTGATTCCGTCCTTACGGTACACCACAACCTGCTCCCGATGTTCCGTTTCCCCCTTCGGGTTCTGGCTCATGTAATCCACAAGCACCTCATATCTGAGGCTCTTCTTCATTATCACAGCATACAGCGTAGTCGCCAAGATGGTGAAGCCGTCAAAGCTCTTCACACACCATTATCCTCCATGTTTTCTGCTGATTTCAACAATTTTATCGCGGTCAAGCGATTTTATTAACTGTCCATATATCGGCTGTCCGAAAAAAATGCTATTTTCGCTCATGGTTATTTAATTTTTTTTTTTTGCATATACAAAAATAACCTAAAAGGGGAGAAACCTTAATATGGAATCAGCTCTAATTTTTTTTTTTAACTTTTAGCGGACAGTAATAAATGTTTATCAATGACATTGTCTGGCATTCCAAAATCCTTTACAGAAATGCAGAACTAATGAAAATTACTGTGTCACAAACACTCTCCAACTACCATTCTTCTTACCACGCTCAACATATTTCTTCTGAATCAGTTGGTCGAGTAGTTTCTGAATAGCGGCGATGCTGATACCGGTAATCTCCTTCATATCAGCCAAAGTGAGTGTTGGCTCGGTTCGCATAGCATTAAGAATTTTCGTGTAGTTTGGTGTGCGGAATGCTATTCGCTCGCCATCGTACCACCATACATTCTCATTCTTCTCGCTCACAAACAAGACATCATTATACACCTCAGTAGCGACCAATTCATTGAAGTATTTCATAAATGGACGAATATCTTTGATGTCGGCATGTGCTCCATCGCTTGGGACAGGACCGACTTCAAGATCGGCTTGATGTAAAGCCTCCAAGTACTCACTCTTTTTGCGACTACGGACTACAATCATCGGATAATCATGACGAGTAAGAATAAAGTTTACCATCAGTCGGGCAATACGACCATTACCATCTTCAAATGGGTGAATGCGAATATAACGGTAGTGAAACAATGCAGCCAACTCTACTGGAGTAAGTTTACATTCTTGCTCTGCCTTATTATACCAATCCACCAGGTCAGTCATCAGACTGGGAGTTTCTTCTGGTGATGCATATTCAAATCTATCTCCATAGTGTGTAATCACACTATTAGGACGAGTTTTATACTGTCCAGCATGTATCACATAGCTCGTCTGAACACCACCAGGCAAATTACGATATACCGTATAATCCTCACGAAGTAATGTCTGGTGTAGTGTTCTAATAAAGTTTTGCGTCAAAGGAGTCTCTTTTATCTTCGCCTCTTCTGTCATCATTCGTAAACCGACATTACTAGCTGTCATTTCTTGCACATCGCGCACACTTGCCTCTCCAATCACCTTGCCGAATAACAACAAGATTTCCGTTTGACCATAAGTCAGCGTATTACCTTCCATATGGTTACTATTATAGTTGAAGTCAACAGTAAAACGACGGCTAAGCCTATCCTTATCCTTCTCAGATAGTGGCTGCAACTCTTGCCATGCAGTCAAAGCCTTCTTAATATTAAGATATTTCATACAGTACTTTATTAGTATCATACAATGCAAATATACAAAATGTTTTCAATATGGTTGTATGGCTACAACCTTTTTTATTGTTTACTGCAATAATTTCTGCTCAAAAGATTTAGAAGTTGTTTAAATTTTATTTCGAGCATATTTGAGAGAGATTTTTAAATCTATTTTTAGTCTTCTTTTGCAGAAAATAGTGGACTATTATCAAAAAAGGAGAATAAAAATAGGTTTAAG
>JAGBVI010000080.1 GCA_017630395.1 Paludibacteraceae bacterium
GCAAGCACTGTGACCGACTGACAAGCAGCAATTTGCCAAAATAAATCAAAAAGTACCGAAAAGTTTATCAATCTGCGATTTACACTTTTTAAATTTTAAACGGTGAATTTATAGAACTCACCTTAAACCTATTTTTATTCTTTTTTTGATAATAGTCCACTATTTTCTGCAAAAGAAGATTAAAAATAGATTTAAAAATCTATCTCAAATAGGCTCGAAATAAAATTTAAACAACTTCTTATTTTTTTTATCCGAAGAAACTTTTTATATTTGTTTACGGAGATAAATTCAAGAAATTTTCAGGGAGGAGATCCCTAATCATTTAAATCGGTATAACATGATAAAAACCCTATTAGATGTACATACACACACCATTGTCAGTGGGCATGCTTATAGCACACTGCAAGAGATGGCAGAAGCTGCCCGTTTGAAAGGATTGCATATTTTGGGCATGGCAGAGCATGGGCCCTCAATTGAAGGAGCTTGTTCGCCTATGTATTTTCGCAACCTGCATGTTATCCCAAAAGAAATAAATGGCGTTCAGATTTTAATCGGAGCCGAGATTAATTTGTTGGATAGTACAGGAAGATTGGATATAGATGAATCTACTATAGATAGGCTGATGGTTCGTATAGTCGGTATTCATAATGCATGTTTCCGTAAGGGAAGTGTAGATGAAAATACGGATGGATTGTTGAAAGTTATTCGTAATCCGAAGATTGATATCATTAGTCATCCCGCAGATGGTACGGCAGAGTTGCATTTGGAGAAAGTTGTTTTAGAAGCAAAGGATCATGGGGTGCTTCTTGAAGTAAACAATAGTTCATTGAATCCTAATAGAGGCAAAAAAAATGCTTGGGAATATAATCGAAAGTTACTTCGATTATGTAAAAAATATGAGTTGATGGTTATTTTGGGAAGTGATGCACATATTTCATATGATGTAGCAAAATATGATCTTGTATTTAAATTGTTGGAAGAAGAGAGCTTTCCTGATGCATTGGTTATAAATGATAAACCTGATCTTTTTAGAGAGATCCTAAAAAGAAATAGGGCAAGAGTTTCTTTAAAATGAGGGTATGAATTGGGTGAGAATCATTGGACTTGTCTTTCTTTGCATTCTTTTAAATGCATGCAGAAATGATGAAAGTTCTATTCCTGAAGCAGAGGTGTATGTGCGAACTACCTATAGCGAATACATGAATTTAATGCGAGTCAATAGTTGTGTTATTTACAACAAAGATGACACTTATCCATCCAACTTTAAATTGGGGTATGGAGGAGTGATAATCTTTCGTGATTTGGAAGGGTTGGTCAGAAGTTGTGACTTGGCATGTCCTTATGAGGCTTTGCCCGGTTTTAAGTTGGAGGTAGAGATGCCGTTTGCTTTTTGTCTTGAGTGTGGTTCTCGATTTGATTTGAGCTATGGTTTAGGGAATCCTGTAGGAGGTCCTGCAGAGTGTGGTATGAAGATTTATAATAAAATTAGAGATGCAGGTGGTTATATATTGGTAACAAATTAGAAGTTACTTTGATGAAGTGTATTTTTTTTTAAGGGAGGGCTTTGAGTTATTTCTATTTAAATTTGAAACTTGTTTATTATTTCTACCGTCTTAACGTAATAAATCCAACCCTAAATAATTCTTAATTAAATTTAAAATAATTTCTAAGTAAATTATTCAAAACAAATTTTTTATATTTGTAGGAAATAGGAATTGCTTATGTTAAAAAAGTTTTTTCATTATCTATTTCACGGCGGACTGATAACAGCAGAGGTAGTGGCAATGTGTGCAATTGTCAGCTTATTAAGTTATAGTTCAATGTATTTTGACCCGATAAAGCAGACTTGGGCTAATTTTCAGGTAACAGATACCTATTTTCAGATGGAAAATGCCAATGCTGAGAATGTTGCGGATTTTAATTCTGATATCGTATTGTTTGATATTTCTCACTGTTATTCGAGAGCAGAAATTGCAGCCGGGATTCAGCGTTTGTATGATTATGGAGCCAAGGTGATTGCTTTGGACGTTATATTTGGTGGTATGGGACAAGATACTGCTGCAAGTGATAGTCTGTTGCGAGTGATAGATCGTTGTGATGATAGAATTGTTGCTGCGTGTCGTATGGTTCCTTCTTACGATTCATTTTACAAAGAACACTCCTTTTTTGTTCCTTTGACAAACTGTGTTGAGGCGAGTGTAAATGTTGAGAATGAAACGGTTCGACACTTTTATAAGAATCTGACTTTTGGGGATACTTGTTTAAATACGTTTACGTATGAAATTATGCGCTTAGGGTATCCTGAAGAATTTAAAAAATGGGTGAATTTGGAAGATAGTAATGATAAAGGAGAGTATTTGATTCATTATAAGCAGTTATTTTTTAATCGTTTGCATATTTATGATGATATGTTTGAAGATGAGGTGAAAGACAAGATAATATTGATGGGAGACTTTCAGGATTTGAGAGATTTTCATAATATTCCGGTTCCTTTAGATGGTGTGCGCCGAATCTGTGGAACCACAATTCATGGATATTCTATTTCGACAATGACAGAAGATAGCAGATTTATAAATGAGTGGTCTGATATGACCAATTTGCTTATAGGTTTGTTGGTGACCTTATTATTTGCTACATTATGTGCTTATATTTCAGAGGTTTATATGGATTTGTCCGGATTTATGATTACCGTGGCACAGTTGATATTAATGTTTGTTTTAATTTTTTTAGCCGCCTACATTTTTATAGCCCATCAATGCAATATGGGATTGTTGTATGTCATGTTAGGAACAGGATTGGCCGGATTTTGTGCTGAAATACATTATTTTGTTTTGATGAAACTGAATAGCACCAATAAGGTGGCAGATTTAAAGAAAAATAAAGAAAATACAGAAAAATAAGATAGTTATGAAAAAAATTTTAGTAACACTGCTTTTGGCAACCATGGCCTTGCAGTTATTTGCTCAGCCCATGCCTTGGCGTAGTCCCTCTACTGGGAAGTGGGGCTTTAAAGAGGGTAATACTTGGGTGGTAAAGCCTATTTATGAAGATTACGACAAAGCGAATGCTTATAAGAATCGTAAATATGCTGTTGTGAAATTGGATGGTAAGTGGGGAGCTATAGATTTGAAAGGGAATTATCTTTCTAAAGCTGTTTTCCCTACAGCGGCAATTGCGTTAAAAGCAGCAAAGGCTGCTGCTGCAAAAGGAGCGAAAAGTACATTCCTTTATGAAATGTATGATGTAACATATAAAAAGTGGGGGTTCGTTGATTACACCGGAGAGATGTATTTCCGACCAATATATGAAGAGGTTGATGCTGCCAATTCTTTCATGAAGCCCGGAAATCCTCTTTGCATTGTTAAATTAGATGGTCAATGGGGATGTCTTGATAGAGAAGGAGTGATGGCGATTAATCCTTATTTTACTTCGAAAGAGGAAGCCTTGAAGGCTGCGAATGAGTTTGTGGCCAAGGCGGTTGTGGGAGAGAATATTTATATCGGTTTAAGAGGGAATGTAAAGAAAATTGGTTTTATCAACTACTTAGGTAACTGGGTAATGAAGCCCGTTTTTGAAAATGTGGATAAGAGTGCAATGTTTGGTCCGTCAACCTATTTTGCAGTTGTAAAGTATAAAGGGAAATGGGCAGCAATTGACAGAGGAGGAAACTTTGTCGTAAAACCGATTCACCCAACAGCTGCAGCTGCAAAAACGGCTGCCGTGGCGTGGCAAAGTAAAAATCCTAATGCCAAAGTAGCGGCAACTGCAGTCCCTAATTTGGAGTCATTTACGTATAAAACACCTAATTTAGCAGCGCAAGCGGTAACTGAAAATCAGGCTCCTAAAAAGCAGGAAACAACAGTTCCTTCCAAGCCGACAACACCTTCTGTTCCAAGTAATCCGCCTGCTCCAACTATAAAGAAAGCGGGAGTTCCTACTATTAAAATTATTAGTCCGAAGAGCGGAACTCATTATTCAAGTCCGGAGGTTACTTTTGTCTATGAGACATCAACATACGATGGTAGTGATCCGGAAATTATAGCTTATGTGAATGGAGAATTACAGCCAAGAACTAAAGGGGTTCGTCAAGTAGGTAAGTTATTAACATTGACTTTACCGAGGGTTGCAGATTGTAGAGTCCAATTAATTGCCAAAGATAACAAGGGGCAAAATAGTGATCCTGCTGTTGTGTTGTTACACTATAGAGGTGATCGTCCAAAGCCGGCTTTACATGTTTTTGCTGTCGGAATTAGTGATTATGACCAAGCGGATTTGAAATTGCAGCATGCAGCCAAAGATGCGGCAGACTTTATGAATACGGTGAAGGCTTGTAACTTGTCTCAATATAGCTCTCTGAAAACGGCTAATCTGGTTCAAGATAAAGCTGGAACTGATAAAAATATTAAGAAAGGTTTATCGTCATTGGTAAATTCGGTGCAACAAGGAGATGTGGCACTGTTATTCTTCTCTGGTCATGGTGCGAAGGAGGGAGCAGAGACCTATTTCTTGTCTAGCAATGCAGAAAGCAATGATTTGTTTTCATCTGCGGTGGACTTTGATATTATCAAGAGTGCATTAAAACGACTAAAGGATAGAAAATGTCGTATCATTATTTTTATGGATGCTTGTCACTCTGGGTCAATGTATGGAGTAAAGTCAGTAACGGAAACCTTCTCGATGGCAGAGCCAGGTGTAATTGGATTCTATTCAAGTACTGAAGCTCAAAAGTCAAATGAGTCGGAGCAATGGGAAAATGGAATTTTTACCAAAGCATTATTGGAAGGATTGAAGGGAGCTGCTGTTGATCAAGATGGTAATATCACTTTAGATGCCTTGGAATTGTACATCAGAGAGCAGGTAAGAAAGGCTACAGGAGGTCGTCAAATGCCAATCTTTGAAAATCGTCAAGGAAATTATATCCTTTTTGAGAAAAAATAGTCGGAGCAGACATTAATTTAAATACGACTGTTTTGGCATAAAATTTGTGTAATAATTTAGTAGAAACCCTATAAAAAAAATGAGTATGAGAAAGATAATTTTAATGATGTTGATGTCTTTATGCTCGATGATGTTTGTCGGGGCGCAAGACATTTATGTATATTCTATTATTGGAAGTGCAGAGAAGCAAGAGAATGGCAAATGGGTGCCATTGCAAAAACGTAATCCATTGGATGTTAAAGATATTGTAAGAGTCGCTAATAACTCGGCACTCTCTTTTATAGATAGAAAAGCTGAAAAGATTTATTCTATCTCTCAAACCAATGGAAAGAGTGTTGGTGAATTGATAGCTGCTTATAAAGGGAAGCAATCATTTGCATCAAATTTTGTTTCTCATGCCTCAAAATCGTTATTTAACGGAGGTTCAGATCGTATTAGTCACGAGGCTGCCGGTTGTACTTATCGCGGAGACATTGTAGAGAATGATATTGCAAAATCTATTTTGTTAAAACATAAGGGTGGTACTTTAGGTTCTATGGATAATGCCAAGACTGATTATGCAATTTCTTTTGACGTTTTGGATCGCGAATCAAAAAATGTTTTAGATGCTGTTAAAGTGGATGGACAAGCTATTTTCCGTATCAAAAATAATAGCGATGTCCCATTGTATGTAAATATCTTGGATGTAAATGAGGCGGGAGAGAAGTTTGTATGTCTTCCGATTGATGACGCTACTACTATGTCTCACCTTTTAATCCCGGCTAATTGTACCATAGATTTAGCTGCACATCCTGTTGAATTTACAGAACCTAAGGGGGTAGATAATTTGATTTTGATTGCAACTGAAGTTCCGTATGATTTGCGTCAGGTAAAATCATATTTGGATAAGAATGATAATTCTTCAATAGAAAATGCAAGTTATCCTATAGGTGTTTACTGCAAACCAGTAGTAATTAAGTGAAAAAATGTTAATAAAACGTAGTTTGGCACGATTTTTGTACTTTATTTGATGAAACGTTGTGATAACGTTATATCCTATCAGATTTGTATTTAGTTCTATGTTGCGTTTTATTACTAAAGACGAAAAAAACCGCTTCCCTAAGCGGTTTTTTTTATTTTTTAATCTGTTATGAAGTTGTTTTAAATTTTATTTTGAGCCTATTTATGAGCCATTTTAAGGTGGGTTTTCTTTTTTTAATCCATTTCTTTGTTGCAACTAATGAAAAAGAAAGATTATTTTTGCACAAAAAAACAAATGGAGTGATGAATGATAAAAAATTATATGTTGTAGTCAGTATCACAATATTCTTTTTACTGATGTTGGGTTTCGTCCCCTCTTTTAGTTGCTACTTGTTATGGGTAACTCCTCCTGTCGTTTTATTGTGTGGATTGTTTTTTGGATTATTTGTCGGTCAGCCCTATCCTGAATTTAATAAGCGTGTCTCTAAATATCTGTTGCAGTATGCTGTGGTAGGACTAGGTTTTGGTATGAATCTATCTGATGCAATTGCCAGAGGGAAGGAAGGGATGTTATTTACTATTGTATCTGTTTTTGGTACGATGTTGATAGGATGGTTTATTGGTAGGAAAGTTTTAAAAGTAGATAGAAATAGTTCTTACCTTATAAGTGCAGGTACAGCAATATGTGGCGGTAGTGCTATTGCAACAGTCGGACCAATAATAAACGCCAAAGATGAGGAGATGAGTGTCTCCTTGGCAACCATTTTTATTCTCAACGCTGTTGCTCTATTGATATTTCCATATATTGGGGCGTGGTTGGGATTGAGTCAGACCGATTTTGGTTTGTGGGCTGCTATAGCTATTCATGACACTAGCTCAGTAGTAGGAGCGGGGGCTGCCTACGGAGAAGAAGCTTTGCAAGTGGCTACAACGGTAAAACTTACTAGGGCTTTATGGATAGTTTTGGTAGCATTTTTTACTATGTTTTTATTTAGAACAAAGAGGAAAAAAATTTCGTTCCCGCTGTTTATTCTTTTTTTTGTGGTAGCATTAATCCTAAATTCCTACTTCTTGAGCCGAACGGGATGGGGCGTGAGTTTAGGAAATATAATCAATACCCTTTCAAAAAAAGTTTTAACCTTAACAATGTTTTTTATAGGTGCATCTTTGACAAAAGAGACGCTTAAATCCATAGGAGTAAAAGCCTTATTGCAAGGAGTTATATTATGGATATTTATAAGTGTGATTACTTTAATTTATATTTCTTGGATATAAAAATTAATGAACTATTGAATTAAAAGATGAAAGAGAATTTAGACTTAAGAGTTGCGGGGAAGAATGATATCCCGTTGATTCGGGCACTCGCAAAGATATGTTTTTACGATGCCTATCGAAAAATTTTGTCGGCAGAGCAATTGGATTATATGTATGATATGATGTATTCTGAGAATTCGTTGAATTCGCAAATTTCAGAGGGGCATCATTTTGTTTTGGCTTACAAGGATGAAGAGTGTGCAGGGTATGTTTCGTACCAATTTGAGCAAGGGAATTCTGCCCATCTTCATAAGTTATATATTTTGCCTGCATTTCAGGGGTGTGGAATAGGCAGAGTTATGATTGAATATGTTTTTGCAAAGGTGAAAGAGTATTATCATGGGGATTCATGTTATGTTGAATTAAATGTTAATAGGCAAAATCATGCCTATCATTTTTACAAAAAATTAGGAATGGAAGAGGTTGCATCAGGAGATTTCCCTATTGGAGGGGGATACTATATGTGTGATTATATTATGCGAAAAGATTTGTAATTCAGCTATCTAGATTTAGGGAATTTGAATGAGATTTGAATCAAATTCATCTGAACGAAAATGCAGCTGAAGTGGCATCATTGAAAAATTTAAGAAAGAAGAGTAAAATTTAGAAGTTGTTTAAATTTTATTTCGAGCCTATTTGAGAGAGATTTTTAAATCTATTTTTAATCTTCTTTTGCAGAAAATAGTGGACTATTATCAAAAAAGGAGAATAAAAATAGGTTTAAGGTGAGTACTATAAATTCACCGTTTAAAATTTAAAACGTGTAAATCGCA
>JAGBVI010000010.1 GCA_017630395.1 Paludibacteraceae bacterium
GACAGAACCTATCAATGGGTACCCCGCTTTTAGTTTTTATCTATATCCATCTGAGGAGTTCTGTCAAGAATTGTACAAATACGGTTCGGATGTAGAGGTGCATGAGCCCAAATGGCTGCGGGAGGAGTTTGCAAAGGATGCAGAACGCAATAGGAATAATTACAAAAAACAATAAATCTAAAAACGAAAAATGGAACATGTCTTTTTTAAGCCTTGGGTAGGCAGAAATTATGAAAACGGTGGTATCTTTAATAAGAAGCTACTTGTTTTGGGAGAAAGCCATTATTGTGGTGGATGTAATCAATGTGGATTAAAATACGGCAAAGAGTGCGAGGAATTTACTAAAGATACAGTTATAAATTATTTGAATGGAGTAAAAGGCAATTGGACTCCTACTTATCGTAAATTTGAAAGATCACTAGTAAATGAGTATACGACAAACGAGAGGAGTAAGGAGATTTGGAATTCTTTAGCATTTTTCAATTTCTTACAGGTTGATATGGTTAATCCTCGAAAAGGTGGGATACCTGAAGAATATGAAGAAGGAAGAGTTGCTTTCTTGGAAGTGCTCAATGAATTACAACCAGATTTGGTTATTGTTTGGGGTATAAATCGATTGTACGAAAATCTCCCAGGAAAAGAATGTGGTTGGATGGATGGAGCAGAATTTAAGGTTGATAATTATTCTATTCCTAATGGGTATTACCAATTGAATAGTGGAAAGAAAACAAAAGTGATTGCAGTATATCATCCGTCATCAGGATATTCGTGGGATTGGTGGTACAAAGCAATTTCAGTACAATTACAATTAAAATAATTTTTCTATTAATCACTATGGCACTTTGGAGAATTTCAGTTAAGAGAAGCGAGTCAGTAAATGGTATTCGCTTGGAAAAAGGGATGTTTGTTGATATGGTAACTCCCGTAGGCATGTCAGACCCATTACGGTCAAACCTTGGAGCTAATCAGCCAAAAATCAACAATTTGTTTGTTGGCAAGTATGGCGTTGATTTGTTAAAAGCAGGATTGATTTGTACAGCTCATCTTCAATCAGAGAAAATTTCGTAAAGTAGTTTTTTTATATCTGTCTTTCGTTTTGTGAAAGAGTAAAGCAGTAATTTTGCAGCGTGATTCGAAAAGAGTCGCGCTGCATTACTTTTATATTAAAGGATAACGAATAAATTATTACTTATGAACAAACAATCTATCAATGACCAACTTGAGTTGTTGCGTCTTAAAGAATTATTTATGTCTGACATTAAGATCCGAAGTAAAATGACAGAACTAATTTCCAGCGATAACGAGCGTACGGATTTTAAGAAGTTCTGCGAGTTTACACACTGCGAGCCCCGCATTGCAAAAATGCTATCGCAGTTATGGGTCATAGATATGATTTTAACTCCAGAAGAGATAGCAGCAGAAAGAAAAAGATTAGAAGCACTAAGTTATTGGAATGATAATCGGCAGTCGTTGGAAAAATTAGCGCCATGTATAAGTATTTTGCAAGACCATCAGTTTGCAAAATCTGAAGCGATAATAGATGGCTATAATTGCGAACTTCATATGCTATTGTCGAACAATGAATTATTGGGAATATTATGTGTTCTGCCTCATTATGGGCCTGGAATGGGAACTGGAATTGGAATTGAATCTTTGATTTCTCAATATATTAAATCTAAGTTCAAGAATTTCTTTACACATGAGGAGAGGTATGCTTTGGTTAAAAGGTTCAATGTTGATTCTTACGAAGAGGCTTTTGATTGGTATAAAAATGTTTTAGACAACTTTATGCAATTAGATGAAGCTACAAAATAGGATATAAAAATATATAAATTTACATAACCAAAACAAATATATGATACCATACTTATCAACATTTGAGCAAATCCAACAAGAAGCTCAAAAATTAGTAAACCTTAAAATTAAAGATATTCGTTGTTTAGATGAAGAGGTCGTTATTAATCTTTGGTGCTCATTTAGAGCAGTCGCATATCAAAAGGCTGCATTTTTTGCTTCAAAGTATTATTTTTCCGGCTTTTCTGGCAAGTTATATTTATTTAATTCAAAGGGCTTAATAAGAAGTATTGGAAAGTGCACACGAGATGGTCGAATAGGGTTAAACCCAGATTTGGTATTTCTTCAGGAGGTTGTTTTGAATGAAGTTATACTACACGAACTGACTCATACACTCTACTCCCACCACCCCATTGAGTTTTGGCAGCACTTAGAAAACCTACTTTATGAGGAAGGAATCTACCATGTCAAAAGGAATTTTGTATTAAAGCAGGTTAGTGGTCGGTTATACCTCGCATGTGAAGGAATAGACTTGAAGGATATTAATATTATAGGTGAGTATTCTCCTAAAAAAGGAATTCGTGGGGTTCAGATGCTGCAAATAGATAAGTACCAGCGAATGCATTGGGATTATGATAGAATCCTTGAATTGAAGAAGCGTGTTTTCTACAGAACAGAGATTTGTGCATATAGAAAAGCAAATAATACAACTATTATAGTAGATGACAATGGTGAATTTATCTTTACCAGACCTATTTGGGAGAAATATATGGAGAGATATAATATTAGTGATGTTTTGCAAA
>JAGBVI010000081.1 GCA_017630395.1 Paludibacteraceae bacterium
AAGTATGGGATAATATCCCGTCATGGGCTATCTATGCTCTTGAATATGGCATAGAGGAAGACCCTATATTGGAAGCAGATGAAGAGGAAATGATTATAAAGTTCCTTGAAGAGAATTTTCCAAGTGGCTGCATTATGACCGTAGATTGGGAGTCTCGAAGAGAGTTCAATCCATTCCCGGCATTTGGGAAGCCTTGTGCAACTTATAAAGTAACCTTTAATGCATTATAGATATGATTAGAATGACATTATCAGAGTATCTCCGTGTGCCAAAAGATTATCGTGGAGAATGGACCACAGAAAGATGGGATTTACCCAACTGGGAAGAAGAACGCAAGAAGTATATGGGCAAGCGTACACTTATGACAAATGTAGATGGTGCTACCTGCTTGGTTGTCGAAGGTCTCAGCCTTGAGATTATTGACGACACCGATTGGAAGAAGCCCGATGCAATCAGAAAAGAGATTAGTCGCCAATGCTTGAAATTCTTCACAGAGCGAGGTATCGAGCCTCACTATGCCGATTGCCTTATCCGCTATAAGGATAACTACGATACCGTTGAAGTGCGTATTGCCATAGGAATGGATTCCGATACCGAAAAGGATGATGACATTTTCTTCTATTGCGACACGCTGGAAGATATGAAGTCTCTCGCAGAAATTGGCAGTGAGGACTTTTACATTGCCGACTGCTACAGCTTTGGAGTATATGAAGATTTATTATAAACCCTAAAATATATCGAGTATGAAGATTTTATGTCAAGAGCGTTATGAAAAGGCTGTTGCCTACGCAAAGGAAATCAAGAACGACACCCTGCAAAAGTGTATTGACCGTTTGAAACAATGGGAAGAAAATCCAAACTGCCCGTGTGAGATTGAACTCTACTATGATTCGGCACCGCACTCATTCGGATTCCGACAGGTATATCCCGATGGCAGAACGGGTATTGTCGGAGGTTTGCTCTATCACGGACAGCCCGACCAATCGTTTGCCGTATTGATGGAGCATATGCACGGGTGGACGATACACACATAAGTTTATAGAAACATCCTTTTTCTCAAAAGTGTACCTATCCTATATCTGAAGTTTTATCTCTAAAAGGAATCATTCACACCTTTTAGAGATAAAATTATGTATAATCTGTTATTTGCATGCCTTATAGATTAAATATCCTGCACCTCCCAATAATGCAATACCAGCAAAAATGGGATTAACGGCTAAGCCTACTCCAATACCTGTTTTTAATGCTCCCAATGCTCCAAGTTTTACAGCTACAACTTTTGCTGCACCAACTGCTGTTGGCCCAATTAGTGAAGCAGCTCCTCCAATTGCAACACCAGCTGCAAATTGTTCATCATTTTGTCCTGTGAATTGTGCCATAATTACTTATATTTTCGATTAAAATAATTATATCCTTTTCTCTTTTGCAATTTAAGCATTTTATATGACATGTGCAAATGAATGCCGTATTTTTTTTAGAAAATCTATTTAAGATTAATTGGCATATACCCCTTCCCCAAAAAGCACTAACCATTATTGGCTCTATAAAGCTAGCTAAGGTTTGTAATAGACAAACTTAAGTGACTTATCGTTATTGTAATAATCTTAGTTATACTTGTTCTAATAATTCTAACCTACATTTTTCTTTAGGTGTATGCTCTTGTTTATTACGCTCGTAACAAAACAAAACTTCCAAAATTTCACCATCCGTACATTTATACCTCTCTGCTAATTCTTTAATATTAAATATTCTCTTTTTTTGTAAATATTCTCCAAAATACCCCTTCTCTGCATTATATCTTTCTTTCAAATCAAACATTGAAACTGTTTGCTGATAAACTCCATCCTTATATGAAAAATCTATTTCCCATCCATCATTTGTTTTAAATAATTCTAAATCAGGTATGGTTGTATCAGTTATATTCAATATAAATTTCACATCCTTATCAAATTTATTCGTTGCAGATTTGGGGCTAATTTTCAATGTGTCAGCTTTAGTATTTCCTAAAGGTTTTACTCCTTTAAGAGGAGACTCATTACAAGTAGGACATGATGGCACAAAATTGTGTATTGACAAAGCTACCAACGGACATGAACCTTTATCAAGAACATGGTCTGCATGAAACTCCAAATTTCTTTTTCCATCTCTTCTTGTATATCCTTTTACTTTATTCAAATCGCAATAAACGCAATTATGAATCTCAAAACCATTGTTAGGATCTGACAGGAAACGCCTTATTTTCTCTCTATGAGAATCATAATTGAAAATTGCTTTAAACTTATCATTAATCTCTTTTACTCTTGCATCATCGTGCAAATCGTTAAGTGTTTTATTATAATCATAGTACAGATCAACTAAACGAGAGAAATCATATGTTAACAAATCTATCCACTTAGTACCCGGTGGTAGCAAACCTGCTATTTCTGGGCACTCATCCACTGCTTCGGCAAACTTTTTGTTGAATGACTCCTTCTTTTTGTAGCGTGCTAAATATGCCTTATTAACATCTTTTAGAGATTTTGATGAAATGAATCGGTACATATCTATATTCTATTGTAAATTCTTAATTTGGGCTTCAATTTCATTTAACATTCGTGAACATATCTTTTTAAAAAAATCATCTCCAATATTTTCACAAACGTATTTGAATCGATTTCTTTCTCCTAGAAAATCGTCATTATGGATATTACCATTTCGTACTATATCAATATGATATTCCACCAATTTACTTATCTCACGTCTAACAGTTTCACCTATTGATGAATCCATAAAAAAGGTATTGGAAAGCATCTCCATAATATTGGCTCCAAAGGTTTTAATGGGTTCTTCTTTGTCTTTTTCATTTCTTAGGCCTAAAGCTAACACATGGTCGGATGGGATATCTGATAGTATGAATGGCGAATGTGTTGCAAAGAGAATATGTATTCCTTTAAGATGCCTAAATTTTACACAACGAATCGCATGAAGCAATAAGAAAACAAATTGACGTTGCATTTCTGGATGAAAATACAACTCAACTTCATCTAATATAATATTTACAAACTTATATTTTATGATTGAACGCTTGTCTTTCCATCGAAAGATGTCATCCCATTCTGAATCGATATTTGTTAGATGATACAGAATATTGCTGATTGTATATGCGATTTGTCTTTCTCCAGAACTCAATCCAGAGAAAGGTACATACATATATGGAAAATCGGCATCAAATAAAGGCCTTGAAAGAATTAAATCCGTATTAAATATTGGTGGAGGGAGATAGTTTACCGAGTCGTTTGAAAGAAACAACTTATACTTTTGATCCTGCTTAGGAATATTTTCAAAGTATTTTAGATCTATTTCATCATTTGCGACATCAAAAACTGGATTAATCAAAAAGTTAATAGTTTGACGAAGTTTTCTAGTTATGTGGGTATAATCATCAAGTAGCTGACAAAGCATTTCCAATAGACAATCTTTATCAAACTTAGATTGACTCAAGTAGCGAAAGATTGAGTTGTATTTTTTATATGAATGAACGATCTTTAGTGTCTTATAAACAATATAATCACAAGCTTCTTTGTAGTACTTTGACGCATGAGCTTTACTTATATCGAAATTAGAATCCCAAAATTGGAGTATAACATCATATATACCATCAAAGTATTTTGCAAGATTCTGTGTCTTTTTTATACACAATGTTTCAAGCATATTCTCTTTCGAATATCTTCGTGGTGCAAGACTTATTTTTATTTTCTCTACTGTTAATTTCTCATTTATAATGCGAAAAGGGAAATTACCATCTGAGTCTTTATAAAACAATAATGATAATAAACGTTCCTTGGCAAGTCTGTTTTCTTTAATAATATTCAACTGCCCATCTTGACGTAGTGGGTGCAAAACTATAGGTGTTTGATATCCATCATTTTTATGGAAAATTCCACTCAACCAACTAACTTGTTCATCTTCTACATTATTCTTTGCAATTATTTTGATATTCTCTAATCTTTCAGAAGGTGTTTCCTCTTTATCGAAATCCCTATAATTAAAGCCATACAAAGAGTAATTAAATACTAATGTATAAAACAATTGATGTAAAATTAAACGACCTTTTGAATGCCCTTTTAGAATTTCATTACTATTATTTTTTAATTCACCATCATCTAGAATGTCTTCAGAATGGTAGTGGTCATATCTATAAGTACTATCAGCAGAACGCTTGTACCACAACAGTGATATTCTTCGTCCCTTGACTGAAATTATTAAGAACTTATTTCCAATTTGCACTAGTAAATCAGCATAAACATTATCAATGTAATGTAGATGCTCTGCTTTAGCAAAATTATGCCCTTCTCCTAAAAGTGCGGCGGTTAAATTATTAATGACTCTGACTAATAATTCCACAAAACTACTTTTGCCAGCACCATTTCTTCCTACGATTGCACCAACTGTAACTTTCAGATAATCTGTATCATATAACGAATAATCTAAACGCTGTTTTAAGCTAGATAATTGTATACAACTATAATCACCAGATACTTTATAACCTTCATATACGTTTAACCATTCGTCTATCCCAACAAGTGCCTTGTGAATATTTTGTGCTTTTTCACATACCTCAAAATCTTCAATATGAGGAGATGTAGGTCTTAATCCGATAATTTTAAAGTGAGAAGTCTTCATAGCTTTAAGTTCTTATATAACCAATTGCAAAGTTACTCCGTTTTTTACGAATTAAAGACAGAAAGGACTACAAAAAGTATATGTAGCGTGAAAATCCCGCTTCACTTGCAAAGTCCCTTCAAGAAGTTAACTCGGAGGGACAATACCTCCACGTTCGAGCCGAGGGTTTTCGGGCAAAAAATTCTCTGCGATAATTTTTCACCCGAAAAAACGCTCCGGTATCGCCGTCCGAGTTGAGACAGAGGTTGGAACTTAGCAAGCGAAGCGACCTACGACGCATAGTACAACAGGTCAAAAATCCATTGCGGTAAGATATGCCGCATCTCTATTCTCAACCTGACTGCCATATCTATATTTCATTATAAGGTCTATCAACCACCGCCATCTTTTTAGTCCCCGATTTTTTGAGTGGGAACAAAAGCAGCTCAGCTCTCAACTCTGCATATTACAAAAGTTATTTCATTTCGGTCATACCACCGCTTTTTTCTCGTATATTTTTTTGCCTTCGCTTTTCGCTCATTTCAACCCCGTTTCTGTGTGGAGCGTTTTCCCTCTTTTCACCCTTGTTTTGCCCCTTTTCGTGCCCTTGCTTTCGTGCCTGCTATGACAAGTGATGACACCTTACGACTTGTATAGTCTAACGACTTAAATGTCAATGTTTTATCAAATTTTGCTATATATATTTGCGGTGACAACATTAGTTATTAACGCTAAAAACTCACAGTTATGGCAAAGAAAAATGTAAGGGATGACCCCTCAAAAACACAAGTCACCGAGAACCCGCAGATGAGCGACATCGTGCTGGTTTTA
>JAGBVI010000082.1 GCA_017630395.1 Paludibacteraceae bacterium
GAGAACAATATGACAGCGTAGAGTTGTATTCATTAGCAGGTGTTTCTGTGGCTCGATTTGGCAAAGAAGCAGAATATGATATATCCACTTTGTCCGGAGGATGTTATTTTGTGGAGATAAAAAATGGTGAACAAGTAGTTGGGAGGTATAAGATTGTAAAAAAATAGTGAAGTTTAAAGAGGAGAGTCTTCCGTCAGTTTTGTCGGAGGACTCTTTTTTTATGTCAATACCTATGGTGTGTTTTATAAATTTATTATTTATGGAGCTCATCTATAAACGGTTGAGATGATTTTGAAAGGCATTTCTTTGTTTATATCTGCAATAAACTCTATTTTTGTAAAAAATATAAGAAAAAAGAAATGGCAACAATTTTATCAATAGAAACATCCACAGAAGTCTGTTCTGTAGCATTGGCGAAAGATGGTGATGTTCTTTGTCACCGCGAGTGCTTTGAGGGTCAGGCACATGCCACGCTCTTAGCCACCTATATTCAAGAATTATTGTCAGAACAAAAGGTTGATATAGATGCTGTTGCAGTAAGTTGTGGTCCGGGCTCATACACCGGGTTGCGTATCGGAGTTTCAACTGCAAAAGGTCTCTGTTATGGATGGGGTATTCCTTTAATTGCGATAGATACGCTAAAAGTTTTATGTTGCGGAGCCATGAAGAAAATGGCAGAGAAAGAGGTGAGTGTGTGGTTATGTCCGATGATAGATGCGCGTCGAATGGAGGTTTATACGGGCTTTTTTGATCAACAGTTGAATCAGCAAGTCGATACCAAAGCAGAAATAATTGAAGAAAACAGTTTTTCAGAAATATTATCTCAGCATTCCATTGTCTGTTTTGGAAATGGAGCAGGAAAGTGTAAAGCGATATTAGCATCACCGCAAGTAGCCTATTTGGATGATATAAAGCCTTTGGCTGTTAATATGGCAGAATTAGCTGAAAGTTACTATAAGGAGAAGCGATTTGAAGATGTAGCCTATTTTGAGCCATTTTATTTGAAAGAGTTTGTGGCTACTGTTGGTAAGAATAAAGTATTTTAGGGCTAAAAATTGCTCATTATAAAATAAAAATTACCTTTGTAAGGTGAATTTTCAAAAAGAGGAAAAATGGTATTATCAATGACAGGTTTCGGCAAGACAACTTGCGAGGTACGGAACAAGAAAATTACGGTAGAGATTAAGTCGCTCAATAGTAAGCAATTAGATTTATTTTCGAGATTGCCAAATGTTTATAAGGAGAAAGATTTGGAGTTGAGAAATGTTGTGGCGCAAAAATTAGAACGAGGAAAGATAGAATTTTCTATTTATTCAGAAAACTTAGGAGGGGAGAGCACATCGCAGATGAACTTTCCAATCATAGAATCCTATTACAAGCAAATAACAGAGATGTCTCAACGTATGGGAATTGAACCACCATCAGATTGGTTTTCTCTATTATTACGTTTGCCGGAATCCATGAAAGTGGAAATACAAGAGTTAGATGACGAGGAGTGGAGTGTAATAAGAAAAGCATTTGATGAGGCTGTAGATTCTTTGATAGAGTTTAGAAAGAAGGAGGGAGAATCATTGCGTGCTGTTTTTATGGAAAAACTTGTCAATATCAGAGAGTTGTTAAGTCAGGTTGACCCATTTGAAAAAGAGAGAGTTGAAAAGATAAAGCAGCGCATACAAGAACAATTGGTCGCCCTAAAGGATATTGATTACGATAAGAATCGTTTTGAGCAAGAGATGATATATTACATAGAAAAGTTGGATGTCAACGAAGAGAAGAATCGCTTGCGTCAGCATTTAAGCTATTTTGAAGAGACGATGAACATGGAGGGTGCTTCAGGGAAAAAGATGGGATTTATTGCGCAAGAGATTGGTAGAGAAATCAATACGTTAGGTTCAAAATCCAATCATTCAGAGATGCAAAAAATCGTCGTAAAGATGAAAGATGAATTAGAGCAAATAAAAGAACAAGTTTTGAATGTATTATAGATATGGAAGAGAAAGGCAAGATGATTATATTTTCAGCCCCTTCGGGGTCGGGTAAAAGTACATTGATAAACTACTTGATGTCTAAATTAGATTGTTTGGAGTTTTCAATTTCCGCCACCAGCAGGGCACCGAGAGGAACAGAGCAAAATGGCGTGGAGTACTACTTTTTAACCCCGGAGGAGTTTCGTCAAAAGATTGACAATTCAGAGTTTTTAGAGTGGGAAGAGGTGTATGAAGATAAGTACTACGGAACGTTGTATAGTGAGATAGAGCGAATTAATAAAAAAGGGAATGTCGTAGTCTTTGATGTAGATGTTGTTGGAGGATGTGACATCAAAGAAATTTTTGGGGAGCGAGCCATGTCTGTATTCATACAACCCCCATCGGTAGAAGTATTGAGAGAACGATTGATTTCTCGAGGAACAGATAGTATAGAGGTGATAGAGAGCAGGTTAAGCAAAGCATCCTACGAGTTAACTTTTGCAGAAAAGTTTGATAAGGTGGTGATAAATGATGATTTAGAAGTTGCGAAAGAAGATATTTTGCAAGTAGTATCAGAATTTTTGGCAAAATGAAAAAAGTTGCGCTCTATTTTGGTTCATTCAATCCCATACATATAGGTCATTTGGCATTAGCCAACTATTTGGCAGAGTATGGAGGGTTTGATGAAGTTCGTTTTGTTGTCTCACCACACAATCCATTGAAGGAGGAGGCTGATTTGATGGAAGACACGTTTCGGTTAGAGATGGTTTCTCGTTCGATAGCCGGTTATTCAAAATTTTCGGTTTCGGACATAGAGTTTAGAATGGAGAAACCCTCTTATACTTATTTAACGTTGAGGCGATTTTCTGAAATAGAGCCGGGAGTGCAATTTTCTGTAGTGATAGGAGGCGATAATTTAGCCTTGTTTGAGCGTTGGCGAGAGTCGGAATGGATAGCAGAAAATTATCGGTTAGCAGTATATCCCCGTCCCGGAAGTAGTTTAGAGGTACCCCAGCAATGGGAGCATAGTGTAGATTTATATAACGAAGCTCCAATGTTGGAAGTCTCATCGACCTTTATTCGGAACTCTATTAAAGAGGGAAAAGACGTACGATTTTTTCTGCCGGAACCCGTTCGAGAAATGATGAAAGAGAAGAAGTTCTGATGATTTTATAAAAAAAAACGTTCTAAAATTTTCAAATCCATTAAAATAGACTAATTTTGCGATTTGAAATAATTTAATGAAATAAATAACGATATTAACGATAAAGTTTTATGGCTAAGAAAAAGAAAGAAGAAGTAGTAGAGGAGGTTCGTGTAGAGCAATTCGAGAGTTTAGACAATGCCTTGAATGAATCTGGGCAATTTATTGAGAAGCATCAAAAACCGATTTTAATTGGTGTAGGTGTAATTTTTGCGATAGTTATTGCAATATTTTGCATTAAGGCTTACTATTTAGATCCGAGGGAGCAGGAGGCAAATGAGAGCATTTATAAAGCAGAGCAATGGTTTGCAAGAGACTCGTTCAGTTTAGCATTAAATGGTAACGATGATTTTATTGGTTTCTTGGATATTATTGATGAGTTTGGTTCTACAGATGCAGGAAATTTGGCGAAAGCATACGCAGGGCTATGTTACAAAAATTTAGGAGATAAAGAGACTGCGGTTTCATATTTAGAGGATTTTGATGCAGATGACAAGATGGTTTCTAAGGCGATTGTAGGAGCTATTGGTGATTGTTATTGGGATATGAATGATGCAAAGAAGGCTACTGGCTATTATGAGAAAGCTATTTCAGAAGAGAATGGTGTAATTGCTCCAATTTTTGGTAAACGATTGGCTACTGCATATTTGTCGTTAGGAGAGAACGAGAAAGCAGTGAAAGTTTTGGAAAATTTGGTTAAAACTTATCCGAGTGCATCCAATATTCAAGAGTTGAAGAAATTACTTCAAATAGCAAAAAACTAAGATATGGCTACAGTAGATCTTTCGGCTTACGATAAAGATACAATGCCAAATGCCGAAGATATGGCATTTGGCATTGTTGTTTCTGATTGGAACGACCAAGTAACGCATAGTTTGTTACAAGGGGCGTATGAAACCTTGATTGCAAATGGAGTTTTGCCCAAGAATATTCATGTATATCATGTTCCCGGCAGTTTTGAGTTGATTTATGCTTCACAACAAATTTCAAATAATTGCGATGTGGATGCAGTTATTGCCTTAGGTTGTGTAGTTAGGGGAGGAACTCCGCATTTTGATTATGTTTGTCAAGGAACAACATATGGGTTGGCAAAATTAAATGCAGAGGGAGATATTCCGGTGATTTTCGGACTGTTAACGACTGATGATATGCAACAAGCATTGGATCGTGCCGGAGGAATTCATGGTAATAAAGGAGTAGAAGCTGCAATTACTGCAATAAAAATGGTAAATTTTTCTCAAAATTGTTTGGAGGATTAAAAATTTGTTGTATATTTGCACTCGAATTAAGGAGGGGCGAATACCAGAGTGGCCAAATGGGGCAGACTGTAAATCTGCTGGCTTATGCCTTCGGTGGTTCGAATCCATCTTCGCCCACAAAATAAATTACCAACTGCGGAAGTAGCTCAGTTGGTAGAGCATCAGCCTTCCAAGCTGAGGGTCGCGGGTTCGAACCCCGTCTTCCGCTCTAAGGGTTCTCAATTTGAGAACCCTTTTTTATTCTAATAGGTTATGATTATTGATTCTCTTGATAATTTAGAAAGATACATTGCAATTCATCCTAAATTTGAAAAAGTATTCACCTATCTAAGAAGTTTGGATTTAAATCTTTTGGAGGTGGGTAGATTGTGCGTGGATGAAGATTTTTACGTCAATATAGATTGTGTTGATATGCGTCCTTTGGAGTGTGCATATCCCGAAATACACTTCGAGTATTTGGATATTCAAATTCCTTTGACAGCAACTGAAAAAATGGCTTTTGCCGATGCTTCAGAAAGATTTTCCCTGCGAGAGTCTATTCCGGAGAAGGATATTGCTTTCTTTCAAGAAATTCCTGACTCTGTTTTGACGGTACAACCCGGGCAATTTGTCATCTTTTTTCCGAAAGAGTTTCATTCTCCAATAATCGGAGAAGGCAAGATAAAAAAAGTGGTAGTAAAGGTGAAATATTAAATACGAAATCACATCTCGCTTTTATCTTCTTTTCTTGCTTGTAAGATTTCTCTCTTTCCCGGAGGACCGGGAAGGCGATAGGTGGTGAATCCAATGGATTTTAATAGACGTCTCACAGCTCCTTTTGCGCAATAAGTTACAATGATTCCTCCCATGTTCATTTGGTCATAAATATTTTTAAATAACGCCTCATTCCAAAGGTCGGGTTGTTTATCCGGTGCAAAAGCATCAAAATAGACAACATCAAAGTTTCCGGAAATTTTTTCAGTTGTTAAATCCGCCTCAATTTTATGAATCGTAAATTGAGGAGTGATTTCTATCGGTCTATTCCATTCTGCACGATGTATTTGACGATAAAAATTCAGATATTTTTCCTCTAATTCGAAATTTAGTTGGTTGGTAATCTCTTGGTCAAGAGGATATTTTTCATACGTTGTATAATGCATCTTGATTTTCTGATTCTCACAAGTGATAAGTGTTTGTATGGCATTTAGTCCCGTACCAAAACCAATCTCTAACAGTGATAACTCTTTACCTTTGTGTGCCAAGAGACCATTCCCTATGTAGATATGCAGACTCTCCACAATAGCTCCATTAATGGAGTGGTAATGTTCATCCATATCGGGCAGATAGATGGTTGTAGAGCCATCAGCAGTGGTTTGAATCTCAAGATTGCGTTTCTCTTTCATCTTACATCCTATAGTATGATGATCTCTTCCGGAGCATTAGTTAATTGTTCCATTGCTTGGTTTTTGCGTACTGCAAATGTATCTTCATTGCCAACCGCTCCAATTTTATCAATGATAAATTTAGGTTCAATGGCGATGGTCATACCTGCTGTAAGGGGCGATTTGTTTTTAGCAGTCAGAACAGGAAGTTCATTAAGAACAAGTCCAACGCCATGACCGATGAATGAAGCCTTTTGTGAAGCTCCCATAAAACAATCTGCCAAGTTATGCTGTTTAACAATCTCTATAGCTTTCTCATATAACTCGCAACAAGCCACGCCCTCTTTTCCCATCTCTTTGATGGTATTCAAAATTTCTATGGATACTTGATGAGCGTATAGAGCTTTTTGAGAAGTATTTCCGACAGAAAAGACTCTTGTTTGATCGGAATGGTAACCATTAAAGTTACCACAAATATCCACCATTACCGTTTGTCCTTCATTAAGAGGAGTATTGTTATGTCCGACAGGGATAGTAGGATTAAGGCCTGCACCACCCAGAGCAAAGTCAAACGCAGAAGGGGTGGCGGCATTTTCACCGGTGAGAACAGAACCCATAAATATCTCCATGCTTTCGCCAAAGACCCGAACTACGCCGATGCTTCCGCGTTTGCGGATTTCATATTCCATCTCGATAGCAAACTCGTTGTCTGTCATACCCGGACGAAAAAGTTTGGGAAATTCACGAATAGCATCCGATTGTTTTTGAGCAGCAATTCGGAACAGCTCCAATTCATATTCGGTTTTTATGGCTCTTGCTGCACGAATGATGGAAGAGCAATTTTTTATTGTTTTGTCCGGAAATATTTTGGAAACCCGTATGCAATCTGAGTAGGACATTTCATCCTCTTCAAGCGCGACGGTTTCTCCTATTGGTTGATTTTTCTCTTTCAAGAGATTCGGAATATCTTCAGGTTTACGAATGAATAAAATGGGATCCGATAATTGAAGATTATTAGGCCTTTTTACAAAGTGAATAACATCACCATTGCAATTTAAGTAAAGATAGCCGGAGTAGAGCAGTCCGGATAGATAGATGATGTTGGTATTGGAGGAAATCAAGCAAGCGTCAATGCCCTCTTGTTTCATTCTCTTTATTACTCCTTCTCGTCTAATTTTTAATTCATTTATCTCCATTTTTGCGACATTAAATTCGACTTCAAAATTACAATTTAATCTTGTTATTTTCAAAATATGAAACCAAATTTTGGAATGAAACACCTCAAGTATTTTATGTAAAAAATCTGAGTGGATTTTAAGTCTATTTTGTTTTGCTTCTTTCTAAAGTCGAACTCACCTAAAGAAAGAAGTTGCCTTTTCTATAATTTCTGCAAGGCTTGCAAAGCTATTTTATGATTCGATAAAAAAAATAGAAATTACCTTTGTGGTAAATTAAGAAGCTGTTTAAATTTTATTGAAAAAAATACTTTAGAGTTTCACTCTCTTATTTTCGGCATCTATGAGATTCTTTTTAATCTGTTTTTAATATTCTTTTTTGATAATAGTCCACTATTAACGGCAAAAAAATAATAAAAATAACTTTAAAAATCTCTCTCAAATATGCTCGAAATAAAATTTAAACAACATTCTAATAAATGTTAGTTTTTGAGGTAAATAATAGAATTTTTAATTTTTTAAGTGATAAGATTATGAAAAGATTTTTAATTATTTTATTCAGCATCAGTTCTTTAAGTCTATATGCACAGTCATACACACAAAAGCGGAATGACCTATTTAATCGTACAGAATATTATGACTCCAACGGTCGTATGATAGGTTATTCAAAGACAAATGATTTATTTGACAGGGAGGAGTTTTATAATTCCCATGGAAATCTTCAATACACAGAGAATTGGAATGATATTTTTGATAGGACGGAAGTTAGAGATAGGTATGGAAATATAAAAGCAACTCGCTCATACAATGAAATTCTTGATAGAGAAGAAACCAAGGATACGTATGGCAATATCAGTTCTTATACGCAGTGGAATGATATTTATGACAGATATGATAAATATGATTCATACGGAAACAAAGTAGGTAGTTATGAGTATAATGATATATATGAACGTTGGGAGTATGATGATTATTAACAGTTTCGTGGATTATGTTTTCCCCTTTTTAAGAATGTTGTTATAAGTAACTTTAAAATTTAGGATTATGACATTAAATATTAGTTTAAAAAAGATATTAAAAGTTGTGTTGACTTTTGTTTTTATTTTAAGAGGAGTAAATCTATTTTCACAAGTAATTAACTCTCGGTACGATCCGTTTACTTATGAAGAATTGATGCGACCCATAGAACGGCAAAACAATGCTTTTAGAGAGGCTGAAAGTGATTTTCATTACAATATGGAAATGGCTATAAAAGAAACTAAAAGAGAAAATTACATAATGACAGAATATTATTTGAGAAGAGCTCAGAATATAAATCTTGCATATTATGGAGTGTTTTTTTCTGTTGATGAATTAAGCCGAATGATTCTATTAGTTCAGCAAATGATAAAAGCGAGTAACCAGTAATTTGAATGATATTGGGGATGTAAGGTATAATCAAACAGTAAAACAACCTCAAATTTTATTGAAATTTAATTAGTAGAAAGAATTAGGTACATTTTATACGTAAGTAGATTGTTTAAAGGAATTATAAGGTAAATGAAAGATGAAATTTCAGAACAATATTCAGAACTTTTAAAAAGTCCGTTTTGGAAAATTAAGAGAGAAAGAATAATGGAGAGAGATGGTCATAAATGTGTTAATTGTGGAGGCACATCTTCGTTGGTTGTACATCATAAGCAGTACCATTTCTTTAAGAAACGAAATGAGTTAGCCAATCCTTGGGAGTATGACGATAAGTATTTGATAACACTTTGTAGTACTTGTCACCAAAGTGGTCACGAAATTTTTGATATTCCGGTAAAGATTGTTGAATTTAAATAAATAATGATTATGTCAATTTTAAGTAAACTATTTGGAAGAAGTAAAGAAACTGAAAATGAGCAAGAAAATGTTATTGAGAGAGAGACGTTTGTAGATGACTCAGAACCTAGTGAAGATGTAAGAAATATTGTGACTATCCAGTATGGCACTGGGTTTCCTATAGATGCAATTTATGCTTTCGTCAGGAAAGATTTAGAGGAGGAGGGGTATAATGATGCCCTATGTTGCCCTGATAATAGTTATAAAGATAGACGAATTAAAATTATTAAAAACGAATTAAAAACGATATTCGATCAAGTGAATTTAAAGTATATCGATTTGATAAAACAGCTTGAAGCTCAAATTGCCTTTTCAAATCAGCAGGGTTTGAGTGGAAGAGCTAACACGCTGGAAGTTCAAAAAAGTTTGATGGAAGAACATATAAACAGACTAAAGGATTTAGAGAATAAATTTGAAAACAATGATTCAAGCATGGTTGGTATGCTTGATTCTTATGAAATGGGATTTTCTCGCGGTATAGCCATAAAATTAACAGATTTGACGCAATGGAAAAAAAATTAAACAAACTTCAAATTTTTTGTTGTAAACTGATAGGGTGGAATCCTGAAATGTTGGCCAATTGTGGGGAGGCAAGTTTTAGAACGATGAAAAAATTTGTTGGTTCTATCGTCATTCTCTCCATTATTTGGGGAACTATCGGTTATTGTTTTGCGGATCGATACGTTGGAGTTGAAAGTGTTGTAGGAAGAGGAATTGTAGCCGCAGTATTTATAACGATTATTATTTGTATAGAGCGATTTATCATTCTTAATGATGACGGTAAAAGGGTATTTGTATTTAGAGTGTTGGTGGCACTACTCATGTCCACACTTGGATCAACCATTTTTGACCAATTGATTTTTATGCGAGATGTAGAAGCGATAATGAAAGAGGTAAGGACAGAGCAAATAAATGAGGAGGTTCCTAAACGAATGAATATAGTCAATGCTGAGATAGAACGCACCTCTTCTGAGTTAGATTCTTTAGGTTTATTGGTTGAAAGACTTAATGAAAAAATAGGGAGAACATCAGCTCAAATTTCATCATCAGATGTAACGAAACAACTTCAAAAAGATTCCTTAGGTAAAAATGTAGAGGTAGGTCGATCTATTTCTACCAAAAAGATTATCAACCCGAGATTTGTTCAGTTGAATGAGGAACGAAAATTGTTGGGAGAAGAATCCAATCGACTTAGAGAAAAGCAGAAAGAACTTTTTGAAAAGAAGATGAACATTGAAGAAAATGTGAGAGCGGAGTACGAAAATATGGAAAATGGTTTTTTAGAGGAGCTAAAAGCGTTGTTTCGCCTCTTACAACGAGAGCCTATAGCATTGTTATTTTACATTTGTCTATTTACGTTTTTAACCTCATTGGAATTGTTAGTTTTATTTAGCAAAGGTGAAAGGTGTGATTATGAATTGGTTGTGCTGAATCAAAGAGATATAAGAGAAGAGAATATGAAGAGGAGGTAGTGTAAATAGAACGCTTTTCAAGAGGGTCTCATTTATTTCTCAGAGACCCTCTATCAATTTTTCCGTTACTTGTAAGCGGTATCTCTTCAATGCAAATAGCCTCTTTGATTTTGTGGTATTTTGGTAGTTCGTTATTAATTGCAGTTAAAATTTCTTGTGAGAAATGGGCAGAAGGAGTATAGTATAACACAACAATTTCACCATACATTATATTTTTTTTTCCACTGATGGCAAAAGAGTTATTAAGGTGTTTTCCAATAATTTTTTCAACCTCTTCGATTTGAATTTTTATACCACCGCTATTGATGACATTATCCTTTCGTCCCAAAATTTTGAATTCATTGTTGGCATTGATTTCTACAATATCGTTGGTGACAATTGATTCTTTAGAAAGGTGAGGAGCATCAATTATCAAGCAGCCATCCGTTTGGGTTGAAATATTGATACCCGGAAGAGGTTGGTACCATTGAGAGGCTGCCGTACCATTTATCCTTCTCATGGCAATGTGAGACAATGTTTCTGTCATTCCGTAGGTGGACCATACCTCGTTGGGGAAATTTTTTAGTTCTGCTTCCATCTTTTCATCTATTTGTCCGCCCCCGATAATCAACTTTTCAATCCTTTTCAGACGTTCATATTCTGTTGGATTTTGCATGGAATTATAGACTTGCAATGGGACCATTGCAACAAAGTTTAAAGGCTCAGTAATGTTGGCAAGTGGATTTTTTGAAGGGGGAGTAACCAATAGGTCCAAGTTTGCAATCAAGCTCCTCACTACCATCATTTTAGCTCCAATATGTTTTAGAGACATACATAAGAGGGCTTTGTCATGAGGTTTTAGACGAAGAAATTGGCATGTCATACGAGCGCTTGCAATCATCTTCTCTTTCTCTACCAATAAAGTTTTGGGTGTACCTGTAGAGCCGGAGGTTTCAACCGATATAAATTGAGAGTTGTTGTTCCACTCGTTTAAAAATTCTTGCAATTCCATACTATTCAGCTTTAAACCATAAATGTTCCCCCTCAATAAAGAGTGGAGTTGGAAAATTTTCCACAAAGAGAGCTCCCGTTCCCAGACCTTGATGAGATGAGAGGTTTAAGGTCGCGCACCATTGTGCAATAGCATTTAAACCAATGTTTGATTCTAATGCAGAGGTAATCCAATATCCGATGTTTCGTTTTTTAGCCAATTCAATCCATTCCGTTGCTCCCATAATTCCACCATGAAGGGTAGGTTTAAGAATAATGAATTGAGGTGCAATAAAGTCTAACAGTTCCGACTTTTTTGCAATATCATTAACCCCGATTAACTCTTCGTCCAAAGCGATAGGTAGGGGCGTATTTTTGCATAGATAAGCCATCTCTTTCCATTGATTGGCCCGAATAGGTTGTTCGATGGAGTGAATATTCAATCGGGATAGACGCTCCAATTTTTCGAGAGCCACTTGAGGCGCGAAGGCACCATTAGCGTCAACCCTCAAGGTGATTTCTGAGGCATCATACTCTCTCCGTATTTTTTTGAGCAAAGCATATTCCTCCTCAAAATCAATGGCACCTATTTTAAGTTTTATGCAACGAAATCCCATTTCTAACTTCTCTTTAATTTGTTGCTTCATGGAGTTGTATGAGCCCATCCAAATCAAACCATTGATAGGAATTCCGGTAGTTCCTTTTGTGAAGTCGCTCTCCCAAAGAATATTGGGTTGTGTAGATTGAAAATCTTTCCATGCCGTTTCGATTCCGAAAAGGATAGAAGGGTAGTTGCGCAGAAAATCGGTAGGAATGGTACCATCGAAATTTTCGCAAACCTGTTTGAGTATATCTTCAAAATCGGGCAAAGCATCGCAACTTAGGTCTGGAAGGGGTGCGCACTCTCCATAGCCCACTTTTTGAGGGTTATTTTTCTCCTGCACAGTAAGGATATAAACCTCTCGCGTAGTATATACTCCGCGAGAGGTCCCTGCAGGTTTTTTGAATTGCAGAATATGCTTTTTGTAAGAAAGAATCATGGGAATTTAGGATACTTTTTGAAATTCGGTTTTCTTTTTTCCAGGAAAGCTTTCCCACCCTCTTGCGCCTCATCCAAGCAATAGTATAGCATAGTCATATCTCCGGCAAACTCTTGAATTCCGGCTTGTCCGTCCAATTCAGCATTCAGACCTCGTTTAATCATACGAAGTGCAAGCGGCGAAAACTCCATCATTTTTTCAGCCCATTCCACGCATTCATTTTCTAATTGTTCAAGCGGAACCACTTTGTTAACCAATCCCATATCCAGAGCCTCTTGAGCAGAGTATTGGCGGCAAAGGAACCAAATCTCGCGAGCTTTTTTCTGACCGACGATACTTGCAAGATAGGAGGAACCAAATCCGGCATCAAAACTTCCAACTTTAGGTCCCGTTTGACCAAAGATGGCATTTTCGCTTGCGATGGATAGGTCGCACACCACATGAAGAACATGTCCGCCACCGATAGCATAACCATTCACCGCAGCAATAACCGGTTTAGGAAGAGAGCGAATCTGTTTTTGTACATCCAACACAGAAAGTCGAGGGCGACCTTCCTCATCAATGTAGCCACCATGTCCTTTTACGTGCATATCACCACCGCTACAGAAAGCCTTATCACCGGCACCCGTAAACATAACCACGTAGATATCCTCACATTCGCGACAATAGGTGAGAGCGTCGCTCATTTCTGCCGTTGTTGTCGGTGTGAAAGCGTTGCGATAACGAGGTCTGTTGATGGTGATTCTTGCTATCCCATTGTAATAATCAAAAAGAATCTCTTTGTATTCTTTGATGGTTTTCCAATCTCTTTGTTCCATTGTTTTATCAAGTTGTTTTATTGAGTAACTTCTATAAAATATGATTAGAACACTTATTTATAGAACTTACCCTTTGTTATTTTCGTAAGTATTCAATAAACTGAGTATATTCTTTTTTTGCATTCTCCGCATTGCAATTCAATTCCAACAAAATAGGAGTTTCGCTTGGAGCTGTGAGAATTTCCAACAAATGCATTGTGAAAGAGTTATCATCGGCATAAAAATAGGAAAGACCCACTGATTCTGCCCAACCTTTTGCTGTTACTTTATTATGAGTGATAATCAATTCTTTAACAGCATCAGACTCATTTAACCCCGGCAATGATTTAAAAATTCCTCCACCATTATTATTCAGTAAAAGAATACGTAAGTTAGGAGAAATTGATTGATACCATAGAGCGTTCATGTCATAAAAAAAACTCAAATCGCCAATAATCAGAAAAGTTAAATGATCATAGTTGCAAGCATAACCTACTGCAGCAGAAAGAGAACCATCGATTCCATTTATTCCCCGATTGCAAAAGAAATTAAGTTCTTTGTTGATAAAAAATTGAGAATGCCTGATGGTGTTACTATTTGCTAAAAATAAAGCAGATTGAGATGGAACGCTTTGAATTAACTCCTTAATAGCAAAAAGAGTTAGGTTAGAAGAATAATCGTAATAATCGATCTTTTTTAGTAGAGCAGAGTTTAAATTGCGCCATAAGGATAAGTACTCATTATCCGTTTTTTTAGGCGTTAAATTTTTTATAAAATCAGAAGGATTTGTATCAAATATATCAGTCAGACTTTGGAATGTATCCGCAACATCACCCGAAGGAGCAATTCTCCAGCACTGTTTCGGATGACAATTTCTTAACCATTGTTTCAAACGTTTAGAGACGATGTGTCCTCCAATGTAGATAACCAGATCCGGATTTAATACCTCATTAGAATTCAATAAAATAGCATCAAAAAGAGGTATATTATTTTTCGTGCATCTCAAATTTCCTATGTTTTCAGACAAAATAGGACAATTCAGTGCAGACAAACAATTACTTAGCAATTCAGTATCATTCGGATGCATTTGTCCTACAATGACAAGCGGTTTAGAAGCACAATTCCAATCGTTTTCAATATTTCTGTTTCGATGAATGCATCGTGCAACAGGAAGGGTTGTCGCGGTACAATCAAAAAATGGTTCATCTATAGGAATATTTATATGTACCGGTGATTTTTTTGGGGAGAAGAGAGCTAATAACGCTTCGTTGATAAGTCGATTACAAAACCAACTATCTTCCTCACTTTTAATGATAGGAAGACTTACCTCCTTTGCCAACATGTTTCCAAACAATTGAGTTTGTTGCATTGTTTGTCCATCCATTTGTCCGATCCAAGCTTGAGGACGATCTGCTGACAGAATTAAAAGGGGTAACTCTTGATAAAAAGCTTCGGAAATAGCCGAACCATAGTTAAGAAGAGCCGATCCCGATGTACAACAAATAGCCACCGGACAATTCAAATTCAAAATTAGTCCTATTGCAAAAAAACCTGCACTGCGTTCATCTGTTACAGCATAACATTTAAAATCAGAATCATTGTAAAAACTTTCGGCCAAAGGCATGTTACGAGACCCTGGAGAAACAACGATGTGAAGCACTTTGTTTTGTTTCAAGAGGCTGACCAGTTGCAGAATATTTTCTTTTTTAGAGTACATAATTAGTCAAATAATCGTTTTAAAGTTTCCATTTTTGATTCCGTTTCCATCCATTCAGATAAAAGGTTGGAAGAGGGGAGTAAGCCACTGCCGGCAAATAGGGTGGCAGAATGATTCGATAGCCAATTCATGCAACGCAGATTAACGAAAAGGTTAGAAGAATTTTGCGGATCCAACCAACCTAATAATCCCGAAAAGTACAATCTATCGAAAGATTCATGAATTTCCAAAAACTCTTTAGCCGAAGATTGAGGCAACCCACAAATGGCGGGAGTAGGGTGAGCATAAGCAATAAAATTCATCAATTCATCTTTTTCGATAGCAAAAAGCAATTCACTTTTGAGGTGAGCAATATGTCCGGCTTGAAAAGAGAATGGACCTACCGCATCCAATAATCTCCCTTTCGATTTGATACAATTAATTAAGAACTCTTCCACCAACTTCTGTTCCTTTTTATTTTTTTCGTCCCACATAGAGAGGTCGGACTTATCCTTAATTTGGAAGGATTTAGATCCGGCCAAAGCCACAGTTTTCAACCTATCGCAAGAGCCGCTGATAAACACCTCCGGAGTAGCCCCCAACCAAGAGCCGGTAATATCGGAACAGAACCAATAGACCATAGCATTAGGGTAATGCAAGCAAGCTTGAATAAATATGTCGAGAGGCTTTTTCCCGTTGGTTGAAATCGATTTAGAACGAGCCAACACCAATTTTTCAATCTTTTTATTCTCGTGCAACTGATTAAGAGCCGCTGAAAAAGCGTTAGAGTAGGTAGCGTCCGGTTGGGTAGAATCAACCTTGATTGATAGATTTTCGGTCCTATCCGTAGGAAGATCAAACTCCTCCATAATATCCGGTTGTAACAAGATGGACGAGTGTTTTTTTAAGTTGTAAGGAGCGAACAAAAACCCCTTATCAGTAGCGTTGAAATCAGCAAAAGTTTGAGAAACTATAACTGATTCCGGCTTCGAAATAAGGACCTTGATTCGCTTTTCGTTAGGCAAGCGAAACAACGCGAAGTTGTTATTATCTTTCAACAGTATTTCAAAATTTTTTACCATTCCCTATGTTAATTTTCATACAAAGATAATGAATATGAGCAAAATTCTTTTATCTTTGTTAAGAAGTTATCAAGAATAGGTGATTTTAGACATATCTACGATGATGTGGAGGTGAGTTTTATCAATTCACCGTTTGAAATTTTATATGCATAAATCGTCCGGGGGGCTGGTACTTTTGATTTGTTTCGGTAACTTAGAAGTTGTTTTTAATTTATTTCGAGCCTATATTAAACGGATTTTGCTACTTGTCAGTTGGTCACAGTGCTTGCACTATACCTTCCTTTCACTTAGTAATTTACTCGAAATAAATTCAGAAGCAGTTTAAATTTTATTGAAAAAAATACTTTAGAGTTTCACTCTCTTATTTTCGACATCTTTGAGATTCTTTTTAATCTATTTTTATTATTCTTTTTTGATAATAGTCCAGTATTAACGGCAAAAAATAATAAAAATAACCTTAAAAATCTCTCACAAATATGCTCGAGATAAAATTTAAACAACTTCTCAAAAATTTGGAGAAATGAATTTATAGGACTCGCTTAAAAGAATATTTAGCTCTATGAAACGACGCTATTTTATATGGTTAATAGTTCCTTTATTATTGTCTTGTCTTATGAAAGAAGATAAAGGAGTAGGCTATTCAGATTTAGATCGAATTCTGGATACCGGGGTTTTGCGTGCCATCACTTTATCACGTTCCACCTCCTATTTTGACTATAGAGGTGAAGATATGGGTTTTGAGTATGAGTTGGTGAAAGGATTTGCCGACTATTTGGGCGTGGAATTACAAGTTTCATCCGCACAAAATGTTACTCAAATGATAGAGAAATTAGAGGTAGGAGAAGTAGATTTGATAGCCTATCCGGTAACCATAACACCGGAACGAAAAGAGAAGTTGTTATTTGCCTATCATGAAAATATAACCAACCAAGTATTGGTTCAAAAGAAGGGGAGACGAGGCGAGGTGGAGGTAAAAGATGTTGCCGATTTAATTGGGAAGGAGGTAGCCGTTGTAGAGAATACCAAGTATGCCCATCGGTTAAATAATTTGGATCGAGAATTAGGCGGTGGAATCATAATTGATACATTTTCGATTAGTGAGAATGAAGAGACGTTGATAGAGAAAGTGTCGATGGGAGAGATTTCGTTTACGATAGCAGACAATAATGTAGCCAAGGTAAATCAGACTTACTACAACAATATCGATATATCAGTACCGATAAGTTTTTCGCAACGAACAGCTTGGGCAGTTCGAAAAGATGAAAAAGATTTGATTTTGAAGGTAGATGAGTGGTTTGACAAGTGCATGTCAGACTACACGTATGTTTATCTCTATCACAAATACTTCGAACACAAGAAAGATATTGGTAAAGGGTGTCCAATTTATTTGAACAGCAAGAGGATATCTGCATTTGATGAATTATTTAAAAAATATGCCAAGAAGATAGGATGGGATTGGCGGCTATTGGCATCCGTTGCCTATCAAGAGTCTCGTTTTAATCCGAAGGCCAAGTCATGGGTAGGGGCAAGAGGGCTGATGCAGTTAATGCCATCGACAGCTGCCCGATATGGAGCAGATGTTTCTTCGTTAGAGTCGCCGGAAGTGAGTGTGCGAGTTGCAACAGAATACCTAAAAAGGGTAGAAAAAATCTTTTCGTATATAGAAGATAAAAATGAGCGGCAGAAATTTGTTTTAGCCAGTTATAATGCAGGAGTTGGTCATGTCAGAGATGCGATAGCATTAGCAGAAAAACATGGTAAAAATCCGGAAAAGTGGAATGATGTCAAGACCTTTGCGCTGATGAAAGCAAAGCCGGAGTTTTTTAACGATCCGGTGGTTCGGCACGGCTATTTGAGGGGTGAGGAGGTGTATAATTTTGTTGAAGAGATTATGATTCGTTATCAAGAGTATAAAGATGTAATAAAAGCAGGTTAGGAGCAAGAAATTCTTTCCCAATAGATTGAGTTTAGCTCTGTTTATTTGCTATTTTGAAAAAAAAAATAAAAAAAAGATGTTAAATAAAAAATAATTTCTACTTTTACATCGGTGTATAAAAATAAGTGGATGAGTAGAAAGTATAATGTTAAGAAGTTGTTTCTTAGGAGTTTATTGGTAAGTAGAGAGAGGTTTGGTTAAAGTATAAACGTTAATTCTTTAAATTTACAAACTATTTTTGCTGAATTAAGTTTTATTTGCAAAAATTTGGTATTATATTTGCATGATTTTAATCAGTAATGAATAAGAAATTATAAAATAATAATCTATTAATATTAAAACAATGAAAAAATTATTCATTTTAGTCTGTGCAGTGTTAGCGACCCTTACGGTTTCTGCGCAAACAGAAGACAGACCATGGAGTGTAGGACTTTATGGAGGTAAAGTTGAGGCAGCTAATGATTGGGGAAATAAATTTTTCCATGTAACAGACAATTTTTACGGTGCTGCGTCATTAACATTTTCTCGTTATTTGAACGAACATTTTGATGTTGGTTTACAAGCATTATGGGGACGTTATGGCATAGGTGAAGGAGAGTTCTTCTCTAATGACGGCGAGTTTAAATCAGGTTTAGGTTATGTTGATTTGATGGGTAAATTTAAATTTGTTAAGAATGAAGAGGCTTTGCTTCATCCATTCGTATTCATTAACTTGGGAGCACGTGCAATTTATGGATTGGATGATGCAACTGATTTCCAAACTACAAGCGATGCGAACAAAGGAGTAAACTTTGTATTAGGCGGAGGTCTTGGTTGTGATATGAGATTGTCTGATGCTTGGGGTATTCGTTACTTTGCTAAGTATGGTTATCCAATGGGTTCTACAGCTGATTTGGCTGAAAACCGTGAGTGTGGTGCATTCAACGATCAACACTTGATTCACAACTTAGGAATTTATGTAAACTTCGCATTCAATACAGATAAAGATGGTGACGGTGTTCCTAACAAGTTGGATCAATGTCCTAATACACCTGCTGGAGTATCTGTAGATGCTAATGGTTGTCCGTTGGATACAGATAAGGATGGTGTTGCAGACTACTTGGATAAATGTCCTGGAACTCCTGAAGGTATCTCTGTTGACTCTGTAGGTTGTCCTTTTGATGCTGATAAGGATGGTGTTGCAGACTATTTGGATCAATGTCCTGAAACTCCTGAAAACGTTTCTGTTGATGAGAATGGTTGTCCATTGGATTCTGACGGTGATGGTGTTGCAGACTACTTGGATAAATGTCCTGGAACTCCTTCTGCTGCTAAGGGTTACGTAACTGAGGATGGTTGCCCTACAGATAAAGATGGTGACGGTGTGTTCGACTTCGAAGATGTTTGTGTTGACGTTGCCGGAGTAAAAGAAAACAAAGGTTGCCCTGAAATTAAAGCAGAGGTTAAGAAAGTATTTGAAAAAGCTTTGAACGGTATCCAATTCCAAACAGGTTCTGCTAAAATCAAATCTGTTTCTAACAAAATCTTGAATGATGTTGTTAACATTATGAAGGAAAATCCTTCTTACAAGTTGTCTATCAACGGTCATACTGATAATGTAGGTGATCCTGCTAAAAACCAAAAATTGTCTGAAGATAGAGCTGCTGCTGTTAAGAAGTACTTGGAAGATAAAGGTATTGAGTCTTCTAGATTGACTTCTGCAGGATTTGGTCAAGATCAACCTGTTGAAACAAATAAAACTGCTAGTGGTCGTGCTAAGAACAGACGTGTAGAGTTTAAGGTTGTTTTTGAAAAATAATCATTTTTAGATTACATATTTTAAAAACTGCGGAGAGGGTAACCTTTCTGCAGTTTTTTTTGTTATAAAATTAAGCGTTCTTCTTTTTTATTTTCAAAATTTATTATTAAGTTTGCTTTAGACAACCTCTATAAATTGGGATTTATGAATTGTTATTTTACGTTTATGTTTAGGGAGTTTTGAGCTTATTTGCGTTATGTCGCTTATATTTATGCTGTTACGATGCACATAGTTCCTTAATGATATAAGTGTTTTAACTCAAAGAACTTCAAAAAAATCTCGACCGTATTTATAGATTTTGCCTATGGTTTGTTTAGACTTTTGCTTTTTTTGACTCAAAATGGCAAATTTAGACATTTTGTAATATTCCTTTAGGTGAGTTTTATGAATTCATTTTGCGGAATTTGGAATTTTATTTCGAGTGAATTACTGAGCGAAAGGATGGGGCAGTATGAGTACTGTGACCGGCTCGAAATAAATTTAAAACAACTTCTTAGTTGCCGAAATAAATCAAAAAGTACCGAAGAGTTTATCCCATAGGATTTGAACTTATAAAAGTTAGAAGTAGTTTAAATTTTATTTGAGCCTATTTGAGAGAGATTTTTAAATCTGTATTTATTCTTATTTTGCAGAAAATAGTGGTCTATTATCAAAAAAGGAGAATAATAATAGGTTAAAAAGAATCTAAAGGATACAGAAAATAAGAGAGTAAAACTCTAAAATATTTTTTTATAAAATTTAAACAACTTCTTAAAACAGTGAATTTATTGATCTCACTTTAATTTAAAGTAAATGGAAATGTTGAAGTTGATAAAAAAAGATCCTTGGTTAAAACCCTATCAAGATGCGATAGTGGCTCGTTATAAATATTATTCAAAAAAAGTTTCGTCGTTAACCTACAATGGCTCCACGACTTTATCTGAATTTGCATCAGGTTACCTCTATTTTGGTTTGCATAGAGAGGCCAAAAGGTGGATATTTAGAGAGTGGGCACCTAATGCAACAGCCATCTATTTGGTAGGAACATTTAACGATTGGAAGGAGAGTGAAGAGTATAAGTTAAAACCTTCGAAAAATGGGGTTTGGCAGTTGGAGTTGACAGAAGATATGTTGCACCATGGCGACCTTTATAAGATGAAGGTTTATTGGAATGGAGGTTGTGGAGAGAGAATTCCGGCGTGGTGTAGGCGAGTGGTGCAAGATGATTGTTCAAAGGTTTTTTGTGCGCAGGTTTGGGCTCCGGAAACTAGTTATACATTCAAGACAAAAAAATTTAAACCCAATACAACTCCTTTGCTGATTTATGAAGCTCATATCGGAATGTCCGGCGAGGAGGAAAAGGTATCCACTTACAGAGAGTTTAAGGATAACATTTTGCCTCGTATTGCCGAAGATGGATATAATTGTGTTCAGTTGATGGCTATCCAGGAGCATCCTTATTATGGTTCGTTTGGATACCATGTTTCCAGTTTTTTTGCTCCCTCTTCACGGTTTGGTACTCCGGAAGAACTGAAAGAGTTGATTGATACGGCTCATGGCATGGGATTGGCGGTAATAATGGATTTGGTGCATTCTCATTCCGTGAAAAATGAAAATGAAGGATTAAGTGCTTTAGATGGTACTATTTATCAATATTTTCATGATGGAGAGAGGGGTAAACACACCCTGTGGGATTCCTATTGTTTCAACTATGGAAAAAACGAGGTGATACATTTCTTGCTTTCTAATTGTAAATATTGGTTGGAAGAGTTTCATTTTGATGGATTCCGCTTTGATGGAGTGACTTCGATGATCTACTTAGACCATGGTATGGGAAAAGCGTTCTCCGGATATGCCGACTATTATGATGGCAACCAAGATGGTGATGCGATATGTTATTTAACCTTGGCAAATCAGTTGATTCACGAGGTTAATCCGCGTGCAATCACCATTGCAGAAGATGTGAGTGGAATGCCCGGATTGGCTGCTAAAATTGCGGATGGTGGAATTGGTTTTGATTATCGCTTAGCAATGGGTGTTCCGGATTTCTGGATTAAAATGATTAAGGAGGTAAAAGATGAAGAGTGGAAACCCGGACATATTTTATGGACTTTAACCAATCGTAGGCAAGATGAAAAGGTGATTAGTTATGCTGAAAGTCACGACCAAGCATTGGTGGGAGATAAAACAATAATGTTCCGTTTGGCCGATGCGGATATGTATTGGCACATGTCTCGTTTGTTCGACTCCTCTTATATGATGGATAGGGCGATTGCCTTGCATAAGATGATACGTTTGATTACCATCTCTACGATCAATGGTGGATATTTGAACTTTATGGGAAATGAATTTGGTCATCCGGAATGGATTGATTTCCCTCGAGAAGGGAATGGTTGGTCCTATAAGCATGCTCGCAGACAATGGCATTTGGTGGATGATACAGATCTGAAATACAAATATTTGGGAGATTTTGATAAGAGCATGATCAAAATTGTGACTGCTGAGCGTAAATTTGCAGAATCTCCAATTATCGAACTTTGGGATAAGTCGGACGACCAAGTATTGGCTTTCCGTCGTTTAGACTTTGTTTTTGTATTTAATTTTCATCCTAATAAATCTTTTTCAGATTATGGTATCTTGACAGAACCGGGTAAGTATGACCTTATTTTGAGTTCAGACGATAAACAATATGGCGGATTTGGCTTAGTGCAAGAAGAGCAAACCTACTTTACGCAGGATGTGGATAAAGAGTCTGAAGTGAAAGATAAGGCATGGTTACAATTGTACATTCCGTCTCGTACTGCTTTGGTCTTAAAGAAAGTGGATTGAGAGAGGGGCTGTTAGGAGATAGGAAATCAAAGAAGTTGCTCCCGTTCTCTTTGGAAGTTGATTGCAGGGAATTTTTTTTGAAGTTCCTCGATTTGTTGCAAAGTATTGGCTTTGAATTTTTTGTGGGACGGACTTCCCGGATTAAGAGGCCTGTGTGCAACGGAACGAGCTACTTTTTCTATCTCTGAAATATCTGTTTTTACCCCGTTGTCAAATGAAAATTCGCAAAATTTTTCCCAAATATAGTTGATGGCAAGGGTATTCGGGTGTATCATATCTTCTGCATAGAAGCGGTAATCTCTCAGTTCGTCCATCATGATTTCGTAGGCCGGGAAATAGTGAATATCACTCCATTGATCTTGAATTTCTTCGATGGAAAGGAGCAGAGAAGACTTGCTGATTTGGTTGTCATGCGCTCCATCTCTCCAATGTCTGATCGGACTTACGGTGAAGATGATTTGGAGGGCAGGATTAAAAGCTTTTAGTTGAGTTATCATATCCGATAAAACGGATACGATGTTGACAACAGATTCTCTTGAACGGTTAAAGAATGAAGCAGGAACTTTGTGACAATTGGCTACAATTTCGCCCGTTTCAATTCGGCGATATATCCAAGCTGTACCTAATGTAATAAAAAGGTAGTCGCAATCTCTTAGAAAAGAATGTGTTGCATCTAATTTTTGATTAGCATTCTCCAAATACTGTTTCGAAGAAAGAGCGGCAAATTCGCTATGGAGCGAAAAACTATTCCATACGCCTTCATGTTCAAATAAATCTGCTTCAGAAAATGGTTTGTTTTGGATGATACGTTGAATAGTTTGACTGATAGAAAAAGGGTTGAACAGGATGCCTAACGGATTGTTCTCTACAGAAAATTTCAAAAATTGCAAACGATTTCCGATATGTTCGGAAAAGCAAGAACCGAACATCAATATCTTGCTGTTGTAATCGATGTTCAGTTCTTTATTTATTTTGACAACTGTTTGTAGTTGCATTATTCAGCATTATTAGACATAGCCTCTAAAAGTTCGTCCATCTTTGGACTCAAAATTATCTCTATACGGCGATTTTTCGCTCTTGCTTCTGCTGTTTGGGCATTGTCTAAAGGAACAAATTCTGCACGACCGGTAGCAGAGATACAAGCCGGATTAATGTTTTTATTTTGAAGAAGGATACGAACGATGGCAGTAGCACGTTTAGCACTCAAATCCCAATTGTCATTGATGTTGCCATAACCCTTGTACGGACGATCGTCTGTATGACCTTCGATTACCATGTTGATGTCTTGGTTATCAGCCATGAAATCAGATAGTTTTGCAAGGGCTTTTACCCCTTTTTCATCGACATCCCAACTTCCGGATTTAAACAATAATTTCTCCTCGAGAGACACATAAACTTTTCCGTTTTTATTCACCACTTCCAATCCGTTTCCTTCGTAACCACGAAGCGCGTCAGCCACTTTCTTACGAAGGTTTTTCATCAAACTATCTTGCTTAGAAACAATGTCGCTTAATTCTTTCAATTTAGATTCCTTTTCTGCTATCTGATCCGATGAAATCTTTAGATTTTTTTCAGCAGCAGCAAGTGCATCCTCTCTTTTTTGTAATTTTTCTTGTGTAGATTGAAGGTCAGACAACAATTTTTTTATCTCAGCGTCGCTCTTCGTATTGGTTAATTTATCGCTTAATTTTTGGTTAAGACCTTTTAAGTTAGCAATTTCTAATTCCGCTTGATGCAATCTTTTGGATTTGTCAATGGAATCCGAAATCAAATTATGAATCTTTTTTTGGGCTGCGGCTGAGTCATATTGCAATAGTGCAATTTGTTTTCTGGCATCGCTAAGTTCTTGACACTGAGCCTCTGATTTCTTTTTGCAATCATACAAGCTGGAGGCTGTTTCGTTGAACTCCTTTTTGGTAACGCAGGAAGAAAATATCATTCCCACAGATAAAATTACAAATATTTTTCTCATACAATATCTATTTTATGTTATTAGCAAAACTTATTACAAGAATGGATGCAAAAGCAATATTTCGCAACCTGAAATTTTCAGAAGTTGTTTAAATTTTATTTCGAGCCTATTTGAGAGTGATTTTTAAGATTATTTTTATTATTCTTTTGAAGTTGATAGTGGACTATTATCAAAAAAGAATAGTGAAAATAGCTTAAAAAGCGCTTCAATGATGCAGAAAAAAAGAGTGAAGCTCAAAAATCAATTTTATAATAAAATTTAAACAGCTTCTCAAAATCACCTCGATTAACTCGGTAGAGATTATCGAAAATAATTTTCTTGAAAATTACATCTTATTTTTACGCAAATATATATAAATTTCGATGAAAATATTTACTTTTGCGTAATAGATTTTGCGATATTACTATGTGATAACAAAATTTTGTAATTATCGCGTAACAGAGAGTTGTTTCAAATCTTTTTTTGAACTACTTTCTACTTGATAAATAAACGTTGAAAGAATAGAGGTATGTCGGCAAAGAGGTCATCAAAAGTGATGCTCTCGTTTGATGACTTCTAAATTGGGAGAGAAACATGAGCGAAAAATCGGAAAGATTGTTAGATAAAATAGAATATCCGAGCGACCTTAAGAGATTGTCGGAAGAACAATTGCCGCAAGTTTGCAAGGAATTGCGACAATTTATCATTGATGAGTTGGCCAACAATCCGGGACACTTAGGAGCAAGTTTGGGAGTAATCGAGTTGACAGTTGCTCTACATTATGTGTTTGATATGCCGAAAGACCAAATTGTATGGGATGTGGGTCATCAAGCATACGGTCATAAGATTTTGACCGGTCGTCGGACCAATTTTCATACCAATCGTAAATTGGGTGGTATTTGTGGTTTCCCTAATCCGCATGAGAGTGAGTATGACTCATTTGTGGCCGGGCATGCTTCCAACTCCATTTCGGCAGCATTGGGTATGTCGATAGCAGCCAAGATGAAGGGGGAGAAAGGTACCCATGTGGTGGCTGTGATTGGTGATGCTGCTATGTCGGGCGGATTGGCTTTTGAAGGATTGAACAACGCTTCTTGCTCATCCAACGATTTGCTGATTATTTTGAATGACAACCACATGGCCATTGATACGCCTCCGGTGGGAGGAATGAGTGAATACTTGGTGAAATTGACTACCTCTAAAGCTTACAATAAGTGGCGTCATCGTTTCTCCATGCTCTTGATGAAGTTGGGACTATTAAAAAATGAGGGAAAGGGTCGATTGATTCGTTTCAACAACTCTTTGAAGGCGGTTATCACCAACCAGCAAAATATTTTTGAGGGTTTGAATGTCCGTTATTTTGGTCCGGCTGATGGTCATGATATCTTTTCGCTGATTAAAATTCTGCGGGAGATAAAGAATTACAAAGGACCCAAGGTGTTGCATTTGAAAACGGTAAAAGGAAAAGGCTTTAAACCAGCCGAAGAGAGTGCAGCAGAGTGGCATGCACCAGGCAAATTCAATAAAGAGACAGGAGAGAGAGTAGTGCCGGTGATTACGAAAGATACTCCGCCATTATTCCAAGATGTGTTTGGTCATACCTTGGTTGATTTAGCCAAGATGAACGACAAGGTGGTGGGTATCACGCCTGCCATGCCATCTGGTTGTTCAATGTCGTTTTTGATGCATGAGATGCCTGAGCGAGTGTTTGATGTGGGTATTGCAGAGGGGCACGCAGTGACCTTTTCTGCAGGCTTGGCGAAGCAAGGATTAATGCCATTTTGCAACATCTACTCATCTTTTATGCAACGTGCCTACGACAATGTGATACATGATGTGGCTTTGCAAAATTTGGATATGGTAATCTGTTTGGACCGTGCAGGATTGGTGGGTTCTGACGGAGCAACGCATCACGGGGCATTCGATTTGGCTGCTTTCCGTTGTGTGCCTAATCTAACGATTGCTTCCCCTATGAGTGTGGTGGAGTTACGCAATTTGATGTACACAGCTTCGTTGCCCGGACACGGACCATTTATGATTCGCTATCCGCGCGGAAAAGGCGTGTTGATGGATTGGCATCATGATATGGTGGAGATGCAGGTTGGAAAAGGAGTTTGTTTGAAAGAGGGTAAAGATGTGGCTCTGCTCACATTAGGACCGTTAGGAAATCAAGCAGTACAAGCTGCTCGTCAGTTGGAAGAGGAGGGAATCTCTGTTGCTCACTACAATATGTTGTTTTTGAAACCGTTGGACGAGGATTTGTTGCGTGAGATTGCGTCGAAATACAAAACCATTGTGACATTGGAAGATGGCGTGATAAAAGGTGGATTTGGTTCGGCTGTGTTAGAGTTCCTTTCTGATAATCAATTGAATGTAGAACTTCACAGAATAGGATTGCCGGATGAGTTTGTGGCGCATGGTACGCAAGAGGAGTTGTATCATATCTATGGTATGGATGCTGAGGGAATTGCCAATAAGGTTCGTTCTCTCTGTTTGAAGGTATAGAGTTTGGGTAGCCGACTTGAGATAAAATTCTACGAAAAGAATTTATAGAACCCACCTTAAAAAGAATCTCAAAGGTGCCGAAAATAAGAGCGTAAAGCGCTAAATTATTTTTTTTTATAAAATCTAAGCAGCTTCTAAAGGTTGCCTTAAAGCGTAAAGCGTATGAATGAGGATAAAATAATGAAAATCGTTGCCGGAGTAGCGGTATTGTTGCTACTCGGTTATGTGATAGCCATCACTTGTTTTAAAGAGACGGTCGATTATTATTCGGCTTTAAGGCGCCATACGGTAATGGAATATGTCTCGTTCCGAGATCACTATCCGGAGAGCAAATACAATCGTAAAATCAATCAAAAAAAGTCTTTGTTGGAGGAGTCTTATTTCCAACGCAAGCACAAGCGCAACACGGTAAAGGCCTACAATGAATTTTTGCATGCCTTCCCGAATGACAAATTAACGGAACGTGCTACTTTTTTGCGCGATAGTTTATTGCAAAGAGAATCGGATATCGAGAAGTATGGTAAAAACCAGTTGCCTCAAGGTTCCACTCCATATAGCTCCTATTTTGGTGCCAATAGGGAGTGTACCTCCAAATTTAATTCTGATGTGCAGGTGACAGCTCCTTTGGCATTTGATATGATAGCGGTGATAAAGGAGAAGAATGAAAAAGGGAAAGTAGTTTGTCATGCTTATGTTTGTGCTGATAGTACCTACACTTTTAAGTTAGCAAATGGTACCTATCAAATGTTTTTCTACATTGGAAAAGGGTGGCATCCGGAGCGTTTGATGGAGGATACCATTCGTGGTGGATTTGTTTCTTATGAGACCTATTCAAAAGACAATCCTGTAACCCTCTACAACGAGGTAATCACCTATCAATTAAGCATGAAAGAGCGCAATCGTTCTATGTCAGAGAGTACGAGAGCCGAGATGTTCTGATAGAGTTTCAGGGGGCTTTTTTTACAGATTTTTCTACATTGCGAATGTATAGGAGGAAGCAAATGTAGAATCATAACTCATCTCCGTCTCTTTTGCAATATATCGCAACACCGGTCTATTGCATCAGTCAAAATTGAGGGGCATACTTTGTTACAAAAATCAAATAATTATACTGTCAGTTTGTTACAAGAATTATAGAATTATACCGTCTTTTTGTTACAAGAAATATACCGTCTTTTTATTACAAAAATCATAGAATTATACCGTCTTTTTGTTACAAGAATCGTAGTATTATACCATCTTTTTATTACAATAAATTATGAAATTAACCGTCTTTTTGTTACAAGAATCGTAGTATTATACCGTCATTTTGTTACAATAAATTGTGAAATTAATCGTCTGTTTGTTACAAAAATTAAAGAATTATACCGTCTGTTTATTACAATATTTTTATAATTTAACCCCCATTTTATTACAAAAAAATCATAATTATACCGTCATTTTATTACAAAAATGTTATATTTGTACCGTCATTTTATTACAAAAAACATAGCGTATGATAAGGAGATTAGCAGTACATAAATTAAGAGAATGGAGATATTCTGAAGATAGGAAACCCTTGATAATAAGGGGTGTTCGTCAGGTTGGTAAGACAACCTTGGTGAAAGAGTTTGCCAAGGAGTTTGATACTTTTGCATCTTAATCTAGAACGTAGTAAAGAATCCGAGTTATTTGAACAGACAGATGATGTGGGTCAATTGTTGCAATCTATCTATTTTCATAAAAAGCAGGAGCAAAAAGATGGTTCTGTACTTCTTTTCATAGATGAGATACAAAACTCAAAAAAGGCGGTTGCTATGTTGCGTTATTTCTATGAAGAAGCTCCGGAGATTCATGTAATTGTGGCAGGTTCTTTGTTAGAGACGGTGATGGATGTCCGTAAAATCTCATTTCCGGTGGGGCGAGTAGAGTTTATGTCATTGCGTCCGTGTTCTTTTTTGGAATTTTTAGGCGGATTGGGCGAAGATTTTGACAAAGAACTTGTAGAGAATTTCAGTGTTGAGTCTGTTGTTCATGACCGTGTGATGCAGCTCTTTAGGGAGTATGTTTTGGTGGGTGGAATGCCGGCGGTGATTGTGCAGTATGCTAAAAAGAGAGACATCTTGTCGTGTGCGAGCGTGTTTAACTCATTGTTGCAAGCCTACAAAGATGATGTGGAGAAATATACAAGCAGCAAAACAATGGTGAAGGTGATACGCACGATAATGAGTTATGGTTGGCAGAGTGCGGCAGAGACCATCTCGTTTGAAGGATTTGGCGGAACCAGCTATCGGTCGAGAGAGATGAGCGAGGCTTTTCAAATCATCGCTAAAGCTATGTTGACAGAGTTGGTCTATCCAACATCAGATACCCAAGTTCCGATATTGCCCAACTTTAAGAAACGTCCTAAATTGTTGTGGGTGGATACGGGTATTGTTAATTATGCATCCAAAGTGCAGAACTATGTTTTTTCTGCAAAAGATATATGTGACGTGTGGCGAGGCAGGATAGCGGAACATATAGTGGCTCAAGAACTTGTGGCGTATGACAATGATATAGCACTTCGTCATAACTATTGGCGCAGAGACAAGGAGGGGTCTGATGCAGAGGTTGATTTTCTTTATCAGTTCAAGAGCTTAGTGGTTCCGATAGAGGTGAAGTTCGGACATAATGCCAAACTTAAATCGTTGCATCTTTTTATGGAAAAAGCTCCGCACGCCATAGCAATCAGAGTTTGGTCTAATCCTTATTCTATTAATAATGTGACAACCTTGGGAGGTAAGCAGTTCAAGTTGATCAACGTCCCGTTTTATTATGTTGGGCAAATAGAGAGGATATTAGAGAAAGAGTTGTGTTGAAAAGTGTATCTTTTTCGCTCTAAAATATATTGAAAAGTGTATATTTTCGAGTGAAAATTATATTGAAAAGTGTATTTTGGGTGTGTTATATAGGAAAATTGAAGCTTATTTGAAGTCAGACTACGACAGCTTACCCAAAAAAGGATTTGCGCAGATGATGCGTTAAAATACGATTATAGAACCTACTATAGTGCATAGGATAATTTATTTGAATTTTATAGAAAAATGTAAAAGAATTTTATTATCTTTGGAAATGGAGAATAATTTTTTTTCACTAGTGTCCAAAAGATTTTTTGACAAACCTTTGTAACTTATTAACATATAGTTAAATATAACAGAAAACATTGCGTGTCGATTTGAATAGATTTCGCATATTTGCTGCCGACATTAGAATCGGACAAGCATGAATGCAGGCAAATACATATTCAGTCAACTCGTTAGTTTTCTTCCTAAAAGAGTCTTTGATGGCATTGTAAAAAGACACGAAGGAGATAAGTGGGTGAAGCATTTCACCTGTTGGAATCAACTCCTTGTCATGATGTTCGGACAACTCGCGGGCTGTGACAGACTCAGGGAAGTCGCTGCGATCATTGATGCCATCAAGAGTAAGAGCTACCATCTCGGTTTCGGTAGTGGAAACATAAAGCTTAGCAATCTGTCTTATGCTAACGCCAACCGAGATTACAAGATATTTGAGGAGTTTGCCTACCATATGATTAACCTTGCCCAGAGCAAGAGAATCACAAAGCCGTTCGTTCTCAATGGCAAATTCTACGCATTCGATTCGACGACGATAGATCTCTGCATGAGTCTGTTCGAGTGGGCATACTTCCGTAAAACCAAGAGCGGAATCAAGGTGCACACCTTGTTTGATGTGGTCCTCAGATTCCTACCTACATTCGCATTACTGAAGCGAAACTTCATGACGTGAATGCAATGGATGAGGTACCTTACGAGCCTAATGCGTTCTATATCTTTGACAAAGGCTACTATGACCTTGCAAGATTGTATAGAATACAGAGTATTGGTTCCATGTTTATCATCCGAGCGAAGGAGCATCTCAAGTACGAAGTGGTAGCTGAAGATGAACTGTTGGATGGGGATGACAATGTGCTGCTTGAACAGACCATAAGACTGACTGGCCAGCTGACAAAGGCCAAGTACCCATCTGAGTTGAGGAGGATAGTTTACTATGCTCCTGAACTGAAGCGGACGTTCACATTCCTTACGAATGACTTTACGATCGAGGCTAAGGACATTGCAATGCTCTATAAGTAGAGATGGCAGGTGGAACTGTTCTTCAGGTGGATAAAACAGCATCTTCGCGTGCTCTCCTTTTGGGGAACCAGCGAGAATGCTGTGAGAATACAGATATATGTTGCAGTCATCACATACTGCCTTGTGGCCATCGTCCAGCACGATTGTCAGCTTGGAAGAACAACGTTCAATGTCCTCCGAGTTCTGAGCAGAGTCTTGACCGACAAGACCTCCATCAGAGACCTTTTTAAAGGCTCCGAAACTATCGAGGATGCGGATGATGAGACTGTTCAACTGCAATTTGAGTTTAAGTTTTAAATTTTATTGGACGCTAGTGAGTGCTTATATCGAGAGAACAAAAAAGGTAGGTTATGAGAATTCTACCTTGATATGTTATTCCAACAGACAATGTAGCGAGTTGACTAAATTTCTGCGTCCTGCGTTTGGTCTGAATATGCCAACTTTGTCAAAGGGTGATTTATTGTTGGTTACGCAAAATAATTTGATAAGCGGTTTGTTGAATGGCGATTTGGTGGAGGTAGAGGAGATTGGACGCAGAGAGAAACGTGCCGGACTAACATTTTTATATGTTTCGGTAAAAGAACTGCAAAGCCGGAAAGTTTATTCGCAATATTTGATAGAAGAGATTCTTTATACGAATAGGACTAATCTTTCTCAGGAGTAACAAAAAACGTTGTTCATCGATTATTATTATCGAATGAAGGAAAAATTTGATGCGAGAAACTCAAAGTCAAAACAAGTAGGTCGGCCGTCTAATCAAGAGGAGGAAAAAAAACAAAAAATTCAAAATACAGAAGAATTTAAAGAAGGTCTGCCAAAAGATTCTTATTTGAATGCATTGAGAGCTGTATATGGTTTTGCTTTGACGTGCCATAAGTCGCAAGGAGGGGAGTGGGATTATGTCTATTTGGATATTCCAAGGTACTTCTCCAATCAAGCGAAACCTTACGTTTATCAGTGGATCTATACTGCTATGACGAGGGCCAAAAAGGAACTTTATATAGTGGATGATTTTTGGGTGGTCTAAAAATTTAAAGTGCGTCAGAATATGTCTTTCAATCAGCATATAATGACGCACTAAATTCTCTTTCAAGTACTAATGGCATAGCCTTAATTACTTGCATCCATAGAAGACATTATCCTCTTTTTCGCAGCTATATACTGCATTTTCTCTGAACAACCAGCCTAAAGCAAGGTATAACTCCTCGTTTTTTGCTTTTAAACCTTTCTTAATTTGAGCGAAAGTCATTTCGCCATTCTCATTTAAAAGTCTCCAGACTTTTCCGGCATTTTCGCCGATCGAATTTTGCATCATTGATCTGTATTTTTTGGTTTTTAAATTTTTCCGCAAAGATAAATATTTAGATTGAGTTAGAAAAGTGTTGATATTCTTTTTGTTAGATTTGTTGATTTTTTTTTATTTCTTTTAGTCTTAAAATGCCTTTTTGTGGAATTGTTCTACATTTTAAATAAAATTTAAACAGCTTCTAAGAAGTTGTTTAAATTTTATTTCGAGCATATTTGAGAGAGATTTTTAAATCTATTTTTAGTCTTCTTTTGCAGAAAATAGTGGACTATTATTAAAAAAGGAGAATAAAATAGGTTAAAAAGAATCTCAAAGATGCCGAAAATAAGAGAGTGAAACTCTAAATTTTTTTTTTAATAAAATTTAAACAGCTTCTAAATTCATCGAAACAGAATTCAATCTTTGTAAGATATCGACAAGGGAATCAAAAATTGGGAGGTAACTCTAATTTATAGAAATCACCTTATTTCTGAAAATCTTTCTCTTTTTCCTATTATAATTCAATTCTGCTTGTTATTTTTGCACTATTAACACGTTGCTTTCCGATTTTGTTCGGGTTTTTCATTTTTTCGAATTCAAAATGGGAGTTTGGATTAGTTGTAAAGAAAATTTATTATGCAAAACGATACAATTTGTGCTGTTTCTACAGCCTCCGGCATGGGTGCCATCGCAATTATTCGTATATCGGGTGTACAGGCCATTGATATCTCTGATTCTATTTTTTCATCGGTGAAAAAGGATTTCTCTTTGAAGAGTGCAAAGGGGTATTCGGTGCATTATGGAAATATTGTAAATGATAGTGGGGAAGTGATAGATGAAGTGTTGCTTACTCTTTTTCGTGTGCCCAACTCTTTTACAGGAGAAAATTCTGTTGAGATTGCATGTCATGGCTCGCTATTTATTCAGCAAGAGATTCTGAAGTTATTATTGTCGAAAGGTTGCCGTATGGCTACTCACGGCGAGTTTACGCAGAGGGCTTTTTCTAACGGAAAAATGGATTTGAGTCAGGCCGAAGCTATTGCCGATTTGATCGCTTCTCAGAGTCGAGCTTCACATCGTTTGGCGATGAATCAGATGAGGGGCGGATTTTCGTCAGAGATTGTTCTATTGCGAGATCGTCTGTTGACATTCACTTCGTTGGTTGAATTGGAGTTAGACTTTAGTGACCATGAAGAGTTGGAGTTTGCCGACCGGACAGAGTTGATGGATTTGGCAAATGAAATTGAGGTTAAGATTGGCAAGTTGAAGCGTTCTTTTGGAGTGGGAAATGCTATTAAGAATGGAGTTCCGGTATCGATAATAGGGGAGACCAATGCCGGAAAATCGACCCTTTTAAATTATCTTTTGAAGGAGGAGAAAGCCATTGTTTCTGATATACATGGTACCACTCGCGATGTGATTGAAGACACGATACAGTTGAACGGAGTTTTATTCCGTTTCATAGATACAGCAGGATTGCGAGAGACAACAGACACAATAGAGAATTTGGGGATAGAGAGAAGTTTCCAGATGATGGATAAAGCATCGATAATTTTGTGGTTGATAGATTCTACGCAGCCGGTAGGACATTTAGAAAAGATGATATCCACCATTGCAGCTCGCTTAGAAGGGAAGAAGTATATGATGATTTTCAACAAGATGGATCAGATTGATGAGTCTAAAAAGGAGATGTTGAAATCCTATTATCAGCAATTTGATTGTGAAAAACTATTTATCTCGGCCAAACTTCAAGAAAATACGGAACTGTTGGAGGAGCAATTGTTTACATTGGCTCAGTTGCCGGAAGTAGGAGAGAACGATGTGATGGTAACCAATATGCGGCACTATGAGGTGTTGAAGAATGCGCATGAGTCGATTTTACGAGTGATAGACGGATTAGAACAAGGCATCTCCGGCGACTTCCTCAGTCAGGACATCCGCGAATGCTTGCACTACTTAGGCGAAATCACCGGCGAAATTACCACTGATGAGGTTTTGGGTAATATTTTTAAGAAGTTTTGCATCGGGAAATAACTCTTGTATCGCATTGAAGCTCAACGTTTTAAGCCGTATTTTTACGTGTAAAAATCAGCAATTTATCGATTTGTAAGGAGATTGTAAATTGTTGTATTTCAGAATATTGCATAATTAAATCTAAAAATTGAAGATATACAATAAATTTTCCATCCTGAAAAATGTAAAGGGGGTGTCTCAAAATTCAATTTTTGAAGCACCCTCTTTTTTAATTATCTGAGAATTGAATAGAAAAATTAGAAGTAATTTTTTCGGAATTTTGTCAAATATTCGATTCTCAAGAAGTAAAAAGGAGAAGAATAAGAAAAATATAACATATTCAGCCAATTTTTTAGTTTTTTCACCTTGTTTTTGGGTAATTTTGCACATTTTCTTTAGGTTAAAGGCCATAGCAAATCTCCTCTAACTCTATGCAAAATGTCATTATCATCAATATAAGCGAAATTTGGAAGATTCTCCTTATTTATGTTTTGGGGAGTTTCTTTAAATCGGTAAGAACTGAATTTGTATCCTAATTTTTCTCCATGTAAAAAAAAGTGCTCCCAATTGGTTTATGTCTAAAGATATGCCTATTAATATCTTCTCTTGTTCTTTTTTCTTTAAATCGCTATTCAACAAAGTCTTTATTTCCTGAGGCAAAGCAACTTTCTTTAAGTTAAGCAATTCTTCTTTTGCTAATTCAAATAATTGACGACTAACAATTCTTGCTATAGAATCCACAGGAAGAACCCCAAATACATTAAACACCAATTTTGATATTACTGGTGCTATTGAATATGAATGAAATTTAAGAATATATTCCTTAAACTGACATCAGTAATGTCATTCATCATATTGGCTATGACGGTATTTCCATCGTCCGTTTTATATACATTTTGTGTCATTTGTGCTATTCCTATTTAATATGGAACTTTTAAAAACATATAACTAATGGCGTGAATCTTAATTAGAGTTGACAAAAACTCGAACTATTATACTTCATATTCATAGAAAATTAGAGAATACAACATATTTAGCTAGCCACATCAACGCTATCTATCGTTTCAGTTTTAGGTAGAATCTGTAGTCCTTTAATCATAGTCTTAAACCCTTCATGGGTAGAATTATCATAGGAATTAATCATTTCTTTCTTAAGATCTGAAGCCTGGTCCAAATTAGTATGCAACAACGGTTTATAAAAATCCTTGTTATCATAAATAATGCCTTGTACCTCATTATTACCTATTGTAGGTTTTAATACATAATTCAGATATTGTGTCTCATATCCTCTCGTCTTTTCCATGTAATGATGCAGGGATTTAAACTTGAAGACATTGATAGTTAGTTGCCCTCCTAATTTGCCCATCATATCAATTACTTTAGATGATACCTTATTAAATTCAGCCCAAGAAAGAATTTTCGACTGAAGATCCATATTTTCATTTTTGTCAATTATATGGCCTGTAAATATGCCATCAATAATATGCGTTGTTATCTCTACTAATTTCTCAGAGCAAGTTTGTTTAAATTCCTTTGTATCGATAAGTGTTTTTAGGACACGCAACCAGTAACTATTGTTCAATGTTACCCAAGCATTATTTGAAGTCATAAATGCTGTTATTGATTGCTCATTAAAATCATGGTAGAACTTATCTAGAATAGCGGTGGAAAGCGGACAGTTTTCTTCAATAAGTGCTTTACACCACATTTCATTTCCGAACACATTTGACAGTACCACCTTTTTCTCTACATCATTAAGAGTATTTTTACCCAAATCATTAATAAATCTTATTAGTAAACCGTGTTCAACATTGGTTAGAGTTCTGATATTAGACATTTCCGTTAAAACATCTTCAATTTCATTTAGATCGCCAAGGTGCTGGTTATTCTTAATGAGACATGCCATCACGTTTTTCATAACCATAGTACTGCTGGTAAGTGTTTTCTTCCATATGCCATAACTATCTGTATAACTATATGCGAGTTCTGCCAGATTTGCGTAATAAGATTCTTTTTCTCCACTAATTTCCTTCCCTTCCAAAGCTCTCAATAGTTGCAAATCATATAACACCGCTCCATCATGTGATAAAGAATCAAGATAGGCAAGATTGACATTTAGCTTTAGAGGTCCATTTGACAACACTTTACACATATTAAGTACTGACTCTATATTATCATCTGTAGCGGTTTTACCTTCAATAATACCCCTCGTTGCTATCAAAAGATCATTTAGGTCATAACGTACATCATCTTTTAGAAGTTTAATTGCATCTGAAAAATCAACACCTTCTTTTATTCGGTCTGCAACATATACATTAAGTTCGCAATTATCACAATATATAGGGTAATTTATATATTTATCTTTTGCTGATATAATATAATCAACAAAATTCTCAGCATTTAGAATCGTCTCTGGCAATTGAACATTAATGGCATTCTCTTTAGTATAAGCATCAAAGCCTTTATAAGTCATAAACCACTCTTCTCCCTTATGTTGATTTTTCTCCGATGTGGTAAATAATTCTAAAAACTTTTTAGCTATATCTTCTTTCTGTTCTTGCTTATAGCAATTATCCATCAATAATTGTACTTCATTTCTAAAAGAAGTCTCATTCTGCGTTCTTTTAAGGTATACTCGTCCTAGTCGTAACCAGATTCTATCAATCAATTTTAAATTATCTTCTGTAACATTGTTTCTAATGATTTTTGAGATATGATTGATGGCATTATCCAAATAAGAAGAATCCATTCCGCTTGTAACTTCATCCAGAATGACAAAGAACTCCTGTTGTTCGTTAGCATACAGATCGAAATTTGATGCATTTTTGCTAGCAAGTGCTTTTTCTGTCAAGTTCTTAAGAGGTAACTGAGCTGATTTTTTCTTGGGAACACCATACACTAGTGAAGATATCTCAACTGGCAATTTTTCATCATTTTCTATTATGCTTCCAAACTTTCCGATGTATTCACCGCTTACAATAACCTCATCTGGTTTATTATCATCAAAAATAATATCTTTATTTAATTCAAAAAGTGCTATACTTGTCAATCTGATTTCATTCTCCCATGTATGACATAGTGATACACATTTATTTATAAATGATATCATCTCTCTCATATTAGGTGTAGGGTGTTTTAAACGATAGCAACGATTTATTAAGTCTTGTTCATCTCTTACGCCAAAGGCCTTATTGAATAAATCTTTGAACACACCGCGATAGTCCGTTATTATTGGTGCAGGAATTCGATATACAACAGGAAATGTTTTCTCAATAAAGTAATTTGTTAAGGGTAGTTTCTTCTCTGCTGCTGCATTTTCTTCAGCAAATGCATTAGCCAAGTGTTCTCGATCGAATGGAACAATACACCAAACTTTGTTATAATCTTTACCAGCAAAAAAGGTTTGTATAGATGACCATAGTTGGCGTACCTTCTCCCTAGGTAGTCTATCCATGTTGTCAAAAACAATTACCAAATGCATACCTTCTCTTAAAGAATCTGCTAAATCATTCAACCATTTACGAAACTCTGTAACTGAAGGTTCTAATTCACTTATTGTATAAGTAGCAGTATCTGTTTTACCCTCTGTCTGATACATTTTCCACATCTCACACCATGTCCACTTATTTATCTTTTTACAAATATAAAAAACGATAAACGGAAGAAGTGTTGCTCCTAGAATTGCAAGTAAATACCAAGAAGGTGCCGAATCAGGTTTCATCGCATCCATCATTGTGGGTATTATCGTAGTTATTAACAACATCAAAGCAAAAGCTTTAGTGGAACTTTCCATTTTAGGAATAGTTACATCATGTGTCGTTGACTTTCTTGCAACCAAAGTAAATAACCTTCTTTTCCAACTACATTTCTTTACTGTTGGTTCTTGGTCAAGATCAGTATCAAGAATTGTTATTTCAGTCTCCTTAACTAACAGTTCTTTTTGAATTAGATTATCGGTCAACTGTTCTAAGATAGACCTACGTTGCAAATCCTCTTGATTTCCCCAAGCATCATATGTAAAGAAATAATAATTAGATTTCAGCTTATCTTGTAATCGTAGAAGCATATTTGACTTACCAGATCCCCATGTTCCTTCCACACCAATAATGCGAGGAAGTGTATTAACATTGTTCTTCTCGGCATCAACCTCTTCCATATGTTTCTTTATGGCCTTTGCGACATAATCCTGCGACTTGCCATCTAAAAGGTCTTCACCTAGAGGCCTGTTTGATAAGAAATCTGCTTTCATGATTTAACTATTTTATATTATTCTGTTATTTACCGACTTTTTTCACTATTGGAATGACAATACCTATTAATTTCTTAAAATTCTAACTATTAACTATATTCAGGAAACTATTAGGTGTTTAACAATTCTATCACCTTATGAATCTCCGAATATGCCTTCAAGTCTTCAGGAGTTTCCTTGCACAATTTGCACAACTTCTCTGAATTCTTGATAGCACGTTCCAAATCTCCATTTTCAGTAAGATACTTATAAAGATTGGTGCGGATGAAATAACGCTTTGTCTTTTCGTATCCTGGCATATATTTCTGCAATTCAGGAAGTAGCTGTTCATAACTTTCATAGTGTTTGCACACCACATTTGGCAAGAAGTGCAACAAGAACCAAAATTCTGTACATGGATTAGTCTCAATAAACATGACTCGTCCAGCATACTTCTTTGTGCTATATTTCTTCTTTGCGCTTTGGTACTGTTGCATCTCCGAAGGATATTGATACAACCTATCCATGTCAAACAGACAGACGATATAGTCATACTGTTTGGCTATATACGATTCAACCAACTTCAATACATGCCGAATGTCGCTATGTTGCGGAAAGTCCGGAGCCACCTTGAATGGAAAACGGCAAGCTATACGTAGAGAATCAAAATAGAACCATTCTGTCTCCCCTTCACCGATGATGGCTATACTCTTACTTACTACTCTTGCCATATATTAATCGTTTAAGTTGAAATACTGACTACCCAAGAATGGCAACTTAACCAGCTTGCCTTGTTTGTAAGCATTGTATGGTGACAGGTTCTTGTGTAAACCAAGAGATGAAAGACGGAAAACTTTTGTTTCACCTTGTTCGTCTTTGTCTGTGAACCATATTGTATCTCTACGGATGAACTC
>JAGBVI010000083.1 GCA_017630395.1 Paludibacteraceae bacterium
GCAGCAAATTGCCGAAAGAAATCAAAAATTACCGAAAAGTTTATCAATCTGCGATTTACACGTTTTAAATTTTAAACGGTGAATTTATAGTACTCACCTTAAACCTATTTTTATTCTCCTTTTTTGATAATAGTACTCTATTTTCTGCAAAAGAAGACTAAAAATAGATTTAAAAATCTCTCTCAAATAGGCTCGAAATAAAATTTAAACAACTTCTAAATGTTGCAGAACATAAAAGGGGTGTTTATAAATTCACCTCTCGAAATTTCAAATGTATAAATCACGGGGGAAATGAACATTTCGGACTTTTAGATTAATTTCGACAACTTTACGTTTGCCTGTTGGTTACAACTCTATCGCAGCGTCCAACTTTCGCTCAACAAACCGCTCGAAATAAATTTTACAATCCGTAATACAATTTTATTGAACCCTACTAAAATAAATCAAATGAGAAAGATATTTGCCCTATACACTATACTCTTATTAATTGTAACAACCGGCTGTTCCAATTCTTCCATGCAAAAAAAGAGTAATGAAATGGATAGCATTCAACCCGACAAGGAAGCACCAATTCTAACTCCCCTCCCCTCTCCAGACACTATCGCACCAACTATCGACTCAATTTTAGCCATGCGAGAAAAAGAGATACCTCCATTACCTCCAATTAAAAAAGAGATCAAACGAAATGGAGATTTATTGGTTCCTCCGGTGAAGGTAAAAGGGATCTATGTAACCGGACCGACAGCCGGCATACAACGAATGAACGAATTGACAGACTTGGTTGTATCCACTGGAATGAATACAATTGTTTTAGACATAAAGAATGATGGTGGTAATATCACATACAAGATGGAGCATCCCATAGCAAAAGAGATTGGAGCATGTAAACGTTTTGTTAGAAATATGCCGGCCCTATTAGACACGCTACATGCTAAAAACATCTACGTCATTGGAAGGATTGTTTGCTTTAAAGATTCTTACCTTGCCAAAGCAAAACCCCAATTAGCCATACAAAATCCCGACAGCACGCTTTTCACAGATTCTAAAGGTCAAATATGGGTAAACCCTTACAACGAAGCAGTATGGGACTACCTATGCAGTTTGGCTGAAAAAGCAATTGAAGATGGATTTGACGAGATACAATTTGACTATGTTCGTTTCCCGATAGGAGAAGATGCCAATCAAGCCAATTATGGTGTCGATATAAACAGCTACACAAGAGAAGATGCGCTCAATAACTTTTTTGCCTACGTTGAGAAGCGATTGCACAAAAAGGGGATTATATACGGTGCAGACTTATTTGGCACCGTAATAGGAAGCGATACAGACAGAGAAAGAACCGGTCAAGACTACGTAGATATAGCCTCGATGACAGATAATATTTGTCCGATGATATACCCTTCGCACTACGGTCCGAAGACCTTCGGGATTGATATTCCCGATGCCGACCCTTATAACACTATTTATAGAGCATTGAAGTTATCAAAAAAACAACTATCCAAAAGAGATTCATCTCAAATAGCAGTAGTAAGGCCATGGTTGCAATGCTTCACCGCCCCTTGGAGAAATGGGCATATCAAATACGGGAGCAAAGAGATTAGAGACCAAATAAAAGCTGTATATGACGCAGGCTACGAAGAGTGGATATTATGGAACGCCTCAAATCGATATGACTACGTAAAAGAGGCTCTCTTGATGGATGAATTACCCTAATTAACGAGCAAGGGTAAAAATAAACTCTAGCCCACCTTCGACTCTATTTTTTACAGAAATAGAACCTCCATGCAATACAACTGCATTTTTCACTATGGAAAGCCCTAATCCGGTTCCTCCCAATTTACGACTACGGCCTTTATCTATTCTGTAAAAACGCTCGAAGAGACGATTTAAATACTTATCATCCACCCCTACACCATTATCAGAAAAACTGATATACAAAAATTTTTCATCAGAGCGGAAACAATTGATAAAAATCGTAGTTCCTCTCCCAGCATAAGAAATAGAATTATCAATCAAATTACGAAAAATAGAATAAACCATTGAAAAATTACCTCGCATAAAGAGAGGATTAGGCAGATGGTTGTTCACCTGTATTTCGCTCGCGTCCAAATTAAGAGAAACATCTTCTAACACGGTTTTAACCAGTTCAGAAAGATTAAACGACTCCATTTTACTAATATGACCAACAGCCCCCATCTTATTCAACAAAGAGATATCTTGCAAAAGATTATTCAATCTCTCACCTTGTGCATAGCAACGTTCCAAGAAATAGAGTTCCTTTTCAGGTGGCAATCCGCCACTCTCCTTTCCTTTCAAAATAGTTTCCAAGTAACCTTGGATACTACTAACGGGTGTTTTAAATTCATGAGCAATGTTTTGGGTCAACTGATTCTTTAAACGTTCTTGCTCTTCCACCTGCGTCACATCATTTATGGAGAGTTCAAACCCTTTATTTTGCAAACGGATACAATTAACCTTAAATATTTTCCCATTTTTGTCAATAGAAAATGAGACGTATGAATCACTATTAGCATCATCCTCCGTACCATTCAAGAATTGAGCTATCCGAGCAAATTCAGGAACATCAAGAATAGCCTCCGGGGTTGATAAAATCTTATCTGAAATCAAATCACAATATTGATTAAACAAGGGATTAGATAGAGACAATCGTTTGTGATTATCGAAAATAGCCAAGCCTTCTCGAGAAATTCTTAAATGGGCTAAAAAGTTTTCTTTTTCTTCCCATGAAGTCCTCACTCTACTAATCATAAAAATAGAGATAAAGGCAAAAAGAATAAAAAAAATAAAACTTAACAGATATGTCCAAAATTTGGAATTATCCAAAAAAAACGCATCCCAGATATCAGCAAAAAGGAAAATATAACAAACAATAAAAAGCAGGGATAACAAAATAACCGTTATATACAGATAAGACAATTGTTTTAGTTTTGCTTTCATAAAATAAATCAATTAGTTTTTTTAAAACAATAGCCATAACCACTCCGAGAAACTATATAATCAGCATGTGACCCAATTTTTTTTCTCAAACGTGCTACTGTAACATCTACACTACGTTCAAGAACCGTAACATCGTCAGACCACACCTGTTCAATTATCTGCTCTCGACTAAAAAATTTCCCCTCATTCTTCATTAAAAAGAGTAATAGCACAAACTCTTTCTTCGTCAAAACAATCTCTTGTTCATTGAGTTTTACGAGCATTCTAATTTCATCTACAACCAAACCATCGCACTCATAAAGGTGTTTATTTTCCGGGAGCGAAGAAGTTGGAATATCATGCAAAGGCACCCTCCTCAGAATAGCTTTAATACGAGCTAATATTTCAGAAACTCTAAATGGTTTTGAGACATAATCATCCGCCCCCAGATTAAAACCTGTAAGCATATCATTTTCGGCATCCTTTGCAGTTACAAAGATGATTGGGATATGAGCCGTAGAATCATTTTTTTTCAATTGTGCTGCCAAAGAAAACCCACTCATCTCTCCCATCATAACATCCAATAAAAGGAGGTGATAGGAAGAGATATTCAAAAGGAGGGCTTCCTCCGCAGAGAAAGCCACATCCACTTCATATCCTGCAAATTCTAAATTAAATTTTAAAATTTCGCAAATATCTTCTTCGTCATCAACTACTAAGATTCGTTTCATAGACGTATTATTTATCAATGTGTTAACCTAAAATTTAGGCAACCGATACCGTTAAACTATCTCATCTTCATCGAAGTAAGGGGTCAAAGTTTCCGCAAAGAATTTTTGACTACCACGAAGGGCATTACGCACCTCACTCAACAACTCGTGCGACTCCTGAATCAGGTTCAAGTAAACAAAAGCAGTTTTCAAACTCTCCTCATCTTGCAAGCGAGCAGTTTGCAACTTTCTCAAATTTGAGAACTCCTTTTTAAGAGCCTTACTCTCTTGAGAAATACGCTCTGCCTGAGAGAAATCGCCCGAACTAATCATTTGAGTAATATTTTCGAACACAATATACAAATTTCTGCAGTACGGAGAAAATTCTTCAACATATTTTTCAGACAAAGGAGTAAAATTGTTATCCGTATGATCTTTCATCGGCATACAGATACGGTTGAGTGTATTCAAAATCTGCACACAACTATTGCTTGACAAGTGATACCATGCATTTCTCTCATATCCTACACCTCTGTCAACACGACGAAGACCTAATGTTTCTACACTTCTCATTTTCTTTAACAAAGCCCTCTCTTCCAAAATCTTGATAGAAGAACGCCTCAATCCTTTCAAATTTTCACTAGCGAACGACTCGAACATAGACTTATAAGTTTCAGCAGCAAAGCCAATTGAGCGAGATAGTGTCCCGGCGGTATGACTCTTAAGGCTATCCCAAACCTCCTCTTTATTATCAGAATTCAAGAAGATTTCCACCTGTTCCTCATCAGCACTTTTCTCTTTCGTATCTTTGTAAGTAACATTACTACGAACAATGATAAAGACAGTAACTGCAATTAAACAGAACATGGCTACCAATCCACCATAATTCATGATAAGCACCAAAATACTAGCAATAACAAAAGCTGCTCCTGCAGTAATAAACCAACCACCCACAACAGAGATAACACCGGTTACACGATAAACTGCACTTTCGCGTCCCCATGCTCTATCCGCCAAAGACGAACCCATAGCCACCATAAATGTAACATACGTAGTAGATAGAGGTAATTTTAAAGAAGTACCTACTGCAATAAGCAATCCGGCCAAAACCAAGTTAACCGAAGCTCTCACCAAATCAAAAGCTGCACCATCAGCCTCATTTTCAACTCCTTTTTGCTCAAATCTCTTATTTATCCAAGCTTTTGCCCCATCAGGTACAACCGAAACTACAAATTCTGCCATAGAAGAGAAAGTTCTAACCAAATTTCGTGCAACAGAAGAAGTTCCAAACATCTCATCACCACCATCTTGTCTTGACAAACCAATAGAGGTATTCAAAACTTTTTTTGCTTTTTTACTAGTCGTTAACGCAATAACCATAACAGTTCCTGCCCCGATAAGGAAATAAACCGGTGTTTTAGCAGAAGCCATCAAAGAGGTCATTAAAAATTGATCCGGTGCCAACCCATTTGCGTTGGCAGAAAAATCCATATATGAAGAGTATCCCGCCAACGTCACTCCAATAAAATTAACCAAGTCATTACCTGCAAATGCCATCGCCAAAGAGAAAGTACCCATAAGAACAATCACTTTGAAAACATTCACCTTCAACCAATGCAAAGTTTGCATTAAGATGAAGAAAAATACGAAGCAAATTCCTAATAATGACAGTACATTATTATCCAACCACGTTTGAAATTCCGCAGACATAAAAGAAGAACCCTTCAAGCCTTTAATCAACATAAAGTAAATAATACTTGTAGCTGCAATACTTCCAAAAAATCCAATTTTCTTTCCTAAATTCCTTTTGTAATTATAGGTAAAAAAGAGACGAGAAAGCCATTGTACAATCGTTCCAAAAAAGAAAGCAATGGCGACAGAAAGAAAAATACCGATAATAACGGTCAAAGCCTTTTCTGTATTTATTAAATCAGCCATACTTAAACCTGTTTCATCAGAGGCTAACTTAATTAAAGCCATGATACAAGAGGCTCCCAACAATTCAAAAACCATTGAAACAGTTGTTGAAGTAGGCAATCCTAATGTATTGAAAATATCCAACAAAATCACGTCACTGATTACTACTGAAAGGAAGATGCACATCACCTCACGGAAATAAAAATGCTCGGGCAAAAATATACCATGCCGAGCAATATCCATCATACCATTACTTAGGGAAGCTCCCAAAAACACACCTACAGCGGCTATAAATAGAATAACTTTCAACGAGGCAGCTTTAGACCCAACTGCAGAACTCAAAAAATTCACCGCATCATTACTTACCCCCACGGTCAAATCAATCGTTGCTAAAACAAACAGGAAAATGACAATACATAAATAAGCCCATTCCATACTAATACAAAATAAAATTAAATTTTAACTTCAATAACATCTCAAATTATCTCTCTCATGCAAACACACATTTTTCACCATAAATTCACCAGCACCATTTCCAGCTACAAATAAAATAAATAATCATGACATTAGAATTACAATTCTATTACAAAAATATTACAAAATCATTACACCACGCCCAATAATAATAAATATATCTAATTATCAGCCAATTAATATATATGTTTTTTTTCTGATTCTAAAAAAAAGAAATTAACTAAAAACAAAAAAGAGTGTCCTTCACTTCTAAGCAAGACACTCTCTTTATCATCGTTCAATTCGTTAATAAATCAAGATGGGGTCTATAATTTTTTACAGTATTAACCGGCATGCGAAACCTCGTCTTCATCATAATAAGGAGTAGAGGTTTCTGCAAAGAATTTTTGACTACCGCGAAGGGCATTACGCACTTCACTCAACAACTCGTGCGACTCCTGAATCAAGTTCAAGTAAACAAATGCAGTTTTCAAACTCTCCTCATCTTGCAAGCGAGCAGTTTGCAACTTTCTCAAATTTGAGAATTCCTTTTTAAGCGCCTTACTCTCTTGAGAAATGCGTTCTGCTTGAGAGAAATCGCCCGAACTAATCATTTGAGTAATATTTTCGAAGACTATATATAAATTCTTACAATATGGAGAAAATTCTTCAACATATTTATTAGATAACGGAGTAAAATTGTTGTCTGTATGATCTTTCATCGGCATACAGATACGATTTAGCGTATTCAAAATCTGCACACAACTATTGCTTGATAAGTGGTACCATGCATTTCTCTCATATCCAACACCTCTGTCAACACGACGAAGACCTAATGTTTCGACACTCCTCATCTTCTTTAACAAAGCTCTTTCTTCCAGAATCTTGATAGAAGAGCGTCTCAATCCCTTCAAGTTTTCATTGGCAAACGACTCAAACATAGACTTGTAAGTTTCAGCAGCAAAGCCAATTGAACGAGACAAAGTTGTGGCAGTATGATTCTTAAGGTTATCCCAAACTTCCTCTTTATTATCAGAATTCAAAAATATCACCATCTGCTCATCAGCAATGCCCTTCTTTGCTTTATTTTGGTAAGTCAAATGACTTCGAACTAATACAATCACAGTCAAAACAACAGAACAAACCATTGCAACAATCCCTCCATAGTGCATTATCAACACAAAAACACTAGCGATAACAAATGCAGCTCCGGCAGTAATAAACCAACCTCCAATCACAGAAATAACGCCGGTTACACGATAAACAGCACTTTCTCTTCCCCACGCTCTATCAGCCAAAGAGGAACCCATAGCCACCATAAATGTAACGTAAGTTGTAGAAAGGGGCAATTTTAATGAAGTTCCTAAAGCGATTAACAAACCGGATAACACCAAATTCACAGATGCTCGAATTAAGTCAAATGCAACTCCTTCTTCCTCTTTTACTGCATCCCTTTGATCAAATCGTTTATTAATCCATGCCTTTACATTATCAGGAACAATTGCCACAATAAATTCAGCTACAGAAGAAAAAGCTCTCACCAAATTACGCGCAACAGAAGAGGTTCCAAACATTTCATCACCTCCATCCTGACGAGACAAGCCGATAGAAGTTTCCATAACCCTTTTAGCCTTTTTACTGGTAACCAAAGTTACAACCATAACTGCTCCTGCACCAATCAAAAGATAAAACGGTGTTTTTGCGGACGAAAGCAAAGAGGACATTAAAAATTGGTCTGGAGACAATCCATTACCATTAGCAATAAAATCAGTGTAAGAAGCATAACCAGCCAAAGTAACTCCAATAAAATTAACCAAATCATTTCCTGCAAAAGCCATTGCCAACGAAAAAGTACCTAAAAGCACGATCACCTTAAATACATTCACTTTTAGCCAGTACAATGTTTGCATCAGAATAAAAAAGAAAACAAAACAGCCTCCAACTATATACAAAACATTGGCATCTATCCAGTTTTGTATTTCAGCAGTCATAAATGAGGCACCTTTTAGTCCCTTAATAAGCATAAAATAGATAATGCTTGTGGCTGCTACACTTCCAAAAATTCCAATTTTCTTTCCTAAATTTTTCTTGTAATTATAGGTAAAAAAGAGACGAGACAACCATTGTACAATCGTTCCAAAAAAGAATGCAATAGCAACAGAAAGGAAGATACCAATAATTACTGTCAACGCCTTTTCTGTATTAATCAAATCAGCCATTGTCAATCCCGTATCATCGGATGCTAACTTTATCAATGCCATCACACAAGCAGCTCCTAACAATTCAAAAACTAAAGAGACAGTTGTCGAAGTTGGCAATCCTAACGAATTAAAAATATCCAATAAAATTACATCGCTGATTACTACTGCAAGAAAAATTGACATCACCTCACTAAAATAGAAGTGTTCCGGCCAAAAAATTCCATGTCTCGCAATATCCATCATTCCATTACTAAAAGCTGCGCCCATGAAAACCCCAACTGCAGCAATAAATAAAATCACTTTCAAAGAGGCTGCTTTCGCACCAACCGCAGAACTTAAAAAATTAACAGCGTCGTTACTAACACCAACAACTAAATCTACAATTGCTAAAACGAATAAAAAAACAACAATACTTAAATAAGCTAATTCCATACTAAAATCTAATTTAAAATTCTAACTTTCTTAATGTAAGTTCTACAAATTCATCACGACTTTCGCTCATATCATCAACAATTCATCAATTCCTTTTCATGTTGCGAAGAAAATAAATAATCATTTCATAGCAATTACTAAATTATTACAAGAATATTACAAACAGATCGGGAATATATGTTTTTCAGATTTATGAATTTGTTTCAAGCAGAAAAGTTCATCACTCCATGAAATAAGTTTCAAAATCTTCTTGACTAATTTATAGAAATTGCCTAAAGAAATTCCAAAACCTTTTTTGACAAAAAGAGAATAATACCCTATCTTTGTTAAAAAAATACTATGGAACAGACAAAACATTATCAATGCTATGGAACTTGCTCAAGGATGATAACCGTAACAGTAGAAGAGGGTATCATTACAAACGTTCAATTTTACGGCGGTTGTCACGGAAACACGCAAGGAGTTGCTTCTCTTGTCAAAGGGATGAAAATTACAGATGCCATCACTAAATTAAGAGGTATTGATTGTGGCGGAAGGGGCACCTCTTGTCCCGATCAATTAAGCAAAGCTCTCGAACAATTTTTGTAGTTCAGTGCAATAGTTGTTAGTTTATTTCAGAAATGCCACATCGGTCCGCACCCCTTTCCTAACTGCATGATGTGTGAGTTTTGTATGCATGAAGACAAATACTCTTTTGCCAATCGAACTGCCTCTGGTAAATTATTTCCAAGAGCCAAGTAAGTAGCTATTGCGGAGGACAAAGTACAGCCGGTACCATGCAGATTAGAGGAGATAATTTTTTGGTGTGAAAACAGGTGTACCTCTCCCTTATCACATAAAACATCAACCATATCATCAGAATCAAGATGTCCACCCTTCAGTAAAACAGAACATTCTAACTGTTGCTCCAATTCTTGCGAAGATGAAATCATATCCTCAACAGAAGATATATTTTTAGACAAAATCCACTCTGCTTCATGTATGTTAGGAGTTATCAAATCCAATAGTGGAGATAGTCTTTGAATAATCTCTCTTCGCACCTCTATATTCATTAATGTTTGACCGGTAGACGAAACCATAATAGGATCATACACCACATTGGGGAAAGAATATATTTGTAAAGCCTCTACAACAGCCTCAACACTATCTAAGGTTGGCAACATACCAATTTTTACGCCTTTGACAGAAAAATCCTCAGATACCACTCTTATTTGGTCCAACAAATCGTTCTTAGAGATTGGAATAAACCGCTCTACTCTCTGTGTATTTTGTATTGTCAATGCTGAGATAGCTGTCAGCCCATACCCTCCAATCGAAGATATAGTTTTCAAATCCGCTTGTACTCCTGCCCCGGAAGATGGGTCTGAACCTGCAATAGAAAGAATCGAAGGAATGGTTGCCAATTGTGCAGTTTTTATAACTGATTGAATATAGGAAACAAAATAAGGGGAATCCCAACGGCTCCAAATATCGCCAAGAAATACAGCTCCACCAAAGCCCCATGCAAAAACTTCTGCTAAGCGATCTTGTGTTATTCCTCCTAAAGCATAAACGGATTTATCAATAATTCCCTCTTGATGTGCTTTATCCAACTCGTCAGCAGTAAATGCACAAGAATAGCCTTCTTTAGATATACTATCAAAAATGGGACTTAAAAATAGATAATCGTACACCGATTTATACAATTTCAGTTCTAAGAAGTTGTGACACGACCTACTCAATCTTCCTTTCCAACCTAAAGGTATAGTTTGATTTCTACTATTATGATGAATCCCTCCACAGCCATATTCATGAGCCAAATCGAAAAAATCATGCAGCACCATTTTTTCTCGCTCATCAGCTGAAAATGAAGACAAAAAGGTCCTCATCTCAGGCTCTTTTGCTTGAGGTTTTCGGACATGAAGATAAGTTATACCAAGTTGCAACAACACTCTAATTACCTCAACTTCACCCACCCTCCAAAATGGTTCAGTTATTACTATTATTGCTTTCAATGGATTAAAAATTTAATACGTGAGATTCGTATGTATCCATGTTGACAGACCAAAATTTATCCACCAACAAATTATCACTTCCAACCAAAACTTTTATTACTTCATTAGCCATAACGCTACCTACAATCTGAGTTACTGTTCCCACTATAGCCCGTTCTTCTTCATTCAAATTCCATGAAAAAACAGCTAAAAAATCATCAAACGTACGAAGAGATTGAGGCATAGAAAAGAGAGAGACCAATCCACAAAAACCGCCTACGGCACCCATCAAATAGGGAATTTTATATGTTTGACAAAAATGAGCCAATAGGATTCTTGTTTCTAAATTATCAGTTGCATCAATAATAATGTCGTAGTCGCACATATTATCCCCTAAATTCTGCTCTGAAATTCTTTCTGAAATGGATTTCAACTTAACCTCGGAATTCAATTGTGACAATCTGCGAACTAAACACTCTACCTTAGGCAAACCTTGATCTGTCTCTGTATAGAATAACTGACGGTGCAGATTGGTTATATCCACGCAATCGTCATCAAAAACGGTAAGAGTTCCGATGCCACCCCCCACCAATAGAGGTGCAACAACAGAACCTAAACCGCCTGCTCCAACCAATAACGCAGATGATTGAGCCAAACTAACCTGTCCCTTCTCGCCTATTTCATTGAGAAGAATCTGTCTATGATAACGTCTATTTTGCATAAAAAACACCTTAAATAAAATCTACTAAACGACCAAATCAAATGCAGTATCCCAATCTTTCCAAACCACCTCCAACCCATTTCTACGAAGAGATTGTTCAACCTCTTTTGCAGAACGATTATCACACACTTCAAACTGCGCCAAAGAGACAGGATAGGAGGCATACCCACCCGGGTCTGTCTTACTACCAGCACTCATAGTTGTAACACCAAGAGTTGCCATATTGTCTCTAAAACGAGCTGTTTCTCGTGTAGAATATGAAATATCGACATCTCGTTCAAAAATTCTCATTGCAAAAGTCAGTTGGGCTAAATCCCGATCAGACATAATAACATTAGGCATAAACAACCCATTTTCTGCAGGACGCATTCTTGGGAAATTAACACTAAATTTTGTTTTCCAATAATATTTTTGCAAATATCGCAGGTGTAGAGCCATCATGGTCATATCTGTTCGCCAATCACGATCCAATCCAATCAACACCCCCAATCCAATAGAATGGACACCGGCTTGTCCCATTCTATCAAACGCATTCACTCTCCATTCAAAGTCGGCCTTGCGTCCTCTTGGGTGGTAGAGATTATAATCCTCTCTATGATATGTTTCCTGAAAACAGATTACACCATTAAGTCCATCAGAACGTAAAGAAAGATAATCATCTGCCTCTAAAGGCATAACCTCAATTTTTAAGTTAGAAAAATAGGGTTTAGCCAACTGCAATGCTCTACGAATATACTCAACTCCGGCCTTTGCCGGATTCTCTCCGGTTACCAATAATAAATTTTCGAACGGACCTAATCGTTTAATTGCCTGATACTCATTTATAATCTCCTCTTCAGTCAGAATAATTCTTTCTGTTTTATTTGCACAATTGAATCCACAATAAACACAAGAATTAACGCAAGAATTAGTCAAGTATAAAGGAACAAACATATATATATTCTTACCAAAACGCTCTTGAGTATATTGCCGACTCAACAGTGCCATATTTTCTAAATAAGGAGAAGCCGCCTCTGATATTAATGCCATAAAGTCATCTATATCACAATATCTTTTAGAAAGAGCTTTGCGAACATCTGCCTCTGTTTTCTGTTTGATTTTATCAGAAATTTCATTCCAATTCAAATCTTTCAACACATCTGAAAACATAACTCATTTACCTTTAACGTTTGACTTACGCTCTCTATTTAATCTCATCGCACAAAAGTTTGGCCCACACATTGTACAATAATCATCTTCAAGCACCTTACCTTCTTTAAAATAAGCCTCTGCCCGCTCCGGATCTATACTTAACAAAAATTGGTCGCGCCATCTAAAATCATACCGAGCCTTACTTAATGCATTATCACGAATTATTGCAGCAGGGTGCCCCTTGGCTAAATCTGCAGCATGAGCAGCAATTTTATAAGCCATGATTCCTTCTCGCACATCCTCTTTGTTGGGCAAGCCTAAATGTTCTTTGGGAGTAACATAACAAAGCATAGCTGTACCATACCACGCAATCTGAGCCGCACCAATGGCAGACGTAATATGATCATAACCCGGTGCAACATCCGTAACCAAAGGTCCAAGGGTATAAAAAGGAGCTTCATGGCAATATTCAATTTGTTTATCCATATTTTCTTTTATTTTCTGCATAGGCACATGTCCCGGACCTTCAATAAAGGTTTGAACATATTTTTCCCGTGCACGCAAAACCAATTCTCCCAACGTTCTTAATTCGGCAAATTGAGCCTCATCATTAGCATCGCTTATACACCCCGGTCGAAGCCCATCTCCTAAAGAGATAGCCACATCATACCGAGCTAGGATATCACAAATCTCGTCAAAATGCTCATACAAGAAATTCTCCTTTTGATGCAATTCACACCACTGACTTATAATACCACCACCACGACTGACAATTCCGCACAAACGTTTGCGAGTTAATGGAATATATGCCGATAAAAGACCTGCATGAATGGTGAAATAATCTACACCTTGTAAACACTGTTCAATCAATGTCTCCTTGAATACCTCCCAAGACAGATTTGCCACAACCCCACCCACTTTTTCTAATGCTTGATAAATAGGAACCGTACCCACCGGAACAGGGGTATTTCTAAGTATCCCTTCGCGAGTTTGGTATATACGACTCCCTGTAGATAAATCCATAATTGTATCAGCACCATAACGACAGCTACAGACTGCTTTTTCCACCTCTTCCTCCAAAGTTGATGACGTTGAAGAATTACCAATATTAGAATTTATTTTAACAGAAAAATTAGTCCCAATAATCATTGGTTCAGCTTCCGGATGATTGACATTAGATGGAATTACAGCTCGACCGGCAGCCACCTCTTTCATTACAAATTCCGGGGTAATATACGAATCGATTCCCGACTCCTTGCAATTCAAATTTTCTCGAATAGCCACATACTCCATTTGAGGAGTGATAATACCTTGCTTAGCATAAAACAGTTGCGAAGCGATGGTACCTTGCACAGCTTGTTTTCGTTCTACTCCATGCTTATCCACAACCGGCTCTATCTGCAATCCTTCCCAACTCCAATCAGAGCGCAAAGGAGAAATCCCCTTCGCGAGATTTACTTTTACTTGTGATTCAAAGAAAACGCCACTCGTGTCATACAAATAAACAGGAGGATTTTCAGTTTTCATTGTTTCACCCATTATTACTTCGACGGTTGGAGTTAAATTAACTCGCTTCATTCCCACTTTCAGGTAGGGATAAAGTTCACCCTTTAAATATATTTTTTCAACAAAAGACCTTGGGGTATGTATTTTACTATTATTCATATTACCAAATGTTAATTACAGAAATGATGTTAATGGAGAGGATGGATTGACCTCAATAGGAGTCATTATAGAGGTTGTACAGCCGGCATTATAAGCCTCTCTTCCAGCTTTAACAGCCCAAGCAAATGCCTTTGCCATCCGTATAGGGTCATCTGCAATTGCGATTGCAGTATTAACCAAGCAAGCAGAGACACCCATTTCCATTGCTTCAGCGGCATGACTTGGTAGTCCGATACCTGCATCCACCACCACAGGAACAGAGGATTGCTCTACAATAAGGCGAATAAACTCTTTGGTTAGCAAACCTAAATTACTACCTATTGGTGCAGCCAAAGGCATTACTGCAGCCGCACCAACCGCCTCCAATTGCCTACATAAAATTGGGTCTGCCTGACAATAAGGTAAAACCACAAAGCCCTCTTTTACTAAAATTTCTGTAGCTTTTAATGTCTCTACACTATCCGGCAAAAGATGGCGTGGATCCGGATGAATTTCCAATTTCAACCAATTGGTTCCAAATGCTTCTCGCGCTAAACGTGCTGCCATTATAGCCTCTTCTGCGCAACGAGCTCCGGAAGTATTCGGAAGAAGTTGAATGTGGTCATGACGAACATGTACTAACATATCATCTTGCTCATCCTCTAAATCAACTCGCTTCATTGCTATTGTAACCATTTCAGACTCGGAAGCTAATATTGCTTGCTCCATTACCAAATTTGAAGGAAACTTACCCGTACCAACAAATAATCGTGATTTAAACTCTTGACCTGCAATTATTAAATTATCCATAAACTTGACGATTGATTTCTTTTAAAATTAAAGCTATTTCATGAGACGGATTATTCGCATTTAAGACGCTACCGGATAACGCGATTCCATTAACACCTAATGCAAATAAGGAGGAAATATCACTTCGCTCAATTCCTCCTATTGCAACAAGAGGAACATCTATATTTTCTTTAATCATATCTAAAATGATTTTTCGCAAACCATCTTCCCCTAAAATTGGACTTAAATTCTTCTTGGTTGTTGTAAATCGAAACGGTCCACAACCAATGTAGTTCACCCCATCATGATAAAGGTGCTTTATATCTTCAAACGAATTTGCCGTTCCTCCGATAATAAACGAATCGCCTAAATACCTTCTGGCCTCCTTGATAGGCATATCATTTTTCCCAAGATGTACACCATCAGCGTTTACTATTTTGGCAACATTTACATAGTCATCTATAATAAAAACCGCATTATAGTCATTGCATAATTTTTTCACCTTCCATGCGACCTCTTCAACCTCCGTAGGAGAAGCATTTTTCATTCGGAGCTGTACCCACCTACAGCCACCGGAGAGAGCAAGTTTTGCACTCTCAACATGAGACAAACAATTGGTCTCTTGCGTAATAAACTGTAACATAAATCACCCTCCACACACACCTTTAACGACTACAATACTCAACCCTTCAGAGAGGGAAATAAACTCCCATTGCGAACGAGGAATAACCTGACTCGCAACAGCCACTGCAACTCCCTTTTCAGGAATTGCCAACTCACACATTAATTGAAACAAATTGATTGCCGTTGTTTCTACTTCTTTGTTATTTACAAATACTCTCATAATTTATCAGTAAATAAAACAAAGAGTGCCACAATATGAGAAAGAAACTCATCGGCGAAAAGAATGTATCTATGGCAACGTCTATAAAAGACATATAGCCTTTCACAATTCCTACGGCAGTATTAACTGCATCAGGTTCGAGGGTATAATCTCAGCTTTTTACAGCACCCCTTTGTCTTAATATTTTCGGCAAAGTTAAATGAAAGTTCTCATATAAAAAAAAAAAAAACAGGTAAAATTCTATGTTTTTCCAATAGCCTATGCAGCACGATTAAAATGAAAAAGAGTCCAAAACGTCGCTTACAACCCCTCTCCAATCTTCTCTATTTTGAGGTTGATAGACATGAAATCCCAATTTACGACCCATTTCCACATTACGACTTCCATCGTCTATAAAAAGGGTTTCCTCTGGTAGTAATGGAGCTTCGGCTATAACCCTATCGAAAATTTCTTTAGAGGGTTTAGTTACGCCTATTTCATACGAACAAAACATTTTGTCAAAATAATAATTCAAAGGTTTCCCATATTCAGAAAAAGATGAGGAACGAGCCCAGTCCATAACAAACGGATTAATATTGCTTAGTAAAAACAAATTATACCCTTTAAGTCTCAATTCTTCTAAAAAGTCCAATTTAAAAAGTGGCGTTTTTTCCACGATTGATAACCAAGCTGCTTCCACCTCGTTATCAGAAACCCCTCTCCCTACATTATCAGAAATTTTTTGACAAAACTCATTGCGAGACAATTTTCCCTCTTCTAAATCCAAGAAAAAACCATTTTGGGTATATAAGTTCAATAGACTAGCCACATCCTTCAAGCCCAATTTTTCAAATTCAGAAATAGCTCGAGGCAAATCAGCATCAATAATCACTCCTCCAAAATCAAACAATAGATTCTTTATCATGATAAATAATATATGGTGAGTACTGCAAATACACTTTACGAAATTGTTGAATATATTTCGAGAAGATTGCTGCGCGAAAGGTGAGAGAACTCACCCTATAACAACAATCATTACTTACAACTCATTATATTCCGTTTTTGTTCCAACAAATTTAATGATAGATTCAGGAGAAGCAGGAAAAGTTTTCATCAATTCCAGAATCTCCATTTCATCCATTTTTGCCAATAAATCCGAGAGGTTGTATTTAAAAATTCCCTCATAAAGAAAATTTCCATCCATAGGATTCATATGTAGCTCAGAAAGCACAGAATTCATTTCAACACCCGAATGATTCAAAACACAAATAATAGAATCAGATGGCAACAACTCCACTGCGCTCATTACCGAAAAATTAAATGTCAACGGCAAGTCATGCTCTCTGAGGTGAGTCAAAAAAACAGCCGATAGTATAGGTGAATAATCAATATTTTGGATAGGAAGCGACATCAAACAAACATCATCAGCCCTATATAAAGTCCAATTATTCTCATGTTTCGCCATAGGTTTATAATGGACAAAGGCAAAAAAAGCCACTCCCAACAAAAGAAGTCCCAAAAGAAAAATTCCCCAACGCTTCATACTTTATCCCACTTTTAGAGCCCCCACAATTTCACTTACGGAAGAACAACCATGTCTTTCTAAGTAATTCTTTATACCATCTGCCACTTTTAAAGCCGTTGTTGGATCAATAAAATTAGCAGTACCTATTTGGATGGCAGAAGCACCTGCCAAGAAAAACTCAATCGCATCTGTAGCATTCATTATTCCGCCCAAACCAATAATAGGGATCGAGACTGCTTTAGAGACTTGCCACACCATTCTCAAAGCAACAGGTTTTACGCAAGGACCGGATAATCCGCCTGTAATGGTTGACAGTAAAGGTACTTGTTTTTCAGCATCAATAGCCATTCCCATCAAGGTATTAATAAGAGAAACCGCATCAGCACCCGCCTCCTCTACAGAGCGAGCAATTGCAGCAATATCCGTTACATTCGGAGACAATTTAACAATAAGCGTCTTATCATACACCTTCCTAACAGCCTCAACCACCGCATGAGCCCCTTCGCAAGTTGTTCCAAATGCCATTCCTCCCTGTTTAACGTTAGGACACGAAATATTTAACTCTATTGCTGGAATTTCTTTAAGAGCATTGATTTTAGCAGCTGTTGCCACATAATCTTCAATACACGCACCCGAAACATTAACAATCATATTGGTATCGATATCCTTGATAGTAGGATATATATGTTCTACAAAGTAATCCACACCTTTGTTTTGCAACCCCACACAATTCAACATTCCGGAAGGAGTTTCAGCCATGCGCGGATAAGGATTTCCCTCACGATGATTAAGAGTTGTACCCTTCACAATGATTCCACCAATCTGACTAATATCCATAAAATCAGCATACTCAGTACCATAACCAAAAGTACCGGAAGCAGTCATAATGGGATTCTTCATTACAAGATTCCCTATTTTTGTCTTTAAATCTACCATTTCAAATTTTTTATATTAAACACCGGACCATCAGAACAAACACATTTATGACCTACAGAAGTCTCTGTCACACAACATAAACAAGCGCCTAAACCACAAGCCATTTTATTTTCTAACGAAACCTCACAATCCACGCCTTCTTTTATTGCAAAAGAGGCTACACTTTTCATCATAGGAGTAGGTCCACAAGTATAAATTCTAGCATATCTCTGTTTTCTCAATACAGAATGATTGGTAACATACCCTGTCTCACCCTCTGAACCATCTTCTGTAGTAACATACACATCACCATATTTACGAAACTCATCTAACAACAATAAACCGGAAGCAGTTCGAGCTCCCAAAAGGTAATCAATCTGAAAACCATCTCTTTTCAACTCTGCCCCCAACATCAACAAAGGAGCAATACCAACACCACCTCCTACTAATAAAACCTTATCGCGAGCATTAGTAGGTTTAGAAAAACCATTCCCTAACGGCATAATTATGTTTACGACATCACCTGCTTTTAACGTCGAAAGATGATTAGTACCATCACCTACTAATTGAATAAGCAACCATAACTCATTTGTTTTATAATCGACAAAATTAATGGATATTGGACGACGTAAAAAAACGGTTGGAGTGTGGTCTATACGAACTTCAACAAATTGTCCGGGCACCACTCCTGGAAGTTTTTCGTTGGATGTTAATTTCATCAATATATGGTTCTCACCAATAAACCGATTTTCTGTAATCGTTAAGTCTAAGAGATGTTTTTTCATTTCTATACTAAATAAATATTTATTTTTACAAATATAAGAAGCAAATTGAGAAGGTTTAGAATTTTTCTCAAAAAATTTCTATTACCTCCTATTTTTTTTACTACCTTTGCAAAAAAGCTAAAAGATATGGGAGATTATGTTGTATCAGCAAGAAAATATCGTCCGTCAACCTTTGCTTCGGTTGTTGGTCAGCAGTCGCTTACCACAACTTTGAAAAATTCGATTGCGACAGGTCGGTTGGCTCACTCCTACCTTTTTTGCGGTCCTCGCGGTGTAGGAAAGACTACTTGCGCCCGTATCTTTGCCAAAACAATCAATTGTTCTAATCTAACAAGCGACTTCGAACCTTGTAACGAGTGTGAATCTTGTAAAGCTTTTAACGAAAATCGGTCATACAATATTCATGAATTAGATGCTGCTTCCAACAACTCTGTTGAAGACATTAGAAGCATAACCGACCAGGTTCGTATCCCTCCTCAGATAGGAAAATATAGTGTATATATCATCGATGAGGTTCACATGCTGAGTTCAAATGCATTCAACGCATTTTTGAAAACCCTAGAAGAACCGCCTTCGTACGCTATATTCATCTTGGCAACAACTGAAAAAAATAAGGTTTTACCGACCATCTTGTCTCGTTGTCAGGTATATAATTTTCAACGCATTAGCATAAAAGATGTTGCAAATCAACTTCAATATATAGCAGATAAAGAAAATGTTAAGACTGAAATTGAAGCACTAAACGTCATCGCACAAAAAGCGGATGGTGCTATGCGTGATGCACTTTCTATTTTTGACCAACTTGTCGCAAGTACTTCTGGGAATGTCACCTACAAAAATGTTGCCGAAAATCTTAATATATTAGATTACGACTACTATTTTAAATTTGTAAATTATTTTTTAGAGGAGAAAATCCCAGAGTGTTTATTGGCATTTAATGATATTTTGAACAAAGGTTTTGATGCTCACATCTTCATTGGTGGATTGGCTTCACACCTACGTAATCTGATGGTTTGCAAAGAGCCTGCGACTCTTGAATTATTGGAAGTTGGTGAAGAGACCAAAAATAGTTACAAAACACAGGCAGAAAAGTGCGACAAAGATTTCTTAATAAAAGGATTATACTTGATAAATCAATGCGATCTGAGTTATGCTGAAAGTAAAAACAAAAGATTGCTCATCGAATTAATGCTCATTCGTTTATGCCAATTAACGAGTGAAAAAAAAAAATGAATTAGGGTATGACGATATTTGGGGGATCAATGATTTGGCTCTTCTTCCTTTCATACCTAACATTCCAATAGAAGCACCAACTAACCCAACATACTCTTCTCCGACTCCGACTCTAAATAAAGAGAGCCAAAATCAACAGCCGGTAGGCTCTCAACCTGTTCAACCTCAAAACTATTCCTCTGCAAGAAAATCAATTAAAAGTTTTTCTATAAAAGGGAGTATCAACAAAAAGGAGGAAGAGATCAAGCAGGAAGAAGAACGACTAATGGCTCTTTCTCAAAATAAAGAATTTACACAAGAAGAACTTATTCGCTGCTGGAACAACTTTATAAAAGGATTGACAGAAAAACAGATTTTGAAAAACACAATGATGAGTTGCAAACCTCAATTAGAAGAGGATTTCAAAATTACTGTTCATGTAGATAATTCAGTACAAAAAGAACAATTGGAACTAGAGTTGGTGGCCCTAACCAATCATCTGAGAGAGAACTTAAAAAATGGGAAAATCGAGATAGTTATTCATATCAATGAAATGGGAGAAAGTATAAAAACCAAAACAACTCATGAATTATTTATGGAGCTAAAGGAAATATCTTCTGATTTTGCAAAATTTGCAGAGCTACTAAAATTAGAAGTAGAATAAAGACGCACTAACCAACTTCAGTCTTAACACACACCTACTCTACACGTTCAATCACATAAAGAATCTTACACTTAGCAACCCTTAAACCAATTTAGGTGAAAACAAAAAAAGTACTTATACTGCGCTGAAATGAGTTTTTAAAATCACCCAACGCACCATAAGTACTTTTATATAAGTCTATTTTAACAGAAACTATTTAATGCACCCCAAAGAGGGAGCATAGAAAAATCAATTATAGGCCAAGAGACTTCTTGATAGCATCCACTTTTGCATTAGCTTCAGCATCCACTTTTGCATAGTCACCAGAAGAAAAATCACCCTTAACCTCTACATAGAACTTGATCTTAGGCTCTGTTCCGGAAGGACGAACACTCACCTTTGTACCATCTTCAGTAAAGAACTGCAAAACATTAGCAGATTCAGGCATATTAATATCCTCAATCTTTCCACATTTAACACAATTTTGTTTCAAAGATTTGAAGTCCTTTATCAACTTAACCGGAGATCCAGCCAACTCTTTTGGAGGATTATTACGGAAATTTTCCATCATTGCCTTAATTTCGTCGGCACCACTTTTTCCTGGTTTAACGACACTAATAGCACTCTCTTTTTGGAATCCGTATTCCTTATAAATATTCATCAACAATTGATACAAAGACATTCCATTATCTTTCGCCCACGCAGCAATTTCGCAGATAAGACAGATAGAAGCCGGAGCATCCTTATCACGAACTTTATCATAAGGCAAGAATCCAAAAGACTCCTCACCTCCACCAATGTATTTCTCTTTTCCTTCGTTTTCGCGAATACGATAAGCAATCCACTTAAATCCGGTATACTCATCATATAACTTCACATTATTTTTTTCAGCAATTTCACGAATTAATTCAGAAGTAACAATAGTTTTAACCAAGAATTCATTTCCTTTCAATTTACCCAACTTCTTCATGTTGGTAATGATATAATAACAGAACATCATACAAGTCTGATTTCCATTAATAATCATCCACTCACCTTTATCATCACGACAAACAATAGCAAGACGGTCTGCATCCGGGTCAGAAGCGATAACCAAATCAGCTCCCAACTTAGTACCTAAATTCATTCCCATTGTCATCGCTTCAGAGTTTTCCGGATTAGGCGACTTCACTGTAGAGAAATTACCATCAATAACCATTTGTTCAGGAACGACATTGATATTTTGGAATCCCCAAGAACGAAGGCACAATGGAACAATAACGCGTCCGGTACCATGAAGAGGAGAATAAACAATATTCAAATCCTTTTGGCGAAGAATAACATCTTGATCCACCATAGCCTCTTTAACAGCCTCAAGGTAATCATAATCCATCTCCCCTCCGATGATAGTAATTAACTCTTTATTAGGAGTAAATTTAACATCCTCGATTTGCACTTTATTTACTTCATCAATAATACCCTTATCATGCGGAGCCAAAACTTGCGCACCATCATCCCAATAAGCCTTATACCCATTATACTCTTTAGGATTATGAGACGCAGTAATATTTACACCGCTTTGACACCCCAATTGACGAATAGCAAAAGAAATTTCCGGAGTAGGACGTAAACTTTCAAAAAGAAATGCTCTAATACCATTAGCAGAAAAAATTCCCGCAACAATCTCTGCAAAAAAACGAGAATTATTACGACAATCATGCCCAACAACTACACTAATATCTTTTTTATCAGCAAAAGCTTTTTTCAAGTAATTAGCCAATCCTTGAGTTGCCATACCAACCACGTACTTATTCATACGATTAGTACCCACACCCATAATACCACGCAAGCCACCGGTTCCGAACTCTAAATTTTGATAAAAAGCATCAATCAATGCTGTTTTATCAGAACTATCCAACAAACTCTTTACCTCAGCTTTTGTTTCAGAATCAAAATTACCACTTAACCATGCATTAGCTTTTGCGGTAACCTCTTGCAATAAAGCATTATCCATATAAATAAAATTTAGATTATTTTAAAATATTATCTTTTTCTACACTCTTAAAATAGCGATAAGTTCCAACTTTTAAATCATATGTAGCCATCTCATCACAAACGATAGTTCCTTTAGGATGCAATTGAAGAGCACTCAACGTACACATCTGAGAAACACCTCCCTCTATTGCCTGTTGTAAAGCTCTGGCTTTATTATAACCGGAGACTAAAATCAACACTTCGTCAGCATCCATCACAGTTCCCACACCTACAGTCAAGGCTTTTCTAGGAACAATAGAAATATTATTTTCAAAGAAACGAGAATTGGCAATAATTGTGTCATCCATCAAAGTTTTAACTCTTGTTCTTGAAGTTAATGAAGAACCCGGTTCATTAAATGCAATATGTCCATCAGGCCCAATACCTCCAATAAACAATCTGATACCGCCTGCCTTTAAAATACGCTCTTCATACTCATTACACTCCTTTTCCAAATCAGGAGCATTACCATCAAGAATATTAACTTGTTCACGCGGAATATCAATATGATTGAAAAAATTATTCCACATAAACGAATAATAACTCTCTGGATGTTCACGAGGAAGAGCAACGTACTCATCCATATTAAAAGTGACAACATGTTTAAAGGAGACCTTTCCTGCCTTATTCATGGCAATCAACTCTCTGTACATACCTAAAGGAGAAGATCCTGTTGGTAATCCCAAAACAAATTTTCTATTCTCAGAAGGTGCAAATGTATTAATCGCATTTGCAACATAATCAGCTGCCCACTTAGCAACAGCCTCATAATTGGGTTGTATGAGTACTCTCATTTCTTATATAATATAAAAAAACTAATCTTTCATAATTCGCAAACCTCCCTCTGTTCTACTTATCTCGATAAATGACTTAATAAGTAGGTACACACCCCACACTATTAAAGGAACACTTAACAATTGTCCCATGTTCAATACCATGGAATCTTCAAAGCTTTCTTGATTATTCTTAATAAATTCCAATAAAAATCTAGTTAGAAAAACACCAATCAAAAAAACTCCAAAGATAAAACCTTCATACTTCCTTGCATTTGTCTTCCAATATAAAAACATTACTACAGCAAAAGTAACGAGACAATACAACATCTCATAAATTTGAGTAGGATGACTTGGAGCTGAATAGATTGGCTCTGCACCTTGTTGCCAAGCATGAATATTGGTAATAAATTGGAATGCCCATGGAATATCTGTAGCATGACCATAAATCTCGTGATTCATCAGATTTCCAAAACGGATACAAGCGCCACAAAAAGCCACAGCTAAAACGATTCTATCCATCACCCACATGTAACTTTTCTGTACAACTTTTCGACTAAAGATATAAAGTGCCAACAAAATTCCACATGCGCCACCATGACTGGACAAACCACCCTTCCACACGCAAAGCACCTCTAATAAATGGTTGGAATAGTAGCTCCAATCATAAAAGAAACAATGTCCTAATCTTGCACCCAAAATTGTTCCTATCAACATATATAGAAACAACTTTTCCATTTTTTCTTCAGGCAAACCTTCTCGAGCATATACCTTTTCCTCTATCGAATAACCGACAAGAAAACCCATTGCCCACATTAAACCGTACCAACGAAGAACCAATGGTCCAATGGCTACAATCTCTGGATCTACATTCCAAACTATACTTGCTAACATATATTATTCTCCTTTACCATGACAATGCTTAAACTTCTTTCCTGAACCACACGGACAAGGATCATTTCTCCCCACTTTCGGACCGGTACGAATAGGTTCAACTCTTCTCTGTTCCGGCATAGAAGCACGATTAGGCTGTTGTCCGGAACGATTTGTTTGATATTTCGAATAATCATTCTTTGGTTCCGGAGCCGCTGCCTTCACCTCTTCCGGAGCACGCTCTTGAACAGGAATTTGCCCTCTCATCAATATAGAAACTGCCTTACGGTTAGTCTCATCCAACATTTTTCTGAAAAGACCAAAAGATTCTAATTTATAAATCAACAGTGGATCCTTCTGCTCATAACTTGCATTTTGAACCGAGTTACGCAACTCGTCCATATCTCTTAAATGTTCTTTCCAATTATCATCAATTGTATGCAATAAAATTGCCTTTTCAAACATCTTTACAATTTCCTTACCTTCCGACTCATAAGCCAATTTCAAACTTACCGGAATATTGTACTGACGTTTACCATCTACAATTGGAATTAAAATATTTTCATAACGCTCTCCTTGCTCTTCATAAACAGTTTTTATTACCGGATAAGCGACCTCTGCAATTCGTTCCATTTTACGTTTGAACGACTCCATAGCAGAATCAAATATCTTTTCGGTTAAGTCGGCTGTTTTTATTGTCTTAAATTCTTCAGCAGAAACTGGCATATCAATTGCATACAAACGCATAACATCTTCCTCCAACATCTCATAAGAAAGAGCTGCCTTAGCATTTTCTACACTAATTTGAGCCGACTCATATATCATATTCATGATATTAACACCCATACGTTCACCCAACAACGTTTGTCTGCGCTTACGATAAACAACCTCTCTTTGAGCATTCATCACATCATCATATTCCAACAAACGCTTACGCACTCCAAAGTGATTCTCCTCTACTTTCTTCTGTGCTCTTTCAATTGATTTAGAAATCATGCTATGCTCAATAACCTCTCCATCTTGATAACCCAACTTATCAAGAATTCCGGAAATTTTTTCCGAACCAAAAAGACGCATCAAATTATCTTCCAAAGAGACAAAGAATACAGAAGAACCCGGATCCCCTTGACGACCGGAACGTCCTCTCAACTGACGGTCAACACGTCGGGATTCATGTCGTTCTGTACCGATGATTGCCAAACCGCCTGCATCTTTAACCGCTTGCGACAACTTAATATCAGTACCACGACCTGCCATGTTAGTTGCGATAGTTACAATACTACCCTTTCCGGCTTCTGCAACGATATCAGCCTCCTTTTGGTGTAGCTTAGCATTCAAAACATTATGTTCAATCTTTCTCAATTTCAGCATCTTACTTAACAATTCTGAAATTTCGACAGATGTTGTACCCACCAAAACCGGACGCCCAGCTTCTACCAAGCGAACAATTTCATCAATAACAGCATTATACTTTTCTCTTTTAGTTCGATATACACGATCATCCATATCTTTTCGAGCGATAGGACGATTAGTAGGAATCACAACGACATCCAACTTATAAATATTCCAAAACTCACCAGCTTCTGTCTCAGCAGTACCTGTCATTCCGGCTAACTTATGGTACATTCTAAAGTAGTTTTGCAACGTAATTGTTGCAAAAGTTTGCGTAGCAGCTTCAACCGTCACACGCTCCTTTGCCTCGATAGCTTGATGTAATCCATCAGAGTAACGACGGCCTTCCATAATACGACCGGTTTGTTCATCAACGATCTTTACCTTATTATCAATCACAACATACTCTTCATCTTTCTCAAATAAAGTATAAGCCTTCAATAATTGACTAACCGTTTGGATGCGCTCCATCTTTATAGAGTAGTTTTGCATCAATTCATCCTTCTTTGCATTATACTCCTCTTTACTCAACTCCTCATTACTTAATTGAGACAATTGAGTGGCAATATCCGGCAAAACAAAGAATTGAGAATCTTCTGAAGCCCCAGTCAAAGCATCAATACCCTTATCCGTCAATTCCACCGTACGATTTTTTTCATCAATAACAAAATAGAGCGGATCTGTTGCAATATGCATATTTCTATTTTGCTCGGCCATATAATACTCTTCGGTCTTCAACAAAATTGTTTTATTACCTTGCTCACTCAAAAATTTAATCAGCGGAGTATTTTTAGGTAGAGCTTTAAACGAGCGAAACAAAGCCAAAGCGCCCTCTTCCCTATCTTTAGCATCGTCTGATTTCAACAATCGCTTTGCATCAGACAAATAATTTGTAGCCATTGTTCGTTGCAATGCCACCAATTTTTCCACCCGCGGGCACAGCTCTTCAAACTGTTGATCTTCGCCTTTAGGGATAGGTCCGGAAATAATCAAAGGGGTTCTTGCATCATCAATTAAAACAGAGTCCACCTCATCCACTATGGCAAAATTATGCATCCTTTGCACCAAATCTTTTGGAGAATTAGCCATATTATCACGTAGATAATCAAAACCAAACTCGTTGTTCGTTCCAAAGGTGATATCAGCCATATAAGCTTTACGACGAGCTTCTGAATTTGGACGATGTTTATCAATACAATCCACTGTCAAACCATGGAACTGATACAAAGGACCCATCCATTCAGAGTCTCGTTTGGACAAATAATCATTCACAGTGATAACATGCACACCATTACCGGTTAATGCGTTCAGGAAAACTGGCAACGTAGCCACCAACGTTTTACCCTCTCCGGTTGCCATTTCAGCAATTTTACCCTTATGCAATACAACTCCACCAAAAAGCTGCACATCGTAATGGTTCATATTCCATGTAATCTCATTCCCTCCTGCAACCCAATGATTCCTATATATAGCTTTATCTCCATCTATCTCAACAAAATCATGCGTTGCCGCTAAATCTCTGTCCATATCCGTTGCTGTAACCTCAATTATTTCAGACTCAGCAAATCTACGAGCTGTATCTTTCACAATTGCAAAAACTTCCGGCAACACCTTTTCCAATATCTCCTCGTACTTCTCAACAACAACACTTTCAAGCTTGTCTATCTGAGCATACGTACCCTCTCTTGATTCAATTTCTAACCCTTCAATCGAATTACGTAATTCATCTATCTTCTTTTTTTCTGAACTTACATACTCTCTAATCTCTGTTCTTATTTGAGATGTTCTATTTCTTAATTCGTCGTTTGTCAAACGTTGAATAGTTGGATATACCTCTTTAACCTTGTCAACATAAGGTTGAATTTGTTTTATATCTCTTTGGGCTTTATTGCCAAATAACTTAGATAAAAATTCATTAAGTCCCATAAATCATCATTAATTTTATTTCAAGGGACAAATTTAAATAAAAATTGGCAAAAAAATTAGTATTACACCCATCTTATTATTAAATTTATCTAAAAGTCTCATCATTAAATCTCTTTTATGGTTCTTAACTCCCTATATCTCCAAAATGATTTCGATAAAATCTATAAAACTCTCTTTAAGAATATTTAAGAACAACAAATCCATTTACTACTTTAAACAGAGTTTATTATATTTGTAAGAGTAATAAAGAAAAAATATTATGAACGAATTAAAAGAGAAAATAGCAGATGTTATTAGTGAATACGGAAATACAACGATTAAAAATGCCATTAGTAACATGATTTATCATGAAGGGATCTCTGCAGTTACATCTAAAAAGGTCTATGAAGAGTGCATAGAGAAAGTGCGATGTACCTCGTTCGTAGTTGAGCAAGTTATAGAAATTAGCATAAAATCTTTTTACTGAATAAAGATTCAACAAAGACTCATAATAAGAGAACAAAAATTTTAATAAATTCAATAAATGATTTATCTTTGCAAAAGAATTTGAAGAGATGAGAAAGGAAAAGCAACAAAAAAAAGCCGGACTACTAAAAATCATCGTTGGAATCGGTGATTTTATAGTGATAAATACATGTTTTCTTGCAATATTGTATTTATCCGGAGAATTATATGGAACGGGATTGCATGGAATAAAGACTCAATTACTACTTATCAACCTTGCCTATGCAGTTAGTTTATCTATATTTGGCATCATACTCGACAAGCGAATTGTTTATATGGAAAAGATATTAAATCTCACAACCAAAACAATTCTGCTATTCTCAAGCATCACATTATCCTCTATTTTGATATTAGGAAATAATCAGATCCCGGCCAAAAGTTGGGCTATCTACTTTGCGCTTGCATTTGTATTTGTCTCTATATGGAGAATATTATCGCGTGTCACAGTGAAAATATATCGTAAAAGTGGAGGTAATTATAGAAATGTAATTATATTGGGAGCAGGTAGTGTTGCGAAGGAGACATACGAAACCATTTCTCATAACCTAATCTCAGGGTATCGTTTCCTTGGATTTTTCGATGATAGAAATCCGGAAGATTACAAAGTGGATTCTAAAATGGTGATGGGCAAATTGGAGGATGTTGAAAAATATTCTCAAGAGAATAATATTGATGAAATTATATGTGCTCTTCCTGCAGGAGATGACAGAAAAGCCTTACCTATCCTGCATTTTGCAGAAAACCATCTTATTAGGTTTTATATCATACCGGACTTTAAGCGATTCATAAAAAAATCTGTCTCTCTTTCTACATTAGGCGAAAACATCCCTATTGTATCTTTAAGAGAAGAGCCTCTCAGAAAAACAACAAATAAGGTTGTTAAACGCGCTTTTGATATTATCTGTTCACTAGGATTTAACTTAACGGTATTCCCCCTCATATTTATCATTGTTGCTCCAATGATTAAATTAAGTTCTAAGGGGCCTATATTCTTTAAACAAAAGAGAACAGGTGAAAATGGCGAGGAGTTCGATTGTTTGAAGTTTAGGACTATGAAAGTCAATAAGGATGCAGACAAAGTGCAGGCCACCCAAAATGACAGTAGAGTTACTAAGATTGGTGCTTTTCTAAGAAAAACAAATTTAGATGAGACTCCTCAATTCTTAAATGTGCTGTATGGTAACATGTCTATTGTTGGTCCAAGACCTCACATGTTACAACATACAGAAACTTACTCTCAATTAATCGACAAATACATGGTTAGACATTATATTAAACCAGGTATAACCGGTTGGGCACAAGTTACCGGATTTAGAGGTGAAACAAAGGATCTATCTGAAATGGAGGGACGCGTCAAGCAGGATGTGTGGTACATAGAAAATTGGACATTTTGGCTTGACATAAAAATTATTTTCTTAACCGCATTCAACATGATTAAAGGAGAAGAAAAGGCATATTAGAAAACTTCTTTTAAACATACTGAAACATAAAAAATAAATAGTAATTTATAGAAGCTCTAGAAACAAATTCCATAAATTACTATTTGTATTGTAACAGACAAAACGCTCTTTTCTATAGTTCAAAATCAACAGAAAAGTTGTTTATTTTATTATTAAAATGTCTGCAAAAAAAGAAAAAAAATCAGATGTACAACTAATTCAACATGAAAGCATCGTTACTACCTATTAAATGCTCATCACTCAATAAATAAGCGTACTGCCTAATAACATCCAAAACTACCTTAGGAGGTTCAACATCTAAATTTGCGGTTGAAAATAAAGACTCAAATTCCTCAACCATAAAATCTGAATCATAACTTTGAGTAAAGGATTCTACCATAAGCAAAATATTTTTTTTTAATTACACAATATTAAAACTCATAATACTGTCTAAACAAATAAAACTGTTAGATAAGCATCATTATAGAGTTAACGTAATTTTTACATAAATAGTATAAAATTCGAATAAGAAAAGAGAAGCAAAATAATTTACCTAATCACAAAGAAACAATATTATGTAGTAATACTCAAAATTTAAGTATGACATATAAGAAATTGTTTAAAATTGATTATATAATTAGTTTTGAGTTGACTCTTTCGTTTCCGTTTCTTTGATGCGGTTTTTAGCCTATTTTTACCATTATTTTTGAATAATAGTGCACTATTAACCACAAAAGAATAACAACCAATTACGGAATGTATTACCCCTTTAGAGGATAAATTTTACGGATAGGAACAGAGTGAATACAATTCGCCCCAACTGCAGTAACCGAAATCAATAAATTGTAATAGAAAACAAATTGATACGATTTCATCGGGAAAAGAGGTGATAAATTATGGTAAAAGATAAACTTAATTATAGGAAATTAAACATAAAATCTTAAAATATTCCACATAAGGGGCACATATAAAGAAAAGGAAGAATGAATTAAAATGTTATATTTTAAAATTATCCACATTATTTTACAATTCATCCACACAATAAAAAATATTTCGAGGTACATTTGTGATATAAGATAAGAAATAAAATTTGACCCTATTATATAAATATACTATATCCAGTCTAACCTATCATGAACATTGTTTTGTTGAAAAAAAATCCGATAAATCATCGGATTTTTTTATTAGATAAGAAGATATAAATACAAGCTTATTCTACCTAATTCTATCCATCACAGGAGAGTCGACACTAATATCCGTTATTAGACTCAAGGCTACCTTTCATACTAAGTTGCCAGCCAGTTTAAAGAGAATTTACAAAAGAAAACTTTAAGTAGTTATTTCATTGAGCAAACACTCATTAACGACAATAAGAAAAGCATTCATAAATGTTTCAGGTAAGAAGTTAATTAAATTTAGAGGATATCTATGAGTGATTTTTAAGATAGATTCTATGAATTCAATTCGTAAAATTTTGGAACTTACTAGAAAAACTTATACTATTTCTACAAATTACGGATTTAAATACTTGAACAATAATTTACATAAAGAATGCTTTAGATTTAATTCACTTTGCAAACATAACCATATCACCCAGAAAGAATAGCTATGTCGCTCCCTAGCTTGTATAATCAATCTTAAAAAGATTACAAAGGAATGAAGACAGAAAAGAAAGCAAAGACAAAGAGAAGTAAAAAAGAAGTAAAGAAGATTATATTAATGTAAGAAAAGGCGAAAGAAAGGACTATATAGCGAAAATATAAGAGTTAAAGAAAAAGTTGAAAAAGCAGAGCTGGAGAAAGAGATAGGACAAGAAACTGAAGCGGTTTGAAAGAACCCCTACAAATATTACATATTCTATCGGAATAGATAGAAATATTAAGAATAATAACACACCAAAGGAAATAGAGAAAAAATTCCAAAGGTATCACGATAAGGAAAGATAAAGAGCCACAAACAATTTACAATAAACATATAGAGACGAAATAGGGAAGTTCAACTTAATAGTCGAGAAAAGAGGAAAATAAAATCTTAAACCTATTATCAAAGAGTAATAAGCATAAAAAAAGGGAGTGCCTAAACACTCCCTTAAAATATCAGTTAACTTAAACTTGATTATTCAACAATCAATTTTTGTTGAGCAACAGAGTTTGCAGTCTTAACAGTTACAATGTAAGTACCTTTAACCAAACCTGCATTAATCTTAGCACCAGACTCAATTGTAGAAGAGTAAACAATTTGACCCATCATATTAATGATGTTAACCTCAGCTTCGTCAGCATCAGCAAGATCAATATTGATTTCTCCTGTAGTTGGGTTAGGATAGATTACGAAATCAGCAGAAGCAGCATCTGAAAGTCCTACACCAGCATCTGGCTCAGGATAACCTTCACCAGAGTAAGAAGCAGCTTTAGTGAAACGGAATGGACCTAAGTCACCACCATCTTCTGGGAACAACATAGTGATAGTGAAAGTACCAGCCTCTTTGAACAATAATGATGGGCTTTTTGCACCAAGAGGCTTATCCCACTCCCAACATTCCCAAGTAGCAGCACAACCTTCAACATCATCATAGTTATCGAATGTTATATAAGGAATTTCATCTAAAGTTCCAGAAGTGTACATACAATTTCCAAGAGGTTGAGTTCCACCAGTTTTGATTGGTTTTTCCAAAGAGAAAGAAACTGTTCCAGAAGTAGATGGATTAGACATATATTCGAAACTATAGTAACCTGGCTCTTTAACTTCTACAGTATATTTCATCCACTCATCGTTTTCACGATTACAAAGGTTGTAGTTAGTATAAGTTCCAGATAAACCATAACAACCAGATACGTCAACGCATTCTCCATTACGGAAATTAAATTCTTCTCCACCATATTCATATCCAGCATTACAATTAGTAGTCAACTCAAAACCTGGATTCTCAGCATCACCATTACCATCGTGGTAAGCAACACCTTCACCACCTAAGTCATAGTAAGCAATTTCAAAATATTCACCAGTCGGAGTTGGAATTACTTGAGGAGTACCACCATAAGCACCATCAGTAGAAGGAACAGGAGTTGCACAAGTACCATCACCGCATAATTTAGTCAAGATGTAACGACCAGAAGCTAACAAATTATCATTTGTGACATTACCACAATCTCTCAAAGAAGAAGATCCTTCCCATTTGTCACCCCAGTTCCACATCCACCATGAAATCTTAAGATTTCCATTATTGTTACCATCACAAGTTGACAATAATTGATCAGATTGAGAAGTACAGATTTGGAAGTCTTTTTTACCATCAATAGTAGTTTCAGCTTGGTCACCATCGAAGTTTACAGCACCCCACTCAGAAACAACAACCGGAATAGAACCAGCAGCAGCTTGTAATTTAGGCAAGAAGTTCATGTGTGAACATGCATAGAAGTGGAATGAGTACAACAAATAATCTTTGTATTGATCAATTGGAGAACTAACAGCTTGATCTATCAATTGACACCATTGAGGAGTACCGATAATCATCAAAGCTCCTGGGTCATTATTTTGAACTGCAGGCATAACTTGACTTGCATAATTCTTGATATCATTCCAAGAGCAATTGTTAGGCTCGTTACACAACTCATAAATTACGTGCTTGTAACCCTTACTTTTTACGTAAGAAGAAATTTCTTTAAAGAAATATTGAGCACCTTGATTTCCCATTCTGTCATCCAAAGTCTTGTTAGGATTATCACTTTCACCCGGAGTCAAAGTGTGCCAGTCAACAACACAGTAGATACCCAAATCTTTAGTCCATTCGATAAAATCCTTAACTTTTGCAATTCGCGCAGGTTTATCGCTTACATAACCACCCTCGTTTACATACATTGCCACACGCACTGAGTTTGCACCCCACAATTTCATGGTTTCAACTGCAGCTTTAGTGTAGCAAGAAACTTGCCATTGAAGTCCGAATGTACTCCAACCTTTCAACTGAACAGGTTGCCCGCTTTCGCTACAAATCTGTTTGTTCTGAATCTTTAGACGTCCCCACTGTTGAATATAATTCTTAGAGGAGAAATCTTCAGCTGCATTCACTTGGAAACAAGCAAACGCTACCATTAATAAGAATAACAATTTTTTCATGTTCTCCATGTTTTTAATTAATAATTTTAGTTTAAATAATTTCTTCTTTCAATAAATTCTGTTTTACCCTACTATATCCATCTTCTCCCACTCTATCAACCATTCAACCAATCTAACATTGCAATCCTAGTTTACAGAATTTCGACAAAAATACACATTTTTTTAGAATTCCCCAAACTTCTTTTATTATTTTTTTTATTTCTATCTACCTAAGAGGAATATTTACCGACTAAAAGCATTTAACAATATTTGTTTTATAATAAAACTATTTTGTAAAATATCATATTAAACCAATTATATACAATTATATTCACTGTTCATTTTAGTGTCTACATATCTTACTCGTAATTATACAAAGCATACGCAAAACAAACATCGCTATTTCACGATAGCCAAAAAGTTTATTCTCTTGTATTTTGTGTTTTTAAAATTTTAAACAGCCAAATTATAGAACTTCCCTAAAATAATTCTCTATAATTTATGCATCAACTTCAAATATTCTATCGTCAATTCTGTTGCTCCCTCTATCCCTACCTTAGAAACATCAATACTGAGAGAATAGGTTGCTGCATCTCCCCAAGTTTTATCTGAATAAAAATTGTAATAGGCAGCTCTACGCCTATCTTCTGTTCTGATTTGAGTCAATGCTTTTTGAGGAGACATTCCCGATCTTTCACAAATACGTTGCACCCTATCCTCCTCTGTTGAATGTAGAAAAACACTTACACAATTGGGGTTATTACGTAAAACATAATCCGAACACCGACCAACAATAACACAAGAACGCTCTGTCGCTAATTTTCGGATTGCATTGGATTGCATTTCAAAAAGGGCATCTGATGAAAGATAGTTTTTTGCTAAAAACTCACCAGGTACTAACGATTCTATCCACTGCAACAAATTTCCGGAAATAGTGGAAGATTTTTCGTCGGCCTGCTCTAAAACCTCTGAATCAAATCCATATTCCTGAGCTGCTAACAAAATCAACTCTTTATCATAGTAATCAATTCCAAGCTTTTCGGACAATAATTTGCCGACCCCCCGACCACCGGCACCAAACTGCCGACCAATGCTGATTATAAGATTATTTTCCATGGCAAAAAAATAAAATAATAAATTTAGAGAACTCACGTTAAGTGGTTTGACGATTAAAACGTTTCATCTCTCTTCTAAGCAATACAAAAGCTAAAATAGTAGACAAGGTATCAGCAATAGGCATACTAGCAAATACCCCAATCATACCAAACTTTTCCGGCAATATTAACAATAATGGTACCAACAGTAATAACTGTCTGGTTGAAGATAACAACACTGCCATTGGCGCTCTACCTATAGATTGAAAGAAATTAGATGTTACCATTTGAAATCCGACAATAGGGAATGCAATAGAACAAGTTCTCAACCCTATGATTGTCAAATCAATCAATTCTTTATCAGAAGTGAAAAGTCGAGCCAAATAAAACGGAATTGTTTCACTGACCAAAAAAGCGGAAGTAGTCAGAATAGTAGCACATATAATCGTCAGACGTAACACTTCCCACACTCTATCGTATTTTTTTGCACCAAAATTGTACCCTGCAATAGGTTGCATTCCTTGGTTAAGCCCCATAACAAGCATACCAAAAATCATCAATAAACTATTGGTAATACCATACGCTCCAATAGCTAAATCTCCTCCATGCAGATATAAAGCCCTATTAATCAAAACGACCACCAAACAGGCACAAGAATTCAACACAAAGGGAGCCATTCCAATGGAAATAATTCCGTAAGTAATTCGTTTGTCAAATTTAAAAATAGAGCGAGAAAAACGTGGAAAAGTATTCTCTCCACAAAAATGTTTGATAACAATTAATAAAGCAATAAATTGTGCTATGATAGTTGACAATGCCGCTCCTCGTATTCCCCATTTAAAAACAAATATAAAAATAGGTGCCAATACCAAATTGATTGCCACCGTCGAAAGAGTGACATACATCGCCTTTTGAGGATTACCGGAAGAACGCATCACACTATTCAGACCTAAATAGGTGTGAGTTATGGTATTACCAATCAAAATGACTTGCATAAAATCTCTCGCATAAGGAAGAGTGTCTTGACTTGCTCCAAAGAAAAAGAGAATTTCATCTAAAAACAACAAACCCAATATCATAAAAAGAATACCCAAAACAATATCGAGCAAAACCACGTTCCCCAAAACTTTTTGCGCGCCTTTATAATCTTCTTGACCCATTTTAATGGAGGTCAATGTGGCACCTCCTGCACCTATCATTGCTCCAAATGCAGCCGATAAATTCATTACCGGCATAGTAATAGCTAAGCCCGATATGGCCAATGCAGAGACTCCCTGTCCGATAAAAATTCTATCAATTACATTATATAAAGACGATGCCATCATTGCAGCGATAGCTGGTCCTGAATAACTAATCAACAATTTCTTTAGATCGCCTGAACCTAACTCTTCAGCAGTTGCTTTTGTTGTTGCCATTTCTTTTTTTATTTTCTACATATATTTCTTATTCTTCTGTAAATTTCGACTTATCTCTCATTGAAGTGCTATATACATTCTCCGTTTATGATTAAGAAAATATTATTCAAGTGGGTGAAGATATTCGCATCGCTTCCGCACGTATATAATCAATTTAAGTAAAATGCTCTTCAAAATCATCTCGACCTAATTTATAGCAACCTCCTTTAGATAGAAAAAGAAGACTATTACCTTATAAAACAGACCTCCGGTTCTATCTTCAATCCGAATTCTTGGAGCACGGACAAACAGATATCATTTGCTAAATTCTCTATATCACGTCCGGTAGCACCTCCATAATTCACCAAAACCAAAGCTTGCTTATCATATACACCTACACTCCCCACTCGTTTACCTTTCCAACCACACTGTTCAATCAACCAACCTGCAGGGATTTTTATTTTCTCCTCTCCTACTTCAAAAAAGGGAACATTCGGATAGCGTTCCTTAATACCCGTAAATTGATCAATAGAAATAATCGGATTTTTAAAGAAACTGCCCGCACTTCCAAGAAGGGATGTCTCTGGCAACTTCGATTTTCGCACATCCACAACAACCTCTCTGATAGAACGCAAAGTTGGCTCCACTCCTTTTTTCTCTATAACGGATAGCAAATTCCCATACGTTAAACAAAATTTATGATGAGGGGACTTTGTCAAACGAAATGTCACATACGTAACAATATAGTAAGGGTTTGTTTTAAAAAGGCTATGACGATAAGCAAAAGCGCATGCAGAACCAGCAAAGGTTGAAACACAGCCGGTTTGAGTATCAAAAGCCTCAACCTCAGAGATAACATCCTTTGCCTCAACACCATACGCACCTATATTCTGAACCGGAGAGGCACCAACACACCCTGGTATATAGGATAAATTTTCAACTCCACCCAAATCATGCTCAACACACCAAGCAACAAAATCATCCCACACAACACCTGCACCAACACGCACTTCAACATTTTGTTCTCGCTCCTGAATAACTTCTATCTCTTTTATGGAAGAATGTAAAATTGCCCCTTGGAAATCTTGCAAAAAAAGCAAATTACTCCCTCCACCGACAGACAACCACTTAGAAGTGAACAAACCTTCTTGAAAAAGCTTCTCTAACTCTTCAACCGAACTATATTGATAAAATTCAGAACATAACACATCGATACCAAATGTATTATGCGGCAATAACGAAATATTTGATTCTATTCTCATAGCCTTATTTTCAAGTTTTACAATAGTGGCAAAAACAACTTCCACCAAACAACAAAATTAGAAAAAGTTTTGAAGATAAAAAGCGTATGATAAAAGAAAAAATGATACCTTCGCACATTATGGAGAAAAAAAGAATCATATTCACAGTTACAAGTAATTTAGAAAACGACCAACGTGTACACAAAACAGCCCTTCATTTTCACAATAACGGTTGGATTGTTAAAGTCATTGGTTCGCAAAATGTTCGTTGCAACCCCAATTATACACAACCCTATCAAACACACCGAATAAATGTGGCCTTTAAGAAGGGTGTTTTATTTTATGCTGAATTTAACATTCGCCTTTTTTTTCTCCTTCTATTTTCTCGTGCCGACCGTATCTGGGCGAACGATACAGATACTGCATTGGCTGGATTTTTTGCGTCAAAAATAAAAAGAACTGAATATACACAGGATCTTCACGAACTATTCCCCGAGGTACCGGAAGTAACTCTTCGTAAAAACGTAAAAGCAGTTTGGACAAAAATTGAAGATTTAGTTTTTCCTCATATAAAAGATGGTTACACCGTCTGTCAATCCATAGCTGATTACTACAAAAAAAAGTATAAAATTAATTTAAAAGTATTACGTAACGTCCCCTACTACAAAACTTATAAAGGTAAAAGAAACGAATTTGCCAATTTAAAAGGGAAAATAATACTCTATCAAGGAGCTGTAAATGAAGGCAGAGGGATTGAATGGATTATTGATGCCATGGAGTATGTTGAAAATGCAACTTTTGTAATTATTGGCGGAGGTGATATTGCTGATGAAATAAGAGAGCGCATTACAAAAAAAGGAGTAAGCGACAAAGTGATAATGATGGGAAGATTACCGTTCTCAGAATTAGAAAAATATACTTTAAGCGCAGATTTAGGTGTATGTCTGCTAAAAGAAAAAGGGCTTAGTTATTATTTTTCTCTACCGAATCGAATCTTCGATTTTATGCAAGCTCATGTTCCTATTCTTGCCACTCAATTCCCCGAGATAGAAAAAGTAGTGGTCAACTATCGTACCGGACGGGTAATCAACCACTATGAGCCTCAATATTTAGCGCAACAAATCAACGAGATGTTGGGAATGGAAATAAACCACGAAGATTTTGAAAAAGCATCCCAACTATTTAATTGGGAAAGAGAGTGCAAAAACAATCTTTACTAAATTAGTTTCAGGTTTCAAACATAATGCCACTGGAAACCTGACATGCGCGCCTATACTATACCTAATATTTATTTGCTTTTACGTGTTTCTCCAGATATTTTCAAAACGGGTCTTTTCCCTTGTGAATTCGAATAAATTTTTATGGTTTTACTGAACGCTCCACTCATATTACTCTTGTAATAAACATGAACAGAGCCCGTATCACCCGGAGAAACAGGACTTTTTGTCCAAGAGGGGGTTACGCAACCACAAGAAGGAACTGCGTTATTTATTATCAAAGGAGCGTCGCCTTCATTCTTAAACACAAAAACATGTTCAGACGTTTCCCCTAAGATATTATCGGTAAAAACATACTCAACTTCGCTAAAAACGATCTTAGGTTTTGCACACACAAAAGCAACACCCACAAAAGCAAATAAAAATAGTAATACCTTTCTCATAACACAAAAAATTTTGTTTTACATCCTTTGTCAATTTCTATAAATTATGATTTAAACCAAATCGATGGCACATTTGAATTCAATTTGCATATTGTAAAAAGAGTTTCAGAACCAACCTAACTTATAAAAATTGCCTACATATAGAACTCTAAGATAAACAAAATTCCTGAAATAATAAAAAAAACAGCCAAAATTCGTCTCAACCACAATTCAAACGTTTGAAATTTACTCAATAAATGTTTGTTTGAATCCCATCCCCAAAAGAACAATAACGCCACCAAAAGAATAGGGAGTGCAGTACCAATGGAAAAGAAAAGAGGCACCCACAACCCATTGATAGAAGTGACAGACAAAGGAATCATCATTCCAAAGTAAATCAATGCTCCATAAGGACAAAAAGCGAAAGCAAATGCTAATCCTAAAAGGAAAGGACCTACCAATTTATCTGACATAGTCCACTTTTTCATCCAAATCAAACATTTGTTTTCCAAACCATGAACATGGACAATATCCAACATCAATATACCAACCATAAGGAATAAAGGTCCTAACAATAAACCTAAAATATTTTGAATAGATTCGGAGATAGCAATAATTTCCGAAAAGGAATAAAGCAAATAAGCAATACCCAAGTAAGCCACCATCCTACCCAACACATATATACAAGCTTTCGAAAACAACATAGAAGCAGAAACATTTCTATTAAGCATACTGGTAAGAATCGTAACATTGGAAGCAATCGTACACGGACAAGCGATCACCACAAGTCCCATAATAAAAGCACTTAACAAAGGGAAACCACCCTCTTTGAGAAACTCAAAATATTCCATACATCAATTTTCAAGAACTTGTTTTAAGTAACGCTTCAATTTATCTATCGAAGGGTTTATTAATACAATTTTCCCCTGAGTATCAACTAATACTCCATAAGGAAGATTCAACACTCTATAATGTTTCGTTACAGGAGAAGACCAATACAAAAAATCCGAAATAAACTCCCATTGCGGATTAACTTCCGCTAAATAATTTTTCCAATCACATTCATCAGAATCTAATGAAACAGAGACAATATCAAAGTTATAACCACTATACTCCCTATAAAGTGATAGCAGTTGATTGTAACGCCTAACAGACGGGATGGACCACGAAGCTCCAAAATCAATAAACAGATACTTACCTTGAAAATTTTCCAAACAAACCACCTCTTCTCTACTATTTTTCAAACAAAAAGAGGGTGCATCAGTACCAATCTCTAAATCTTTTCTCAAAAGCAATTCATCTTTTAAATACCTGACATATTGACAATCTTCAATAGAGGGATCTATCAACATAACAATTTCTTCCAATTTTTTTACATCGTAATGCGAAGATAAAAGGCATAAAAAATAGACAGCTCCAACAGAAGAGGGATTATTTAATACAAATTGTTTTGTTATAGTAATAATTGTATCTTGATAAGACGAAAACCGTTTATTAATCTCTCTAATTTTTTTTCTATCCTTTAAATTTTGAGCAGAGCTCAACTCTAAAATCAAGGCATTTTTATTATTTTGAATTGATTCTAGCTCGCTGCTCAGATAGTTAAAATCATCATGAGAAATAGAACCTTCCACTTTGATTTCGTCAGGTAAGAGCAGAGAACCGGACACTTCAATCTTTCCATTTTCAACAAAGATGTCAAATGGCCTTCTTGTTCCAATCCTCAGGAAACGCATTTCCGGATAATCAACACGTCCTCTAAAACGGAATTCACCTCCACGAATAAATGTACTATCAACCACCACCATATTCCCCAATTGGTCCATTTTCATTAAATAGGCAACATTATCACTGACACTTCGAATTCTGCCATGAATTAGATATTCCTCATCACTATGACAACACACAAGAAGCTGTGACAACAAAAAAAATATTACTATTTTAATTTCTTTGCACATATCATTTTCATGAAGTAAATATCATACAACTAGATTAGAAACAAACTGATAATAAAAGAGTTTAAAAATATCCGAACTGAATTAATGAGCCGCAAATATAAAATCGTAATTTATAGAAGTTGCCTAAAAATATAGAATCACCTTAGAAATTGTTTAAATTTTATTTCGAGCATATTTAAGGTCGATTTTTAAGGTGGGTCTAAAAATTTATTTCGTGGAATTTTTGAATTTATTTCGAGTAAAAACTATCAACTCTCACAACCACTCTCCATATAACAAGAGAAAGGCAGGAAAAATCTAATTTAAAATTTCTCCTGCCTTAATATCAATCAAAACAAATTACTCAACAACACCGCTTAACTCAACAATATAAGTTGATCTATTTGGATCATTTGAGATAACTGTTAATTTTTGAGAATACTTACCAGCCTTCATTTTAGAAGCATCCACTTTTACGCGAATATCAGCACTCTTTCCCGGTTTAATTTCTTTGCTAGGAGCAGTAATAATGAAAGAGTTTGAATCACAATTGATAGCTCTAATAATCAAATTGCTCTTACCTTCATTTTTAACAGAGAATTTAAAAGTTTTAGAAGCACCAACTTTAACATTGCCCAAAACAACTTTATTTCCAACAGTCATAACAGGAGCATTTGCTTTCTCCTCAGCACTCATTTTAGAGAAGTTTTCAGCAATATTACCAAATACATTAATTTGATTTTGCTCTCCAACTTTTCCATTTACAGCTACTTTAAAATTCTTCTTAAATGCACCCCAAACGCCAGAATCTTGTGTTTTAACAGAAACAGTAACAATACCTTTCTCGTTAGGTTTCAAAATTTCAGGTTCACATTTAACAGATAAAAATCCTGGAACATCTTGGAAAGAAACCTTAATATCTTCCTTAGAATTATTTATAACATCAACACGCTGATCTTTTACACCAGGAACAAAAACAGTATTAAAATACAAGTTTTGTTTCATAAAGCGCAAACCTTGCATATCAAATGGGTATTTATCCTCAACTTTTTGAGCTTTAGGAATAACATCTCCCTTAATAGACAAACGTTTTTCACCTGCATTAGATGTAACCGTAATTGTCTTAGTAAATGCACCGGGACGACCAGATGCATTATAGGTAACATCAATGGTTCCTGTTTCACCTGGTTTAACAGGAGTTTTCGTCCAATTTGGAGTAGTACATCCACAAGATGCTCTAACTTTTTGCAAAATCAAATCTGCATCACCGGTGTTTTTGAATTTAAACTGACATGTTACTTTACCATTCTCCTCAGGGAAGGTTCCGTAGTCATGAACAATTTCATCAAACTCAATCGCAGGTTTCCCTTGCGCATTGGCTATCGCTAAACAAGCAAATAGCGCAACAATTGAAATCAATAATTTTTTCATATCTTTAACTAACTTAATAAACTTTTACAATATTATTATACAATCCGATTGCAAAGTTATAAAAAAAACAAAGAGAAAACATTTTCTTTTTAAAATAAAACTTAACAAATCTAAAATTAATAAATAATTGACGTTTTAAAGGGCAATAAAAAGGAGGTACATAGTTTTTTTTATATCTTTGCAAAAGAATCACCATCATCATGAAAAGGATATTTTTTTACATAATTTTAATCTCTTTTGTTTTTCAAATAAGAGCTCAAATGAGCAATTGGAGTGTCTATTCACCCGTTGGTGAGGCTACAACACTGAGTGGTAGTTTTGCAGAAATGAGAAGAAATCATTTCCATGGTGGATTGGATTTCCGAACAGAGGGTCAAGAAAATAAACCCATTTACGCCATTGATGATGGGTTTGTCTCCTTCATTTCCATATCAAGAACCGGTTACGGGAAAGTTGCGTTTATCACTCATCCCAACGGATACACCTCTGTATATGCCCATTTAAATGGATTTGTACCGAAATTGGATTCTATTATCAAATCCAAACAATACAGTGAGAAAAAATTTGAAATCGACCTCTCCTTAGATTCTTCGAAATTCCAAGTGAAAAAGGGAGAGCAATTTGCTATTTCAGGAAATACCGGTGCTTCCGGCGGACCTCATCTCCATTTCGAAATACGAAAAACGGATGGCTACATACTGGAAAACCCATTAGAGCTAAACAAAGATTTTCAATTCAATGACAGTCGGAAACCTCGCATCATGGGTATAAAACTATATGCAATGAAGAATGGTCATATCAATGATAAAGAGGAAAAAAAATGTAGAGTTATTGTAACCAAAGATAGGACTAGAAAAGTACAAACCGGAGGACCTATCTACGTTTGGGGTGAAGTTGGGCTTTCTGTTAAAGCTAATGACTATATGGATGGGACATCTTTTGTCTACTCTCCCCGAGTACTAAGAGCATACGTTGACAATCAACTCATATCTGATATTTGTATTGACAATATTAAGTATGCAGACACACGCGCTCTGAATAGTTTTATCGACTATAAACAATGGTCCAATACCGGCGAGTTTTTCATGAAATCTTTTAAAGACAAAAATTCACCTCTTCACAATCTTTATAACCCTGAATTTAAAGGAACCTACTTCTTTAATGAAGAACGTGATTACACCATCCGTTACGAGGTTGTTGATGATTTCGGCAATACGGATGATATCAGTTTTGTGGTTACCGGAAAGAAATCAACTCTCGCACAACAAGACACCATTGAAGAGTCTCAACTCATAAAATGTGGCGAGGGGGTGTTTTTTGACAAAGGAACATTTGGTATGCATTTCCCTCCGAATGCACTTTATACCGACGTAGAACATAAATTTCGCTGTGACACATCATCAAGGTTCTGCTCACCAATTTACTCAATTGGAGACGCACAAACACCTTTGCACACCATGAGTGATGTTTCAATAAAAATAGAGCACGACACACTCCCCGATCCTGACAAATATTACATAACAAAGGTAAATGAAAATAATCTTCCAACCTACGCTGTTGGAGGGAAATACATCAATGGAGTGATGGTTGGAAAAACCAATACTTTCGGTCGTTTTGCCGTAGCAATTGATAAAACACCCCCTTCCATAGCTCCTATTCATACGAACAAATTGAGAAATATCCCCTATATCCGTTTGAAAATATATGACGGGCAATCCGGAATTGATTCGTATGATGCTTACATAGATGGCAAATGGGTATTATTTGAGTATGATGCAAAAACTCGCAACCTCACCTATTGGATAGACAACAGAGAAATCGAGCAAAATAAAACACATCTTTTTGAACTAATTGTAAAAGATCGTTGTGGTAACGTTGCAAAATTTACCAAAAATATTTACTATTGATAATAATTTAAGCGTCATGAAAAAAAGCTATATCCATAAAATCTCTCTTTTTATAATTGGAATATTATCCCTTCAGTTCGTTTACGGAGGAACAAATATATTGGTTGGGAAAGATGCCTCTGAAGATGGTTCAACCTTCTGCACCTACTCGGCAGACTCCTATTACCTTTATGGAGAGCTATCCTTCTATCCCAACGCAGACTACTCCAAATACACCATGATGGACATCTATGGTTGGGACACACACAAGTACCAAGGTAAAATCGAGCAAGTTGCCAATACCTATGCAGTATTAGGTAATATTAATGAATATCAAGTTTGTATAACAGAATCGACCTTTGGCGGACGAAAAGAGTTGATTGATACCACTGGAATACTTGATTATGGTAATTTAATCTACATCACACTACAACGCGCCAAAACCGCTCAGGAAGCGATACAAGTCATGAGCGACCTCGTAAATCGCTATGGTTATTGCAGTTCCGGCGAGACCTTTTCCATCGCAGACCCCAATGAAGTTTGGATTATGGAGATGATTGGCAAAGGTCCGGATGTCAAAGGTGCGGTGTGGGTTGCATTGCGCGTACCTGACGATTGTGTCAGTGCACATGCTAATCACTCTCGAATCACAACCTTCCCATTAAATGACAGAGCCAATTGCCGTTATTCCAAAGATGTGATTTCATTTGCTAAAGAGATGGGCTATTTTGACGGAAGAAACAAAGAATTTAACTTTTCAGAAGTCTATGATCCCGTCTCATTCAATGCTCGAAGATTTTGCGAATCAAGAGTTTGGAGTATTTTCCGCAAATTAGATCCTACAACAGAAAAATACATAGATTATATATTAGGAAAAAGCAACGAACGACTGCCTCTTTGGATAAAACCACAACAAAAGGTTTCATTATTAGAATTAAAAAATTTGATGAGGGACCATTTTGAAAACACTCCGCTTGCGCTCAACAATGACGTTGGAGCAGAACCATTTGGGGCTGAGTTTCGCTACGAACCCCGATTTTGGGAGATGAACGGAAAAACCTATTTCAATGAGACACCTACAGCCAGTCCGAAGAATGCCTTCTCATTTATTGCTCAAATGAGGAACTGGCTCCCAAATAAAATCGGAGGTGTATTATGGTTTGGAGTGGATGATGCCACTTTTACCGTGTATATCCCGATTTATTGTGGCACAAATTCTGTACCCACATGTTTTAGTGTTGGAACCGGCAGTTTGCTAAAATTCTCTTGGGAGTCTGCTTACTGGGTATTTAACTGGGTATCCAACTTGGCTTACGGAAAATATAAATACATGGCAGAAGATATCAAAAAAGTGCAAAGTGACTTTGAGCAAAAATTGGAAGATAACTTAGAGGTTGTTGAAGTAGCTGCCCAGTCGCTATACAAAAAATCCCCTGAATATGCGACGCGATTCTTAACAGAATATTCTGAAAACCAAGCCAATATAATGATGAGAGAGTGGAAAGCCTTAGGTGAATTTTTGATGGTAAAATATACTGATGGAAATATAAAGCAAGAAAGAAACGGCAAATTTATAGACAATGGTTGGGGTATTCCTGAAAATATACAAACACCGGGATACTCTGAAGAATATTACAAACGAATAATAGAAACAACCGGAGATAAATATGTTGTACCAGGAAAGTGACAAAGCCAAAGAAAAATGAATTCAAGGCAACTTCTGTAAATTACTATTTTCTATTTAGGGCTGATAAATTCAGTTTTGGAAGCTTTAGAATTAATTTTAATAGTAAAAACAGGCTCAAAGTTCCTCAAAGTTGACGAAACAGAAAGAGTAAAACTCAAAAACAATTAATAATAAAATTTGGCGTATAGGTCATTTTGCAGGCTATAAACAAGTATGTATTGTTCAATAGGTCAAATTGCAGGCTGAAATTGAGGCATGTAATTTGTCTATATCAACAGATGCTATTACCTTTGCTCCGCAGTCTGAAGCATAGCGGA
>JAGBVI010000084.1 GCA_017630395.1 Paludibacteraceae bacterium
ATAACAGCAATAACGCGGTTATTATTCTGTATAATATGTTCTGTTTGTTCTAGCTATTCACTTACAAACTCTGCAAATATAGCTAAAATCTTTTTGCCACCAACCATTTATCGCAAACTTGCTTTATCTCCAAAGGGGGGGGGGGGAGCTGTTCCCAATTGGCATTAAATCCCATTGCTCTCAAATCTATTTCAGGGAATAGATTGAGTATTCCTGTCAATTTATTCTTGAAGTTATTCTTCATATCATTCGGAATGATCGGATTGATCTTGTTCCACATTCTCGCGTGATGGCAGCACGAATTTCGAGTCAGTGTTATGATAGTCATCCACGAATCCAATACCGGAGCCTGAAGATGTAATATCTTTGCAATGGCCTTTCTGATTCTCTGGTCTGCAAGATTACTGTACAGCCAAGTCATATTACCTAATGGCAGAATCTCAACTGTAATCCATCCCGGTGGGAAAGGATTAGTATAAGTCCTCTTGAAGTGTTCTATGAAATCCTCCCTCGATTTATTGTACTCATTGGTTATGAGAGTGATTGATTTCGCTGCCTTCGAAGAATTGCTGTATGATGAGACATCTGTCATCCAGAATATATTGCCACTCATCTGTGCTGTGACATTTGCAACAGTCTGACGGAAAACAATCTCGATCTTCTCAATCTCATTAAAAAGAAGCATCCTAAGTTTCTTATCAAAACGGTAAAGCCTCAGAACCCTGTCGAATGAGATATTATCCTTGAACCTGTGATCCGTCTTCGGCTCCTTTAGAAACGAATACGTATACGCACTGAGCCTGTAATAACCGATATTGTTAAGGTATCTTTCAGCACGATCTTCATCTGAAATCTCCAGTCCTCGTGCCTTTAGAACCTGCACCAGTTGTGATGGAGAGCAATATGTCTTGTTAAAACGAGTCATAGTATAATAAAAAATAGACCCGCCTATTTAAGCATTGTTAAGAGGCTCGGCGAGTTCTAGTGCTGCGAATATGGCAACAATCGTGATATCTACAAAATATTCAAGAAAAACATTTGCAATGACATTAAAGCACATGCCAAGAAGCACCTTGTATAAAGATTTAGAGCAGGGTCACAAACATATTGCGACATAATAATTTCTAAAATTCAAGGAATCTGTCACCTATGTGTAAGCCCAATTATAATACATTGGACAGGCTAATGTTCAATTAGTATCTTAATTTACCTACCTTCTATTGTATAATTATGAGCGTTTGGGAGAGTGTGTAAGATTATTTAACATGTAACACATATAACACATTGGTAATTAGCACTTTATGTGTAACGGCGTAAGGCTAATAATTTTGTGCATGACAACATTAATTCGTAGATTTGTTAATTATTACTATTTATAAAAACCACAAAAAACATCAAAATGAAAAATAAATTTGAAACTCCAACCAAACTTGGAATGCCTATCATATTTGGTATGGATGAAGAAGACGTAATCCAGTTGTATGCAGAGAGTTGTAAATATTGTATATCTAAAGAGGTGACACGGGTTGAAAACATGAACTATTATGATTCACGTTGTGGAAATATGCCTTACCTGCCTTATACCATTGAACAATTCAATTCGTGTAAAGAAACTGGTAATTTTACAAGACTACTTACTGATCCTGTTAATCGAAAGAGAAGTATACGCGGCATAAAGAAGAGATATAAAAAAATACAGATGCTATCAGCAGATTTGATAAAGATCTGCCAAAAAACATACGGCAATGAAGATCATGAATGTCGAGCAAAAGCCATAAAGCGTTTCAGTATAATGTGTAAGATATACTATCTAAGCTATCCGCCAAGAAGTATATCTATCAAGGCTTTTCAAACACTTCTGGTTAGTCCCCATCTATCTGCTAAAGAAATAAACACCTTAAAAAGTATATACATACTTGCAGAGAATAATGTCTATTCTGCGAAAAATAGAATTGACAAGAAAAACTATATCCAGGTGAGAGATTTAATCAATAAAGGGAGGGGGATAAAATGAGACTAAAAAGAAATATCCAAGAAACACTAAAAACATACTTGTTCGTATCGCCAATGCCAGTTCGATATAAGAACGAGTATATGTCACTACGAGACGAAATATTTCCCAACAAGCAAATATTCGTTGACTTTTTAGAGGCTGAGAATTACGAGGAGCAACTTGTTATTGCAAACGAGATATTACTAAATCTAAACTATAATAGTATATTCTCCCCTCCAACAAAGATGCTTCACAATTTATTGAATATGGAAGCACAGACATCTACTCGAGATAATAATAATTTATATTGTGCCAGAGATCATGTTGTACATCAGGCCCATCTTTACATTTTTGGCGTATATGTGTTTTTCTATCATGAGGTGTTTGCCGAGAATATCATTTCCAATTTTAGATCGCAAAGAAGAAAAAGGGGGGTTAATGCAAACACCAGCATGGTGATAATGGACTTTGTTTCTGCTTGGAGGACATTTGTTTTGTTTCATGATGTAGGTTATCCATTAGAGAAATTTGCAGGAAAGAAGGAATCGAGTGACGATAAATTCTTGGCACCATTCTTACAGATTCCCAAATTTATAGGCAAGGATTTATCAATGCGATGCATTTCTAAGATAATAGCGGTATCAAAACTTATAGACTATAATAAATACAGTGCTGGTACTCCATATACTTTTGGAGAATTAAATGGTGGCATCTTCAATAAATGCAAGATTGTTAAAGACAATAATAAAGTTGAGGTAAATGAAAGCATTAGAAACTACCTTGAACAATTCAATAAATATATCCTAATTAATAAAGTCTATGGGATAAAGACTATTCAAACAATCATATCAATTTATGGCAGGGAAAACATATTCGCAACTTTATGTAATAAGGAAGGAGATGTATATATGATTTTCCTGCATACTGGTGAAATTATTATTTCCTCAAAGTGTCCTAAAACAAAAGCCATTATGGAATTGCAAAAAAACAGTAATGCTCCTTATGAGTTAAATGGATATCAGAACCCAAATCTAAA
>JAGBVI010000085.1 GCA_017630395.1 Paludibacteraceae bacterium
CACCCTCATAGCAAATTTACTGCTTTCGGTGCTGCAAAGCTCGTTGCATAGGTCTTGGAGTTTCTCCGGTCTTGCTACAATTGTTAGAATCACGCTAATGTATTACATCAATATGGAGAAGTTATTCAACAATCCGTACAAGGACTTGGAAAAAATGCTCGCAGAATCCTTGGAATCGCCTCCTGAAAACGTTGAAAACCTCCAAGAGGGGGCTTATCCATGCTCATGATAACGTAAAATATTATTTATGAAAGTGTTACAGAACTGATTTGTTGTTTAGCGGACAGTAATAAATTTCAATTAATTTATGCCTAAACAATTTGGTCAACTGGTAAATCATTCGCAACTTAAAGAATTAGAATTCAAATAATTATAAATATCGTCTACTCCGTCTTCTCAATATGGAGAGGACGGAGTAAGAAACTCTCTGACAAAGCAAAGGGTGTAGCAGAACTAATGAGATTTGTCTCAAAAATTTACCAAATTACTACATTTTTTATCTCAAAAATAAGATATTTTCATCTTTCAAATCAAAGATAAAGAACTGACATACAATATATATAGATTTCCCCGACTTAAAATGAATCGGGTAAGGGGGGGGATATGGATTATGTAATTTTTAAATGAAACAACCTTGCTACTTCAAAAATGTAAACTCTTTCTTGTAATTCTCTTTGGCCTTCACTTTTATCTCCCCATTCTCTTCTGAAATGAAAAGTTCCACTCCGCTAATCCAATTCGGAAATAGGATTTTCAGGCAAAGGATTCCATTTTTCATTCCATAGGATGACGATACAACAAAACGTCTCGAAATACCAGAAAATCGCCCTAACGCATTAATGCTATAGGGGGGACAAACATGGGTTGTATCACTCCCCCACTTCCCATTTGATGCATGGAATATCATCAGTTCACCCATGGCAGTCTCAATTTCAATTTTCAAACGGTCACTACAACTATTCAGACGAATACACTTCCAACCTAACGTATTTTGATTCAAGAAAATATCCTTATCCAATAGTTTCCTATGCTTAGAAAGCGACGATTTCCCCTCTGCAACAGGAAGAGAATAGCGAGCATTTAGTAACTTCGGATATGAATCACTCTCTCGCAATGGTTTATCGGAAACTTTGTGCAACAGCCAATCATTTAGTATTTTTCTTTCAAGAATACCATTTCCTCTGTTACATTGTGTAATGGCAACAACCATATCCTCTTTCGGAGCAACTATGATATACTGCCCCAGGGCACCATCTGCACGAAAAGCCCCATCCACATCATCATGCATCCACATTTGAAAACCATAAAAACGAGATTTATCAGCCTTTTGCTGAACAGACATCATCTCTCTAACCCAACTCGACGATAAAAGTTGCTCACCATTCCAGATTCCACGATTAAGAAGAAATTGACCAAACTTTGCCATTGATAAAGTACTCATTCTCAACCCCCAACCACCAACACAATACCCTTCGGGACTCATTTCCCACTCTGCATCATCAATACCAATTTTAGAAAAAATTCGCTTATTAAGATAATCAAGCACAGTTTCTCCTGTAACCTTCTGAACAATAACAGAGAGAAGGTAGGAGACCATAGAATCATATTTAAAGTGAGAACCCGGATGATTGACCGTCTTACTCAAGAGCGATTGCACCCAATCAGACTGAACATTACGCATATTCCAATCCGGCTCAAAACCAGAAGACATAGTCAATAAATCTCTGATAGTCATATCTGCCCATCCATCAGAAATTGTATCATGGTAAAATTCTGGAAAAAACAACATTACTCTATCTGAAATCCTCAACCGATTATCATCAACAGCCAACCCCACTGCGGTAGCGACAAAAGTTTTAGAAACAGAATAAAGCGTATGGGGAAATTCACGTTTAAAAGGCTCCGGAAATAGTTCCGCCACAATTTTACCATGTCTCATTACTACAACACCATGAATTTCACCATGATTAATTTTCATAAGACTATCAAAACAAAATTGTATATTTTCAGACTCAAGCCCTTGAGATTCAGGTGTAGAATAACATTGTGCAACAACATTAAGAGGATAAAAAAATAAAAGTAAAGAGAGAAAGCGGAATAAAAATTGGAACAATTTCATGGTAAAAAGAGGAAGAAAAGAAACAACATAAAAAAAGCCGATTCTTTTAGGAATCGGCTTTTATTTAGAATTTCATAATTATTCAGCAGAAGCCTCTTCAACAGGAGCTTCAGCTGCATTATCAGTAGCTGCAGCAGCTTCAACTTTCTTCTTAGAAGAACGACGAGTACGAGTAGCCTTTTTAGGAGCGTCATTCTTTTTCAAGTTTTCATTGTAGTCAACCAATTCAATGAAGCAAGTTTCAGCAGCATCATTCAAACGGAACCCGGTTTTAATAATACGAGTATATCCGCCCGGACGATTAGCGATTTTTTGAGAAATTTCTCTAAACAACTCTGTAACAGCTTCTTTGTTTTGCAAGTAACTAAAAACTACACGACGAGAATTTGTAGAATCGTCCTTAGCTCTAGTTAAAAGAGGCTCAATATACACTCTCAAAGCCTTAGCTTTAGCGGTTGTAGTATTAATTCTCTTATGCATAATCAAAGAGATAGCCATATTTGCAAGCATCGCATCCCTGTGAGCTTTTTTTCTTCCTAAATGGTTGAATTTTTTATTATGTCTCATTTTAATTATTCTTTATCTAATTTATACTTAGAAATGTCCATACCAAAAGAAAGATTTAGATTATCTAACAATTGGTCTAACTCTGTCAAAGACTTCTTACCGAAGTTTCTAAACTTGAGCAGGTCATTTTTATTAAACACAACCAATTCACCCAATGTTTCAACATCTGCAGCTTTCAAGCAGTTAAGAGCACGGACAGAAAGATCCATATCAACTAACTTAGTTTTAAGCAACTGACGCATATGAAGAACTTCCTCATCAAACTCTTCATTAACACCATCCTCAGTAGAATCAAGAGTAATCTTTTCGTCTGAGAACAACATAAAATGATAGATTAAGATTTTAGCAGCCTCTTTCAAAGCATCTTTTGGATGTATAGAACCATCAGTCTGAATTTCAATAACTAACTTCTCATAATCCGTTTTTTGTTCAACACGGTAATTTTCTACCGAATATTTCACATTACGGATAGGAGTATAGATAGAATCGATAGCGATAACGCCAATTTCAGAATTAGGAATTTTATTCTCATCAGCAGGGACATAACCACGACCTTTACCGATGTTAAGTTCGATAGAAAAACTAGCTCCGGTAGCCAAGCGACAAATCACAAAATCAGGATTAAGGACATCAAATCCAGAAAGCGATTTTGCAATATCACCAGCCTTAAACACGTCGGTACCAGAGACATTGATTGTTACCTTCTCAGTTTCAATTTCGTCAACTTTTTGTTTAAAACGAACTTGTTTCAAATTAAGGATAACATTTGTAACATCTTCGAGAACTCCGGGAATAACCGAAAATTCGTGATCAACACCATCGATTTTAATGGAAGTGATTGCAAATCCTTCCAAAGAAGAAAGCAATATGCGCCTTAAAGCATTACCAACAGTAATACCATAACCTGGCTCAAGCGGACGAAATTCAAATTTACCGTAGAAATTATCCGCTTCTAACATTATTACTTTATCAGGTTTTTGAAATGCTAATATTGCCATGAATCAGTTATTATTTAGAGTAAAGTTCAACGATCAATTGTTCTTTAATATTTTCAGGAATATCTGCTCTCTCAGGGATATGCAAATACTTACCTGACATAGAAGATCCGTCCCACTCTAACCAAGCATATTTACTATGGTTAAACCCAGACAACGCACCTTCGATAACTTCCAAAGATTTAGATCTTTCACGCACCCCAACTATTTGTCCTGGTTTCAATGAATAAGAAGGAATATTAACAACTTCACCATCCACAACGATGTGACAGTGAGATACCAACTGACGAGCAGCTGCACGAGTTGGAGCAATACCTAAACGATAAACTACATTATCAAGACGAGACTCCAACAATTGAAGAAGTACCTCACCGGTGATACCTTTAGTAGCAGAAGCTTTCTCAAATAAATTACGGAACTGTCTTTCCAACACTCCATAAGTATATTTAGCTTTTTGCTTTTCAGCCAACTGAATACCATACTCAGAAGTTTTCTTTCTTCTATTCACTCCATGTTGTCCCGGAGGAAAGTTTCTTTTTGCTAAAATCTTGTCTGGACCGAAAATCGGTTCACCAAAACGACGCGCAATTTTTGTTTTTGGACCTATATATCTAGCCATTTTAAAATTGTTTAATTCCAAACCTTGAACCGTGCAGCCGCGATTGCAGAGAGGATTATAATGCAACCTTTCACTGTGCGAGATTCGAAAGATGTTTGTAAAATAAAATTATACTCTACGTTTTTTAGGTGGTCGACAACCATTATGAGGAAGTGGTGTAACGTCGATAATTTCCATGATCTCAATTCCTGCACCATGTACAGTTCTAATTGCAGATTCACGTCCGTTACCTGGACCCTTTACATACGCTTTCACCTTTCTCAAACCAAGATCATAAGCAATCTTAGCACAATCTTGTGCTGCCATTTGAGCTGCATAAGGAGTATTCTTCTTTGAACCTCTAAAGCCCATTTTACCTGCTGAAGACCATGAAATAACTTGACCATCAGAGTTTGCTAATGACACGATTATATTGTTAAAAGATGAATGAACGTGCAATTGTCCAATCGCGTCAACTTTTACAACCCTTTTTTTGGTTGCTACTGCTTTCTTTGCCATATCTAAATATTAAATTAATAGCGTTAGTAACTATTACTTAGTTGCCTTCTTCTTGTTAGCAACTGTTTTCTTTCTACCCTTACGAGTACGTGCATTATTCTTAGTACTTTGCCCACGCAATGGTAAACCAATACGATGACGGATACCTCTATAGCAACCAATATCCATTAATCGCTTGATGTTCAATTGAACCTCAGAACGAAGGTCTCCCTCCACTTTGAAGTTTGCTCCGATAATCTCACGAATTTTCGCAGCTTGATCATCAGTCCAATCCTTAACTTTGATGTCCTTATCAACACCTGCTTCAGCTAAGATTTTATTAGCACTACTGCGACCTATACCATAAATATAGGTCAAACCGATTTCTCCCCTTTTATTTTGAGGCAAATCTACACCGACAATTCTTATAGCCATAAACTAATTTTTTGCAAAAATAATAAATTATCCTTGACGTTGTTTATACTTAGGATTTTTCTTGTTAATTACATACAAACGCCCCTTTCTTCTGACAATTTTACAATCGTCTGTGCGTTTTTTTAATGAAGCTCTAACTTTCATAATATATATCAATTATATTTATTTATATCTAAAAGCGATTCTCCCTTTTGACAAATCATAAGGAGACATCTCTACTCGCACCTTATCCCCAGGTAAAATCTTTATGTAATGCATACGCATCTTACCGGAAATATGAGCAGTAATCTCATGTCCATTCTCTAACTCTACTCGGAACATGGCGTTGGACAACGCCTCTACTATTGTTCCATCTTGTTCGATAGCTGCTTGTTTTGCCATATTATCACTATATTGATTTACTACCTAAAAATTGTTCGATATACTCAAAAGACGATAATATATCTGCCTTCCCTTTTCGAATAGCAACCGTATGCTCGTAATGGGCTGAAAGCGACTTGTCAGAAGTGTATATACCCCATTGGTCTTCTGCCAAATAAACTTCCTTTGCACCCATATTTATCATCGGCTCTATCGCAATTACCATCCCATTCTTTAAAACCTTGCCATAACTTGCTTTCCCGTAATTAGGAACAGCAGGTTCTTCATGTAAATTACGACCTATGCCATGACCAACCATCTCACGAACTACAGAATATCCAGCTGACTCACAATATGTCTGGATTGCATTACCTATATCCCCAATTCTCTTTCCTTCAACTGCTACTTCTATGCCTTTCATCAAAGACTCTTTCACCGTTTTTAAGAAAGAGAGGGTTTCAGGTGCGACCTCGCCACAACAAAAGGTGTAGCAAGAGTCGCCATGAAATCCATTTTTTTTAACACCGCAATCAACTGAAACTATATCTCCTTCTTTCAATACGTAATTCGATGGAATACCATGAACTACAACGTCATTTATTGAAATACAGAGTGTATTCGGGAATCCATTATACCCTAAGAAACTTGGTTCAGCCCCATTCGATTTAATAAAATCAAATGCAATTTTATCCAAGTCTAAAGCTGATACCCCTGGCTTTATTGCCTTCGCAACCTCTGCCAAAGTTTTTCCAACCAAAAGATTGGAAACTCTCATCAACTCTATTTCTTCGTCTGTCTTAAGATATATCATTTCTCAATTAATATGCAGATAAACCTGAACGTCCTTTAATTGGTCCTGATTCCATTAAACCATCATAGTGATGCATCAACAAGTGGCTCTCTATTTGTTGTAGCGTATCCAAAACAACACCCACCATAATCAATAGAGAAGTTCCTCCAAAGAATTGTGCAAATTGTTGAGTAACACCAAACAAACTAATTATCGCAGGCAATACTGCAATAATAGCCAAGAAGATAGATCCCGGGAATGTGATGCGAGACATAATTGTATCAATATACTCAGCTGTCTCTGCTCCTGGTTTTACTTGAGGAATAAAACCATTATTACGTTTCAAATCATCCGAAATTCTCTTTGGATCAACAATAATAGCTGTATACAAGAAAGTAAACAATATAATCAACACTGCAAATACCAAATTGTACCAAAAGCCTGTTGTATTTCCAAAAAGATTATAGTAGGATGTATTTCCATCTGAAGCGAAGAATGGTAATAATGCCAAAGGTATAAACATGATTGCTTGCGCAAAGATGATAGGCATTACACCTGCAACATTCACCTTCAAAGGAATATAATTTCTTGCACCCAAAGCCGGTGTCATGCGTCCCTTCTCCAATCTTGCATATTGAACAGGAACTTTACGTACACCTTGCACCAACATAATTGCAGCAGCAGAAACCAAAAGGAATCCGACAATCTCAATTATAAACTTGATAAGTCCTCCTCCGTCTTGATTTGTCAAACAGAATGCAAACTCTTGTGCTACAGCACTTGGGAAACGAGCAATAATACCTACTAAAATGATAAACGAGATACCATTACCAACACCTTTATCTGTAATACGTTCTCCCAACCACATCACAAACATACTACCAGCACACAACATTATAGTTGAAGAGATCACAAACCATATACCTTCAGGAAGCGCAGCCCCAACTTCTCTCAATTGAACCGACAAGTTCACAAGATAAGAAGGTCCTTGAATCAACAAGATGGCCACAGTTAAATATCTAGTATATTGTTGAATTCTCTTTCTTCCACTCTCCTCTTTTTGCATTTTTTGGAAAGTTGGAACAGCAATCGATAGCAATTGAATTACAATGGAAGCTGAGATATAAGGCATAATTCCTAACGCAAAAATAGAAGCATTAGAGAACGCACCTCCGGAGAACATATCCAACAAAGCCATGATACCGCCACTTGTCTGCTCTCCTAAAGCAGACAAAGCAGACGGATCAATTCCCGGTAAAACGACAAATGAACCAAAACGATATATCAAAACAAAAAAAATCGTAATCAAGATACGAGTTCTTAAGTCCTCGATCTTATAGATATTTTTCAATGTTTGAATTAGTTTTTTCATTTTTCCAAGATTACAACTGTTCCACCTTGAGCCTCAATAGCAGCTTTTGCAGATGCTGAGAAAGCGTGAGCAGAAACAGTTAATTTAGAAGTTAAAGATCCGTTACCTAAAACTTTTATTAAAGAATTAGAAACTGAATATCCAACTTCGTTTAACAAATTCAAATCAATAACATCAACATTCTTAGAAGTAGCAATTTCTTGCAATGTACCAATATTGATAGCCTTGTACTCTACTCTGTTGATATTTTTAAAGCCATACTTAGGCAAACGACGTTGCAAAGGCATTTGACCTCCTTCAAAACCGATCTTTTTAGAATAACCAGAACGAGATTTCGCACCTTTGTGACCTCTCGTAGAAGTTCCTCCTAAACCAGAACCTGGACCACGACCAATTCTTTTACGAGTCTTTGTAGAACCTGCAGCGGGTTTTAAATTACTTAGATTCATTTTACTAAAAAATTTACTGTTTTAAAACTACTTTTCAACACTCACCAAGTGTTTAACAACTTCAACCATTCCTAAAATAGAAGGAGTGTCTTCGTGTTCAACAACAGAGTTAATCTTCTTAAGTCCTAAAGCCGCTAAAGTGGCTTTTTGATTTTTCGGACAACCAATTTTACTTCTTATTTGCTTTATCTTAATTGTAGCCATACTTTCAAAAATTAACCTTTAAACACTTTTTCCATTGAAACACCACGATTTTGAGCTACAGTATAAGCATCTCTCAACTCAGACAAAGCCAAAATTGTAGCTTTAACCAAGTTATGAGGATTTGAAGATCCTTTTGACTTAGCTAAAACGTCTGTAATTCCAACACTCTCTAAAACAGCACGCATCGCACCTCCTGCCTTAACTCCGGTACCATGAGATGCTGGTCTAAGCAATACATTTGCACCACCGAATTTGGCTGCTTGCTCATGAGGAATAGTTCCTTTCAATACAGGAACTTTTACTAAGTTTTTCTTAGCAGCTTCAACACCCTTAGCAATTGCTGTGGTAACCTCACCTGCTTTACCTAATCCCCATCCTACAATACCATCTTCATTTCCGACAACAACGATAGCTGCAAAACTAAAAGTACGACCACCTTTCGTTACTTTTGTAACACGATTAATGGCAACTAATCTATCTTTTAACTCCAAATCATTGGTTGTTTTTACTTTATTATTATTTCCTGCCATAACCATTAAAATTTAAGTCCACCTTTACGAGCTGCATCAGCCAATTCTTTAACTCTACCGTGATACAAGTATCCATTACGGTCAAATACTACCTCTGTAATTCCAGCCTCTTGCGCTTTTTTTGCAACTAATTCACCAACTTTGGCAGCTTGCTCCTTCTTTGCAACTTTCTCTGTCATTCCAAGAGAGGAAGCAGAGGCCAATGTTACTCCGGTTAAATCATCAATCAATTGAACATAAATCTGTTTATTGCTTCTGAAAACCGTCATACGAGGGCGAGAAGCAGAACCTGAAATTTTAGCTCTGATGCCTCTCTTTATCTTTAATCTTCTTTCAATTTTTGAAGTCATAATAAATCAAATTTTAGAATAATTATTTAGCTCCAGCTGACTTACCAGCCTTACGACGAATTTGCTCGCCAACAAACTTAACACCTTTACCCTTATAAGGCTCTGGCTTACGGAAAGAACGAATCTTTGCACAAACCTGACCCAACAATTGTTTATCACAACTTTCAAGAATAACCAAAGGATTTTGATTTCTTTCACTCTTAGTTTCAATCTTAATTTCCTTAGGCAATTGCAAGAAGATATTATGGGTATAACCCAAAGCAAACTCAAGAACTTGACCTTGGCTAGATACACGATAACCGACTCCGACCAACTCCAATTCTTTTTTGTAACCTTCAGATACACCAACTACCATGTTATTAACCAAAGCGCGATACAAACCATGCATTGAACGGTGTTGAGGTTGATCTGATGGTCTTGTAAACTCTACAGAACCATCTTTAATCTCCATTTTAATCTCAGGGTTAACATACTGAGAAAGTTCTCCCTTAGGACCTTTTACAGTTACTACATTATCATTCATAGAAACTGAAACTCCTGCAGGAATACTGATTGGTAATTTTCCTATTCTAGACATTTTTCAATTCCTCCAAATTAGTAAATGTAACATAAAACTTCTCCACCCACTTTCAAATCGCGAGCTTCCTTGTCTGTCATAACTCCCTTAGATGTGGATACAATTGCAATACCCAAACCATTCAATACGCGAGGCATATCTTTATAACCTACGTACTTACGCATACCAGGAGAAGATACTCTCTTCAATCCCTTAATCGCATTTACCTTGTTAATCGGGTCGTACTTCAACGCAATCTTAATTGAACTGCGAGTTGTACCCTCACCCTCAAACTTGTAATTCAAGATATAGCCCTTATCAAGCAATATCTTTGTAATCTCTTTTTTCAAATTAGATGCAGGAACTTCAAGCACTCTATGTTTTGCTTGAATAGCGTTCCTCATTCTAGTTAGATAATCTGCTATTGGATCTGTCATAATAAATTAATTAAATTGATCAGGATAACACCTGACAATATTTAACACTAAAATTCTTTTACCAGCTCGCTTTCTTTACACCAGGAATCAAACCTGCAGAAGCCATCTCACGGAATTGTATACGTGAAATACCAAATTGACGCATATATCCCTTAGGACGTCCAGTTAATTTGCAACGATTGTGCTTACGAACCGGAGATGCATTCTTTGGAAGAGCTTGCAAAGCTTCATAATTGCCTTCAGCTTTCAATTGTGCTCTCTTTTCTGCATACTTGGCGCAAAGTTTAGCCCTTTTTACCTCACGGGCTTTCATTGATTCTTTTGCCATTATCTTATCTTTTAACGTTTTTAAAAGGTAATCCAAACTCTCTCAACAAAGCATATCCCTCTTCATCTGTCTTTGCAGAAGTAACAAAGGTAATATTCATACCCAACAACTTCTGAATAGAATCGATGTTAATTTCTGGGAAAATGATTTGCTCATCAATTCCTAAAGTATAATTACCACGTCCATCCAACTTTGACTCAATACCCTTGAAGTCTCTGATACGAGGAAGAGCTACACGAATTAATCTTTCAAGAAATTCGTACATTTTCTCTCTACGCAACGTAACACGCACACCAATTGGCATTTTCTTACGTAACTTAAAGTTGGAAACGTCTTTCTTAGACAATGTAGCTACTGCTTTTTGACCTGTAATTGCAGTTAACTCATTGATCGCAACTTCAATAATTTTCTTATCAGCAACTGCTTGTCCCAAACCTTGGTTGATTACGATTTTTTCCAAAACTGGAACTTGCATAACTGACTTGTAATTGAACTCCTTCATCAAGGAAGGAACTATACGCTCAGCGTAAACTTTCTTATAACTTGCAGTATTCATTATTAAATAACCTCCCCTGACTTTTTAGAGTAACGTACAGATTTACCTTCCTCATTTTTACGACGTCCAATACGAGTTGGCTTTTGTGATGAAGGATCAATCAAATTAAGATTTGAAATATGAATTGGAGCCTCCTTCTTGATGATACCTCCTTGAGGATATTTTGAATTTGGTTTAGTACTCTTAGAAACCATATTCAACCCCTCAACTATAGCACGTTGCTCCTTAACAAATACTTCAAGAACTTGTCCTGTTTTCCCTTTATCAGAACCTGTGTTAACGTAAACTATATCACCCTTTTTGATATGTAACTTACTCATTTTTCTTTAAAATTAAAGCACTTCGGGTGCTAATGAAACAATTTTCATATTAGATGCACGGAGTTCTCTCGCAACCGGACCGAAAATACGGCTGGCACGCATTTCTCCTGCAGCATTCAAAAGGACACAAGCATTATCATCGAAACGGATGTAAGACCCATCTTGACGTCTAACTTCTTTCTTTGTTCTAACAACAACTGCTTTAGAAACAGTTCCTTTCTTCATGTCACTTGACGGGATAACATTCTTTACCGTTACAACGATAATATCCCCAACAGTAGCATAACGTTTCTTAGTACCTCCCAAAACGCGAATACACAACGCTTCTTTGGCACCACTGTTATCAGCCACAACTAATCTAGATTCTTGCTGTATCATAATTACTTAGCTCTTTCGATTATTTCTACTAATCTCCATCTCTTAGTCTTGCTCAACGGGCGAGTCTCCATGATTTTTACAAAATCGCCAACATTGCACTCATTCTTCTCGTCGTGAGCATGATATTTCTTCGTTTTATTAACGAACTTTTGATAAATAGGGTGTTTTTCTTTCCATTTAACAGACACAGTAATGGTCTTATCCATCTTGTTGCTGGAAACTACACCTTGTCTTTCTTTTCTTAATTTTCTCATTTTAATCTGCTCAATTTATTAATTATTAAGATCACGAAGAGTCAACTCCGTATTAATTCGTGCAATATTCTTACGAATAGCCTTAATTTGAGAAGGGTTATCCAATGGTGATACTGAATGACTCAATTTAACACGCACTAAATTAGCATTCTCTTCAGCAAGTTTATCAAGCAACTCTTGCTTAGTTAATTCTTTTAATTCTGCTATTTTCATAACTTATTACACGTTTTGGTTTTGAGCATCAAAATCTCTTCTTACAATAAACTTAGTAGCTATCGGTAACTTTTGAGCTGCCAAGCGTAATGCCTCTTTTGCGACATCAAAAGGAACACCTTCTACTTCAATAACAATACGTCCTGGAGTTATAGGCGCAACAAATCCTTCTGGATTACCTTTTCCCTTACCCATACGAACCTCTGCAGGTTTTTTTGTAATCGGCTTATCTGGGAATATACGAATCCAAATCTGACCTTGTCTTTGCATATAACGTGTCACAGCAATACGAGCTGCCTCTATCTGACGTCCAGTGATCCACTTAGACTCCAAGGCTTTTATTCCGAATGAACCAAACGCCAACTGATTTCCGCGTTGCGCTTCACCCTTCATACGACCTTTTTGTTGTCTTCTGAACTTTGTTTTTTTAGGTTGTAACATTTTTCCTTCAATTCTAATTCGTTAAACAGAATTACTTTCTTTTTTTCTTGAAGCCTTGTTGTTTGCCAGCTGATTGATTTCCCCCTCTTCCTGACTCTTTTGCAGATGTGAAATTAGGAGCTAAATCTCTCTTCCCGTAAACTTCACCTCGGCAGATCCAAACCTTAATTCCAATTAAACCTACCTTAGTTAATGCCTCAGCTTGTGCATAATCAATGTCCGCTCTTAATGTATGCAATGGAGTTCTTCCCTCCTTATACATTTCAGAACGAGCCATTTCCGCACCGTTCAAACGACCTGATACTTGGACTTTGATTCCTTCTGCACCCATACGCATTGTAGAAGCAATAGCCATTTTTGTTGCACGACGATATGCTATTTTTCCTTCAACCTGACGAGCAATGTTGTTTGCTACGATAGTTGCATCTAATTCAGGTCTCTTCACTTCAAAGATGTTTATTTGAACCTCCTTGTCAGTGATACCTTTCAACTCTTCTTTTAACTTTTCAACTTCTTGTCCACCTTTACCGATGATAAGCCCTGGACGAGCTGTACATACTGTAATAGTAACAAGTTTTAACGTACGTTCGATAACTATTCTTGAAACGCTAGCCTTTGCAAGACGGGCATTTAGATACTTTCTTAACTTTGCATCTTCCAAGATAGTATCGCCGTAATTATTTCCGCCGAACCAGTTTGAGTCCCAACCTTTAATGATTCCTAAACGGTTACTTATTGGATTTACTTTCTGTCCCATCTAACAATTAATTTTGGTTAGCATTATTAATAGAATCTACAAATATAGTCACATGATTAGAACGCTTACGAATTCTATATCCTCTTCCTTGAGGAGCCGGACGTAGTCTTTTAAGTGTTCTAGCTTCATCCACATAAATTGAACTAATGTACAATTCGCCGCTGTCCGCTGTCTTATCGTTCTTTTTCTCCCAATTGGCAATCGCTGAACGAAGTAACCCTTCCAAACGAATTGAAGCCTCCTTTTTCGAGTATCTCAATACACTAAGTGCTTTATATGCTTCCATTCCACGAATCATATCAGCAACTAAGCGCATCTTACGAGGAGAAGTAGGAACATCGTTCAACTTCGCAAAATATTGCGAACGGCGTGCCTCCTTCATTGCCTTTGCTCGGTTTTCCTTTCTTTGACTCATTTTATTTTTACTTTTTTAATTTTTTACTTAATTCACGGCTTATTTTTTCTTATTTCCACCGTGTCCTCTAAATGTACGAGTCATTGAGAACTCTCCCAACTTGTGGCCTACCATGTTCTCAGTTACGTACACAGGGATAAATTTATTTCCGTTATGAACTGCTATTGTATGACCCACAAAATCCGGAGAAATCATTGACGCTCTTGACCATGTCTTAATCACAGATTTCTTTCCGCTTTCATTCATTGCCAATACTTTTTTCTCTAGCTTCACACTGATAAATGGGCCTTTTTTTAATGAACGACTCATAAAAATTACCTTTTAAATTACTTTTTCCTTCTTTCAATAATATACTTATTAGAAGCATTCTTAGGTGCTCTTGTCTTGTAGCCCTTAGCCAACAAGCCTTTTCTTGATCTTGGGTGACCTCCTGATTGACGACCTTCACCACCACCCATTGGGTGATCTACCGGGTTCATCACTACAGCTCTGTTACGAGGACGACGTCCTAACCAACGTGAACGACCTGCTTTTCCTGAACGTTCTAAGGCGTGATCAGAATTTCCAACAGCTCCAATTGTAGCCTTACATGTACACAAGATCATTCTTGTCTCACCTGAAGGTAATTTAACAATCGCATATTTGCCTTCTCTCGAAGTTAATTGAGCAAACGTACCTGCCGAACGAACCAATGAGGCTCCTTGTCCAGGACGTAACTCCAAATTGTGGATAATTGTTCCCAACGGAATGTTTTGCAAAGGCAATGCATTTCCTACTTCAGGAGCGGCTTCTGCGCCAGACAAAATCTCTTGCCCAACTTCCAAACCATTTGGTGCCAAGATATAACGTTTTTCTCCATCTACGTAAAACAATAGCGCAATACGAGCCGAACGATTAGGATCATACTCTATTGTTTTTACAACTGCAGGAACGCCATCCTTGTCTCTCTTGAAGTCAATTACTCTATACTTTCTCTTGTGACCTCCACCTATGTAACGCATTGTCATCTTTCCGGTATTATTTCTACCTCCAGTCTTTGACAATCCTTTCACAAGAGATTTTTCTGGTGTGCTTGACGTAATTGTATCAAACGTACCAATAACTTTGTGTCTTTGACCCGGCGTTGTGGGTCTAAATTTACGAACAGCCATTTGTCTTAAATATTGCTATAAAAATCTATTACTTCTCCTTCTTTCAAAGTTACGTATGCTTTCTTATAAGAAGCAGCACGCCCCTTCAAAATTCCTGTCTTTGTATAACGTGCCTTCGCTTTCCCTTCTACTTGCAAAGTGTTAACCGAAACCACTGTTACATTATACAACTCCTCAATTGCCTTCTTAATCTCAATTTTATTGGCCTTTGGAGATACACGAAAACCATAGCGAGAATATTTCTCACTAGTGTTTTGTGTCTTTTCTGTTGCAATCGGTTTAATTATGATTCCCATCTTTTCAACCTCCTTAATCTTTTAAATTATTCTCAATATTAGCCAAAGCACCTTCTGTTATCAAAAGGCATGTAGAATCCAAAATTGCATAAGTATTTACATCTGAAGATGTTATAACTTTCGCATTTTGTAAATTTCTAGCTGACAAATATACGTTTTTATTTGGTTCTGACAAAATTAAAAGCGTTTTCTTATCAGCAATTTTCAATCCTGACATCATTGAAACAAAATCTTTTGTTTTTGGAGCATCAAAAGATACGTTCTCTAATACTATTACCTCGTTATCTTTAATCTTTGCAGACAAAGCTGATTTACGAGCCAATTTCTTAGTTTTTTTGTTCAATTTGAAACTATAATCACGAGGTACCGGACCAAACACTCTTGCTCCTCCTACTAGAACTGGTGAGTTGATATCTCCACGGCGAGCTCCTCCTCCTCCTTTTTGACGTCCTAATTTACGAGTACTTCCTGATATTTCGCTTCTTTCCTTTGATTTATGTGTTCCTTGACGTTTGTTTGCTAAATACTGCTTAACATCCAAGTACATCACATGCTCATTTGGTTCGATGCCAAAAATATTATCATCCAAAGATACTTTTCTTCCTGTATCTTCTCCTTTAATATTATATACACTAAGTTCCATTACTTATTCACAATTACGATTGAACCTTTAGCTCCTGGCAACGATCCTTTCAAAATCAAAAGATTGTTTTCAGGAATTACCTTTAACACTTGAAGATTCTGAATAGTAACAGACTCTCCACCCATACGTCCAGCCATACGCATACCTTTAAATACCTTAGCCGGATAAGAACACGCACCAATTGATCCCGGTGCTCTCAAACGATTGTGCTGACCATGAGTTGTTTGTTGAACTCCTCCAAATCCATGACGTTTTACTACACCTTGGAATCCTTTTCCTTTTGAAGTTCCTACAACATCTACAAATTTTGAATCTGAGAATAAATCCACTGTGATTTCATCACCCAACTTATACTCTGAATCAAATCCTTTGAACTCGGCCAAGTGTCTCTTTGGTGTTACAGAGGCTTTCTTGAAGTGACCCAACTCAGCCTGAGTTGTGTGCTTCTCTTTCTTATCCATATATCCTAATTGGATAGCCTCATAACCATCTTTTTCGATGGTTTTGATTTGCGTAACAACGCAAGGACCTACTTCGACAACAGTGCATGGAACATTCTTTCCATCGGCACTGAAAACGGATGTCATTCCGATCTTTTTTCCTAATAATCCTGGCATTTCAATAAATATTAAATTACAAAACTTTAATTTCTACATGAACTCCACTTGGCAACTCTAACTTCATCAAAGCATCTACAGTCTTTCCTGTTGAACTATAGATATCAATCAATCTCTTGAATGAAGACAATTGAAATTGCTCTCTTGACTTCTTGTTAACGAAAGTTGAACGGTTAACCGTAAAGATGCGCTTGTGTGTTGGCAATGGAATTGGACCTCTCACTGCTGCTCCTGTACTTTTTACGGTCTTTACAATCTTCTCAGCTGATTTATCAACCAAATTGTGATCGTAAGATTTCAATTTAATTCTAATTTTTTGACTCATCTCTTTGAATCTAAATTTGTTATAATTACAATAATTCTACTCTTCCTTTTGCTTCTGTAACTACTTGCTTAGCAATTGATGTAGAAACTTCTGCATAATGTGAAAACTCCATTGATGAAGTAGCACGTCCTGATGTAATTGTACGTAAATCGGTTACATATCCAAACATCTCTGCCAACGGAACTTTTGCTTTTACAACTCTCGCTCCTGAACGGCTTGTTTCCATACCTTCAACTTGTCCACGACGTTTATTCAAGTCTCCGATAACATCACCCATATTTTCTTCTGGTGTGATTACCTCCAATTTCATGATTGGCTCCATCAATACAGGTTTTGCCTTTGCACATGCTTCCTTAAACGCCAAGTTAGCGCAAATTTCAAACGACAACTGATCAGAGTCAACTGGATGGTAAGATCCATCCTCAACTACAACTTTCAATTGTTCTACTGGGAATCCTGCCAAAACTCCATTACGCATTGCTGATTGGAATCCTTTTTGGATAGACGGAATAAATTCTTTTGGAATATTACCTCCCTTAACAACATCTTCAAATTGTAAGCTACCTTCAAATCCCTCATCTACCGGACCTACTTTTACGATAATATCAGCATATTTACCACGACCTCCGGATTGTTTCTTATACAACTCACGATGAGATACTGTATTTGTAATAGCCTCTTTATAACTTACTTGAGGACGTCCTTGATTACATTCTACTTTAAACTCTCTTTTCAAACGATCTATAATAATCTCCAAGTGCAACTCACCCATACCAGAGATTACTGTTTGACCAGATTGTTCGTCTGTCTTTACTGTAAAAGTTGGATCCTCTTCTGCTAATTTAGCCAATCCATTTCCTAACTTATCTACGTCTTTCTGAGTCTTAGGCTCAATTGCAATACCAATCACCGGATCTGGGAAGTCCATTGACTCCAATACCATGTGATCTTTTGAATCTTCGCTACACAAAGTATCTCCTGTGCGGATATCTTTGAATCCAACTCCTGCTCCAATATCACCCGCTGAAATTACATCAACAGCATTTTGATGATTTGAGTGCATTTGGAACAAACGAGAAATACGCTCTTTCTTACCTGAACGAGTATTGAAAATATATGAACCCGCATCTATCTTTCCTGAATAAACACGGAAGAAGCACAAACGTCCCACATATGGGTCTGTAGCAATCTTAAATGCCAACGCACACAAAGGTTCATCTTCATCCGGATGTCTAATCACCTTCTTATCTGGATCATCAATTGATGTTCCCTCAATTTCCGGTGTATCCATCGGACTTGGCAAATATGCACATACAGAATCCAACATGGTTTGAACTCCCTTATTCTTAAACGAAGAACCACAAATCATTGGGAAAACAGCCATTGCAATAGTAGCTTTTCTCAATGCAACACGAATCTCTTCTTCTGTAATTGTTGATGGATCATCAAAGAATTTCTCCATCATTACATCATCATGTTCTGCAATTGCTTCCAACATTTTATCTCTCCACTCTTGAGCCTCATCGACTAAATCAGCAGGAATTTCTTCCACTGAATATTGAGCTCCCATGGTCTCATCATTCCAAACAATTGCTTTCATCTTCACAAGGTCAACAACTCCTTTAAAAGTTTCTTCTGCTCCAATTGGAATTTGGATAGGACATGGATTTGCTCCTAAAACCTCTTTAATTTGCGCGTAAACATCAAAGAAATTAGCACCAGAACGGTCCATCTTATTTACGTAGCATATACGAGGTACATTGTATTTATCCGCTTGACGCCATACTGTCTCAGACTGAGGTTCTACACCTCCTACTGCACAAAATGCAGCAACAGCTCCATCCAAAATACGCAATGAACGCTCTACCTCTACAGTAAAGTCAACGTGCCCCGGAGTATCAATCAAGTTGATTTTATACTTCTTATCTGCATAATTCCAAAACGTAGTAGTAGCAGCCGAAGTAATAGTAATACCTCTTTCTTGCTCTTGCTCCATCCAGTCCATTGTAGCTGCACCATCATGCACCTCACCAATTTTATGAGTCAAACCGGTGTAGAACAATATACGTTCTGAAGTTGTTGTCTTACCAGCATCAATGTGCGCCATGATACCGATATTTCTTGTATATTTTAAATCTGCTTTAGCCATTTTATTTTTTTTCAATTAGAGATTAAAATCTAAAGTGAGCATAAGCACGGTTTGCTTCTGCCATCTTGTGCATATCCTCTTTTCTCTTAAATGCTCCACCTTGATTGTTGTAAGCATCTGCAATCTCAGCAGCCAATTTCTCAGCCATAGAGTGACCGCTTCTCTTGCGAGAAAATATAATCATATTTTTCATTGAAATAGATTCCTTTCTATCCGGACGGATTTCAGTAGGAACTTGGAATGTTGCACCTCCTACACGACGAGACTTAACCTCTACTTGTGGAGTAATATTCTCTAAAGCTTTTTTCCAAATCTCCAATGGTGATTTTTCTTCATTAGGAAGTTTAGACTTTACATTATCCAATGCAGTATAGAAAATATCGTATGCGATAGTTTTCTTACCATCATACATCAAATGGTTCACAAATCTACTAACCATTACTTCATTAAAAACCGGATCTGGTAAAATTATCCGTTTTTTTGGTTTTGCTTTTCTCATTTTTACTCAAAATTTTGTTTTGTTTTGGTTGCTCGTTGCTTCAACGGCTTCTCCAAGCCATTTACTCAACCTTCATCTGCCACCGGTAAAACTAAAACTTGTTTTACTTAATTTTAAATACTCTCGTTAGAATTACTTCTTAGCCTCTTTTGGTCTCTTTGCGCCATACTTAGAACGACGTTGTGTACGACCATTTACTCCTGCTGTATCCAAAGTTCCACGAACAACGTGATAACGAACTCCCGGTAAATCCTTAACACGACCTCCACGAACCATCACAATTGAGTGCTCTTGCAAGTTATGTCCCTCTCCTGGAATGTAAGCATTCACCTCTTTTTGGTTTGTTAAACGAACTCTGGCTACTTTACGCATAGCTGAATTCGGTTTCTTTGGAGTTGTAGTGTAAACTCTCACACAAACACCTCTTCTTTGTGGACAAGAGTCCAAAGCCGGAGACTTACTTTTCTCCAACTGACTTTCCCTTCCTTTTCTAACTAACTGTTGAATTGTAGGCATTTTGTTTTACTTTTAATTTATTTTAATCTTTTTAAACATTCTTCTAAATGAGGGTACAAAATTAGACATTATTTTCATAATAAACAAATTTTCTATAAAACTTTTTATTAAATTATCTGAATTACAGATATATGCACAATTTCTCTGTAATTCTTTTTCACCTTTAATTATTCTTATCTTATTTCATTTTCTACTCTTTCTGATACCAGCTTTTATAAAAATGTTATTTTTTACCTTATATATATTATGCTATAATCAAGAGTTTTTTTTTATTTTTGCCATAGGTTATTTCTATAATTATAAGAAATGTGAACCTAAAATATCACAAAATCGCAATTTATAGAAAGGCCACTAAATAGTATGATATGTGTATCAATAAAAATTTTGCTATGAATTTTAATAATTTTAAATACAACTCATCTAAATTTTCTATAGTCCTAACAACACTTTTATTTATTGTTGCCGGGTTCTTAATTTTTCAAACCTATCCGAATATTAGTAAATTTCAATATTCTTTCGAAGTGGGTAGTCCCTGGCAGTATGAAACAATTACAGCTCCTTTTGCTTTCGAAATTAGAAAATCAAAAAAACAACTTCAAGCAGAAGAAGATAGTTTATTAGCTGAATTTCGCAATTTATATGATTTCAAAGAAAATATTGCACGTGAAAACATTAGTAAAATACAAGAGAAGTTGGGGCCCTCTCTTGACGTTGTTGCCGGCATGTACAAGAAATATATTATTAATGAATTAACCAACATCTACAAAACCGGAATTATTTCGGCAGAGAGCATAGAAACTCTCAATGCCAACGAAGATAGTATTATTATAATTCTCAAAGAAAACATCTCTAACGAAACTCCTATTAGCAACTTATATACCACCAAAAGTGCTTACGAACAAATTATTCTAAATGCGCCTCAATTCATAGATAGAAATACTCTCAGAGACTACAACTTGAACAATTATTTACAGGAGAATATTGTTTTCAATCAAACGAAAACCGAAAATCTCAAAAAAGAAAACCTAAAAACAATCTCTCTTACGAAGGGACGCATTCAAAGTGGTGAAAAAATCATTGACCATGGAGAAATTGTTACAAATAAATCACTTGATATTCTTAATTCATTAAAAGAGGTTCTGCAAGAGAATAGTCAAAAGAAAGATTCTAAATTAATTTCTTTGGGTCAAATATTAATTATAGGATGTATTTTAAGTGCATTTTTTTCCTTCCTATTTCTATTCCGTGCTAAATTCACATTGGAAGTTAAAAATGTTGCCTTCATGCTTGGTATGATTGTTCTTCTTTGCTTCGCTACATCTTGGATGGTAAACCACGAGTTTTCACCTTATATAATTCCGTATGCCATCCTCCCAATCATGGTTACTACATTTTTTGACACTCGTACAGCCCTATTTTCTCATCTTACCACAATTCTTCTTTGTGCCTATATAGTTCCTAATGAATTTGAATTCATATCAATCCAAACCATAGTTGGTATGATCTCTATAAGCACTTTGAAAAATATCTTTTTACGCTCTCAATTAGTAAAATCTGCTATACTGATTTTTATCACTTATTGCGGATTCTACATGGGAAGTATCCTTGTGTATAATCAAAGTGAAAATATTGACTTCCTTCCAATCCTTTATTTTGCTATTAATTGTCTTTTGCTACTATTTGCATTTCCTCTTATTTACATTGTTGAGAAATTATTTGGATACATGTCTGATGTTACGCTTGTTGAATTAGCTAATACAAACAACGAACTCCTTAGAAAATTTTCCGAAGTGGCTCCTGGTAGCTTTCAACACTCTATGCAGGTATCTAACCTTGCTTCTGAAGCAGCTCAAAGTATTGGAGCAAATCCAATGCTGGCTCGTACCGGTGCGCTATATCACGATATTGGCAAAATGAATAATCCGGCTTTTTTTACAGAAAATCAATCAAGCATCAACCCTCATATTGAACTTAACGACGAAGAGAGAAGTGCACAAATAATCATAAAACATATTTCAGATGGGATTGCCATTGCTAAAAAATATGGATTACCTGAAAAAATACAAGACTTTATTCGCACTCACCATGGAGATGGAAAAACAAAATATTTTTATTATACAATGAAAAATAAATATCCTGATAAAGTTATTGATGAAAGTAAATTTACTTACCCCGGTCCTCGCCCATATAGCAAAGAAACAGCAATTTTAGTAATGTGCGACTCGGTTGAAGCTGCTTCTAGAAGCTTAAAAGAATATAATGACCAAAACATCAATGACTTGGTGGAGAATATTATAAACGGACACATTCAAGATGGAATCTTTGAAGATGCTCCGATTACATTAAAACAAATTAGCACTATAAAAATGGTATTAAAAGAAAAACTTAAAACCATTTATCACACTCGAATAATATATCCGGAATTGAATAATAAGTGATTTAATCGTTATTAGACGTTTCAAATTTATTTTGAAAACGATTTGATTCCGTTATCTATATACACTTGACTCAACGAAGTTGTATCTTCCGTTAAAACCAAAAACTCATAAAAAAATTAGGGAGTTACATCGCTACAAAATATGTACGAAACTCAATTGCGTACAAGAGCATTCAAAATGAAAGCTAATGCTCTTGTATTATATAACCTTATTACCTATCTATAAACTACAGAAGCTCCGGAATGCGCATCTACAGAACTATTAATTAATTCTCCATTATATTCCGCATTGATAACTTCAACATCATCCAAGATTGAGTAAAATTTAGACGAGGTCAACTTTGTTTCTGTTGGAGAAAACTCAACCATATTATAATTTTGCAAACGATCTAAATCTCTCTCTGGATCATGATGGGGTAAAGCAAATGGTTTGCCAACTATTCCATCCTCCGAGAAATGGGAAATATACACTCTTGCATGATTCCCATTTTCTCTTCTCGTTGAAACCAAAATCCAACGTCCGTTGGTACTCCAATCGTGATAACCTTCCGGCTTATCACTATTTAAATTATCAACTGATAACAATTCATTGGTTCGTAAATCCATCAATACCAAATCAGAACTGTCTTGGGTGTATGAATGCGAACTATTATCCATCATCGCAAAAAGAAGATAATTACCATCTGGAGATAACTTAGGCTGAGTGGCACTTTTATTCAACTTTGAAGCACAAAATACCATTTCTATATTACCCCAAGATAAACTATCTTCATTATAGTGTATTCTTTTTATATCATATTTTAATTTAAAAGCAGTTGAAGCTTCTTTTTCATTACAAACGGAATCCGTAGAGGCATAATAAATTGTTTTCCCATTGGGGTGCCAACAAGGATAAGTATCAATAGTAGTAGAATCTCTTACTACGTAACTTAGTTCATTTTTCTCTATATTATACAATACTATATCAGATTTTACATTAAATGGATGTATTTTTCTATTTCCTGTTGTCAAAAAATATTGTCTAATCAGCGTTGAAGAAAAGGCTATCATAGGCTGTGTCGGATGCCATGAAGGATAAACTGTCCCATACGGGACATCCCCCAACTTAGTATTTACTATCTTGGTTTCCCCATTATATGTCACAACCAATCCGCCTCCTTTACCTCTGTAAAAAAACATGGTATTACCACTTCCATTTTTTTGAGTTGAATGACAATTTAAACATGTTTGCCCTGAGAAATAAGTCTCCCTTAACGGCTTTTCGTTATTTACTATCGTGGATTCCTCTCCCGTTTCCAAATGGAATTGAACTAATGATATATGCCCGGTCGGACGATACGCCGGTTCTATTAAACGGTAGGTTATGTATTTATCGATAGAGTCTGAAACCACATGTAGATAAAATTCCGGATAACGTTTCCACATCTCTCCCTTCTCGTATACTTCAATTTGCAAAGAATCTCCGATGGATTCTTTTAACATTTCAGTCCAATCTCCTTCTGGAAAGAATATTTTCCCTTCTTCATCGGCAGAATACACCCATTCACGTTGGGTTGGAGATTGCACGACTACTACAAACTCTTGTTTCCCTGATTTAATCATAAAATTCAAGGGGGCTACATTACATGGAATAGTCACCCCTCTATAATCGGGATAAAGCTGCAAATCTGCATCTGTTTCTTCATATTGTTCGGGTTTTTGATTGGAACAAGAAAATAGAACAATTGACAATATTATAAACATTATTTTTATAACCTTAGACTTCATACCTTTCAATTTTTTATTTAATAAAACACGTAGTAGTAACAATAGGTACCTTTGTACTTTTTCATGATTCCCATCGCTTGCTCTTTCGTTTTATTCGAACAAAACGTTTTTAAATCATGGAAAAAACTATTTACTTGATTGGCAACATTTCTATCAACTTGATAAGCTCGCAAAATTGCGGGATTCTCTCCCATCTCCAAAACACTTATGATTAATGCTTCTTGCATACACTCCGGAAGACGAGGAATTTTTATCCTCTTTATATCTCCAAGAAAACGTTTTAATTGTTTCTGATATAAACTTGCCAACAACCTATATTCTAATGTTTGAATTGAGAATTTTTCTATCATTAAAAATTGTTCGGCCAACGATGCTTCAACACGTATCAAATCGACACTCAGAGGCTGCTTCTTTACTATTGCTTCTAAATCCGGATTTTCCTTAAAAAAGAGTTCTTGTTTACCTAAATATCGTTCATGCTTTTCTGCCCACGAATGGTAAATTATACTCTGCTTCAACTGTCTTAAAAATCTCTCCGCCAAAAGATCTTCTCCATTCATCAAAGCATATAAAGCCATATACTTTAAACGCTTGTTTGTCGGCTTGATCTGCATATACATCTCCAAATTAAACAAATAATGACTATTTATCAAAGATGCATGAAAAAACATATCTTCATAATAAATAGGTTCCTCTGAAAGATAGTGTCCATCAGATGCCTTCAACGGGAATTTAAATTTAAATAAATTATCAGATAGTTTATTCTGACGTGCCAATGATATTACTCGATATGCATTAATTGATTTCGTCAACGAGTCTGTCTCTGCAACCACCTTGTCCATCTCTTCCCAGTTACGCTCATCACACAGTCTGACTAACTTCATCTCTTTCCTAAAGTTCTCATCTCTATAAGAAAAAGCATATACAAAACTCATCACAACAATCAAAATAAGTGATTGCAATACCAATGTCTGCTTAGTGAGTTGATAATTTCGCTTCTGCCTCAAAAAATAGGACACTATTGGAGTTAATAACAAAACGATCCAAATCAATACAAACAAGACTCTTAGTATTACAAAATAGCTAAATATTGAAGGGGAAAACAAAGCGGTTAAATAGCTTTCGCAAAAAATATACCTTCCTCCTAATAACAAAAATAGCAATGATAACACAAACGTCAATAGATAGAGATGCCAACGATTCTGCTTATTTATAATCGAATCAAGGAAAATCATCGCTGCACTCAACACAGCATATACACCTATAAACGGGACTAAAACAACCACTGCAAACCCAACAATTTCTCCGCCCCATTTCTTCTTCGAACAATATCGATATAGGGCAAAAAGTGATACAGAAATTAGAGTTCCTAATAGGGCTACAAACGCAAAATCACCATCTAAAGTGGCATACAATGCATATCCTGCAGAGGTAGCATATAACAAAATGATTGCCGGCAATATGTAGGTCAATCCTAAAAAAACACCCTTCGCATTATACAATTTCTCCAACAAAAATTGGATTAAAATCAGCAGTAGGCCAAACAATAATGCTCCTACTATCGGAATAACAAAACTTTGATTTAAAATTCTACCTAACAAAACTAACAATCCGCCTGTCCGGTTTAATATAAATGTCAAATTAATCTCATTGAATATAAGATGAGAATTCACCGACATAAAGTGAAGTTCATCAGCATTATAAACGCCTAAAAAAAGAAGGGTAAAAAGAAAAAATAAAGAACGATAGAGCCAACTTATCATCGTATTGGACAATCCCAATTCTTTTATCTCTTTTGTTGTTTTAACTGCTTTTGCCATTTTTCTAATAAATATTCTATAGGTAACCTATCTGAATTAAGTTGAGATGATTTTAAAATACGCCTGAAAGCTTTTAATACTAATTCATAAAACCAACCTTTAATGTAATAAAATCATTTACTATGACTACATAGCCGGCGATAAATGCCTTCACATGTATCCTCCAATATATCAATTACATTATCAAATCCCTTCAACCCTCCATAATATGGGTCTGGTACGTATGTTACATTGGGATCGGTTGAAAAATCTGCCATTCTTAGCACTTTCTCTTTCTGCTCCTTCGTAATTGCCTTATCCAACAACGCTTCTACATTATTGTCATCCATCCCAATTATCCAATCAAACTTATCAAAGTCATCATAAGAGACCGGCCGAGAAATAGATGTCACCTCATACCCTCTTGTTGCTGCTACCGACCTCATTCGAGGATCTGCCTTTTCACCTTGATGAACGCTCAGAATTCCGGCAGAGTCAACAAAAAAATCATCTGAAACTCCGTGCTCTACCAAAATTGACTTCATCACAGCTTCTGCTGCCGCAGAACGACAAATATTTCCTAAACAGACAAATAATATCTTCATTCTATTTCCTTTTATCCCAAACAACTAAAATATAAAAAACTTCCAATATCTTATTGAGGTTGTCCATCTTCATTTTTTCTCTTAAATCCTCTTCTTCGATGATGCTTAAAATTTTTATTTTGAACCGTTTGTTCTTTTTCTTCATTCTGCCCCTTCGCAAAGTTTTGTTTTTTACCCTTCGAAGGAACAAATTTTCGTTTCCGTCGCCAACCTTGTTTTGCCCCGCCAAAACTTCCTTTCGGAGAATATTCCGGCACCTCTCCCAAATATTCCGGTAAACAACATTTATCTATCTCTTTATCTAAAAATAATTCTATACGGTGAAACTTGTTTTGCTCCTTTTCTGACACAAAAGTAATTCCTCTTCCTGTTTTTTGAGCTCTTGCAGTTCTACCAATTCGATGTATATAATCCTCAGCATCTGAAGGCACATCAAAATTAATTACCATATCAATATTTTCAATATCTATCCCTCTTGATACTATATCTGTCGCCACCAAAATATTGACTTTCCCATTTTTGAAAGAGAGTAATGCTTCATCTCGCTTAGATTGTTCTAAATCAGAATGAATCTCCTCTGCCAACAAGTGCATCTGTTTTAAACTTCTCGTCACTTCTCGAACTTTTTGCTTTGACGAAGAAAACACAATAACTTTTTCAGGCATCGAATCTTTAAATAGACTTTGAATGATTCCTAATTTTTGTGATTCATAACAAATATATGCTTCTTGTACGATTCCCTCAGCAGGTTTCGATATAGCAATATCAACTGTTGCCGGATTATCTAATATAGCTTCCGCTAAGGTCCTTATTTTTTTAGGCATAGTCGCAGAAAACATAATTGTTTGACGTTCTTTGGGCAATTGCTTGACAACATGTATAATATCATCATAAAAGCCCATGTCCAACATTCTATCTGCTTCATCTAAAACAAAATAATTGACTTTTGAAAAATCAACATATCCTAAATTAATATGAGAGATTAAGCGACCGGGGGTTGCTATTACAAAATCAGCTCCCATTTGCATCGCTCTTTTTTGTTGCTCCCATGCACTTGCATCGTTCCCTCCATATACAGGGACAGAAGTTATTGGAAGAAAATAAGAAAAACCTTCTAATTGTTGATCGATTTGTTGTGCCAATTCTCTAGTAGGAGCCATAATAATCGCATTTACACTTTCAGAATCGTGTTCCTCTTTCAACATCCTATTCAACAAAGGTAATAAATAGGCTGCGGTTTTCCCCGTTCCCGTTTGTGCACACGCAATCACATCCCTACCCTCCATCACTAAAGGAATTGCTTGCTCTTGAATCGGGGTCATCTCCTGAAAATTCATTGCCTCTATGCCCTCCATCAAATTCTGTTCAAATTTCAGTTCTTCAAATTTCATCACCTTCTATTTTTAGATGCAAATCGTACAAAGATAATTATTTCTTGTATTATGCGTACGATTATTTAAATTTTTAAGATAATTTCTCCATGAGGCTAATCTTCTGAATAAAATCACATTGGATCTACATCTATTTGTATAAACACAGCTCTAAATTGTGGCAAAGACATTGTTTGATCTATCAATACTTTCAGCAATTCTTTCGCCTTTACAAATGATGCTTTCTGCTCCACTTTCAACATAATTCTTTGTATATACAATTGCTGCACTCGCGTTACAATGGGTTTATCCGGTCCATACACTCGCTCAGAAAAAACTCTACGCATCTGAACGGCTAAAAAATTGGCAGCCTGCTCCACTTGCTTAAATTCACGGCCCTTTATATTTATGTATATCAAACGATAATATGGAGGATATTTATAGCTCCTCCTTTGTAACAATTGCTCTTCATATAATGATTGAAAATCATTATTCTTAACAAGTTCTATTATGGGATGTTCCGGAGTACTGGTTTGAATTACTACCAATCCTCGCCTATTTTTTCTTCCGGCACGACCACTTACTTGTGACATCATTTGAAAAGCTCTTTCGTATGCTCTAAAATCCGGAAAATTCAAAAGTGCATCGGCATTCAAAATTCCAACCAAACGAACTCTCTCAAAATCTAAACCCTTTGACACCATCTGAGTACCCACCAAAACATCTATTTTACCCGACTCAAATTCTCCAATAATCTTTTCATGAGCAGTTTTTGTTTTGGCTGAATCTATATCTAAACGAACAACCTTACAATTGGGAAATACCTCCTTTACATTCTCCTCCACTCGCTCTGTCCCGAATCCCACCGGTTCAAGAGCCTCTATGTGACAATGTGGACACTCTCTGGGCATAGGTATTGTATAACCGCAATAATGACACACCAAAGTTCCCTGATTTTTATGATATGATAAACTTATATCACAATTTTCACACTTTGGTATATACGAACAAGAACGACATTCTACATAGGGAGAAAAGCCCCGCCTATTCTGAAATAGTATTACTTGTTCTTTTCGTTGGAACGCCAAAGTCATTTCTTCTATTAATTCGGGAGTAAAATGTCCTTTCAATTCTTTTTTTCTACGAGCCTCTTTTATATTGGCAACTCTAATTTCCGGCATTTCAATCCCTGCATAACGCTGCTTCAATTCAACCAAACCATACTTACCTATCACTGCATTATTGTAACTTTCTATTGATGGCGTTGCAGAACCTAATAAGACTTTTGCTCCATGCATAGACGCCAATACAATAGCTGAATTCCCTGCATGATAACGCGGTGCCGGATCATATTGTTTATAAGTCGTCTCGTGCTCCTCATCTACAATTATTAATCCCAATTTTTTAAAGGGTAAAAATACAGAAGAACGTACTCCCAAAATTACTTGTCCACTCTCCTCGGTTAATAACTTCTTCCATATTTCGACTCGCTCTGAATCTGTAAATTTAGAATGATAAACCAACAACTTATCTCCAAAAACTCTATGCAAACGATTGGTTATCTGTGTCGTCAATGCTATTTCAGGAAGTAAAAAGAGTGCTTGCTCTCCTTTTGAAACAATTTCTTGAATAAGATGAATATAAATTTCTGTTTTTCCACTTGATGTCACTCCATGCAACAACACTACTTGCTTCTCTTGAAATTGTTGCTGAATTTGCATTTTTGTTTTATCCTGAACTTCAGACAAAGGATGCTTGGGTTCTACCTCTGCAGTTATTCGCTCCACCCTTTCTATCTCTTTCTGATACTCTTCTAAGATGCCATTCTTCTCTAACGTTGCCAAGGATGATATAGAAACTTCTCTTTGAGCTAACAACTCCTTCTTGGTTACCTCTTTTTGCATCCCTTTATTTAAAAAAGCACTTAATTGAAAATAGCTTAACAAAACTCTTTCTTGCTTAGGATATTTTTTTATTTTATCAAATAGATTTTGTAAACTTGTTTCTGTTCTATAGTCAGAAGTCAAACGCACATATTTTTCTCTCTTTGGCTTGTACTTCATCTTCAACTCTTCATTTATCTCTACAGCTCCTAACTCCATCATGCGTTTTACCAACGGCAAAACATTCTTTAACTGCATTAATGCACCTAACTCCTTTACTGTTTTAGATTTACCAGAAAGACAGTCTAATAATTTTTGTTCTCTCTCCTTTAACGGATATTCAGCTTCAAAATCTTCAACAAGTGATATAATCGTTTCGCTTTCTAATTTCAATCCTGAAGGTAATGCAGCCTTATACACTTCTCCTAATGTGCATTGATAATACCCCGATAACCATTCCCAAAAACGTAATTGAGTAGAACGAACAACCGATTGCTCATCCAAAACTGAAATAACTGATTTCAATTCTACATTCTCCGGTGCAGAAAAGTGAATTTCATAAACCAATGCTGTATAAATCTTACTTTTCCCGAATGGCACAATCACCCTTGCCCCCACTTTTACACTTCCTGCGTATTCTTGAGGAAGTATATAAGTGTACACATTGGCAATGGGAAGAGGCAATATAACGTTTACATATATTTGCATAATTCTTCTGCTACCTTAATAAGCTCAAATCGCCAACTCCATTAATCTCTGTTGAAATCTCTCCTAACCATCCTGCTCTTTGAAAGGTTCCGGTTTGAATCTTAATAAACCGTATCGTTTTTAATTCTACCGGATTTCCTAACTCATCAACTACGTCTGAAATATCTAAAACATTACCTCTCAACTCCTTAGAATAATCTTCTGCAATAGCATCTCTACCTCGGGGACCATTTTCAGCGTATCCATATCGAAACAAATCTGACTTAACTTTCCAATACTCTCCATCTGCATCTCCGGAGTTGTAATAGGCTTCCGGCAACAAAGTTCCCCTAAATGTTATGGAATCATCATCATTGTTCCACCACCACATGGTAGAATTAGTCAACTCTCCCGAATATCCTTCATTATCTCTCCATAAAACATTCCCATCTGCCTCCTTCGGAGCATAATATGTTAATTGATAGTTTTTCTTAGAGTAATCATACTCTGAACCTTTTATTTCATACCACGTCTCATCTGCCAACCCATTTTTATTTTCATCCGGCATCATATATACTACTCCCGGCTCTGGTTGAACCGAAGAACCACAATATATAATTACATCATTCCCGTCTTTATTTAAAACATCATGATCAAAGGCTAAAACAACAAAACCGCCCCATCCGCCAAGTAAAATAGATTGGGTACAACTATCCCCGTTAACAAAATCAGGAAACTTGGCTAAATAAGCATGCTGACCCGGCGCATAATAATAGTCTAATACCTTAGTGCAATAAGGAGAAAATCCTCTCTCACCTTCTTTTTCTACCAAAGACAAATCTTCATCTGTTCTTGCAGAATCACAACCTCCCAGAAGACTTATCAATAAAATAACACAAAATATAAAGCTATTTTTCATACTTATAAATTTGGGGCTATCTCTATAGGTTTTACTAATCATAAGTTATGAAAGTCTCCCATATACGAACCGAGTGATTTTGAAAAGACTATTTACATAAAAAAAAGAGAAGTAAATCTCAACGGACTAACTTCTCTTCGTGCGGGTGAAGGGACTCGAACCCCCACGCCTCGCGGCACTAGATCCTAAGTCTAGCGCGGCTACCAATTACGCCACACCCGCAATCTTAGGTGATGCAAAATTACATATATTTCTTGTAATTGCAAATTTTTCACTCATATTTTTTTGTTTTATTATTAATTTAGATAGAATCAAATGCTAACTAATTAATATATAAACAAATAAAAACAACCTCAAATGTTAATCCTCAAGATATCCATAGAAATCATCTTAGCCATTTCCGTTTTCTATCCCTCTTTCCACTCCGTTAAATTGCGCTCTTCGGTACTGAAATTAACCCCGATTTTCACAATCTTCTTACCTTGCACTGATAGCTTATCCGCATATTTCTTTTCATCAATCTGCGCTAAAGCCTCTGCTGCTGATTGGTCGCGCTTACACTCTATCACGTATGCAAACTGTTCTGTCTGAAAGAAAACA
>JAGBVI010000086.1 GCA_017630395.1 Paludibacteraceae bacterium
CACCAACAGCCTCAACAACGTAGTTGCCCTCGCCGTCGGTATCAAATACCTTCTCCTCACCTTTCTGCTTGAAGCTTATGCTCTGCAATACCTTACCGTCTGCACCTTTGAGCTCGACCGTTGCGCTGCGCTCGTCGAACGATGTATTCTTAGCAGCTGTAAATGTCAGAGTCTCCTCGCGTACGGCGCGTGTATCAGCTACACTTAACCAAGATGACGCATCATCGGGTATAATGACATCATACTCGAGATTGGTGGTTACTTTAACAGAAACTATGCAGCCTTCTGCTTCTACAATATAGTTACCATCACTGTCTATATTAAAAGTACTATTAGCATCCTGTGTTAGGCTGATGATTACTTGGCTATCAACTCCATATGTGATTATGATTTGAGATGTTCGCTCTTCACCAGTTATATTTTCGTCTACACTAATGGAGATTATTTGATTCTCTTGATTGCCAGAATTAGGGCTGATGTTAATCCAATCTTCGTTCTCGTTAGCTGTCCACGAGCAGTTAGAAATAAAACTGAATGTTAGTTTGCCACCTGCATAACCAATAGTAGGATTTAAGTTCGTTCCCTCCGCAAAGGTAAACGATGGGGTAGCTGTTTCATTAATACCGCTTTGCTCACACGAAATAAGAGTAAACATTACGATTAATAGTGTAAATAGCTTTTTCATATTATAAGGAATTTAGATTATCGATTTAATGATATCAACTTCTAAAGGGGTTATATTTACCCATTTGTGATATACATATGAGAATTTCTGTGGAATAAAGCAAATGTCTTTATACTTATCCCAAAATAGTTTACTAACATTTTCGATAGTGGGGACTGGACACTCAAAACATTCTTCGAAATATATGATGGGGTTACCTAGCTCATTACAGATATATTTATACCTAATATCGCTATAAAATTCATTCTGTTCCTCGGCAGAAGCTAACTTTATTGTTAACTGTTCAATAGAAGAACATGTTCTAATCCAAAACACATGGTTATTATCTTCGATGATATCTTGAAACACATACTGAATATACTCCTGTGATATTGGCTTATCATCACTATTTTTAATTTTATACGCCTGAATTAGATATGGTATAGTAATACCTTCCTGAATAATATCGTTTTCAATTAAGACTTTAATAAGTCGTTCAACGAAATGTGTTTTCATAGTTATAATCACATATTACTACCCAGCACCCCAATAGTGATTTATACAAACAAAGAAAGCGTGGCGCTGAAAACTTATTTTAACTGAACAGGTCGTAGGAATAACCTTAGTGAATATAATAAGCAACAGCCCACGCCATACCTAAATACAAGATATGACGCAAGAAGATGTCCGCTCATTCTTTTCACTGTTTGAATTTCATACGTTCGTTCAGCAAGAAAAAACTTACACTTTCCGCGTAATTAATATGTCTCTACAAATGTAGTAAATATTTTCGCTCAGTGTACTATTTAGGATATCTTTTTTGCTGCTGCTATATAAAATTAGGTGTGTCTAACCTCTTTTTCGAGGTGCAAAGTTGAGGTTATCTTTCTAAAAAATCAATGTTGAAACAAAACTTTGTTATTTACAAATTGGGATAAATTTTACCTATCATCAAAAAAAAATGCAAAAAAGTTGAAAAACTTTATAGCGGTTCAAACCGCTATATATCAACATATTAAACATTATCACACTCTCTTAATACAAAAAAATATCACTTTTTTCTCAAAAAATAAAAATAATTCCTAAAAAGCGGAATATACATATTAGAATTGTTTTTCAAAAGGAGAAAAGCAATAGATTTATTTTAATAATTAGAACCTCACGATGTATAGGTTAATCGTTTTAATGCTATGGCAAATATCAACAGAAAGCATTTTGTGGAGATTCCAAATCTCGATGGTTATCTAATTAACAAAAAGGGGGATGTGTATAGCGAGAAGAGTGGTAAGCTCTTGAAGGCAAACAATGGAACTATTGAGTTCTATGTGGATGGCAGAAAAAAGAAATTTAATGTAGCACATCTGGTGTTGCTAACATTCAGGGGCAATCCCGACAATGCAAGTCGTGTTCGCTACAAAAATGGAGATAGAAATGATTCCTCACTTGGAAATGTTGAGTGGTCGACACCAACGAAGCATAGAGCAACATCCCCAAAGTCTGATTGTGTAACGACGTCACAACGCCAAAAGGAGATTTCTGCCGAGATTAAGGCATTGGAAAAACAAATGAAGAAGTTGAAGCGAGAGAAGGCGACATTGAGTAAGACCAACGAGATGGCAACCACAGTAAAGAACAATCTCTCATCTATTGTTGAGGGCGTTGTTAAGGGTGAGAATACTTCTGTGCTGACGAAGCAATTGTTAGGCAAGAAGTTATCGCGAGAGGAGTTGTCAAAACATATTGAAAAGCAATGTGGTGTATCGCTAAATGATATAGTGTGTATCGCCAAATTGAATAAGACAAAACCAAATATTGTGGAGGCAACAGTTCGCCTACAAAAGAATAGCAAACTTAAGGATGTAGTATTTAATAATGTAAAGTAAATTAGTGTTTAACATATATAAAATGAGTAAGTATGAGTAACAATATTAAGAGAATTGAGAAGAAGTATGATTTGATGGTTAATGGAATGCCTATTTCAAACATAGAAGACACATTGATTGAGTATTGGAACAATAATATGAGTAATTATGGTGGGGAATCCTTTGAAATAGATATTGTTGGCAATAGTAAATGGGAGCGACTATTAGAAAAAACGGAGTGTGAGTATATTGATATTGTAATGTATGGGTACGAATATGACGATGACGAATATGATGATTGCGAAGAGGAGTATGATGATGCAATCACTCTAAAAGGAGAGAATGGATGGTATGAATCGTATGATAAAGATATGTTACTTCGTGATGCTTTGGAGGATTTTATTACTAATTTAGAATAGTGTGTAATATCGTGAGATTATGAAACATCTTTGAAAAGTCTTGACCTGCACGGTTGAGACTTTTTTATTGACACTTCCCCATATAGATAATGATAACAAACTCTATCAACCTCTCTTTATCACACTGTTTTTGGAGGAAGGTGCAACCCTCGCAAGCATAAAACAATATATCCATCAAATAGTAGTGTCGTGTAAGTTGTTGGATATCAATGGTGTTTATAAAACAATCTCTCTTTTACGTTGCTTTTGTTGAGTAAATCTTTGTGTTAAACTGTTGTAAATCTGATTGTTTTTTGAGATTTTCTTTAAGTTTTTAAGGATTTTTTGAGAAAAACTACCAAAAAATCAAGGAAAATTACTCTGAAAATTTAGTGATAAATAAAATAAAAACAATGAATATTATGGATGAAAATAAAGTAACGAAGTTGCCTGCATTTAACCATATTAAAGTATTGCAGGATGGTAATTATGGTTGCACATTAGTTGCTGCCAATAGAATTTATAATGGTGTATATACACAAAACTGGGAATGCATTGAGAAACTCCATCTGGTTGAGGTGGATGCATACGGTAATTATGATTATACTCTTATTGATAAACTTTCCCCAATGCCTGATGCAGACGATATAACAATAGATGATAATGAAGGATATGCAAAGGAATTACTGTTGAATTTTGAAGATGATACCATACCTATTTCAGAGCAAAACCCCAAAGCACTATTTATGTCACAATACCAAAATGGGGATATTACGCTAACATTAGAAAACACATTGATACCATACAAATATTTCTCGATAGCATTTATAGAGAATATCTTTGATAAAATTTATAGGTGTAACTGTGGAAAAACTTTTGCAGCAGGCAGAATATGTTGGAGTAGAGTAGAGAAGGTATTTGGCATAGACTTAATCACGAATAACTCTCCATTTGACATAGCATTGAAACAGGTGATAAAAGAATATATCTCATTTGAGAATATTGCCATAGATGAAGTAGAAAAGAAATATCCTGATTTAGATGCATTGGACTTTGATTATGATTTGCGTATTTTTGAGGAAATGGAAACACTAGATGATGCTTTCCGACTAGAAATTGCTAACGGAGCATATGACATATGCTATTTAGCATATATAAAGTATTTGAGAGATAATTGCCCTGACTCATATGATGACACATTGAAACGTTAATCTCCGTAAGATTCATCATAACTCTGTAACCCTTCTTAGTGTTTTCATTAAGAAGGGTTTATTGTAACTATACACTTAACTATATATCCAGTCTTTATTACTTTAAAAAAAGAGAAAGAAGATAAAAATAATATAAGAACATATAGTTGGGAACAATTACACATATATACCTGGCAATAAACACAATAGATAATTGGCATTGCCTGACCCAACAAGGTGATTTATATAGTGAAGTAGTCAAGGATACCCATATACCCAGAGATGCCATTAAACCCACTTTTCAGTCATTTTTCAGCATTAAAAATGAAACATCATACATCTATGGTGGCAAAGA
>JAGBVI010000087.1 GCA_017630395.1 Paludibacteraceae bacterium
TGAGAGAGATTTTTAAATCTATTTTTAGTCTTCTTTTGCAGAAAATAGTGGACTATTATCAAAAAAGGAGAATAAAAATAGGTTAAAAAGAATCTCAAAGATGCCGAAAATAAGAGAGTGAAACTCTAAATTTTTTTTAAATAAAATTTAAACAACTTCTAAATTGTGGCACACTTTTTATTTTTTTTTATATGTTATGAATTTAAATATTAGAGTAGGGTTTGGTTATGATGTTCATAAATTTGCAGAGGATCGCGATTTATGGTTAGGAGGAATAAAGATTCCTTCAGATAAGGGATTGTTAGGACATTCAGATGCAGATGTACTGATTCACGCAATATGTGATGCTCTTTTAGGTGCTGCAAATCTCAGAGATATAGGTTATCATTTCCCTGATAATGCGTCAGAATACAAAAATATTGATAGTAAAATTTTGTTAGAAAAAACTGTAGCTCTTTTGGAAGAAAAGGGATATGAGATAGGAAACATTGATGCTGTTGTTTCTGCTCAAGCTCCTAAATTAAAACCCTATATAGAGGAGATGAAGTTAGTTTTAGCAAAAATCATGAAGATTGATGTTGATTGTGTTTCTATCAAAGCAACCACAACAGAGAAGTTAGGCTTTGTGGGGCGCGAAGAGGGTATGGCTGCTCAAGTTGCTGTTTTGATTGCTAAATTATAAGATTTTCGAGTCAGACCTATATAACCCTTAATAGACGTAGCCTTAGGTAATCTCTTCTCTTTCTGCTCTTATGGCGGGAAAGAGTTCATTTCGATACTTTGGGGAGTATAGAAACAACTTATTTTTCTCTCATTTGATTCAGATATTGTTCTGCCTTCTCTAAAGCAGCTAAGGCTTCTTCTATTGTGTCTTTAATATCTATGCACTCCGCTTCCTCCCAATTATCTGAAACTTCTAGTTTCCCTAAATTGGAAGCAATTATTGTCTCTTCGATAGAAAGAAATAAAGGTCGCAATTTGTGAGCAATTTCTTTACATCTATCAAACTCTTTGTTATTACATTTTTCTAATAATTCGTCAATTCCTTTTTTAGATTCCTTTACAAAACTTGTGAGAATTTCAATTTCAGCCTCTTTGTCTCCGCATGCAAATGATAATAGGTTTTGGTAATTATTGTTTCCTTCGTTAGTGGTTGTGTGTGAACTTAAACTTTGCGAAATAGAGAGGTAAGTATTAAGAGTTTGAATCAGTTTTTGTGCTGAGTAGGGTTTTGTTAAAAATGAGGTAAACCCGCGTTGTTTCATCTCCTCGTCCGAAATGTCAGCTCTTGCAGATAGCGCGATGATAGGTATTTCGTAAACTTTTTTTATTGTTGAATTTCTTATTTGTTTTACGAAGTCAAATCCGTTGATATCCGGCATTTGAATGTCGGTAAAAACTATATCAAATGTATTGCTTTCCAACTGTTTTAAAGCGGAATCAGCACTTGTAGAAGTAGTAACGTCGGTTTCTGCTTTTTTTAATATTTCTGATATTAAAATCAATTGAGTTTCGTCATCGTCAACAACCAATGCACGTATAGGCTCAGTTCTGGTTGTTTTTATGTTTAAATCACTCTTTTGTTTTTCTAAAGGCAGATAAATTGTAAATTCAGAACCCTCTCCACTTTTGCTTTTTAATTCAATTCTTCCTTTTTGCAAATCCACCAATTTTTTTACGATGGACAAACCTAATCCAACGCCTTCAATATTTTCTTTCCCTTTATTTTTAATGCGAGAAAACTCTTCAAATATTAGTGCTTGAGAAGATTTTGGAATGCCTAAACCGCTATCTTTGACTACAATCTTCACATTTTGATTGTTCTGGGGTGCATTTGTATTTTCTACCAACAAAGATATCTCTCCTGTATCCGTAAATTTAAAGGCATTGGAAAGTAAATTGTTGACTATCTGTTTTATTCTCAATGGATCTCCGATAAATTTGCTATCCATATTAAATAGACATTTATAGTGCAATTTTACTCCTTTTTTTTCGGCAATAGGGAGAAAGCTAATATGAATATCGTCAAATAATTCTTTAATTGAAAATGGAATTAAGTTTAGTTCGAATACTCCTTTGGAGAGTTGTTCGTTTTCAAGAATATTACTGATAAGTTGCAGAATCTCTTCAGAGGATTTTTGCATGTTTTGGAGGTAATAGCGTTGCCTTTCGTTTAGTGTGGTGCTGTTCATTAGTTCAATGTAACCAATGGTGGACCCAAGCGGAGCTTTCATATCATGGGAAATACTCAGCATTAACTTTTCCTTATCGTTCAGTAGTTTTTGCATATAGTTGTTGGATTTCTCCAACTCCAAACGATATTTTTTGCTCTTGGTAATATCGTTGCTTATGATGTAGGTGAAAATTATGATTAAAATTACTGCGATGATTATTGCCGTAAGAAGTTGTTTTGATATCTTTTTAAAACGTTCTTCTCTTAGTTTTAGAATCTCTTCATACTCTTTTTCTCCTTCTGTTTCAATGTTTTTAAGTATTTGTTTGATTGATAGTGTGATAGAGTTGTTTTTTTTTCGCAGTTCAATTACATTTTTTGTTAATTCCTTATCTATTTCTTTTTTCTCTTCTAATAGGGTCTGTTTTATTTCATTCAGAAAACTATATAGTGAGTCTGCGGGATTGTAATGCCGAATGAGCGAGTCGCGAATAATTTCTTCAGAAGAGTAGGTTAGGAGTGTGGTGTCTGCCTCTTCGCGTGAGAATAACAAGAAAAATCGTCGGAAGAAATTCATTCGTTTCCTTTTTCTTGGCTCTATTATTGTATCTTGTTTGATTGTTTTGGTGCTGACGATTTTTTCATATTCTTTGACACCTTTATTGTCATCTATGATACCTAATAGGTTTTTGTTATAAATTAGTTCCAATTCATCTTGATTGGTTAGTCGCATTAACTCTACCAAGGTTTGTTCTTTTTCAATCATCAAATCTTGTATGCTGTCGATTTGGCTGATATGAGTTGCTGAACAGTAATTTTTTAGTCGTTCTAAGTCTAAAGAGGCTCTTGCAATATCTTCTTTGTATGAATGAAAATCATTGGTGTCGATTATCATAGGGCCGATATGACTCTCAGCATTAAATAGGTGAGTGAGTGTGCTATTTATGCATGCTCTCTTTTCTGATTGTTCATCATTGGTGTCTGTTTCTGTAATTAAATTTTTTACATCTATGGTTGTGTAGATTGTAGCAGATATGAGAATAGCCGCAAATAATATGTATCCGATAACGAATTTTGTCTTTGTTTTTGCAAATGCATTGTTGGGCCGACTCATAGATTCATGTTGTAAAGTTTCAACTTGTTATATAAAGTTTTTCTGTCTATCTTAAGGAGAAGTGCAGCTTGACTTTTGTTGTTATTGCACATCTCCAATGCCTTTAAAATTTGAGATTTTTCAAACTCTTCATCGTGGAGTGCGTTAGAATTTATCTCCTCACTCTTTTTGTTTTTTAATTCCTGTGGCAATATATCTGCTGAAATGTATTGTTCTGTAGTAAGAAGTACAGATCTTTTTATTACATTTTTCATTTCGCGTAAATTACCCGGCCAATGGTATTTCTGAATTATTTCCATTGCTTCGTCTGTAAATCCTACCACATCTTTTTTGAACTCTTGGTTTCCTTCATTCAAAAAATAGTTCGAAAATAGTACGATGTCTTCATCTCTTTCTCTTAGACTTGGTACTTGAATTGAGAATTCATTCAGGCGATGATATAAATCGTCTCTGAATTTTACACCAACTGTTTCACTAAGATTTTCGTTCGTAGCTGCTATGATTCGGACATCCACTCGGATGTCATCGTTGCTACCTACAGGGCGAATTTTTTTCTCCTGCAAGGCTCTAAGTAGTTGCATTTGAGTCTCGGCAGAAAGATTGGCAATTTCATCCAAGAACAATGTTCCCCCATTGGCCATTGTAAAATAGCCGGTTTTATTTTCTATTGCTCCGGTAAATGAACCTTTGGTATGACCAAAAAATTCGCTTGCCGCCAATTCTTTGGGAATTGTTCCGCAATCTACTGCTATAAACGGTGCGGATTTTCTGGCACTTTTGGAGTGAATTAGATTGGCAATGTGCTCTTTCCCGGTTCCACTCTCGCCGGTTATTAATATACTCATCTCCGTTGGTGCAACAATATCCACATATTCATACAATTTTTTAGATAATGCACTGTTCCCCTTGATATAATTAATGGAAACCGGAACTTCTGCCTCCTTTTTAGTGGAGAGTGCCTCCTGAATTTTTTCTAAAAGTATGTCAGGGTTAATCGGTTTGGGAATATAGTCAAAAGCTCCTTTCTTTATGCTATCAACGGCTGTTTGAATGTCTGCATATCCTGTAAGCATGATGAAAGGAATCTCTTTTTTTTTGGAGTGGCTCCATTCCAATACATCCATTCCGCTTCCATCCGGAAGACGTAGGTCAGACAAGATTAAATCATAGCTGTTCCGCTCAATCATATTTTTGGCAGAACTTATCGTACTTGCACTTTCTGTTTGAATCCCTTTCTTCTTTAGCCAGGTTTTTAACATCAGACAGAACGTAATATCATCTTCAATCAATAATGTATGAATCATATCCCTTACAACTTTTCTACAAAAATAAGAAGTTGTTTTGAATTTTCATCTTTTAAGAACGCTTATTTTTCTAAAGAAGGGTACTATAAATTTATTTCGAGTTGTTTTTGAATTTATTTTAAGTAGATTGCTGCTCGGAAGGAGTAAGCAGTGCAACTATTTTTTTTTATTTACGTCGAACTTATCTGTGAGAAATCTGCCTTGGTCTGAATTTTTTTTTGAAATATTACCATCAAAAATGGGCGAAATTTTAATAAGTTATTATATTTTTGCATTCGCATTTAAAATTTGTTCGTATGCTGACAATGTTTTTGAAAGGTTTGTTGATTGGAGTATTTGTTTCTGCTCCCGTAGGTCCTATTGGTGTCCTATGTGTTCAGCGTACACTAAACGGTGGTAAATGGCATGGTATTTTTACCTCATTAGGGGCTATCTGTTCTGATCTGCTATATGCCATTATTGCTGTTTTTAGTATGTCGATTGTTATTGATTTCATAGAGTCGCATCAATTGTTGTTGCAGATCATTGGAACTCTTATTGTTTTTGTATTTGGTTTGTACACCTATGCCAATAACCCGGTGAAAAAAATGCAAAAAATGAATGGGGGAAATCCTAACTATATTCAGGATTTTCTTACCTCTTTTGGATTGACGATAACAAACCCGTTAGTCATATTTTTGTATATTGCTCTTTTTGCTAAATTAGGCTATATAACTGAGGAAACTACTTTTCTGCAGAGTCTTTTAGGTATCGTTTTTATTATGTTGGGTGCCTGTTTTTGGTGGACGCTTTTGGTGGTTATTGTCAACTATTTTAGAGGCAGAATTAACCTGCGCGGATTGTACGTCGTCAATCGGGCCGCAGGAATCGCTCTGATGATTATTGCCATTATTGGCGGATTTGCTTTTTGGCTATAATTGCAACTCTATTTTTTCTTTTGACTCCAAATATACCCATTTGTATATCCTTCTTCGTACCCTTGATTGTAACCTCTATTCCATCCTTCATTGTAGGCTGCTTGCTCTGAAGCACTTTTAGGTTTCTTTTCCTTCGGGACACTATTGCCGGTGTAAGCCCATTTATAATATGTTGTATATGTGCTTGTATATTTGTTTATGTATAAGTCGCTTAGACTGTCTCCAAAGGTTTCTTTGTAAAAATCATAATAGATGCTGCTGTCAATTGTAGTATCGTATCTTTCTATAGCAGCATCTTTTTTCCCTTTTTCAGTGGCTATATTCTTTGCCTTATCGCTTATTTTGTTTATTTTTTCTTGAATTATTTTCCTTTCTACTTTTTTCACCTCTTCCAAATCCATCTCCGGAATATGTACAAAATAATACCATAACGCAAATGGTACTACTATTATCAAAATTCCTATTATACATCCTTTATTTTTACTCATAGTATCCCGTTTTTATAGTAATTTACTAATTATCGGTTATGACAAAGTCTCAATTGGAGGATGTTGAATTTTCGTTACTGACAATCCTCTTATTGTAAAGGTATTTATTTTTTATACGACAACTCGTTTGTTCGCTTTATTTTGAAATTATTTTCACACTTGTTCGTTGACTCGATATGTTTTTTAGAAGTTTGACATCAGAACCGTTCGTCTCCACTCTGCCAGCTCCTACTCAATCAAAACCTTACGATACTCTTCTCCGACTTTAACCACTGCAATGCCCGATTCTACATCTATCGAATGTTCGCCCATCGGCAGGGTATTGTTGTAAATTCTATCGCCGTTGATGCGGTAGATTTCTGTAGGCAGTTTTTCTGATAGGTGGATATGTAACTTCCCCGGGGTTGTATAGATCGTGAATCTTACGTCGCAAATCGGTGAAAAAGTTTGTGTAACATCTTCTAACGGAAGCAGTTGGGTGAAGTTTTTCCAACCTTCTGCTTGCTTGTACTCCTCGATGCTTTCTTCCGGTACGTAGAGTGGTATTGAGTAGTCGCTGAAGGTGTAGTTGTTGCACGGTGCCGGAATTGTGCCATGACATTTGATGGCTTCTAAACTGTTGCAACCGCTGAATATGGAGGTGGCATTCACATCGGTGAATCCTAAAAACTCCACCTCTTTCAACGAACTGCAATTTATAAATGCCTCTTTCCCAATGCTTTTTACCATCGCCGGCAAGGTTATCGTCTGGAGTTGTTGGCATCTGTTGAATGCCGAATAACTGATCTCTGTTAATGAGTCCGGCAGTGCTATTTCTGATAGCGATAGGCAGTAATTAAAATCCAAATCGCCAATCTGTTTTAGTGATTTGGGGAGTTTTATTTCTGTCAGACTTATGCAATAAGAAAAAGTGTACCCATTGAGGGCGGTAACCAGATCCGGAATTTTAATCGAGGTTAGGTTTACGCAATTTTCAAATGCTGCTTTATGTATATATTCTACACTTTCCAGAATAGAGACTGTATCTATGCCATTTATGCACTCTATCAACTCTTTGCCATCTTTGGTATAGAGTATGCCATCTTTTGCTTGGTAGTAGGAGTTGTTCCCTTCTACCTCTAATGTTGTTAGTAGGGTGGAGGCTGAAAAAATGTTATTCTCTATCTTTTCTACTGATTCTGAAATTGCTACCGATTCCAAATTCTCGCAATGGCAAAAGGCGCATTCTCCTATCCATTGGATGGAGTTGGAGAGTTCAATGGAGGCAAGGTTGGGGCAGTAACTGAAGGCGTTTTCTTGGATTTGTGTGACGCGATACGTTACACCATCATTTTCCACCTCTTCCGGCAGGGTAACAACCGCAGGCAACTCCTCTGTGTAGCCAACGATTGCTACTTCATTTGTCTCTGTCTCGCTTGGCGCGTAGGTTATGCCGTCAAGCGTGAAAGCTGCTAAACTTGTTCCAAGTGAGCAACTGAATATCCATAAGTATATAAGTGCTTTTTTCATAATCTGTGCGTTTTATTTATAATCTTAATAAACTGTTTATTAAAGGAAAATCAAAAATGTTTCTTTTAATAAGAAGTTGTTTGAATTTTATTTCGAGCCTATTTGAGAGTGATTTTTAAGATTATTTTTATTATTCTTTTGAAGTTAATAGTGGACTATTATCAAAAAAAGAATAGTGAAAATAGCTTAAAAAGCGCTTAAAAGATGCCGAAAAAAAGAGAGCGAAGCTCAAAATCAATTTTATAATAAAATTTAAACAGCTTCTAAGATTTAAACAACTTTTTATCTTATCTATCACAAAGTTATATTTATTTGGATAATTTGCAAGCTTTTCTTGCTCTTTTATTTTTTTTATTTGCTTTTGTTGTTTATTTTTGTTTAGATGTTGTTTGAATTTTATTTCGAGCATATTTGAGAGAGATTTTTAAATCTATTTTTAGTCTTCTTTTGCAGAAAATAGTGGACTATTATCAAAAAAGGAGAATAAAAATAGGTTAAAAAGAATCTCAAAGATGCCGAAAATATGAGAGTGAAACTCTAAAGTGTTCTTTTTTAATAAAATTTAAACGGCTTCTTAGTAAGTTTTAATGTATTTGTATGTATTCTTCTATTTCGGAATATATAGAGTCCATTCGTTTTGCCGAGGATAATTTCGACCGACTCAAGCATCTTGCTCCGGTCTTGAAACCTAATGGCGAACCCTTCTTCTCGCAGGGAATTTTGCTGTTGTTTTTAAAATGACCGATGGCAATGGAAAGTTTTATGCTCTGAAGTGTTTTACTCGCGAGTTGCCGGGGCGCGATGAGCGGTATGCGCTTATTTGTGATGAATTGCACTATTTGCAGTCGGGCTATTTTATCGAGATGAAATATTTCTGCAACGAGTTGTTTGTGAGTTCCGATATTTCTGATGAAGAACTTTTTCCGCTCCTCTTGATGGATTGGGTGGAGGGTGTGCCTCTGGACCTCTATTTGCGCAACTGTATAGATAGGGGGGCGACCGATGCTCTTGTCTAGCTCTCTTACCGCTTTGGGCGTTTTGCTTCTTGGTTGATTGCTCAGCCTTTTGCGCATGGAGACCTGAAACCAGATAACTTGCTGGTGCGCCTGGATGGCTCTTAGGTGGCTGTGGATTATGATGGCATGTTTGTGCCGGCTATGGCGGAAAGGGGAGTCTCATCTTCCGAGATGGGCAGCCCGGACTATCGCCACCCTAAACGCACTGCTGCTTCGTTTGGTCCGGCCATGGACCACTTTTCCTTGGCGGTGATGGCGCTCTCGTTGGAGGCAATTGCAACTGAGCCGACTTTGTTGCAACGATATGCTTGTGCGGATGGACTTTTGTTTTGCGAGAGAGACTTTTTCTCTCTTTCGGAGTCCGAAGTTATGATGTCCATTTTGGCTCTTTTGCCTAAAAGCAGGAATTTGCCAATGCTCTATTCTCTTTTTCACTTGGCATACAAAAAAAAGACGCTGCAGGTGGAACTCTCAGAGTGTTTTCGTTTGCCGGAACCTGCCGTTGCTCCGCAGCAATCCTCTTCTCGCACCTTCACCGTAAAGGGAGTCTCTTTCCGCATGAAGTTGGTGAAAGCCGGTACCTTTATGATGGGAGCTACGCCGGAGATGGAAGATGGTGCAGATAGTGATGAATTCCCTGTTCACGAAGTAACCTTGACGAAGGATTACTACATGGGCGAAACGCAGGTGACGCAAGCTCTTTGGTAAGCTGTGATGGGGAAGAATCCGTCTAAGTTTAAGGGCAATGACCAACGTCCAGTGGAGTCTGTTTCATGGAATGATTGTCAAGATTTTATAGAGCAACTAAATAGAATTACGGGCGAGCATTTCCGCCTGCCAACAGAGGCGGAGTGGGAGTTTGCCGCTCGAGGTGGGAATGAGAGCAAAGGCTGCCGATATGCCGGCAGCAACGATTTGGACGAGGTGGCGTGGTATATTGATAATTCAAACTCACCAACTTCTCAAGTCGCTACCAAGCAACCTAATGAGTTGGGGCTATATGATATGAGTGGCAATGTGTGGGATTGGTGTGCCGATTGGTATGATGAGGATTATTACAAAACCTCGCCCGAAGTCGATCCCCAAGGTCCTGCTTCGGGTCTTATTCGGGTGTTGCGTGGTGGCTCGTGGGACTACGTTGCGAGGAACTGTCGCTTGTCTTGCCGTGGCTGGGACTTTCCGGAGGGCTGGATCGACGACTACGGATTGCGTCTTTCCCTTTAGTTCAAGAAGATTCCTCTCTCGGGGGCAGGCAGACGACAGCGTATTCCCGAGTGTCGCTCTCGGAGGGACGACTGTGGCTTGTGTCTTTCCCTCCGGTTCAAATGTGAGAGGGGTAGGTTTCAAGATTCAGGTTTCATGTTTCAGATTTCAGATTTCCTCCCTGCCTGGAAGGCAGTACTGAGCGTAGCGATGGTAGCCTGGGACACAGTCTCAGGATGGCAGCGATGGTATCCCGTTACCGCAGTATCAGGAAAATGGCGATGGTAGCACGGGACAGTTCAGGACAGTTTTTGAATGGATTCAGAATTTAGGTTTATGATTCATGTTTCAGATTTCCTCCCTACCTGGAAGGCAGTACTGAGCGCAGCGATGGTAACCTGGGACGCGGTCTCAGGAAAATACAAAAATACAACCTCCTAAATCCTATTACACTATCGAGGATAAATATCGCTAATACAAAAAACAGGGCGAATGCGATTCGCCCCTACGCTAACAAACCTGAAACTTGAAACCTAAAATTCCCATTTCTCGGCAAAATTTGGTCAAATTTTGATTTGCTAACGCA
>JAGBVI010000088.1 GCA_017630395.1 Paludibacteraceae bacterium
AATCTATTTTTAGTCTTCTTTTGCAGAAAATAGTGGACTATTATCAAAAAAGGAGAATAAAAATAGGTTTAAGGTGAGTTCTATAAATTCACCGTTTAAAATTTAAAAAGTGTAAATCGCAGATTGATAAACTTTTCGGTAATTTTTGAATTTATAGAACCCACCTAAAAGAATCTCAAAGATGCCGAAAATAAGAGAGTGAAACTCTAATTTTCTTTTTAATAAAATTTAAACAGCTTCTAATAATAAAATCATTACATACAGAAAATTCAAAAGCAGAGAAATTAGAATAAGGTGACGTCCGCTTCATAATAAACAAAAGATGAAATATTGTTCATAATAAAAGTGAAAATAAGATTTACATATAACAAAAATCATTATATTTGTTCAGAATTCAGTTTAAATTCTGAATGCATTAGAAAATTTTTGTTTTATCTATAATATAACAATTAATAAAATGGCAGAAAGTACAAAACCGTCTAGCGAAAAGTTGAAGGCTCTTCAGCTTGCTATGGAAAAAATCGAAAAAGATCATGGGAAAGGAACCATCATGAAGATGGGTAGTGAGAAAATTGAGGAGATACCTGTTATATCCAGTGGTTCATTAGGATTGGATTTAGCATTAGGAGTGGGCGGATATCCAAGAGGTAGAGTGATTGAAATCTTCGGACCGGAATCATCAGGAAAAACAACCTTGGCTATTCATGCAATAGCTGAAGCACAGAAAAATGGTGGAATTGCCGCAATCATAGATGCAGAACATGCTTTCGATCGTTTTTATGCAGAAAAATTAGGGGTAGATATTGAGAACCTACTTATATCTCAACCAGACAATGGTGAACAAGCCTTGGAAATAGCCGACCAACTTATCCGCTCTTCTGCCATCGATATTGTGGTAATTGACTCTGTAGCAGCTCTTACACCCAAAGCAGAAATCGAAGGAGATATGGGCGACTCTAAGATGGGACTTCAAGCAAGATTGATGTCTCAAGCTTTGCGTAAACTAACCGGTAGCATCAACAAAACAAATACTACTTGTATATTTATCAACCAACTAAGAGAAAAGATTGGCGTTATGTTCGGAAATCCGGAAACTACAACCGGTGGTAATGCGCTTAAATTTTATGCTTCAGTCCGCCTTGATATAAGAAAAACCGGCCAAATCAAAGATGGTGACAACGTTATCGGAAATCAAACTCGAGTAAAGGTAGTTAAAAATAAAGTGGCTCCTCCATTCAGAAAAGCGGAATTCGATATTATGTTTGGAGAGGGAGTGTCTTTGATTGGTGAACTGATTGATTTGGGTGTAGAATTTGGAATTGTGAAGAAAAGTGGTTCATGGTTTAGTTACGGAGATACCAAATTGGCTCAAGGTAGAGATGCCACTAAAGAGTTATTAAGAGATAATCCGGATTTGGCAGAAGAAATTCAAGCTAAGGTTCGCGCTGCCGCCAAAGGAAAGAGTGACAACTAATAATCTATTTTTAGGTAAAACTATAAATTAGGTAGGTATAACAACCTTCAAATTCTGCCTAATTTATAGATATAACCTAAAAAAATCATATTCTATGGGACAATCAGTAAAGACTGAAATATATGCAGAAAAAGCTGTTTTAGTGGGCTTAGTAACCGGGCAACAAAATGAACAAAAAGCAACTGAATACATCAATGAGTTGGCTTTTTTGGCAGAAACTGCAGGAGCTTATCCACAAAAGATTTTTATGCAAAAATTGGAATATCCAAACCCTAATACATTTGTGGGACCGGGAAAATTGGAGGAGATAAAAGCCTACATCAAAGAGCAAGAAGAAAGCGAAAATGAGGTGGGATTGGTGCTGTTTGATGATGAGCTATCTCCTAAACAACTTAGAAATATCGAGAAAGAGTTGAATCTGAAAATATTGGACAGAACCAGCTTAATCCTAGATATATTTGCTAAAAGAGCTCAGACTGCACACGCCAAGACACAGGTTGAATTGGCGCAATATAAATACCTTTTACCGCGATTAACCCGAATGTGGACTCACTTGGAGAGGCAACGTGGTGGTATTGGTATGAGAGGTCCCGGTGAAACTCAAATTGAAACAGATAGACGAATCATCTTAAACAAAATTGCCCTCTTAAAAGAGGAACTTAAATCTATTGATAAACAAAAGGTTATCCAACGAAAAAACAGAGGAAAAATGGTTCGTGTTGCATTGGTTGGATACACCAATGTGGGCAAATCAACCTTGATGAATCTTTTAAGTAAGTCGGATGTATTCGCTGAAAATAAGTTATTTGCCACATTGGATACTACTGTAAGAAAGGTTACAATAGAAAACTTGCCTTTCTTGCTGACCGATACAGTAGGATTTATTCGAAAATTACCTCATGATTTGGTGGAATCGTTTAAATCTACATTGGACGAGGTGAGAGAGGCTGATCTATTGGTTCATGTGGTAGATATCTCCCACCCTACTTTCGAAGATCAAATTGCAGTGGTGGAAAAAACTTTGCAAGAATTAAACACAGAAAATAAACCTACCATATTGGTATTTAATAAAATAGATGCATTTTCATACACTCCGAAAGAGGAGGATGATTTGACCCCAAAAACAAAAGAAAATATTAGTTTGGACGAACTGAAAAATACGTGGATGTCAAAACTAAACGAAAATTGTATCTTTATCTCTGCTCACGAAAGAAGCAACATTGACGAGTTTAAATCGCTTCTATATCAAAAGGTAAAAGAGATTCATATCACCCGATTCCCATACAATGATTTCATCTATCAAATTTATGATGAAAATGCGGAAGAGATTAAATAACAATATATTTAATATTCAAGAGAATGAATGCATATAGAAATCTAGAGGAAAAAGAGATACAAATTCTGATAAGCCAAAATTGCTCAGCCGATAGTTGGGACAACATCAAAGTAAAAGAGGGATTTGATGCGCACAAGGTTATCAATACTAAATTTACCGGCACAATAAAATTGGGTAAATTTAATAATTGCTATTGCTTGGAAGGAGGTCTAAAAAGAGACTCTGGTATCTATAATGCAAAAATTCATAATTGTACTATCGGTGATGATGTTTATATCGGCGATATTAGGAACTATATTGCTAACTACCAAATTGGGAATGATACTTACATTGAAAATGTTGATTTATTGGTGGTAACAAAAAAGAGTTCCTTTGGAAATGGCACTTTGGTTGCTACCCTAAATGAAGGTGGCGGACGCGAAGTTCCTATTTGCGATATCTTGTCAGCACATACTGCTTATATGATGTCTTTGTACCGTCATAGCAAGTCTTTGATTGAAAATATTCATAAATTAATCGAAAAATATTGCGAAAGTGTAACATCTGAGGTAGGAATTATCGGTAATAATGTTATCATTAAAAATTGTGGCACCATAAAAAATGTAAAAATCGGAGATAATGCCACTTTGGAGGGTGCTTCTGAATTGCTCAACGGAAGTATTAATAGTAATGCATCGGCACATGTACTTATTGGTACTAACGTGATTGCAAAAGATTTTATCATATCTTCCGGAAGTGAGATAACAGAGGGAGCGATGATCGACCGTTGCTTTGTCGGACAGGCTTGTCAAATCGGAAAACAATATTCTGCAACTGACACATTGTTTTTCTGTAATTGTCAAGGTTTTCATGGAGAATCAGCATCTATTTTTGCCGGACCATTCACCGTTTCGCACCATAAATCAAGTTTGTTGATTGCAGGTATGTTTTCTTTCTTGAATGCCGGCTCCGGTAGTAACCAAAGTAATCACATGTACAAATTGGGACCTATTCATCAGGGTATTGTTGAAAGAGGGTCAAAAACTACCAGCGACTCATACATCCTATGGCCGGCTAAAATAGGAGCTTTTACACTGATTATGGGTCGCCATACCGATCATCCGGACACGACCAACTTGCCTTTCTCTTACTTGATTGAGCATGATAATGAGTCAAGATTGGTACCAGGAGCTAATCTTAGAAGTGTGGGGACAATTCGCGACGCTCAAAAATGGCCTAAGCGCGACAAAAGAACAGATTCTCACAAATTGGATCAAATCAACTTTAATCTGTTGAGTCCTTATACAATCCAAAAGATGATAGAGGGAACAAACATATTGAAATCCCTTCAGAAAATTGCAGGATTTGAGTGTGAAAAATACTATTATCACAACACGGTTATTAAAATTTCTTCGCTTAAAAAGGGAATACAACTTTATAACATGGGAATAACCAAGTTCTTAGGTAATTCTATCATTAAACGTCTGGAAAAAACTCAATTCAAATCTATCGAAGAAATTCGTGAACGGCTGAAACCGGATACCGAATATGGACTTGGAGAGTGGGTGGATATGGCCGGCTTGATTCTTCCTAAAAGAATTGTTGAAGAGTTGATTCTGAATATTAAAAACGAAAAATATAACTCATTGGATGAGTTGAACACTCAATATGCTCAAATTCAAAATTCATACTACAGATTAGAATGGACATGGGCTATCAAACAGTTTGAAATTTCTTTGGGCAAAATAATTGATGAAATCACTATTGAGGACATTATTAAATTGGTGAATGATTGGAAAAAAGCTGTAATCGACTTGGATAATATCTTGTACGAAGATGCTAAAAAAGAGTTTACACTAACCGTCCAAACTGGTTTTGGTGCTGATGGTGATGACGAAGAAAAACAAAAGGATTTTGAGAATGTAAGAGGTGTATTCAATAACAATCCGTTTGTATTAGAGGTAAAAGATCATATTTTGAAAAAAGAGGCTTTAGGTAACGAGTTAATAGAAAGAATAAAAGATATATAAACAATGGAAAATAAAAATATTATATCAATTCGTTCTGAAAATTATTTTGAAACAATATGGGTGGCCATCGGATTCATTTCTTATGTTTCGTCTTTGGCAATTATCTTAATTTGGCTCTACTATTTTTTTCAGGATCCTACACTGAAATTTAGCGAACAGATTGTGGATTTTCTTTGCTTCGAATTTCCTATTATCCTGCTTCTTTGTGCCGTTGGAACAGTTTTAATGTGTACTAAAAAATTGTTTGAATTTAATCCGGACACCAAAGAATTGAGAGAGGGTTGTTATTTATTTAATTGGGAAAAAGGCGACTGGAAACCATTGGATCCACAATGTAGTCACATCGCTTTTCAACGCTACAATGAGGTTGCAAATTATAATTTTGGCGGAATATTTAATAAGCAAGTGAAAAGTCATATCTACGACTTACGCTTTATCTATCCTAACAACTCTTTTAAATCAATAATTGCAAGAAGTGATTTTCAGTCGGTTGCCAAAATGGTTATCTTGGGAAAAGTAATGAGTAAAGTGTATAACATCCCTTTCTACGACTATGTGAAAGAGTTGTTGATCCAACAAAACAAATTGGATTTCCACAATCAACTATCATGAAAAAAATCGGTTTGCTTTCTGATATACATGGTTACTGGGATCCAAAATTCGCTCACTACTTCTCGTCGTGCGATGAAATTTGGATAGCCGGTGACATCGGAGACATCATTGTGATAGAGAATCTGGAAAAGATAAAACCTGTAAAAGCTGTTTACGGAAATATCGATTGCGGAGAGGTGCGTTCTCGATTTCATAAAACCATTTCCTTTATGGTAGAAGAGGTAAAGGTGATTATGACTCACATTGGAGGCTATCCGGGGAAGTATGCACCGGGAATCAAAGCCCTACTCTACCAAGAAAAACCCGACCTTTTTGTTTGTGGTCACTCACATATACTTAAAGCAATGTTCGACCGTGAACTAAGAATCATGCATCTAAATCCTGGAGCAGCAGGGATATACGGCTTCCATAAAGTCAGAACTCTGATGCGATTTGAAATCGATGGTAAAAAAATTCAGAATCTAGAGGTTATAGAGTTAAGAGGGAATTAGGTAAGATGGAATAAATTGATAACAATAATATCAATTGCTACGATATGGATTTTTAATAGCCACAAATCTTAAAATATTTTTGTAAAACCAACAGCGCAATAATCTCTTCCCTATCCCTATCCTTAAACTGCTGCACCCACTCATGAGCGTGAGCTATAATAGCTTCAGCCTCAACAATATGCGAAGAGTAATAATCAAGTTTCTCCTCCAAGTCAGAAAAGTCCTCTTTCACCTCAATGTAATGATAGTTCGGAATCAATTTCCCCTCCATAAACCATGTCTCATAATTAGGACGAGGCATCACGGCAATAGAATTGGAAGACATTACCCATTTGAGGTTACTTGCCACATCATTCCCCTCGAGAGCCAAAATATAGCGAAAATTCAAATGCTCTTGAATGGTCATTTTTCCTACCTTCCACTCAGGTTTTGGAGGATTCTTTTCTATGGCACCCACATCTATACGAGGATGACAAAAAAATTGAGTCATAAACTCTTCTCTGATTGCCTTGCCACACACCTTCCCCCTAAAAATAGCTTTATCCTCTTTTTCCACAAACAACCTTTTATCATCAACAAAAATAAAATGACGCACCTTATCCAACTTTAAAACTACAGAGTTGGCATTATCACCATCAATGGGACGACTTTTAACCAAGGATGGATATTTAGGTACCCAAGTTACATCTCCAAACTCCGAGAGCCATTTATAGTGCGTCGGGAAATAACGAAGAAACTCATAACTATCAAAAAAATAAACGGACGAAGATTTTTTATTTTTGAGCGTATGCTCCCCTATCGTCATGACATTGGCAGGCAAAGCAACATGACCGGACAATTTGTTGTAATAATCTACACGCTCACAGATATAGTCCCAATCCGACCGTTTTTTAGCCTTGGCAAGAATCGATTTTAAACGCCATCGAGCAATGCAATTAGGCAAAAAATAGATTAGATAACTCCTTAAGAAATAGAGCCATTTAGGATTTTTTCCACTATTAAAAATATAGGACAATTTATTCATTTTCATGTCTGAAATGTTAACAATCTAACAATGAAACAAAGGTAATAAATTTCTGATAGATAGATAGAAGAGTCGAGAAGCAAATGTAATATATAAAAAAAGAAGGTAGTTGGTATCTCCAATATATTGTGCAAAGGTGAAAAATATACTATTTTCTTTTGTTCTCAACTTGCCATGTATTAAATTTGCGAAAAAGCAAAAAAGTATAAGAAGCTGTTTAAATTTTATTGAAAAAGAACACTATAGAGTTTCACTCTCATATTTTCGGCATCTTTGAGATTCTTTTTAAGCTATTTTTATTATTCTTTTTTGATAATAGTCCACTATTAACGGCAAAAAATAATAAAAACAACCTTAAAAATCTCTCTCAAATATGCTCGAAATAAAATTTAAACAACTTCTAAACAATAAATAAAAACTCCATAACATGGCAAAAAAACAACCCAAAATAAAGAGTATAGAAGAGACCTTGTGGGAATCAGCAAATAAGCTTCGAGGCTCGGTTGAACCATCGGAGTATAAGCATGTTGTGCTGAGTCTGATATTCCTTAAATATGCAAATGACCGATTCGATGAGCGTCGCAATGAACTTATCGCAGATGGTAAGGGCGCATTTGTGGATCAAGCTGTGTTCTACAATGCTAAAAATGTCTTCTATATCGAAGAACAGAGCCGTTGGAGCTTCATTATGGAAAATGCCAAGCAGAATGATATTGCCATTAAGATCGACAAGGCTTTGTCGGCTATTGAAGATAGTAACCCTTCTCTCAAAGGCGCACTCCCAAGCAATTACTACTCAGGATTAGGTCTTGACCGTGCCAAACTTGCGGCATTGCTCGATGAGATAAACAAGATTAATACACTCAAAGACCCCGAAAATGACCTTATTGGTCGTGTCTATGAGTACTTCCTGGCAAAGTTTGCTATTGCTGAGGGGAAAGGTAAAGGTGAATACTATACCCCAAAAAGTATCGTTAACCTCATTGCCGAAATCATTGAGCCCTATCGAGGTAAGATATATGACCCTTGTTGCGGTTCTGGAGGTATGTTTGTGCAGAGTATGAAGTTTATCGAAGCTCACCATGGTAACAAACGTGATATCTCTGTCTATGGTCAGGAATATACAAATACAACTTATAAACTTGCAAAGATGAATCTTGCCATCCGTGGCATTGCAAGTAATCTTGGCGAGTTGGCTGCAGACACATTCCACAACGACCAGCACAAAGAATTAAAAGCTGACTTCATTATGGCTAATCCGCCATTTAATCAGAAATCGTGGCGTGCCGATAATGAGTTAAAAGATGACCCTCGTTGGCATGGCTACGATGTACCTCCTACAAGCAACGCCAACTATGGTTGGATTCTAAACATCGTGTCTAAACTATCAGCCAATGGCACCGCTGGTTTCTTGTTGGCTAATGGGGCGTTGAGTGGTGATGGTATCGAACTCAATATCCGCCGCCAGTTGCTGCAAAACCACCTTGTAGAGGCTATTATTATCCTGCCTCGCAACATGTTCTACTCAACCGATATTAGCGTAACACTATGGATATTGGCAGGCAATCGTAAGGCACGTACTGTTGAGCAAAACGGCATGATTGTCAAATATCGCAATAGAGAAAATGAGGTCTTATTCGTTGATCTCCGCCAGTGGGGCGAACCTTTCGAGAAGAAGTATATCCAGTTCTCGCCAGAGCAGATTGCCGACATAGCACACAATATCCATAATTGGCAGCGTGAAGGCTACGAAACGACCTATAAGAATATACCTGAATATTGCTATTCGGCATCGCTCGATGAAATTGAGCGCAAGGGATGGAGCCTTGTCCCAAGCAAGTATATCGAATTCAAGAGCCGTGATGAAAACATAGACTTTGATACAAAGATGAGTCAGTTGCAAAGCGAACTATGTGAGTTGCTAAAACAAGAGGAAGAGAGTAAACGTGAGTTGAAAGAATTGTTTAAAAAGTTAGGGTATGGACTTGAATAATAAAATTGTCATATATCAGACAGAGGACGGACAGACACAGATAGATGTTCGGATGGGGAATGATACAGTATGGCTGACCCAAGCACAGATTGCAGAATTGTTTGGAACGAAACGTCCGGCGATTACAAAGCATCTAAAAAACATATATGTATCTGAAGAACTTGACGAAAATAGCACATGTTCCATTTTGGAACACATGGGTAACGATGGAAAACAAACTTATAACACAAAGTATTATAATTTGGATGCTATTTTATCTGTCGGCTATCGCGTAAATAGCAAGAACGCCACTCTATTTCGTCAGTGGGCAAACAAGGTCTTAAAACAATACCTTATACAAGGATATGCCATCAATGAGCGACTTCGTAAGGAGCAGATTGGCGAATTGCGTCAGTTGGTAGGTATGCTTGGGCGCACCATACAAAACCAACAGCTGATATCTAATGATGAGACAAATGCTCTGTTTGAGGTGGTAATGGACTATACTTATGCTTTAGATACCCTCGACAATTATGACTATGAGCGATTGACAATTGACAAAATTACAAAGGAAGAGTCATTTTATGCTACCTACGAAAATGCGATGGAAGCAATAGCAGGACTTCGTGAAAAGTTTGGAGCATCCGCCTTGTTTGGAAATGAGAAAGACGATTCGTTTAAAAGTTCTATTGGACAGATATATCAAACCTTTGGAGGCGAAGAACTTTATCCGAGTGTAGAAGAAAAAGCAGCCATGTTGCTCTATCTTGTCATTAAAAATCATTCTTTTAGCGATGGTAATAAGCGAATAGCGGCCACCTTGTTTCTGTGGTTTCTCAATAGAAATCACGTTCTGTACAATCCGGACAGAAGCAAGAGAATAGCGGACAGTACTCTTGTAGCACTAACTCTGATGATAGCTGAGAGCAGAACTGAAGAAAAAGATGTTATGGTGAAAGTGGTTGTAAACCTTATAAATAAGAATAATTATGAGTAGGGAAGACCATAAGCGTTTAGGAGATTATATCCGTGAGGTGGATGAGCGTAATAGAGATTTATCTATTACGACATTGCTTGGTGTGAGCATATCAAAGGAGTTCATCCCTTCAATTGCGAATACTATTGGTACTGATATGTCCACATATAAAATAGTTCGTAAAGGGCAATTTGCTTATGGTCCTGTAACATCTCGAAACGGGGATAAGGTTTCTATTGCATTACTTGCCAACGAGGATAATGCTATAATATCACAAGCCTATACTGTTTTTGAGGTTAAAGACACCAATGACCTTTTGCCTAAATATCTGATGATGTGGTTTCGTCGTCCTGAGTTTGACCGCTATGCCCGTTTCCATTCGCACGGGAGTGCTCGTGAGATTTTTGATTGGTCGGAGATGTGCGATGTGATGTTGCCTATCCCATCTATTGAGCGACAGCGTGAGATAGTTGCAGAGTATGAGACTTTAAGTAAGCGCATTCGCCTAAATGAGAAGATGATTTCCAAGTTGGAAGAAACAGCCCAAACCCTCTACCGCAAAATGTTTATTGATGGCATCGACAAAGAAAACTTGCCAGATGGGTGGAGAATGGGAAAGTTAACAGAAATCGCCAATATAATAATGGGACAATCTCCAGAAGGAGAAACTTATAATACTGATGGTAATGGAATGATATTTTATCAAGGTCGAACCGATTTTGGAAGAAGATATCCAACTGCACGAGTTTATACAACAAATCCTACAAGATAT
>JAGBVI010000089.1 GCA_017630395.1 Paludibacteraceae bacterium
GCATCTTTGAGATTCTTTTTAACCTATTTTTATTCTCCTTTTTTGATAATAGTCCACTATTTTCTGCAAAAGAAGACTAAAAATAGATTTAAAAATCTCTCTCAAATATGCTCGAAATAAAATTTAAACAACTTCTAAGAATTAGGGCAACTAAAATGGTGTATCAAACGGTACTCCGTTTTATATTTATATACGAATCTAATATAATTATCAGACTCTCAAAATTTCATTAGCAAATTTCCCCTAAAAGGGGAACTCTAACATTTTAAAATCACAGGCAATCAACAAACTAACACAGAATAAAATAAATTCACATTAATTATTATAACCCTAAAAAAAAACAAAAAAAGGCATATCATTAAATGATACGCCTTTTTTGTTCGCTAGTTTCGCAAATTACTCTGCAACAGCTTCTACTACTTCTTCAACTACAGCAGCAGCAGAATCTACAACTTCAACAACTGCAGAATCAACTACAGCAGCAGAAGAATCAACTACTTCAGCAACTTCTTCTACAACAGCTTCAACTGAATCAACAGCTTCTTGAGTTGCAGTTTGAGCAGTTTCTCCACCACAAGAAGCCAAAGCTACAGCAGCAGATACAGCGAAAAATAAAACTACCTTTTTCATTTTTTTTGTAAAATTTAATTAAACAACGTATAATCCTTAATTATTTGTAATTTATTTCTGCAAAAATACATAATATTTTGAAACTAACCGCTTTTTAACACCTATTTTTTTCAAATAATGTAAAAAAAATGAACGATTAACTTTTTTTTACAATTCCACCCACTTAAATATTAGAAATATTCTCATATAAAAATCTTTTTATTGATTTTTTAGGGGTCTTCTCAAATTCTTTAGGATGAATTACGATTTTTGATATATTTTCATAAGAAGCAACCAACTTATTCAATTGTAATCTATTCTCTTCCATAATTGCATCTAAATCATTCGTACCAACATGCCCTTCATCCATTGCTGCAAAATCAGGATAAACCAATGCGATTAATTTATTTTTCTGTTGAATTACCAAACATTCAGCAACAAACGGCAAATTAGATAATTTAGCCTCAATAATTTCCGGATAAATATTTTGTCCGGAAGGACCCAACAACATTGTTTTACAACGCCCTTTCAAGAATATATTATTATCCTTATCTATTGTACCCATATCACCGGTATGCAACCATTTTTCATCATCTATAGCAGCATCAGTTGCTTCTTGGTTCTTATAATAACCCAACATAACATTATCACCTCTTACCAACACCTCACCCGGTATGTTATATGGGTCATCAGAAAGCACCTTTATTTCTAAGGTAGGTAATAATTTTCCTGCGGAACCCGGAACATAATCAGCGTAGGATGTATATGCCACCAAAGGAGCACATTCAGTCATTCCATATCCAATTACATACGGAAATTTAATTTTATCTAAGAAAGCTGCTGTATCTTGATTAAGTGCAGCACCACCAACCACTAAATTTTTAAAGTTTCCACCGAAAGTATCAATCAATTTCTTCCTAATTTCAGAATAGATTTTGGTATTGATTCCCGGCACACTAAGAGCAACTCTCATAGTTAATTTACTGATAGTTGGTAAAATTTGATTTTTATAAATCTTTTCCAATACCAAAGGAACTAAAAAGATGGAATTAGGCTTTACATCAGAGAAAGCCTTTAGCAAAACTTTCGGAGAAGGGAGTCGATTTAAGAAAAATACATGCGCTCCTGCACCTATTTGAACCAAAAATTCGCCAAGCAAACCATAAACGTGAGCCAAGGGAAGCATCGACAAAATACGATACCCTCTTCCTGCTTGGTCAGTTTTCAGAGCAAACTCCATATTGGCCAAAAAATTTCTACCGGAAAGCATAACACCTTTACTATAACCGGTTGTTCCGGAAGTATAACTGATGAGAACCAACTCATCATTATCCTTTTCAACATATTTTATGTCGTCACGAGTGAAACCATTTGGATATTTTTCATTAAACGCAACATCATATTTCAACAAAAACTTTTGAATCGCCTCCCCTGGAGCTTGATACAAACATCTAAAGTCTGAGATTGAAAAAATACCCCTTACATTCGGCATTTTGGTTTCATCCAAATTTTCCCACACATTGTCAGTAAGGAAAAGTAGTACAGAATCAGAGTGATTGATGATATGCTGTATATCATCCTGATGAAAATCCTGTAAAATTGGGACAATTATTGCTCCATAGGTTTGCACTGCAAGAAAAGTTATACCCCACATTGGAGTATTCTTGCCCACCAAAGCAATTTTGTCATTACGTTGAATATTTAACGCCGAAAATAGAATATGCAAATGCGCAATTTTTTGCGCTACTTGCTCATAAGAAAACTCTTCTTTTGTGATATAATCGGTCATTGCAGGCAACTCCCAATTAGACTTAAACGAGTTTTCAAAGATCTTAATGTAATTTGAATCTGCCATTTTGTTAGTTTTTTATCATTACAAATTTACGAATGTAAAACGAAAAAACAAATTTTTGTTTACTCTTTTAAGAAAAGGTTAAGTTATTTTCAATGATAGAACAACAATTACAATTGCAAATAAGGAGAAATTTCAAAACTAAATTAAGCAAATTCTCACGAACTTGCTTAATTTCATTTTCATAGGTAAGCACCTATGAGAACCTTAAAAGCGAGATAACTATAAAAAACTAACAAAAATGAATGCTTTTAAGATTCAATAGTAGATACAAAAACACTTAGCGTAACCTTTTGCGATTACAAATTTAATTATCAATCATGATTAGATTTAGGCTGATTTTGAAGTTCTAACACTTCAAAAAACTTCAAAATCATCTAAACCTAATTATTGCCTTAAAGACCCTTTAAAAATTTTCGTATAAGTAACGTTTAATTGATTTTTTAGGGGTCTTCTCAAATTCTTGTGGGTGAATAATTATCTTCGTAATATTCTCATAAGCAGCCAATTGTTTATTCAACTCTTTTCTTTGCTCATCCATAATTTTGTCTATTTCTGCAACTTGAATTCCCATCTCATCCATAGCAGCAAAATCAGGGTAAATAAGTGCCACAATCTTTGTATCTCTCTGGATCACAAGACTTTCTGAAACAAAAGGCAAATTATTTAATTTTGATTCTATCTCCTCCGGATATACATTCTGACCGCTAGAAGTTAAAATCATAGTCTTAGAACGTCCTTTTATAAATAAGTGTCCATCCTTATCAATAACACCCATATCACCGGTTCTCAACCAACCATCTTCCGTAAATATTTTTGAGGTTGCTTCTTCATTTTTGTAGTATCCAATCATTACATTTCGACCTTTAACCAAAATTTCTCCAGGCACATTTTGCGGATCGCTTGAATCAATTTTCATATCCACGCAATGAATGGCTCTACCCACAGAATGAGGTCTGTAATTCCCCAACATCTCTACAGTGATCAACGGAGCGCACTCAGTCATTCCATATCCTACCACATACGGAAATTTAATCAAATGTAAAAAATCTTCCACCTCCTTATTCAAAGGAGCACCACCAGCAATCACAGTTTTAAATTCACCGCCTAATGCATTAACCAACTTCTTACGAAATTCAGCATAAATACGAGTATTAACAAACGGAATATTGGTTGCCAACTTTATACTAGTCTTATTCAAAGCCGGCAATACACTATTTTTATATATCTTTTCTAAAATTAAAGGAACCGTAAATATCACTGTCGGACGAATCTCTTCCATAGCCTTCAATAATATCTTAGGACTTGGGATACGGGTCAAGAATGTTATATGCGCCCCCATCACAAATTGTACAACAAAGTCAAATGCACAACCGTACGCGTGAGCTAACGGCAAGAATGTCAAAATTTTATAACCTTTCCCAACCCAATCTGTCTTTTGAGCAAACTCAACTTGTGTACACATATTATCTCCGGTAAGCATAACTCCTTTGCTAAAGCCGGTAGTTCCAGAGGTATAGTTCAAAATAGACATCTCGTAATCATCTTTTTCTACAAACTTAATGTCCGTTTTTGAAACTCCGTTGGGATAAACTGATTTACACAACTGATCCAAATGTTTCATCGTCATCTGGATAGTCTCTCCCGGAGCTTGATACAAACAACGAAAATCAGATATAGAAAATACCCCTCTTATTGTTTGAAACGTTTTCTCATTCAAATTTTCCCAATGAGAATCACTCAAAAATAATAATTTAGACTCTGAGTGATTAACTATATGTTGAACATCGTCTGCATGAAAATCTTGCAAAATCGGAACAATAACTGCTCCGTAGGTGATTGTGGCTATAAACGTAATCGCCCACTCCGGAGTATTACGTCCTACCAAAGCAATTTTATCATTTGGGGCAATATTTAATTCTTTAAACAGAATGTGAAGTTTCAAAATTTCTTCTCCTACTTGTTGATAAGTATATGACTTTTTAGAGACATAATCAGTCATTGCCATCAACTCCCAATGCTCCTTAATGGAATTCTCAAAATACTTAATAAAATCGCTTTTCATATTTTTTAATTTTTATTTTACGCTGCAAAAATATACTATTCTGCTCAAACAACCAAATAAAGTGCAATAAATTTTACACAAATATTAGTTTAAAGCGCAAACTCATTTACACATAAGTAGTTATAATGAGCAACAGAGGGTTAATTTGAAGGTTGAAGGAAGAAAAATTTCTAACCCAATACTTCTCAAATAGTGTGTAACTTGGTTGCATAACATAAAAAAACCGTCATTGAGATAGGCTCTATCCATGACGGTAACATTTTACTATAAAAAAATTTAATAAGTCGTTAATATTTTATCCTCACTGCTTATAAGATTTAACTTTTCTATTCAGTAAGTTTACTCCTTGTACAAGAATGGGAAACTTCATTAATTAGCACTAATCACTCTCAACATATTCATCCAAATAGACTTTAACAGTTCCTATTCTTAGCTTAGCTTCCACCAAAACAGGAATTTTTCTATTATCGTCTGTAACCCATACATACACCGGCTCATCAGGAGTAAAGATAGTTCCGGCACCCACTGTTGCCGTACATTTTATACAATCGTATGAAACTTTATTATGAGTCTTTATTCGTTCTTTTTCGATTACGCTTCCATGTACCAAAAAGACATCATTACCAAAAATGGGATAAAAAGGTATATTCTTCCCTCCATTTATAGATAAATCCACATTTCGCGCCACATACACTGAGTTGATAATATCGTAAGAATCTTGCTGTCTGGTATAAGTTGTATCCCATCCATCTGGATATTTAGAACCTTTTTCATACTTGGTTATAATTCCGTCTTTATAAAGCATTTCATCGGTAGAAAAGACTCCGTTATCTTCTGTTGTAGATCTCATATAAATAGGTTCCATCGACTTAGAACAACTTGCCTCATGCAAGGTATTCAATTTATACAACCAATCCCACCGAGGGTGATTCTTTGCCTTAACAGTAAATTTATAGTTGCCATTCTCTTCTGAGACAGAAAAAGTTGCCTCTCCCACTTCAAACCACAACATTCCAAAATGATAATACGCTTTCAACTTCATCATTTCACCCGGTTTAAACGCATTATTGGAAGTTACCCGATCTTTTGCTTCAGCATTAAAAAAAGAAAACAATAGAAGTATGATAAACAATCTAATTTTCATATCAGCTTTATTTAATCAAATCACTAAACTTTTTTACTTTTCTTGCGTAAAATTCCCAAACAATAGAACCATTCCACCGCTCAACCACATTTTGCTCAACCTGAAGAGAAAGATTTTCTTCTCTTTTTGCTTTATACTTTTCTTTAATACGATAAAATTCCACTATAGCTTTCAGAACAGATTTAAAATTCCCCCAATCCATTTTAACTAAAAACATCATAGCAGCCGATAAATCTAGGAAAAATCTCACGAATAATGTTTTGAAAAGGGTCTTTTCCGACTGATTTTTATATATCATTAACAAATTGTTTCTAAAATTCAAAAAAGTCTTTCTTGGGCTATCTACATTTAATGTTCCGCCACCATAGTGAAAAACCACGCTTTCCGGATGACAGATAATTTTTTTTCCTCTACATCTCAATCTCCAACACAAATCAATCTCTTCCATATGGGCAAAGAACGTTCCATCCAGACCACCTGCATCAAAATAATCCTTTGCACGAATAAACAAACAAGCCCCGGTTGCCCAAAATACTTCTTTTACAGTATCATATTGTCCTTCGTCTTTCTCCACCTCGCTAAAGATACGACCTCGACAGAATGGATAAGCATATTTATCCAAAAAACCTCCGGCAGCTCCTGCATGTTCAAAATATTCAGGATTAACAACCGAACGAATTTTAGGCTGACATGCAACCACCTCTTTGTGAGCCTCCAAATAATTATACAAAGGAGACAACCAGTCGGCAGTAACTTCCACATCAGAGTTTAATAAGACAAAATAGTCAGCATCAATTTGCCTTAAAGCTCTATTATACCCCTCTGCAAAACCATAATTTTCAGGCAATATAATTTGGCGAACCATCGGAAAATTTTCCGAAAGATAGTCCAACGAACCATCTGTCGAACCATTGTCTGCAACAACAATCTCAACTCCCGGCAGAGAGGAATACTTAACAACCGAAGGCAAATATTTTGCCAACATATCCCGACCATTCCAATTTAAGATAACAACCGATACATTCATGATGCATGCACTCTTTTATGTTTCCAACGGCGATGAGACCACAACCAATAGGCAGGAGCTCTACGAATAGTGTTTTCAAATAGTTCTACAAATCGGTCTGTAATCCTATTCTCCGGCTCACTTTTAGCATTTTCTGAGACGCAAATAAGATCACAACTATAATACCCCCGTTTTTCTACCTTTACATCGAAGTAAACGACAGCACAATCAGCAGATTTGGCAATTCGTTCCGGACCATTCAAGAAAGGAGTATCTTGATTCAAGAATTCTGCCCAATAGTGCAAATTATTTCCGGAAGGTGTTTGATCAGCAATAAATCCCAACGCAAAAACTTTTCCTTCTCTACGCAACTTCACAATACTCCTCAAAGCATCATTTTTAGGAATATTAAGCGTACCAAATCGTCCGCGCAACTTCAAGAAAAAAGAATCGAAATATCTATTTTTCAAAGGTCTATACAACTCTCCTCCTACCAAATTATCGTAGTTTCTGTAAATAGAAGGTATCCACTCCCAATTTCCATAATGTCCTAATAAAATCACTACACTTTTTCCTTGAGCTACAAAATCGCTTATCATTTCCGGATTTGAAAAGTGCATTCTCTTTTCCATCTCCTTATCCGACACATGCAACAATTTGATAGTTTCGATAAAAATATCGGTGAAATGCCTATAAAAATCCTTTTCCAGCCTCAACAACTCCGCATCGGTTTTCTCGGGGAAAGAATTTTTCAAATTTTCTCTTACCACTTTTTTACGATAACCCACAAGGTAGTATAAGATTAAATACAAAAAATCAGAGATGCAATAAAGGGCTCCCAAAGGCAACCATGCCAACACCCAAACCACCGCATAAAACAGATAATATAAAAGAGCAGCAATCATTTTATAGACTTTTGTTTAACGATTCAATATAATCCAATACCTCTTCTCTACCCAACCCCGACTCAGAGGAGGTAACAAAAATAGGAGGCAATTCTTCCCACTGTTCTGACAAACATTTTTTATAATTTTCCAAATTTTTCTTCAATGCTCCTCCGGTTAATTTATCCGCTTTTGTGAATATAATAGAGAACGGAACACCATTAACCCCTAAAAACTCAATAAATTCCATATCAATTTTTTGAGGTTCATGTCTCACATCTATCAAAACGAAGAGATTAATCAATTCTTTACGCTGCAAAACATAACCTTTTATCATCTTCTCCAATTTTTCGCGAGACTCCTTCCCTATTTTTGCATATCCGTATCCAGGCAAATCCACCAAATACCACTCTTTATTGATAAAAAAGTGATTAATCAACAATGTTTTACCCGGCTTTGCCGATGTTTTCGCCAAATTTTTATGTTGGGTCAATTTATTGATAAGCGAGGATTTACCCACATTTGATCGACCAATAAAAGCATACTCTGGCTTATCATGAGCCGGACATTTATTCCAAACCGAATTACTGATTACATACTCTGCCGATTTTATATTCATATCAATGCAAAATTTTAAAAATTAACTCCTTAAACAATTCATCTTCACGCGAAGCTTTACCGCTCATATATCCCTTTGATTTCATGTCATACTCCCTCAATAACGAGATAATCTCCATTGTTTTCCACCCATTATAATGCGAAACAGCCGTTTTATAATCCCTCAAAAAGTAAGGAGATACACCCAACTCGCGAGCTACATAATCATCCGGCTGTGTCTTTATATAGTGATAAATCATCAAGTTTGAAAAGAATCTGAACAACATTGCAATATTAGGTTGAAAGACAAAATCTTTTCTTTTTGCCATATTATTGGAGATAAAATAGATCCTATAAACGTCTTTATAAGCAAATGCATTAACCAACTCAAAAATATTAAATTCTTTGCTAATCCCCACATTGTTTTCTACCAAGTCTGCAGTAATTCGTTTATCAGCAGTTCCCAATGCAATAATCAACTTATCCAACTCATCTGTTACAACTTGCAGATTATTTCCGAGCTGACTAACCATCATCATTGTAGCTTTTTCTTCAATGGTAGCACCTTTTGTTTTAAGATAGTTAACGATAAAAGTTGGCACTTTATCCTCCTTGATTTTTTCAGACTCGAACAACACTCCCACTTTTTCAAATTCAGATACCCATTTTTTTCGTCTATCCACTTTTTTATACTTGTGGCATATCACTAAAATTGTCTTGGGTTGAATTGCTTTTAAATAGGTGGACAACTCTTCAAAATCCGTCCATTTTTGCGCCTCTTTTACAATGATAACCTGATAGGGTGCGCACATAGGAAAATGCCTAGCTTGCTCCAATATCGTAGCCAAATCATAATCTTGTGCATACATAATAAATTGATCGAAAGCTTTTTCAGACTCCGTCAAAACATTCTCTTGAATATAGTCACTGATAAGATCGATATAGTAAGGCTCTTCGCCGGACAAAAAATAGACCGGTTTATAATTTTTATTTTTCAAATCGCCGAGTATATCTGCGTAGTTACTTGATTGTTTCGCCATTCGACCTTTTCATTTTTATGTTATCACTCTTTGCAAAGATAGTAATAAATTTTTAGCTAAGTTCTATAAATTCAACGTTTAAATTATGAGAGTGAATAAGAAGCTTTTAAATTGTATTTATTAAATTGATTTTAAGCTTAACTCTCTTTTGTTTCCGCTTCTTCAAAGTGCTTTTTAACTTATTTTCACCATTCTATTTTGAGAATAGTCCATGATTAACTTCAAAGAATAATAAAAATAATCTTAGTCAGCTAACAAAAAAAGGCGTATAGGTCACAAAAAATCACTAAAGTCATCATATATAACTTCTATAAAATCATTGTCAGTCAAAACAACTTGATTGCTAAATAACGAAGGTAAAAAAATATGTTTAGCACTCTTTTTCCAATCTTCTACATCAAAATTTTCGTTTATTTGGGCATAATCATTTAGATATTGAAAAGAGCAAGCATATTCTTTTAATTCTTCAGCAGAAACATCCATTTTGTCATAAATAAATTCTCCAGGACCTTGGTCTGAACAGATAACCACCTCTTTGCAACCAAACATCTTTGCTTGATTGTATATTTGAGTACGATAATTATTCAACCACTCCAAATTTTCAGTGAATACACTTTCTAAGCATGACCATCCTCCTTGTACGTTAACATTCAAATCAACATTTTCTTTGAATATTCTAATATAAATATCATTGCCACTTATTTCGTATAAACCGTATGGAGTTTGAATATCGAAAAGAAGATATTCGCCATACTTGTTTTTATGCGATGCTAATCGAAGTTTTTCTATCCCAACCGATTCTAATATACTAGTAACCTGATAATTAAGAACCTCCATTTGTAAATAATCTGTAGAGTCATTTACTTCAACTTTTGCAAGTCCAACCCAAAGAGGCTCTCCACCATCAAACACAACATTTTTTGCAACATCATACTCGTATCTGTTCCTATAAACAAGTCTGATATTTCTATTCATCCTTCTGGCAACCTCTTGTACCATTGCAAAGGCATCATCAACGGGTAAATTATGCCTTAAACCTATTTGAACAACGTCCCACCCCATAAGATTAATTTTTTTCGTTACTATAATTTCACTCAATTTTGCATTAAGGTAATTTCTATAAATTAGGTCGAGATGATTTTGAAGAGCATTTTAGTAATTTTACGACTAAAACTTTGCCATCTGTTTCCCAGCCTCATAAGCCTTATGCAAATCCTCCTCCCAATGGGCATCTTGCCAAGCGTGTTTAGCCTCCTCGGAAAAACTGCCTAATTCATAGTTGTCATATTTCGCCACTTGAGTGGTGTTGTAACCGATAATGCGATGTGGCTCACCAAGGGCGGTTGTGATACACCACTCCATCGTGCCGAAATGGTTGCTGTTGTTGTGTTCAGGTGTACCGTTCATAGTTTCAATAAGTACCACAGGCATACGCTTGGGCGCTGTTAGGCTATAGTCGTTATACGAGAGCCAAGGAAAGGCCAAGCGCTCTAAGAAAGCACGCATCAACCCCGTCACTTCACCAAAATAGATAGGAGAACCAAGCACAAGACCATCAGCTTGAGCAATCTCCTCCAAAATGGAAGTCAGCGAATCCTTGAAACGACAGATATTCGATGCTCTACCCTTTAGTTTGCAAGCCATGCATGACATGCAACCCTTATAGTCGAGGTCGTACAAACGTATGGTCTTTACCTCAATATCACTACTTGCCGATTTCGCACCTTCGGCAAAACTCTGCAACAACTTTGCGGTGTTCATATTCATACGCGGACCACCATCAATGATAATTATCTTTTTCATGAACTAAAATTTACATCAATATAACTAACATTTCGCCCAATTAGTTTTGCTCCTCTTTTCCACAATAATAGGAAAATTCGATTACTTCATATCTCTTTAAAATTTATGAATAAACAGAAACTATCAGGAATAGTTTACTTATCACCTCTTTAAAAACGTCGTAAGCATACTTGGAAAGATTGCTTATACCCCCTTTAATCCTTCTCCTCCAAACTACACATCTGATACAAAAATACATTTATCCTCTTGTTCATCCAAACATTTGCAAAATTTTTGAATTTATTTCGAGTAGAAATCAAAAACTCACCAATCTTAATAGACTATTTTCAAACCAATCACCGAAGCAATAAGGGTAAAGAAAAAGAATAAACGCCAAAATGAAGTTGGCTCTTTAAAAACTATAATACCAATTGATTACAGTTCCAACTGCACCTATTCCGGTCCATACAGGATATGCCATGCCGTACCAAGAGGAATTGTTTTGGTTGCTTTGGTCAGAAGAATCATACTTAAAAGACAAAGAACAGCAAACGCAGTATACCACAATGCCGCTTTGTATCCGGTTTCAACGTTGCCCTTTCCAAGACAGAATGCAAAGCCTGTTTCACAAAAACCTGCAATAATTAAATAAATCCAGTTCATAATAAATTATCCTTCTCGAGGGCTGCAGAAATTTCCGGCGTCTCCTTCTGAGGCAGATGCAAAGATACAATTTTCCTCATATTATCGGCAAAATTACATATTCGCAAGAATGGGAAACCTGTTACATCCAAGCAGGTTTATGCTGTGATTTGTCGCTATTCCAAACCGACGAACGAGCGAGAGCAGAATCAAGCTTGCTTGTGTTATGCCGAGCGAGGAGGAGGAAGACGAAGTCAAATGTTTGTCAAGGCTGAAGGGCGAATTAAGTTGATGATATAATAGATAATTATGCTAGCATATACGTGAAAATTTCGCCGATTATGTCAACTAACTACCGGACGACTTCACTCTTAATAGGGATGTTATTGTTCTTGTAAAAGGAAAACACTATTCAGTAAGGGAGAAAAAAGTGAGTTGTGGAATTTACTTTAATCAACGTATATATATGTACGGCTATAAAGTAAAGTGTTTATTAATGGGAGGAGCTCCTAAAAATGCGCTATTGCTTGTGGAAATCTATCAAAAATCACCACATTTCCACAACGAATAAGCTACTTTTTAAATTTGTACTTAATAAAACGACGAAGTGCAACTATACAAAAATATTGGCATTCCCTATTATGATGCGTTATTCTTATAATGTCATACAATGCTGATTAACAGAGTTATATCTTCCACAGAATATAGACAGTATCTTTTTTTCTGAGGATGGTGAGCTAAAGGATGAATTTAATGCTCTCTATCGCTCATTGTTCAAAAAGCCCGAAGCCTATTTAAACGTAATCAATGCTTTGGGTAAAAAAAGGATAGGAATGACTAGAGATGAGATTATAACTGAAAGTAACATTTTTACAAATGGCAAATTGAGCACAGTATTAAAAGAATTGGAACATTGTGGCTTTATCCGTAAATACAATCAAATTGGTAAATTGTCAAAAGGTGCGATGTATCAATTAGTAGATTTTTATACTTTATTCTACTTTAAATTCATTCTTGAAAATAAGAGACACGATCCCAATTTTTGGTCAAAGAGTGCAGGAAGTAATCTATACAATAATTGGTGTGGGCTGGCTTTTGAGCGAGTATGTTTTGCCCATATACCCCAAATTAAGCATGCATTGAGCATTGGCGGAGTTGTTTCCAATGAGTATTCGTGGTTTGTTCGAAAAACTGATGATCGTCCCGGTGCTCAAATAGATTTATTACTTGACCGTGGAGACCAGACGATAAATATCTGTGAGATTAAATACACATCGTCTAGCGAATTTGTGCTTAATGAAGAGGAAGAAACAAAGATTCTTAGTCGAAGAGAACGTTTTATTGAAGAAACGGGCACAACAAAGGCTGTACATCTTACTTTGATAACAACTCGAGGGCTTGCCCATAATTCTCATTCTGATATATTTCAGAATGTTGTTGTGTCAGAATCCTTATTTGAGAAGTGATGAAAATCGAAGAAGCTATACTTTACTGTCTCGCGATCCAAAACCGAGGGATGCGGACGGAACAGATTGCTGAGATGATTAACCGCCAACAATTGCATATCCGCAAAGATGGAAAACCTGTTACATCCAAACAAGTTTATGCGGTGATTTGTCGCTATCCTGAACCGACGAACGAGCGAGAGCAGAATCAAGCTTGCTTGTATTTTGCCGAGCGAGGAGGAGGAAGACGAAGTCAAATGTTTGTCAAGACTGAAGGGAGAATTATGTTAGTGATATAAAGAATGATATACTTATGTTTAAAGATAAAGTAGTTATTGTAACCGGTGGTGCCAATGGCATTGGCAAGTGCATTGCCAATGAATTTCGTTCACGGGGAGCTATCGTCTATGTGATTGATAAGCAAGAAGGAGAACATTTTGTTGGAGACATTTCCAAGAAAGAGATACTGGAGGCTTTTGCCACCGAAGTGCTGAGTAAACACGACAAAGTGAATATCATTATCAACAATGCCCTACCTTTAATGAAAGGTATTGACGAATGCTCTTTCGAGGAGTTTCAATATGCACTTAGTGTGGGAGTAACTGCACCGTTCTATTTGGTCAAACTCTTTATGCCTCATTTAGCAGAAGGAGCATCCATCATCAACATCTCCTCCTCTCGCGATCGTATGAGTCAGCCGCAGACCGAGAGTTACACAGCAGCCAAAGGAGGTATTGCTGCACTCACTCACGCATTGGCAGTAAGCCTATCAGGAAAAGCAAGAGTGAACTCTATTTCTCCCGGCTGGATAGATACAGCCTACACTATTTACGAAGGTCCCGATGCCACTCAACAACCTGCAGGCAGGGTGGGAAATCCGATAGACATAGCCAATATGGTGCTGTTCCTTTGTAGCGACAAGGCAGGCTTCATCACGGGCGAGAATATTTGCATCGATGGCGGCATGACTAAACAGATGATATACCACGGAGACTGGGGTTGGAAGTTGGAGAAATAAAAAAATTTACAATATGAGAATAGAAGTATCACCACAAGAAACCACACGTGCAGAAGCATTTAACCTTTGGAGGACCTCTCCAATGCCCATGGTTACATTAACAAAAAAATTCAATGTAACCAAGGTACTCAAAGCAAGCAAGAGACGTGGAATCAAATTTAACACCCTGCTATGTTGGTGCATAGGAAAGGCGGCAAGCAACATAAAAGAGTTCTATATTCTACCCGAAAAAGACAAACTCTTCAAATATGATAGCATTGCCATAAACGTAATTGTAAAGAACCGCAAAGGGGGAATCAATTCTTGCGACATTGCCTACACAGATGATGTCGAACAATTCGCAAAGGAATACAACCGACTGACAACACAGGCTGCCTCACAGTGCAATAGCACATTCCTCGAAGATATTATGATTGTGGGAACATCGGCAATGATAGAGACGGAACTCGACTGCATTGTAAACCAATACACCGATAAATTCAGCAACCCAATGGTTATGTGGGGCAAGTATCGTCGTAATTGGTTTAGTACCACATTGCCCATATCATTCCAGTTTCACCATGTTCAGATGGATGGCGGACACGCTGCCTGTTTTTTAGAGCAGCTCCAAATAATAATTAATGAATTATAGCAACTGCCTATGCTAGCCTACACATACATAGAAAAAGGAAAGTTCGCTTTGGTGGAGAAGCCGAAACCTTTATTGATAGAATCCACAGATGCCATTGTTAGAGTGACAATGAGCAGCATCTGCACCAGCGACCTTCATATCAAGCACGGAAGCGTGCCTCGAGCAGTGCCTGGCATTACTGTCGGTCACGAAATGGTGGGGGTGGTTGAGAAGGTTGGCGCGGATGTAACAAATGTCAAGCCGGGCGATAGAGTGACCGTCAATGTGGAGACCTTCTGCGGAGAGTGTTTCTTCTGCCAAAATGGTTATGTGAACAATTGCACCGACCCGAATGGAGGTTGGGCATTGGGATGCCGCATCGACGGCGGGCAAACGGAATACGTGCGTGTACTGCTTGCCAATCAAGGATTGAACCGCATTCCTGATAGCGTAACTGACGAACAAGCTTTGCTCGTAGGCGATGTCTTGGCTACTGGCTTCTGGGCGGCACGTATCTCTGAGATTACCAAAGACGATACCGTACTAATCATTGGAGCAGGACCTACGGGTATTAGCACCTTGCTTTGTGTAATGCTGAAACAACCCAAACGCATCATTGTATGCGAAAAGTCTGAAGAAAGACGTCGGTTCGTACAAGAGCATTATCCAGAAGTATTACTCACCACTCCCGAGGAATGCAAGAACTTTGTCATGAAGCGTAGCTACCATGGCGGAGCCGACCGTGTGCTCGAAGTGGCTGGAGCCGATGGCACTTTCCGCCTAGCGTGGGAGTGTTCCCGACCGAATGCCATCGTTACCATAGTAGCTCTTTATGACCAACCACAGACTCTTCCCCTACCCGACATGTATGGTAAGAACCTTACTTTCAAGACCGGTGGCGTGGATGGATGCGACTGCGAAGAAGTTCTTCGCTTGATTGAACAAGGAAAAATTGACACTACCCCACTCATCACGCATCGTTTCCCTTTGAGTGATATTGAAGAAGCTTATCGTATTTTTGAGAATAAGTTAGATGGGGTGATTAAGGTGGCGATCATCTGATGGCAAAGTTGAATATATAATTTTAGGACAATGAAAGAAGAATGTTTGATATGTAGTGCTCCATTAAGGTATCTGGAAAAGGAAGTTCTCATGGAGTGTGCGATTTGCCACAAGAAGGAAGATAGCAAGACCTGTTGCGAACAAGGACATTACGTCTGCAACGAGTGCCACACAAAGGGTATCGATGCCATTTACAAGCTTTGCCTTGACGAAACCTCCAAGAATCCGATCGAAATAATGGAGAAGATGATGGCGATGCCCTTCTGCCACATGCACGGCCCCGAGCATCATGTGATGGTGGGAGCCGCTTTGCTGACAGCCTACCACAATGCCGGTGGCAACATCGTACTTCCTGATGCATTGGTAGAACTGATGAAGCGAGGCAAGCAGGTTCCGGGTGGAGCTTGTGGTTTCTGGGGAGCTTGCGGCGCGGGATTGAGTTCCGGTATGTTCGTTTCCGTCATCTCACACTCTACACCATTGACCGTTGAACCTTTTGCTTTGTCGCACAAGATGTCAGCTGCATCGTTAGGTAAGATAGCCGAGGTGGGTGGTCCACGATGCTGCAAGCGAGATTCCTATCTGTCCATTTTAGCAGCCATTGATTTCGTGAAAAAGAATTTCGGTGTACACATGAACAAATCTTCCGTAGTGTGCAGACATTTCGGCAAGAATAACCAATGCATCCGAATGCGTTGTCCTTTCTTTCCCATGCATCAGTAAAGACTAATAGTTAATTGCATTTTATGAGAGTATTGATTTTATGCACAGGTAATAGTTGCCGTAGTCAGATGGCACACGGATTCCTTCAATCATTTAATTGTGACTTTGAAGTGCATTCTGCCGGGACTAAACCAGCCGCAAGGGTTAATCCGAAAGCCATTGAAGTGATGAACGAAGTGGGTATTGACATATCTCAATACAAGCCCAAGAGTGTAGAAAAATATCTTAATGATGAGTGGGATTATGTGATAACCGTCTGTGGTGGAGCCAACGAGAGTTGCCCTATGTTTGTGGGCAATGTCAAACATCGCCTGCACATCGGTTTTGACGACCCATCGGATGCTGTGGGTACAGATGAATTTGTGATGAGCGAATTCCGCCGAGTGAGGGACGAAATCCAGGCGAAGTTTAAGGAAATCTTCTTATAAGATAATATGCAACCACCGAAGATAGAATGCTCCACCCCAGAAGAAAGGCGAGCCTATGTGCTCGATACCTGGAAATGCCTGCATAACTGTGACGTATGTGGAAAATGCAGCATCCTACGAGGTCGCGACCCAGAAACACTCTATGCCGACTACATCGAAGGCAAACATAACTATATGGAGATAACTTTAGAGATTAGGAATCGTTCCTTGCGATAACAATGCGATTGGCGCCCGTCTGCCAGATGAAGCATTTTTTGACAAATTTAGTAGAAAACAAGCTGGATTCTATAATCTCCATCGCAGTGCAAGGTACGCACCTTCCGATGCAACATTATCAGGACTATAGTATATTGTTCCTATCACACCTAAAGATAATCGCTTATACACCTTGACAAAGAATCTTGTTTGTGAATATATGTCAATTGGAGTATCCATTTTATGCGTTTTCCATAGGTCGGTATAATGTTCAAGAATAAAATATTTCCATTCCCACCCGCCAACAACAGAAAGCTGAGCTCCAAAGCCCAAACGTTGCTTCCACATTGCGAGTGGTTCAAGCGCAAGATAACCATGTTTGCTATAGACACAATAAGCAGCGCCCAAATATGCGGTACTTTCATAAAACGAATCAGCTACAACTCCTCGATATTCAGCATGAATGAAGATTGGTTTATCCCAGAACTTCTGTTCCCGGAAAAACTGTCCATAAGCTTCAGAACCACCGCCACAAAACCCGGTAAGTTCGGCATACGCATACCCCACATGGTTTTTACCAATTGAGGTTGTTTCGGAAAGCACCTTGCCAGAACCATCCAGAGGGGAATACAAAAGCATTAAAGATGATGAAAGGTCATTCTTATCCTGCGCTACCACCTTGAAGCAGGAAGCCTGCAAAACGAATATAAGGAGAAATAGAAAAACTTTCTTCATGCAATTACAGAATCAAACACCAATTCGGCTATATAAAACTATGATATTCAATATATACCGATGCAATACATTTACACTATTGATTGAAAACGTTTTAGCCTTTTAATCGGTACAACTCGCATTTTTACAATGACACGGAAAATACTCACAAATTCATCGTGCTGATAATCAACGATTTCGATATACGTGTTGTACCGCGCTTTTCAAGCTCATTTTCAAGTTTGTAGAAGCCAAATTGAAGTAGTTTAAATTCAGCCTCTTACCTCATTTGCGTTCCAAATGATTTCTAATGCAAAGATAGCATTTTTGCTCAATATTACTCAATGTTTATCATTGGAAATTCCATAAATGTGTGATTTTAGTTTTTCTTTTGGCAAAGTGCTATAAATAATCGTGCACGATAGGCAAACGATGATATTGCCTGTTATATTAACGCAAACGATAAGTTATAATGACTGCATACTTTAATCTATGAATCTTGAAAAAATCATAGAATAGAGTTGTTTTTCTCTTTAAAAGCAATAATTATATTAAAAATACATTCGTAAAGCTTTTATATTAAAGCATTATTCGTATATTTGCGTCGTAATGCTTACAAATGCAATCATTATGGAAGATATTTATATTCTATCAGATGCTCAGATTCAGAAGAAGATTGGTGAAAAAATCAAAGCAACCAGACTAAAGCAAAATATAACGCAAGATAGTTTGGCTGAGTCGGCATCCATATCACGTTCATCGGTCCAAAAGGTGGAGTCTGGAGAGATAAAATCGTTTGACACGTTTCTTCGTGTTTTAAGAACGCTCGGAATGCTCGATGAACTCCATCATTTATGCGAAGAAGAGCAATTAAGTCCTAGTGAATATTATGATATGGTAAACTCGATTAAGAGGAACAGAAGAAAACGTGCGAGAAAACTAGTTGCAATTAACATATGAAAATCGAAGAAGCCATACTTTATTGCCTCACAAAGCAAAATTGTGGGATGCGAACGGAACAGATTGCGGAGATGATTAATCGCCAATGCTTGCATATCCGCAAGGATGGACAACCCGTAACGTCCAATCAGGTGTATGCCGTCGTTTGTCGCTACCCCTCGATGTTTGTTAAGGCAGAAGGACGGATAATGTTGATGATTTGAAAGCATTTGAGAATATTATGAATAAGGTTTATACTTTATCTTTTCCAGAAGCCCGAAATGTTGTTGTCTCTGGGGATATTCATGGAGACTTCAATCTCTTGGTGTATAAACTTTGTGTGCAATATCAAATGAAGGACACCGTGCTAATAGTGGCTGGTGATTGTGGGTTTGGATTTGAAAAGAAGGAGTATTACGAGCAAATGGCAAGGCGTAATGCTAAAAGAATGAACGAGGC
>JAGBVI010000090.1 GCA_017630395.1 Paludibacteraceae bacterium
AGAGTTTCACTCTCTTATTTTCGGCATCTTTGAGATTCTTTTTAACCTATTTTTATTCTCCTTTTTTGATAATAGTCCACTATTTTCTGCAAAAGAAGAGTAAAAATAGATTTAAAAATCTCTCTCAAATATGCTCGAAATTAAATTTAAACAACTTCTTATTGTTGTTTATGAATATATCGCGTCGGAATCCATGCAACGAAAAGACCAATAAATAGGATGGTGGTTAAAATTAAAAAGATGTCACTTGCTTCTACCTGTACGGGGTAAGCATTGACGATAAAAGCACTTTCGCCGGTGCTGTCACTTAGTTTTATGAAGCCAAAGTGTTGTTGTAATAAGCATAGCGTGACTCCGATAACAGTGCCAATTGCTGCTCCCACAATGGTGACCAACCATCCTTCTAATAAGAATATTTGTTTTATCATGCTTTCGCTTGCTCCAATATTCCGCAGAGTAGTGATGTCTTTCTCCTTCTCTATAATCAACATCGTTAACGACCCGATGACATTGAATACTGCAATCATTAGAATGAAAATCAATATCAAGAAGGTTATCCACTTCTCCACTTTCATCATTTTGTAGAAATCCTCGTGTTGCTCTTCTTTGTTTTGAACATTGAACTTGGGTCCTACTATTTCGGCAATTTCTTTTTCTGCCTCTCGATGGTCGATTCCTTTTTTTAGTTTCAACTCTATCGACGTTATGTCGTCATCGAAACCAAATAATTCTTGAGCGGAGGTCAACGGTAGGAATGTGTATTTGCTATCTACTTCTATTTGACCGGTGGCATAAATTCCTGAAAGGTAGTAGTGTTGAATATGAAAAGATTTCTCCGGATTGGCCAAATTTACGTTAGAATTGTGTATGGGGGCATACAAAGAAATTGGTCGGATAAACTGACTGCTCGATTCGATTTGGTCTGCCAATGCTCCTCCTATTACAGCATAGGGTGTCCCCTCCTGTTCCACAACAAATTCACCCTCCATCATGATAGAATCAGTCGAGACCATTAGTACATAGTTCGGAGAGACTCCTTTTATAGTAGTGGAGGTTTGTCTTTCCTTGTTGCGAATTAGGGCATTATCTTCCAATACCGGACAATAGTGTTCGATGAAGTTCAGGGACTTCACTGATTGTATTTCCGGAGTTTCCGGAGAGAATGTTTTTCCATCAACCAAGGTGATTTTCAAGTCCGGATCGAATACGCTGAAGATGTCGGTAATCAATTGCTGAAATCCGTTATAGACAGAAAGGGTACAAACCAAAGCTATAGTTGCAATGCAAATCCCTCCGGCACAAATGGTCGAAATCAAATTGATGATGTTATGCCTCTTTTGGGAGAAGAGATACCGCAGAGCAATGAAAAGCTGTAGTTTCATCTTTATTTTGTTAAGCCCAACAATTTATCTATATTTTCTAAGTAATCGAGAGAGTCATCAATGAAAAATGTTAACTCCGGTACTTGTCTTAATTGATTCTTTGTCCGTTGAGATAAATCGTAGCGCAATGATTTGGCACTTTTTTTAATCGTTTGCAGCATCTCATCTTTCTTATCTGCCGGGAAAATGCTGAGGCGAACTCTCGCAATACTTAAATCTGCTGATACAGAAACAGATGTAACAGAGATTAAAACTCCACCCAATGTTTTGGTGAATTTTTGAAAGATGTCACTTAGCTCCTTTTGAACCAAGCGGTCTATTTTGCTTTTTCTTGTAGATTCCATTATGAATTTATTTAAATTGAATTATCTTTGCAAAGATAACAAGTTTTTTGATAAAATTGAGTTTGCAGTGGTTGTGTTGAACTTGATTGTTTGCAAAATCTGGATAATATATGGAAGAATCGAAGTTGAAATACAAAATTGCCCTTTCTATGATTCGTGGAGTGGGGTTGTTAACGTACAAAAAAATGATTTCTGTTTTTGGTGATGACGAGAGTGTTTTTAAAGCCTCAAGAAAGGCTCTTTCTTCTGTACCCGGAGTGGGAGAAGCTATTTTGGAGCAGATTGCTGCTAAAAAGGTTTTGGATTGGGCGGAAGAAGAGTTGGAATTTCTCTATAAAACAGATGGTTATGTTATTGCTATGGATGATAACAAGTTTCCTTATCGCTTGAAAGAGTGTAATGATCATCCCATTTTGATGTATGCCAAAGGAGAGATATGTATGGATGTAAAGCGGGTGATAGGGATTGTTGGAACCCGTAAAATGACCCCTTATGGCAGAGCTTTATGCGAAGAGATTTTGACAGATTTGGTTCAAAATCATCCGGAAATCTTGGTGGTGAGTGGTTTGGCATACGGTGTGGATGGGTGTGCTCATCGCAAGGCATTGGAGTTGGGAGCTCAGACTATAGGTGTGGTGGGGCATGGATTGGATATGATCTATCCGGCGGCGCATAGAGAGTTGGCCAGTAAGATGTGTAATCAAGGCGGAATTTTAACGGAGTTTCATACTCGTTCCCTTGTTGATAGAAAAAATTTTGTTTCGCGTAATAGAATAATTGCCGGGTTGAGTGATGTGGTTCTTGTCGTTGAGTCGGGTGAAAAAGGAGGGGCATTGTTGACTGCTGAATTTGCAAATTCCTATAATCGCGAAGTGTGTGCTTTGCCAGGACGTGTGGGAGATCTCTTTTCGGTAGGCTGCAACAATTTAATAAAGAGCAATGCTGCGGTAATGGTGGAGTCGGCTCAGGATATAGAACGTTTGATGAATTGGGATGCAAAAGTCAACTCCTCTTCCTCCTTGATGTATGAGTTGTTTCCTGATTTTACTCCCGACCAGCAAAGGGTGGTTGATTATTTGAAAGAGCATGGTAAGTCGCAGATTAATGCGATGACGAGGGAGTTGGATTTTCCTTATTCTGCTCTTTCTTCTCTATTGTTTGAGATGGAGATGCAAGATTGGGTGATCTCTTTCCCAGGTGGTATCTATGAATTGCGTTGAGCTGTTGATATTTAGAATCTTAGAGATGAAAATCAACTAATGAAGAAAGTTTGTAATTATTCTCTTGAAACGAATTTCTGAACACTAAATTTTTTTTTGTAATTTTTGATCTTATTTTTTTCTATAATTAAGTTGTGTTGCAGTATAAATAAATTTTTTTTAAATTTGTGTTTAAGGTGGTTTCTATAAATTCGCCTTTATAAATTGTTTAGAGATAACCTTTTCTCTATTTTTTTGATTTTTCTTCGGCATTTTGCTGTTTTTTTAGTCCATCAAACTCTGCTCGGAACTTGCTCGATATAAATTCAAAAATTCTAATAGATTGCTAAGATTTAGAAGTTGTTTAAATTTTATTTCGAGCCTATTTGAGAGAGATTTTTAAATCTATTTTTAGTCTTCTTTTGCAGAAAATAGTGGACTATTATCAAAAAAGGAGAATAAAAATAGGTTAAAAAGAATCTCAAAGATGCCGAAAATAAGAGAGTGAAACTCTAATTTTTTTTTTAATAAAATTTAAACAGCTTCTTATAATTCCTCAACAAAAAACTTATAATTCCTCAACAAAAAAACTACGTACACAACAATTGACTGCTTCTGAATAAACATCACATAAACAAGATTTTAACTCCTGCCTATACCATCAATATGTTGTACGTAGTTCTATAAAGCCCTTGGGACTAACCCCAAAACGGGTGCAAAGGTAAGAATTTATTTTAGAGTTTTGAAAGTTATATGTCAATTTTTCATTCCAGCCGCTCTGTAGTGTCAACCAATCAAATGAATAGCAGCAAGAAACAGGGTTTCTATGGGTTGATTTTTCTGTCCAAACCGTACCTCTTCTGCAAAAAAGGGAAACTTTTAAACTTTATATTCTATAATGGAGAGGGAAAAGAGAGAATTGATTGCTTTACAATTTTTTCACAAAACAAACTTTCTTATCCTCTGTTATTATTGACAGAAACTCAAATTTTGAAGTCTTATGTTATACCGCATTTTAGTAATAAACCCGAAGTATGAAAAAACAAAAATTGCCGTTTATGAAAATGAGCAAGAGATATTTTTGAAAACCATCTACCATAGTAGTGATGATTTAATTCCCTATAAAAAAATTTGCGACCAGATGGAGTTTCGAAAACGTCTGATTACAACGGAGTTGATGAACAATGAATTGATGATGGACTTTAATGCGATTGTCGGTGTAGGTGGTTTGGTAAAGCCTATCCGATCCGGCACTTACGAGGTTTCCGAACGTTTGAAAGAGGACTTACGGAAAGGACAACAAGGTGAAGCTGCCTGCAATTTAGGGGGATTAATTGCAGCTGAGATTGCAAGCTCAATTCCTGGCGCAAGAGCTTTCATATCCAATCCTGCCGTTGTGGATGAGATGGACGAAATTGCAAAAATTACCGGTTTGCCGGAAATTCCCAGGAGATCTAAGTTCCATGCTCTTAACCAAAAAATGGCTGGTAGAAAATTTGCCAAAGAACACAATTCGCACTACGAAGACCTCAACCTAATTATTGCGCACTTAGGCAGAGGTATATCGGTTGCAGCCCATCGCAAGGGGCGTGTCGTGGATGTGAACAACGCAATCGAAGGTAGTGGTCCTTTCTCCTCTGAACGTGTCGGAACCCTCCCTGCCGGTGACCTAATCACCTTATGCTTCAGCGGGAAATACACTGAAGAGGAACTTAACTACAAAATCCGACACGAAAGTGGCTTATATGCTCATTTGGGAACAAATGATGCCAATACCGCCGAACGATTGGCTTCTGACGGGGATAAACATGCTTCTCTGATTCTGAAAGCAATGTCATACAACATCGCTAAAGAGATTGCTGCTGTCAGTATTGCATTAGAAGGTGTGATTGATGGAATAATTCTCACCGGTGCAATCGCCTACAATCAACTAATCACCGAACAAATCTTCAACTATGTCAGACATATATCTTCTGTAACCATCTATCCCGGAGAAAATGAGATGTTGGCTTTAGCTGAAAATGCGTTAGAGATTTTAAAGGGTGAATATGCGTGCCTTACCTATCAATAAAGCCTGAAAACCACTCTTCTAATGGAATTTCATAACCTAAATCGTGCATAAAATTATAGGTTGCTAATCGTAACCCCTCTCCTACGGCCTCGACATCATAGTCGAGGTCCTCTTCGTAGGCTATCTCATTGTTGCAAAAAGAGTGTAACTCTGTTTCAACATTCATAATTCCGTAAGTTTGAGGTTCTTTCCCTGACGGACTATGAACCGTCATGGCATATCTATGCCAAAAAGCAGATTGCAATGCGCCTTGCTGAAACAAATCCCGCACATTGCCAAGAGCCTCAACAATCTCTTGAAAAGTTTCCGTAGGGAATCCATACATCAAATAGGCATGTACCATAATCCCTGCCTCTGTTAAATTTTGTGCAGCTGCTGTAACCTGCTCTACCGTAACTCCTTTATTCATCTTCTTTAACAACCGATTGGACGCTACTTCCATCCCTCCGGAAACAGCCACACAACCGGCTCGCGCCAACAACTCACAGAATTCAGGTGTATATGATTTTTCAAAACGAATATTCCCCCAGAAGGAGACTACTAATCCTCGTTCTAATATCTCTATGGCAATATCTTTCAATAGTTTGGGAGGTAATGCTTCATCCACAAAATGAAAACCACTCTGACCTGTTTGTGCCATGATTCGCTCCATCTTATCCACTACAGATGTTGCTGAAGGGGGGTCGTATCGACAAATATAATCCAATGTTGTGTCACAAAATGCACATTTTGCCCAATAACAACCATGTGCGACCATCATCTTATTCCATTGTCCGCATGACCACAATCGGTGCATGGGATTTACCATCTCGGATAAAGATATATATTTGGAGAGAGAAATGCCTGTAAAATCGGGAGTTCCGCTTTCCGCAAATGGAAGTATTTGAGTATCATTTCCACTATAAATCAATCGATTATCCTTCACATAGAAGGTCCTAATCAAATCTGTTTCCGGAATACTTCCTTCAAGAAACTTAATAAGCTTCAGCATGGGTAACTCTCCATCATCCAGAATCAGGTAATCGATATAATCAAAAAAATGTTTTTCTGAAATTGATCGTAATTCGGTATTAACGAAACCGCCTCCCATAACAAGAGGCATTGACTTACAGTTCTTTTTTATGTACTGCGCACAACGTAATGCTCCGTATAAACAACCTGGAAAAGGAACTGAAAAACCTATTAAATCGGGCGACTCTCTTTCCATAAATTCGGTCAATATAGAAAGCATCAACTCATCAATCATTGTCAGTGGTTCAGAAAGAGCCTCCTCCATCTCTTTAAATTCCGGCGCATAAGAAGACAGATGTTCTGCATAACGAATCAAATCAAAATGAGAATCAAGAGTTTCCCTAATAAAATCGGATAAGTCCTCTAAAAAAAGGGTGGCTAAATGTTTAGCCAGATCTGTTGTTCCGGAAAAACCAAAAGCCCAATCCACATCAGCCAGCGCATCAAACCGAGGTCCTTCGGGTAAAAAAGTACGATTAGCAATCCTAACAGCCAACGTTGCATCGTTGCCTCTTAAAAAATTAACCACCGGCTCAACACAAATTTCGTAACGAAAACGACACTTTTGTATTCTTCTCATCCTTTGGGAGAGTCGCTTACTCTCAGCGTTATCAAAAACTTTTGAAATAAACGAATGCGTAAAAATACGACTTACCAACTCTATCCCTAAATCTGTCTGAGCAACTTCAAATCCTTTTTCTCGCAAAAAACCTGACAAGAAGGCTGTTGCGGGATAAGGGGTATTTAATTGTGTTAGCGGAGGTGTAATTAACCAAATTTTCATTTTACAACCAACTTTGCAATTTCGATTAAAACTTGTGTTGCCAACTCCATGGATTTTACCGGAATATATTCATACACACCATGAAAATTGAGTCCTCCTGCAAACAAATTGGGACACGGCAATCCTTTAAATGATAAAGTTGCGCCATCTGTTCCACCTCTAATTGGCTTCACCTTTGGAGTTACACCGCACTGTTCCATCGCTTGCTTTGCAATAGTTATGATATGTGGATATGGCTCCACTTGCTCCTTCATATTCCTATACTGATCGATAATTCGGCAATCAATTTTAGCTCCTTTATGAAGAATTTCAACTCTCTCACAAACCTCCTTCAGCAACTGCTTTCTCTTGTTGAAATTTTCCGCATCATGATCGCGAATACAATAAGTCATGCTAACCTTATCCACTGAACCATTCAGATCACATAGGTAGAAAAAACCTTCATAGCCATCACTCTTTTCCGGAACTTCATCACTCGGTAGAAGTCGATCTATTTCCATCGCCAATTTCAATGCATTAATCATCTTGTCTTTTGCATAACCCGGATGAATCATTCTGCCATTAATTTCAATTACTGCCTTAGCCGCATTGAAATTTTCAAATTCCAATTCCCCCAGCTCACCTCCATCTACAGTATAAGCCCAGTCTGCACCAAAAGCCTCAACATCAAAATGGTCTGCACCCCGTCCTATCTCCTCATCAGGTGTAAAGGCAATTTTTATGGTTCCATGCTCCACTTCCGGATGTTGCTGAAAATAGGCCACCATCGAGATAATTTCAGCAATTCCTGCCTTATCGTCAGCCCCCAATAACGTTGTCCCATCTGCAACAACCAAATCTTCACCTCTATATTTCTTCAATTCAGGAAAGTCTTCTTCTGCCAACACTACTTTTCCGGCACTGTCCAATGCAAGCGGTGATCCTTCATACCGAACAATTCGAGGTTTCACCCCCACACCACTCGCATCCGGAGAGGTATCTAAATGGGCTATAAATCCTATCGTTGGAACTTCCCTATCAACATTAGAGGGGATCGAGGCCATAAGGTAACCGGACTCATCTACCTTAACATCTGACAAACCCAATTCTTTTAACTCATTTTCCAACTGATGAACAAAAGCAAGTTGCCCCTTCGTTGAGGGGATTGATTGTGAAGTTTCGTCTGAGGTTGTCTCTACCGAAACATATCGAAAAAAACGTTTTAATAAATTTTCCATAAAGATTAACTTCTATGCAATTTTCGCAAAATTTATCGATATTTGCAAGCTTATTTCCTCAATAATTCTAAATTTGTAAAACTGAATTCTATGAATAATGTTATAAAGGAAAAAATTAATGCCTATGAAAGCAAATGAACTTAGAGTTGGGAATCAAATCCACATCAATAGTCAAGTTTCGATAATCACCGCAGCAGATATCGAATTCATCTATAATAGAGAACGCTTCGGTTGCGAAATTGACAATTGTAATCCAATCAAAATAAGTGAAGATATTTTATTGCGACTAAACTTTAAATATGAATACGAAAAAATGCTTGATAAAATTTATTCGTATGGTTCTTTTCGTGTTGCTCTTAATAAATTAGAGGGCTGCCACTACTATCATGTGGACACAAAGATTGGACGAGGATTCCACTATTTGCATCAATTACAAAATTTGTTTTATGATCTTACCGGAGATACCTTAAGATTGTAGAGCAACTCATTTAAGAAGGGTTCTATATATGCTTTAAATTTTAAACCGGTAAACTTATAGAACTTACCTTAAATTACTACATATAAAACCTTAATCTAAATTTATATAACTATGAAAAAATTAGCTATTCTAGTAGCATGCACACTGCTATTGGCAGGACATGCTTACGCACAAGACTCATCCCGAGACATTATCTTGAGTGGAAATATCGGAATCTCATACGATGGAGCCGATCGTGTTGATGACAAAAAGAATGGAACTTCGACGTTCACTCTCGACATCGGACCTCAACTTTTGTTTGGAATTACAGACAAATTTTATTTGGGTGCTGAAGTATTTGCTCATTTGAATTATTACAACGAGTATGAAAACGGAGATAAAATTGACAACGGACATAAAAACATGTTCGGGATAGCCCCTACCGCTCGTTTGTATGCTTTCAAATGGAAATTATTTGGATTTTTCTGTGATATGAAAATTGGATTCTCAGCAGGTACCGACAATGACAAAACCGTATTCACTGCATTTTCAGCAGGAATATCTCCGGGAATGGAATTCTTCATGGGAAATAATTGGTCTTTAGCGGCCTCTTTCAACAACTTATTGAGTTATACGCTTGAAAATGCCAACCCTAAGAGTGGTAGTTCCTATCGTTCTTCTGAATTCAACTTCCGCGTAAATCCTATGGAAATGGATTATGCTCCATTGAAATTGACCTTAAGTTATCACTTTTAAAGGAACTTTTAGGTGATTCTATAAAAAAAAAACAATAAAAAGCTTATCTGCAACAACTTACACTTTTTTAAGGTGAATTTATAGAACCCCGCTTTGCAAGACAAGATTAAATTAGATGAACTTATGCGATGATGAGAGAGGGTGTACCAGCATTTCGTCTGATACACCCTCTTACCTTATAATCAATCTTCAAAATTTACTTCTTACGCGAACGAGTTGATTTTGTTTTCCCCTTCTCTCCCTGCTTTTCAATAATCTCCTTGCACGCCTCAACAGTCAGCGTTGTCGGTTCCGTTCCTTTCGGTATTTTGTAATTTTTACCATCAAATGCGATATATGGTCCAAAACGACCATTACAAACTTCAATCCCCTCCGCTTCAAATACAAGTATAAACTTATTCTTTTCTTGCGCACGTTTCTCTTCAATCAATTCAACAGCTCTCTCTTCTGTAACAGTCAACGGATCATCCTCTTTTTTTAGAGAGTAGAACTTGCCGGCATGTTTAACGTAAGCTCCGAAACGCCCTATGCCAATAGTCAACAATTCAGATTCATACATACCTATCTCTCGCGGCAACTTAAATAACTCCATCACCTCTTCAAAAGTAATAGTTTCTAAAGATTGCTCCTTTTTCAACGAAGCAAATTTAGGTTTCTCTTCATCATCAGCAGAACCAATCTGAGCAACCGGACCAAAGCGACCAATCTTTACATAGACCGGTTTTCCGCTTACAGGATCAATTCCCACTTGTCTCTCTCCCACCTTCCGCTCAGACCGCAATACAGCTTCATCAACCATCGGATGGAAACCTTTATAAAACGAATCTATTGTTGCAATCCACTCCTCTTTTCCCTCTGCAATATCATCAAAATCTTTTTCCACACTCGCAGTAAAATTATAATCCATGATATTAGGGAAATATTCAGTCAAGAAATCATTCACAATAGTTCCTATATCTGTTGGGAACAATTTAGAACGTTCTACACCATAAACTTCTGATTTCTGCACATCAGAAATCTTGCTATCTTTTAGTGTCAAAAGGTTATACTCTCTCTCAATGCCTTCTTTATCTTTTCGCTCAACATAACCTCTATTTTGAATAGTAGAAATAGTAGGTGCATAGGTAGAAGGACGACCAATACCCAACTCCTCTAACTTACGTACTAAACTAGCTTCTGTATATCGAGCAGGACGCTGAGAAAAACGTTCTACCGCCTCCACAGAAAGCAAATCAGATAAATGCTCGCCTTTACTCAACGGAGGCAATAATGCTGCTCCTTCTTGATCTACATCTTCGTCCGTAGACTCCATATAGACTTTCAAGAAACCATCAAACTTCAACACTTCTCCTTCTGCCACCAATTTATATTCAGACCCTGAAATAGCAATCGTAACAATGGTACGTTCCAACTCTGCGTCTGCCATTTGAGAAGCGATAGTTCTCTTCCAAATCAATTCATACAGACGCTTTTCTTGCGCAGTTCCTTCTATTTGGTGAGTATTCATATAAGTAGGACGAATTGCCTCATGAGCCTCTTGCGCCCCCTTAGATTTTGTATGGTAATTACGAGTATGCAAATATTTCTCTCCGGCCATCGTCAAGATCTCCTCCTTAGAAGTTGCTAAAGCCAATCCTGATAAATTTACAGAGTCGGTACGCATATAAGTAATCTTTCCAGACTCATATAATCGCTGAGCAACCATCATGGTTTGAGAAACCGAAAAGCCCAATTTACGAGCAGCTTCTTGCTGTAATGTGGATGTCGTAAACGGAGGTGCAGGTGATTTTTTAGCTGGTTTTTGTTCTATGCTCTCTACAGAAAACGAAGCCGACTGACAAAGTTTCAAAAATTCCAAAGCCTCTTCTTTGGTCTTAATACGTGATGGCAAATCAGCTTGCAACGAAATCTTCTTTCCGGATTTATCCATAACTTGAAAAGTAGCACGGATACGGTAAGAAGCTTCAGGGACAAAAGACTGAATCTCCCTCTCTCTATCAACAATTAAACGAACAGTAACAGACTGTACACGACCTGCAGACAAAGCCGGTTTTACTTTTTTCCATAAAACAGGAGAAAGTTCAAAACCCACAATGCGGTCCAATACTCGACGGGCTTGTTGCGCACTTACCAAATTATCATCAATATCTCTCGGATTTTCTATGGCCCTCAATATCGCTTCCTTTGTAATTTCATGAAAAACAATTCTGCGAGTTTTCTCCTTCTGCAAACCTAACACTTCAAACAAATGCCATGCAATAGCCTCCCCTTCGCGGTCTTCATCGGAAGCCAACCATACAAGTTCTGAATTTTTCGCTTGTTTTTTCAATTCTGAAACCAATGTCTTCTTATCTGCCGGAATTTCATAGTCCGGAGAGTAATTATTCTCAACATCAATTCCAAAACCTTTCTTCTTAAGATCCCTGATATGCCCAAAACTTGACATTACAGTATAATCTTTCCCTAAGAATTTTTCAATTGTCTTCGCTTTTGCCGGAGACTCGACTATAACTAAATTTTTCTGCATGATTTTATATCGATATTCAAAAATCGGTGCAAAGGTAACAAAAAAGTCTATAAAGAAAAATAGAGGCCAAAAAATTCTCTTTATACAAGGAGTATATAATTCTCTTATTTTCTGCAAATTTTGACTAAAAATAGATTTAAAAATCTCTCTCAAATATGCTCGAAATAAAATTTAAACAACTTCTAAAATTCAGAAAAAGAAAGTATCTTTGCATCAGTTCAATTGGTATATACTATAATTATTGATAGAATAACAATGAAAAAATTACTTCTATTACTTTTCTCTCTTTCGGTTTGCATTTCATGCACAAAAATAACCACTCCATCTTTGACTGAAAGAGGTGAAGAATGCTTGCATTTGATTAGTGAAAAGAGCGAATTAACTCTTTCTGAATACGAAATATCAAAAATCATACGATATAATGACACCTCTATTTGGCAATCATTGGGTGATAGGAAATTGCTTATTTCATGTAAAGTCTTCGTAAAAGCCGGTATAAAACTTAATAAGTTGGATTTCAGCAAATGTGAAATTAACGAAACTAACAAAACAATTCTACTCAAACTCCCCTCTCCAGAAATTTTAAGCTACAATTTTCCACCGGAAGAGGTTAAAATTGCATACTCTGAGGTAGGGTTCTTACGTAGAGATTTTACGCAAGATGAGCGATTAAAACTACTTCAGATTGCAGAAAATAATTTACGAGAAGATTGGGAATCTTTAAAAATTATCGAAGATGCAAAAAAGAATGCACATAATTTCTTCGTCCCTCTATATAAGTCGATTGGATTCGAACAAGTTTATATCGAATTTGAATCCGACCATAATCCTATGTAAAACAACCTAAAAATAGCTGTCTCATGAATGAAAAAAGATACACTCTCGTAATTTTAATAACTTTCGCAATTGTTATCTTGTACTATATCCGGCATACCAATACATTAACCCCTACAACAAATCCTATTGCGACTACCTCAAGTATGATTACAAAAATCCGAGAAATTAAAGAACTACAAACGGCTTCGTTTATAGAAGAACGTGTTATCATAAAAGAGAAAGAAAGAGGAATCCCCGGATTATCTAATTTTTTAGGATTAGATAAAAAAGTAACTCTCTCCGACAAGATTGTCCTTATTGTCAAAGGTACCGCAAACGCCGGTATAGATTTATCTACTCTATCAGAAACAGATATTTTCGTTCGCAACGACTCTCTATTCTGCCAATTACCTCAATACACCATTCTTGAAACAATTATAAATCCTAATGAAATTGAGGTGTATAGCGAAAGTGGAGATTGGTCACAAAACGAAATCAATCAGATTATTCTTGAAGCGAAAGATTCTATTAAACAAAACGCTATTGCGCAAAAAATAGTAGAAACAGCTAAAAACAATGGAGAGAAGCAACTTTCAGACTTATTAAAAGTTGCCGGTTATTCTACCATTGTCTTTTCTTACAAATAGAAAACACTGTATTTCGAAAAATCCATTTCTTTGTATATCTTTGTCAGCAAAAGAGAAAAAAACATGAAAAACAGATTAATTATTACACTAATTTTTATTTTACCCCACATCCAGTTAATGGCTACTCCACCGGCTTCTCTTAGTGGTTGGGAAATGGTTTTTAACGATGAATTTGATGGTAATTCATTAGACAAAAGCAAATGGAATCCTACTTACAATTGGGGGCATACACATAACCATAGAGCCTATTGTGTTGAAGAGAACGTATCAGTATCTGATGGTAAATTAATTATCAAAGGGGAAGCCAAACGTCATCCAGAAGCTCCTGCTACTTGCTCCAATGGAGGGAAAACCTACTCTTTGGATTACACAGCCGGTGCAATTGACACCCAACATAAATTTAAAATTCGATATGGATACATAGAGGGACGTTTTAAGATGCCATGGCAATTGGGTACATGGCCGGCCTTTTGGATGTTGCAAGATGGTTGGCCTCCGGAAATCGATATTTTTGAAGTTCCTCACTCCCGAAACCAACATCATTATTACTTGCATTACACTCAACCGGATTGGTACGATTCTCATGGCGACGCATGGGATCATGAAGCCTCTTTTGGCGGAGTTCATAATGGACCGGATAAATCAGCTGATTTTCATAACTATGGCTTGGAATGGAATGAAAACTACATGAATTTCTACTTTGATGATCAATTGATAGCAAGTTATAATCGTCCTCGAGAAATAAGTCAAACCGAAGCAATGTATATCATCATCAACTTAGCCATCGGAGGATGGGCCACAGACAACGGTAACCCAATTGAAGTAACCGCAAACAATCCGGCCTATTTGGAATGCGATTGGGTACGAGTATGGGAAAAACAACCTTCCACCGAAATACCTCAAGGGAATCTTCGGTTCTACTCTGTTTCAGATAAAAAATGCTTGGTTGCAAATGACAATGATATCACTTTAGGAGATTGCAACTCTGCAAATGCAATCGCAACATTGACAGAATCCGGCAACTCTTATAGGATAAATTTCGGCGAAAAAGTTTTAGAAATTCCTAACGAGGCAAAAACAGCTGGAGACGCAGTCGGTCTATGGGGATGGAACGGGAAAGCACACCAACTTCTAAATCTAAACAAACTGCCGGAGTACGACGGTTGGGTTGTTTCCATGCGTTTTGCACACAGCGGACACTATGTACAAACAAACAACAACGATGTGATTCAAAACGGATATCCCAAAGAGAATGCCACAATAGCTCATTGGAGAATTTTAAGTGAAGGAGAAGAGCCAACTTCAACCTCTTTCACAAAAAAATCAACATCCTATAAAATTAGTTGCTTCAACAATCAATTAACGATAAAAGGAGCTACAGAAGAGATTAAAGAGATTACCCTACTCGACCTTTTAGGAAGAACAATAACAAAAAGCACCAACTCCACCACAGTATGGGTACCGGACAAAGGGATATACATCATCGTCTTACATCTAAATAATGGCGAATATCTCCAAAAGAAAATAGAGTGTCTATAGAATACATCTTTATATAACTTTTCAAAAAAACACATCATTATGAAATGTTCTTTGATCATATCCGTTTACAACGATATAAAAACTCTAATATTAATATTGGAAGCTCTGAAAATTCAAACGGAAAAAGAATTTGAAGTGATCGTTGCAGACGATGGTTCAGACAATGATTTCGTAGAAAGACTTAGAGAGTATATCGAAAAATCTCCCTATAAAATCACCCATCTGTGGCACGAGGATAAAGGATGGAGAAAAGAGATTATACTAAACAAAGCGGTAGTTGCCTCCGCAACCGACTACTTAATATTTATAGATGGGGATTGCATACCGCACAAATGTTTTATAGAAGAGCACCTATCTTTGGCAAAGAAGGGATTTGCCATTGGCGGTCGAAGAGTTATGCTGAGCGAAGAATTAACAAAGAAGGTCACACCGCAATTAATTGCATCCGGGAATCTGCACACCTACCTGTTACCGCGCATATTGTGGCAAGGCATCACCGGAAAAATCCGTCATGCAGAAGAAATTGTACGAATAACAAATAAATGGTTGCGTAAGAAATTATTCAAAGAAAGATTGCATGACCTCTTAGGGTGCAACTTTTCTATTCACAAAGACGATTTTCTCAAAATCAATGGGTTTGACGAACGTTTTGCTTACCCTTCGGTAGGAGAAGACACCGACATTGAAGCCAGACTTAACCGAATCGGCATCTATTGCAAAGTAGAAAGACACATTATCACAGTCTATCACAAATGGCACAAATTAAATCATTCCGGAGCGGAGAATAATGCACAATACTTTCAAGAAAACAATAAAAAGGGAATTTCTTGGACTCCATACGGAATTGTAAAAAACAAGGAGAATGCACAATAAAAAGAGAGTGTGACGCCCCCAATATACAAGGAAAGCCACACTCCCCAAAGCCCATATTTGAAAAATTTTATATCAAGGTCTTAATCAAAGTCTTCTTATCCCCCGGTATCAAATCCATTGGAGCAATTTCAGGCATTGCATAGCATCCCGGACGTTGTTTCACCACCGCACGAGCGCAAGCTGTCATGATTTGAGATGTCAATGCAGGGTTGTTAATTTTCATTTTAAACTCAAATAATTGATTTTGAGTCTTACCGGAAACACCCTTACGTTCAATAAGCACTCCATGTCCCATATCTTGCAATGCATCTACACTCTCAACCTCCATTACATGTGTTTCATCATGAGAAAAATAAGAGTCCGCCTTAATAGCAGCAGTTACACTCTCCAAGGTAGCACCCTCTTCCAACTCTACATAAACCATACGACGATGAACACCTGTTCCTGTTGGAATTGTCATTGATAGAGCATTTTTAACCCCTTCCTTAGAACGAGCCACAACAGAGTGTCCCATACTCATACCAGGACCAAAGTTAGTATAAGTCAAGCCCTTAGGAGCCATTGCCAACAAAAGAGTACGTATAACCGAATCAGAACCCGGATCCCATCCTGCAGAAATAACAGACGCAACATTATTCTTCTTACAAGCCTCATCCAACATTTCATGCAGTTCCCATAAACTATCTCCGTGAATATCAAAACTATCAACTGTACAAATCCCCTTTTCAACCATTTTTTTAGCCACTTCAGGAATACTGCGAGTTGGACCACAAAGAATAGCAACATCTACTTTTCCTAAATCATCAATATCAGATACAACGTTCACATTTGCCAAACCGGCAGGGAGCGAGCTGCCAACAGAAGAAGCTCTACGAACAACGCCGACTAAATCCATATCAGGAGCAGCCTGAACAGCCTCTACCGCAAAGGCACCAATATTTCCATACCCCACTACTGCAACTTTAATTTTTTCCATAGACTAAATTATTACGAGAGTCCAATAAGTCTCTCAATTTATTATTATAACTAAACAAACGGTGTGTCAAAATGCATAATCTACATTATAACACACCGTCATAGCCTTATTTTATGATAAGATTAAACCAAACCTTGAGCTAACATTGCGTCAGCAACTTTTACAAATCCGGCAACGTTAGCACCATTTACATAGTTAACAACGCCATCTTCACCCATACCATACTTAACACAGTTGTCGTGAATATTCTTCATGATAGCCTTCAACTTAGCATCAACTTCTTCTGCAGTCCAAGAAATACGACCTGAATTTTGGCACATTTCCAAACCTGAAGTAGCAACACCACCGGCATTAGAAGCCTTACCTGGAGCATAAAGAATTTTTGCTTCAACAAAAGCATTAACAGCCTCTGCTGTAGAAGGCATATTTGCACCTTCAGCCACACAAATAACACCATTCTTTAACAATTCTTTTGCATCAGACTCATCCAACTCGTTTTGAGTTGCACAAGGCATAGCCACATCAAACTTAGCCAATTTCCAAGGACGTGCACCATCAAAATATTTAGCAGAAGGATATTTATCAGCATACTCTTTAATACGACCTCTTTTAACATTCTTCAATTCGAATATAAAGGCTAATTTCTCAGCATCAATTCCATCCGGATCGTAGATTGCTCCATTAGAATCAGAAATAGTAACAACCTTAGCTCCTAACTGAGTACATTTTTCAATTGCATATTGAGCAACATTTCCAGAACCAGAAATTGCTACAGTCTTGCCCGCCAAAGAATCTCCTTTGGTTTCCAACATATATTGAGCAAAATAAGTTGTACCATAACCTGTTGCCTCTGGACGAATCAATGACCCTCCAAAAGAAAGACCTTTTCCTGTCAATACTCCGGTAAACTCATTACGAATTCTCTTATATTGTCCAAACATATAACCAACTTCACGAGCACCAACACCGATATCTCCTGCAGGAACGTCAGTGTCAGCTCCGATATGACGAGTCAACTCTGTCATGAAACTTTGGCAAAAACGCATGATTTCGTTATCTGATTTTCCTTTAGGATCGAAGTCTGATCCTCCTTTACCACCACCCATAGGCAATGTAGTCAAAGAATTCTTTAAAACTTGTTCAAACGCCAAGAATTTCAAAATACCTAAATTTACAGACGGATGGAAACGAATACCTCCTTTATAAGGTCCAATAGCACTGTTCATTTGAACACGATATCCACGATTAATTTGATATTCACCTTTATCATCAATCCATGGAACACGGAAAATAATAACTCTCTCCGGCTCAGCCATTCTTTCCAAAATTTTAGCCGATTGATACTTTGGATTTGCTTCAATAAAAGGCATCAATGATTCAACTACTTCTTGTACAGCTTGGTGAAACTCTTTCTCACCTGGATTCTTTGCTACCAAATTAGCCATGAATTCCGCTACATTTGCATTCATACGTCTAAAATATTAAATTAAAATTCACTAAAATTCGAATATTTATTGAAGTTTTTCAAACTCCACTTTTTTTTTCGTTGCAAAGATACAATATATTACACACAAAAAAAACTTTTTAAAGAATTATTTCTGACAAAAATTGCATCATTTTTACAAAAAAATACATTTTGCTACAAAAATAGCTTAATTTATAACAAAATGTTATTCGGAATTTTCATTCCGATTTAATTATCTTATTTACTTTTTTATTCTGATTATATAACTATATTTGTAAAATCTGAATCGGGACATTTTTAACCTTAATTGCTAAGTCGATACAACATCACAACAGGATAAAGGTATAAAAGACCCGAAGAGGCATTGTGGCTATTCCTATAAATTTGGACTGACTCCAGCAATTCAAACATCGCCTGGAATAGTAAAAATAAATTTTCCTCTGCAATCGGATTGCACATAAATTATGATTTATAATTTTATAATTCTTTTCTGATGCTTTTGAATTTATTTGTACTATTTTGTTCATATTTATTTTGTTAATTAACTTAAATCTCATAATCAGGAAATGCTTATGCAAAATTTTAATTGGCACATAAAATATTTGTCCTCTTTACTGTTGGTAGGACTTTTGATAAATTCCACAGTTTCATACTCTCAAAATGTTAACGATTTAATAAGTTTTGCAAAAAAAAAATTGGGAGCTCCTTATTGTTACGGAGGAAAAGGTCCTGACAAATTTGACTGTTCAGGATATACTCAATATATTTTCAAAGAGTTCAATATTGACCTCTCTGCAAGTTCCGCTCTTCAATATGAACAAGGGGATAAAGTCAAGTTAAAAAAAGTGAAAGTGGGAGACTTGATATTCTTTAAAAGTAGTAATGCTAATTCAAATAGTGTTGGTCATGTCGGAATCATTTGCGAAACCAACCATTCTAATGACACAGTTGCTTTTATTCATGCATCTACTTCCAATGGAGTAAGAATCGACCAGTATCCGGGATACAAATATTACAATGATCGCTATGTAGGATGCAGAAGGGTTATTAATTGGTCTTCATCAGAAGATATAGAAGATAATAATAACGATAATACGTCTCAGGACCAAGAACTAACACCGGAAGTTCCTATTATAGCCCCTGAAATTGTTGACGATAATAGGGATAAAAAGGAGATTAAAGACAGCATCAATCCTAAACCTAAACCTACACCAAAGCCCAAACCAACTCCTGTCCCTCAAAAAAAGGTAAAGATTCACATAGTAAAAAAAGGAGAAACGCTATATCGTATTGCGAAAAAACACAAATGTAGCGTAGAAGAAATCATTAAATGGAACCACCTAGAAGGAAACAATATAAGGACAGAACAAGAATTAATTGTCTCAGATCCTGAGTCTTGCAAAGAAGATAAAAAAGAAAAAAATAATTCAGATACGCCCCATCCTAAAACAGAGGATAAACCGGATAAAAAAAACGCCCCTAAGCAGAATGGAAATATCAAAAAGGATGAAGTAATATACCACACTATAAAAAAAGGCGAAACATTGTACCGTCTATCAAAACTTTACAAATGCGACGTAAAAGAGTTGGAAGAGTAGAATGATTTGAAATCTAACAACATACAAGTCGGACAAATATTGATTATACATCCAAAGAAATAATAGAGCCAAACAAAAAAACAAGGTAACTCCACTATTTCATGAAGTTACCTTAATATATATGAAATCATCACCCTACGGATGAACATATGTACCTATTGCATCTCCTGCAAGAACTTTTTCTAAATTACCATATACATCCATATTAAAAACATATATAGGCAAATTATTATCTCTACAAAGTACTGTAGCAGACAAATCCATAACCTTTAAATTTCTCTCAAGTATTTCATTATATGAGATGTCGTCAAACTTAATTGCGGATGGGTCTTTTTCAGGGTCAGCCGTATAAATACCATCAACTCTTGTACCCTTCATCATAACATCTGCTTCAATCTCAATACCTCTTAAAGAAGAACCTGTATCTGTAGTAAAGTAAGGACAACCTGTTCCTGCTGCAAAAATAGTAACGAAACCTTTTTGGAGTAACTCTAGTGCTCTGTCTTTAGAATAAAACTCTCCTATCGGTTCCATACGAATTGCGGTCAAAACTTTTGCTTTAACATCAATCGCATTCAGAGCTGACGAGAGAGCTAAAGCATTAATAACAGTTGCCAACATCCCCATTTGATCTCCTTTAACACGATCAAAACCTTTTTTTGAACCACTCAAACCTCTAAAAATATTTCCACCACCAATAACAATCCCAATTTGAACACCCATCTGAGAAGCACGCTTTATTTGCTCTGCATAGTCTGATAACCGTTTTTCATCAATACCATATCCTTGCTCCCCCATCAAAGATTCTCCACTTAATTTTAATAGAATGCGTTTAAATTTTGCCATGTCTAAAACTATTTAAATAATCATTACTGCGAAGATAACCGAATTTATCAAAAAATCAAAATTAAGGGATTTCAATAAATAAAATTAAAATTCAGAAAATAAATATAAGGAACTTTTATATAAAAAAAATGGGACGACAGAAGCCGTCCCATACTTATAAAAAAAAGTAACTATCTACAGAAATGTTTTGTCACGCACCATGTGTAACCCAACATAATCTCGTGCGAACCATAGTTTTGACGCGAAAATTTGGTCAAGCCCAAAATGTAGGAGTATCCAACATGGAAACCTTTGTAACGGATACCTCCCATC
>JAGBVI010000011.1 GCA_017630395.1 Paludibacteraceae bacterium
CATGTACCAACTCAAAATAATCGTATATTACACTTGGTAACAACAATTTTAACGGATCTTCTATCTTCTTTTTACGCTGTTCCATACCACAAAGATAGTATATTTTCAAATCTTTCCCACCGAAATTTTACGGTGATCCCATTTTTTTTACTTAGAATGAAAATTTGAACTATATTGGGATTAATGATTTAATGCTATATAACGCAGGGGATAATCAATTTTGTAAAGATTTTTTTTTCGCAGATGTTCCTTGCTGATATATAGGTGACACCAAGTTTTATATGAATTTTTAATTTCCATAACTTGCTGTCTTGTTATTCCTGAGTATTTTTATTGTTGCAGGTTAACTATATCGTAGCCATTCGTAAAAATATTTCAATATTTTGTATGCTCCAAAGTTATCTTTATATGATATTTTGTAAAATCATTAATCTATGCGTAATTCTTCTTTATCCTCCTTTTTAAATGAGATTCGTTCAAATGGGTTCTTTACTCGCTTGCCAAAGTCCGGCATAGCCCAACCTAAGCCCATTTGAAGACATTCGACCTTCAGAAGGTGTGTTTTTAGCTCTATTATACCAAAGAATTTCGGGGTAAAGTAGAATCGAGTAACAGCTTTTGTGTAAAGAATGTTTTCGATGCGATTTTCATACTTTTCTCCGTTTTCATCGTATTTAGGAAATTTAATTTTGGAGAAGCAGTAGATTCCAACATGTAATCCAACGTTAACACGATGAGTCGTAATTTCATTTGCCAATGCAACTCCGGCGCGAATACGATTGTACATGCGATTTTCTTTGATAAAATTGTATCGGGTGTTTATGTTTCTTTGTGTTCCGTCATATGCATCATTGAAGAAGCAATCAGCAGCTAAACCTATTCTATACGCGTTAGATAAGGGTAGGTATAGACCTGCATTGATGGCTGCATTTATGTAATAATCTTGCTTTCTTTCCAATTGGTTGGCTCCTGCAGTTCCGTAAATTTCCAGAGCCATGCATCTGTCGACAGGTTTGGCTGGATAATCAATAGGGAGCGGCCATACGTTGGGTGTGTATTTGAGTCCTAATTTTAAATTTGCAAGATAGCAATTTTGTGCGTCAAGGGTAACATTCCCATTGAAATAAGCCATGACGTCTGCACCAATGTTGATAATCCACTGTGATAGGGGATTCCCAAATTTTGTTCCCAATGCAAAGTCCATATTTAATCCACCGCACGCAAATCCGGTAATTGGGAAATAGTCATACCGATAACCTTCTTGATTGATTATTCCTGCTAATCCGCCTCCCCATTTAAGATTTAGGGCGAATCGGTTGGTGTGAACAATAGCCCAATGGAAGTATGGGTATGCATGAATAGCATGATGCATAAATTCAGGTTCATTGATTTTTAGGTAACCGGTTGCAAAACCTAATGTTGGGAAGTTGTAGGTATATTCCCAATTTCTATTTCCAAAAAGAGGTAGTTCCATTCCTAACTCCCCACCATAACAATTTCCATCATCTGATAATGACCAGCCGTAGTAGCCATCAGCCTTAAACCTATATATGGTGTTTTTTTGTCCGAATACAGAAGTCGAAAAAATTGAAATTAAAAGTAGTATTGTTGTTATACCTATCTTATGTGTAGTTGCCATTAGTTTTTATTTACCCATGAAGGAATTAGAAATAAAATATATCTTAAAAGTTGTCTTATTTGAAAATCAATAGATTAAAAACTTTTATTAGGTGTGTAATTTGTAACCTAAATTTAAGAGGTTGTTTAAATTTTATTTCGACCCTATTTGAGAGTGATTTTTAAGATTATTTTTATTATCCTTTTGCCGTTAATAGTGGACTATTCTCGAAAAATGAATAGTAAAAATAGCCTAAAAAGCGCATCAAAGATGCCGAAAAAAAGAGAGTGAAGCTCAAAATCGACTTTATAATAAAATTTAAACAGCTTCTAAACAACTTTTACGCAAAATTCATAAAAATCTTGGATATTTGCAAACCTTTTTTACGGAAACGGTTAAATTATAGATAATGCAATATTTATGATGCCCATGGCGAGAATAGGAATAAGCAAGTGAATGGAGCGATGCGGGCATCGTAACTGAAAGAATATAAATGAGATAAGTAAAATAAATTCAAAAGCATCCGAAATGGAATTTATGAGCCGTAAACAAGAAATTGTAATTTATAGAAATTGCCTTAATTATAATGGTGAATTTATAGGACTCACCTTGAGATTATTTTTATTATTCTTTTGAAGTTAATAGAGGTCTATTCTCAAAAAAAAGAATAATAAAACTGGTTAAAAAGGGCTTCAAAGAGTCGAAAATAAAAGAGGGTGAAACTCAAAATAAAATTTAAACGGCTTTTAAATATTTTTCGTTTGGTAGTATTAAAGTAACGCACTAAATTAATTCCGCCTACGGGTTAATCATTATATTATATTTTGAACCAAATTATTATGGACAATATATGCCGAAAAAAATCTAATTTCAATGATTTTGCTGATGGTTTTATCAAGGAAGGTAGAAAAAGATTAATTTAAGAGTGAGAGAAAAATTGAATTTTTCTGCCCCTAAAGAAGAGTTCTTTAAACATTTTATTTAATTTCGCGTTTCATAGTTGACGCTACAAAATTTGCAAATTTACAGAAGATATATGGAGACGAAGAATAATTTGGGACGCAAGGGGTGCGATGTAGTTCCGGAAATAGCATTGGCAGAAATTTTAAAGCAAAATAGATGGACTATTTCTACAGCAGAAAGTTGCACCGGAGGAAGAATAGGAGCTTTATTGACAAAGCACCCCGGAAGTTCTGTTTTTTATAAGGGGTCGGTGATTGCCTATTGCAACGAAGTGAAACAGTCTGTTTTAGGAGTTCAATCAGATATATTGGAAAGCCAAGGAGCCGTTTCTGCACCCGTTGTGGAGCAAATGGCACAAGGAGTTGTGAGATTACTGAAAACAGATTTGGCAATAGCTGTTTCTGGAATAGCCGGTCCCGATGGGGGGACTGCTGAAAAACCTGTAGGAATGGTCTGGATGGCGGTGTCAGATGGGCAAAATACAAAGAGTGAGTGTTGTTATTTTGGTAGAAATAGGGAAGAAATTATGAGAAAAATTGCAGAGAGGGCAATTTTTTTTGCAAAAGAATTTGCTGAAAATAAAAAAGATTGTACCTTTGCACCTCGATAATGACTCTGCGAAGATGCGTGCAGGTTATGTCGAAAAAAAGGAAAGATAAGGGGATTTATAGTTTGAATTTCTGATAGTTACGCTGCTTTCCGAGAGGAAAGATCAGAAGAAAATTAAGCCTCCTACTTTATATGTAAAACTATTAGATTTTATACAGCGATGTCAAAAATTTGTGAAATTACTGGTAAAACTGCAATGAATGGAAACAATGTTTCTCACTCAAAGAGGAGAACAAAGAGAACATTCGATGTAAATTTGTTTACGAAGAAATTTTATTGGCCTGAACAAGATTGTTGGATTCGTCTTAAAGTTTCAGCAAAGGGTCTTCGTATTATCAATAAGAAAGGTATTAATGCAGCATTGATTGATGCAGCAAGAAAGGGTATCATTTAAAGGAGGATTGTATAATGGCAAAGAAAAGTAAAGAAAGTCGCGTGCAAGTTATTTTGGAGTGCACTGAACATAAGGATAGTGGAATGCCGGGAACTTCTCGTTACATTACTACTAAAAATAGAAAAAATACTCCTGATAGATTGGAATTAAAGAAATACAATCCAATCTTGAAGAGATACACTATTCATAAAGAAATTAAGTAATCTTAAAATTGATTGAATCATGGCAAAAAAAGCGGTTGCAACTCTACAAAAAGGTGAAGGTCGTGCTTACGCTAAAGTAATCAAGATGGTTAAGTCTCCTAAAACAGGTGCTTACTATTTCGACGAGCGTATGGTTCACAACGACGATGTAAAAGAGTATTTGGCTAAATAAATACTATACGTGATGTCTTATCTATATAAAAATGTTTAATTTTTCTTTTATAAAGATAAGTCTTGATAAAATATCACCCACGAGTTTTTTCTTAGTGGGTGATTTTTCTTTAAATTATGTTCTAAATCATCGAGAAGGAAAAAATTTCTAATTGTAAAGGTTCGCTTATAAATAGCAATTGATTATTTTATATGCAGTTTAAATTTTATTAAAAAATATTTTAGAATTTCACTCTCTAATTTTTGGCATCTTTGAGATTCTTTTTAACCTGTTTTTATTATTCTTTTTTTGATAATAGTTCACTATTTACTGTAAAGGAATAATAAAACTCCCCTTAAAAAATTCTCTCCGAAGGGCTCGAAATAAAATTTTAACAACTTCTTAAAATCTTGGTAAATTAACTTTGAACGTCGATAAAGCATTAATATAATGGATAAGCAAACAAAAATCATCGCTACAATTTCTGATATCAGGTGTGAAAAAAGTTTTATTCAGTCTCTTTTTGAAGAAGGGATGAATGTAGTTAGAATGAATTCTGCCCATATTGAGGAAGAGGGATTTGATAGAATTATTAATAATACTCGAGCTGTTTCCAATGAAATCGGAATTTTGATGGATACCAAAGGTCCGGAAGTTCGTACTACTGTGTGTAAAGAACCACTTGAAATAAAAACCGGAGATATTATTAAAATGGCCGGAGCTCCTGAAGAGTGTACCACTAAAGAGTTGATTTGTGTTAGTTATAGGGATTTCGTCAAAGATGTATCTGTAGGGAGTGATATTCTGTTTGATGATGGCGAGATTGATGTGAAAGTGATTAGTAAGACAGATGACTATTTGCTTTGTGAAGCAATGAATGATGGTGTACTTGGAAGTAGAAAAAGTGTTAATGTGCCGGGAGTTCGTATTAATTTGCCATCTTTGACCGAGAAGGATAAAAAGAATATCTTATTCGCTATCGATAGGGATATTGATTTTATAGCACACTCTTTTGTTCGGAATAAACAAGATGTACTTGATATTCAGGCGATTTTAGATGAACATAAAAGTCCTATAAAGATTATTGCCAAAATTGAAAATCAAGAGGGTGTAGATAATATTGATGAAATATTAGAGGTTGCATACGGCGTAATGGTTGCTCGAGGAGATTTGGGAATAGAAATACCGCAAGAAAAAATTCCTAGTATTCAGCGTGTATTGATTCGTAAGTGCGTGGTAGCGAAAAAACCAGTTATAGTGGCTACTCAAATGCTACATTCAATGATTAAAAATCCACGTCCTACTCGTGCAGAAGTGACCGATGTTGCCAACGCGATTTTTTATAGAACTGATGCTTTGATGTTGAGTGGTGAAACTGCTTATGGAAAATATCCCGTAGAAGCTGTTCGGACGATGGCCAAAGTGGCGTCTGAGGCTGAAAAAACAAAATTAAAGGATAATGACATCAAAATTCCTTACCTTCATAATGAGGATGATATTACCTCCTTTTTAGCAAAACAAGCTGTAAAATCTCAAGAATTGTTGAGTACAAAAGCGATAATTACAGATAGCTATACGGGGAAAACTGCCAGATATTTGGCGGCTTATAGAGGTGTAAATCCTATATTGGCAATCTGTTATAAGGAACGTTTGGTGCGTCAACTTGCTCTTTCTTACGGGGTTACGCCAATATATCAGGAGGAAAAAGAGGATACAAGACACTATTTTTTTGCGGCTCTTAAAATGTTGATTGAAAATGGTTACTTGAAATTTTCTGATAAAGTTGCTTATTTAAGTGGTAGTCAAAATATTGGGGGTGGAACTACATTTTTAGAAATAAATAGCATAGACAATATTTTTTCCAACCAAAAGGAGTATTTGTTGCCTAATTTTTAGTTCCATGTTTGGAATCATTTTTTTGTAAACTTGACGTCTTTCTTCCTGCGTATAGCGTGATAGAGAGACGTTTTTTTATTGTCGTAACTAGAATGATTGAATAAAATTGCAGCATTAAGTCGAAAAAATAGAAGAAATATTTTCAATTATTTAATTATTAATTATATTTGGGTGTTCGGTCTGTGTTTAAAGTTGTTTTATTTATTTTGAATTGCATAGATTGGGGCTAAAAGAATTCATAGAACTACGTACAAATATAAAATAAATGTATATGAAATGGCGAAATTTTGAGAGAGTATGCCTCTCTTTGGTTACATTGTTTTTTATTTCATTCAATCTGTTTGCGGAGGAGAATAGCATTATTTTAACGATGAGGGATGGTCGCGTAAATGCTGTTGCGTTGTTAGACGAACCCAAATTAACTTTCCCGCAGGATAGTTTACAAATAGAAACAGAAGATTTTAATTTGATAGTTAGTCGTCAAGATTTTTCATTCTATTCATTCGGTGATTTTGAATCAACACTCATAAAAGAGAAATCAGTTGACAATTCATTTGTTTATTTAGATGGAGATATTTTGGTAGTAAAAGGCCGGTTGGCATCAAGTTTATTTTCAATAACTGATGTTGAAGGCAGGGTTTTCCCTCTCTCTCCCATGAAGGAAAGTGAAGAGCAAATAGAAATTTCTTTGAAAGGTGTTCCTGCAGGGGTTTATTGTATGGTTTTAGGGGATATGGTCTTTAAATTTGTTAGGCGATGAAGATAAAATTATGTAGTTTGTCGTTTTTTTTGGGGGTGCTTTGCTCTCTCAATGTTTTTGCATCAGATGTATTGTATATTTATAAAAAGGATTCTACAGTTGTTGGATATCCTATAGATTATGTAAAAGCAATTCATACAGATGCAGAGGAGCATATTGTATATGTTGGAGAGAATAGTTATTCTTGTCCGGTATCAGAGATTGATAGAGTCTCCTTTGATTCTCCTCTTTTGCCTCAATTCATAACGTTTCATTTTAATGATAAATACAATCTGCAACTGCCATCTAATATAGATTGTTTATATGATACTACAGAAAATTGTTGGCGTGGATCGGTTAATTCGATTGGGCACTATTTAGTACCTTCTTTTCAACTTAAATCAGGTGTGAAAGTCTATTTTAATGAAACAAGAGTGAAGAGTAAGAAGAGTGTTTTAAATTTTAAAGAGAGGGTGGAGTTGTTATTAGTTGATTCAACGGTACAATTGTTATCGAAACAAGGGGAAGATTCATATCAATTTTTACCTTGTACGAATAAAGTTTCTGTGGATGTTCATTTTCCATCTGATACAGCCAATGTGAATAAAGTTTATATTTGGACAGAGGGAGGGGTAGATGTGCAGAGTAAAACAGATTATTTGAGCGCAAAGATGGAAATTTCGGACAATGGAGTTTTTAGTGGTTATAGCGACTCTACTTATATCAAAGGAAGAGGAAATACAACGTGGAGTAGCACCTATAAGAAACCTTATCGGTTAAAACTCTACTCAAAAGGGAAGCCATTAGGGTTGGATAGAGGGAAAAGTTGGAATTTGCTAAATAATTATCGGGATTCAAGTATGATGTGTAATGCAATGGCAATGAAGATAGGACACATGTTGGGAATTCCTTTTACCAACCACATGCTGCCGGTAGATTTGTATCTTAACGGAGAGTATAGAGGAAATTATTCTTTTACTGAGAAAATAGGGATTGCTAATAATAGTGTAGATTCGGAAGAAGAGTTGGGAGCCTATATATTGGAATTTGATACCTATCTTTTTGAAGATCCTTATTCCAATAAATATCAAGAGGAGTACAAGGATTCGTCCTCTATTTTTCACTTGCCTTTTTGCGTTTCAGAGCCGGATTTGGATGAGATGCAGGAAGAAAATGCACGTTATTTCTTCTCTAAGACAAAGTTGGATTTAAAAGAGCTGGAAGAGGCAATCGCGGAGAAGGATTCAGATGACATCATGAATTATATTGATGTAGAGTTGTTAGCGAAAACATTCTTTGTTTATGATGTAACGTTTAATAACGAAGTGAATTGGCCTAAGAGTGTCTATTTCTATAAATTGGATACTTTGGGCTCTTTGTTCAGTATGGGACCATTGTGGGATTTTGATTTAGCGTTTGGTCAATATTCTCAAATGTACGATTTTCAGCCTGCGATGGATTGGAGATTGTTAGGAACTCCAATTTGGCCCAATGATGTCGGCTATTCTTATCGAGGAAGTGGCTATATGTTCTTTTATTATATTAGACAGAATAGAGCTTTTCAGAAAGCTTATTATGAAGTGTATAAAGAGTTTGCTCGTCGTTTGCCTGAATTATATGATTTTGCAGAGTCTTACTATTTGTATGGAAAATCATCGTTTGAAAAGAATGCTGAATTGTGGCAGTGTGGTAAAGATGCAGAGGCACTTCTTTCTCGTTTTAAAGAGTGGATTACTTATCGAGTAGAGACGCTTTATCGTCACATGCGTGAGTATGATTCTTCTCTTCCTGAAAATCCTGATATTTGAGCAGTCTCCAATAAAAATTAAGAACCACTTTTCACAAGGTGGTTCTTTTTTGATTTATTCACAAACTTATTGATTCCTCGAAAGGAAGATTGTTGCAAAAATTATGGCTTACAAAAGCAACACTCTTCTAGTCGTCCATTGTTGAGTCTCTTTTGTGTAATTAGAGACTCTGTTTTAATTTTCTGATACAAAGATACAATGCTATATTTTTTTGTAAAATCCCTTTTATTAGGGATATTTTCAGAAATAGTCGCCACAATTAGTGATATTCTTTGAAATCAAGCATAGCTATGCATCCCTCCAAAATAGTAATTTACTCCAAAATAGGTTGTTAAAATCAAAAAAGCTCCAATTATAAGATAGAGGTGAAATAGCTGAGGTTTGCGTAAGAATGGTAACGAGTCGTTGTGCATGGCAATAGAGTAGTACAACATAGAGATAAGAGCCCAAGTCTCTTTCGGATCCCATGACCAATAATTCCCCCACGAAACATTGGCCCAAATGGCTCCGATAAATATTCCTGCGCTCATGAAAAATAGTGCAGGATAGAGTAATAATTGGTTAAGAGATGTGAGATTTTGGATAGCTTCATTATTTTGTTGGAATAAAATCAAAATTACTGATAGTAGAGAGATAATAGTTATAAATCCAATCAGTGTATAGGATATCATCATTAATGAAACATGAATGCTGAGCAGAGGGGAATTTAATACCGGCATAAGGTGGGTTATTTGCGGGTTTGAATCACTTAACGTTGCTCCTAGTAGCGCAAATCCAGACATTAAAATTCCCATAGGAATGACAATACTTATTTTTTTTCGGGCTATCAGTGCGCCAAGTTGTGCCATCCATGCTATAGAAAGCATTGTTTCATGTCCGTTTGAAAAAGGGAGTCGTTCCGATATTATTCCTCTTAGTGATAGGATAAATGATAGGTAGGAAAATGACAATAGTAAAAAAACTATGGAGAGTGTTTGGAATCGGTAGAAACGACGATTCCCAATAAGTTGTAAGCATAGTAGAACAAAGGCAATAAATCCGATTATTAATGTGCAATACCCTAATGTTGGCAAAATATTGTACTTTAAATATAGTTGTTCTGCTTTTAGTTGAACTGCGGAAGGGGCATTGTCTCCTAACTTTTGTAATTGATGTTTTTTGAACTGCTCTATCCATACTTGGCAAGATTCTCTTTTTTGTATTGATTCATATAGAAGTGGGATAAAGTGATTTGTTAGGAGTGAATCGTAAGAATTTAATGTGTAAGATTTAGCTTCTGAAGACGAAAGTAATTCGATATTTCCTCTATTGTTTATAGGGAAAATTTTGATAAGTTCTCCTGAGTGTAGCATGAATATAAGTTGGGCCTTCTCGTCGATAATACTTAACTTTTTCCATCTCTTTTCTTTCTCTTTTGAGGTGGCGGGTTGCGACATAAATTCCTCTATTTTGTAACTTACGTCATTGTTAAAATAGTCGGTAAATTTTGCGTAGTCTGAAGTTATTCCTAATACATTTTGTTCATATTTACCTTTGATTTTGAACATAGGTTCGTTCTGCCAAATTTCAGGTGCAAAAATCCATCCACAGAGCACTTCGGGGGCTGAATATTCTTTATAAGAGCTTTTTCCGGTAATTTTTTTTGTAAAGTCACTTGCGAAATTTTCCATTGTGGAGATACGTCCTTGGTGTTGTATTAAGATTTGACCGAAAGCAGCTAATTCTTCATCCGAAAGAGTTTTTGTTTTTGCCCAACCCTGATTGGGAATAGTCATGAAAAGAAGCAATACCGAGAGCATTTTCCAGCGTTTATCTTTTAGGAGATGTCTGAATTTCCCTTTGGGTGCAAGTAGCAGTAGGAACATGGAGAAGAAGAGTAGACCATAACCAATGTAGGTTATGCGTACTCCCCATTTGTCGTAGGTTACAGTTAAAATTGTTCCCATTAAATCTTCGTCGTAACTGGTTTGATAAAAGCGATATCCATCTATATTTAATATCTTGTTCATGGATATTGTTGCAGGGATGCACTTTTGCTTTTTTTGGATATGAACAATGCTTTTATAGTCGGCCGGGGTAGTTGTTCCCGGATAGTTGATTACGTTAAATTCAGAAAGACTTAAATAAAAAGGAAGTTTGATAAGTCGGTTCTCTTGAAAAGAGACGAATTTGTTTTTTTCTACACCTTTTCGTAGATGCAAGATTCCGCTTTCATGAGTAAAGTGAGTGACACAAGCTCCAAGTAGAATTAGAATCAGGGAACAGTGAAACAGAAGCAATGGCATTTTCCTTCCATCTCCATTCCTGAGTAGAACCACCATACCGGTCACTCCTAATAAACCCCATAAAAGCAGAAGAGGAGTAGAAGTATATAAATTGGGAATGTCGGTCGAATTTTGAAGAGTTTTTCCAATGAAGCTATTAATTATTAAGTATATAATTATTATACCCAACAAGATAAATGGGAAATACGTTATTCTATTATGTAACTTTTTTTTCATCAATTTTTTTTGCAAAAATACGATAAAAGAAATGAAATCGCCATCATTAAATGTAGTGAATTTTTCTATTTTTTTTCTTCTTTAAGTATCTTTATACCTAACTAAAAATAAGTACCTTTGCAGAAAAGATAAATGCTAAAATTTTAGGATTGTATATGTTTGATTTTATAGAATTAAATAATTTAACCGGTTTGGTTATTGGATTTTTCTCCTTCTTTGTTATCGGGTTATTTCATCCGTTAGTAATAAAAGGAGAATATTATTTTGGAGTGAAATGTTGGTGGGCATTTTTAGTTTGGGGAATTGTATGTTCCATTTTATCGCTTTGTTGCGATGAACTTATTCTTTCTGTCTTTTTAGGAGTGGTTGCATTTTCTAGTTTTTGGAGTATTGGAGAGGTTTTTGAGCAGAGGAAGCGAGTTGAACGAGGATGGTTTCCTAAAAGAGAAAATAAGTCGACCAAATAGTTGAGATTGTCAGTTGAGTGTTTATTAGAAGTTGTTTATAATTTATTTCGACTCTATTTGAGCTATTTTTAAATTTATTCTTATTCTTTTTTTTGTCGTTAATAGTGACTATCCTCATAAAAAAGAGTAATAAAAATAGGATAAAAAGAATTTCAAAGATGCAGAAATGTAAGTGAGTGAAACTCGAAAATATATTTTAATAAAATTAAAATGGCATCTTAGTCTTTTGGGGAGGTATAGACTCATCTTATATATTTTTTGTTGGTCAGGTTTATTAAAACAAAAGAGAACAAATCATCATAGCGACAATTTGTTCTCTAAAGCTCTCCCTCTTGGACTTGAACCAAGGACCCTCTGATTAACAGTCAGATGCTCTAACCGACTGAGCTAAGGAAGAATGAATAGTTATTTTAAGTTGCTCTCCCTCTTGGACTTGAACCAAGGACCCTCTGATTAACAGTCAGATGCTCTAACCGACTGAGCTAAGGAAGAGTTTATTGCATTTTCTCTCAAATGCGTTGCAAAGGTAAGTACATTTTTTTTATTATGCAATACTTTTTCTGTAAATTTAAAATAAAAATATTTGTAGAAATCTTATATTCTTTAGTAGTAGATAGTTATGAGTTAAAGTTATAGGCTTTGAGGAGCTTTGTAGAAGCAAACTACATCCTGCTGTACAGAAAAAAGTCGTGATGAAGTTATGGGAGACTCGGTAAAATGGTCAAAGATTTCTCAAAGAAAGGGGAGGGAAAAAGGAGATAAAGATTATCTTGTGATTTTAGGATTATTTACTTATATTTGTAGGTGAGCCATGGATGTGATGAGAAATGGATTCATGAGCTTATTATAGAGATAGTTAAGGTTTTGTCAAACATTGCTTGTCGGTGTAACATGCGTCGAAAGCCCAAAGAGAGAATTATGTTAAAGATTTTAGGATTAGGAAACGCCTTGGTGGACGTTTTGACAGTTTTGGATTCGGATGATTTGTTACAGAAACTTTCGTATCCCAAAGGTAGTATGCAATTAGTTGGTAAGGAACAGTCTGTGGAGTTACAAAATGCCATTCGTGATAGAGAGCGTTTTTTTGTGACAGGTGGTTCTGCGTCGAATACGATAGCCGGTTTGGCAAAGTTGGGAATCTCTTGTGGTTTTATTGGAAAGGTTGGAGAGGATGAAGAGGGGACATTTTTTGGTCGGGATATGAAATCTTGTGGAGTTGAACCATTTTTGATAAAGAGTGATTTACCGACTGGTGTTTGTGTTTCGTTAATTTCTCCGGATAGTGAGCGAACGATGATAACTTATTTGGGTGCAGCTTGTGAATTGCAGTCGTCTGACCTCAGTTTGTCGCAATTTCAAGGGTATGATTTATTTCATATAGAGGGTTATTTAGTTCAAAATTATGATTTGATAGAAACTGCGTTGAAAATGGCAAAAGAGGCAGGTTTGAAAATTTCGTTGGACTTGGCGAGTTATAATGTTGTGGAGGATAATTTGGAGTTTTTGCATCGTATTACATCTGAATATGTGGATATCATTTTTGCCAATGAAGAAGAGGCGAAGTCATTCACCGGGTTAGCTCCTGATGAGGCTGCAGATTTGTTGGCAGAGAAGTATTGTGAAATTGCTGTCGTAAAAAAGGGGAAGGATGGCTCAATAATTCGTAGAGGTGAAGAGGTGTATGAGGTTCAGCCTTTGAAAGGTGTTGAGGCTGTTGATACTACCGGTGCAGGTGATCTGTATGCTTCCGGATTTCTATGCGGATACTCTAATGGTCACTCCTTGAAATATTGTGGTGAATTAGGAGCTTTGGTTAGTGGAAATATTGTTCAAGTGGTTGGAACTAAGATGGATGAAGCAAGATGGAATGTAATTCGTACAGAAGGTTGTGTGGATTGAATTTAGTTCGATATAGAGATAGATCAAAGATAGTAGTATGTAGAATTGCCTCTATAATTTTGAATGAATTCTTTTGAGTTGATTTTTGTGATAGGTAGGGGTGGTTTATAAAATAATAGGTTGTTTTTTATGGGAGATTTTGTTCATTTGCACGTACATACGCATTATTCGATCTTAGACGGAATGTCTAAAATTCCGGATTTAGTGGAAAAAGCAAAACGTTGTGGGATGTCGGCATTGGCTATTACTGATCATGGAAACATGTTTGGTATGAAGGAGTTTATGGATTATGTGGGAGGCCAAAATAAATCGGTCAAGGGAGATATTAAGAGCCAAGAGGCGATTTTGAAATCCGACACTGCTACTGACGAGGAGAAGAATGAGGCAAAGACAAAGATTGAATCGTTGCAAAAACAGATATTTAAGCCGATTATTGGAGTTGAGGCTTATTGTGCAAGACGTACCTTGTATGATAAGGATAAAGATTATAAGGAGGTTGATCCAATATCAGGGAAGGAGTATATAGTGGATAGCAGTGGTTATCACCTTGTGTTATTGGCTAAAAATAAAACGGGGTATCGTAACCTATGTAAGTTGATTTCCATTGCGTGGGTGGATGGAGAGTATCGTCGACCTCGTATTGATAAAAATATTTTGCAACAATTTAAAGAGGGGTTGATTGTTTGTTCTGCCTGCTTGGGAGGTGAGATTGCAAAGTTATTGACCGCAAAAAAATATGAAGAGGCAGAAAAGGCCGTGTTGTGGTTCAAGGAGGTTTTTGGTGATGATTATTATTTGGAAATGCAGCGTCATAAAACGGACAAACCCAATGCGGATACAGAGGTCTATCAAATGCAAGAGGCGATAATTCCTCATTTGGCGGAGTTATCCAAGAAAACGGGTGTGAAGTTAATTGCATCCAATGATGTCCATTTTGTAGAGGAGGAGCATGGAGAGGCGCATGATCGTTTGATATGTTTAAGTACCGGAAAAAAAGTCTCCGATGAAAATCGCATGCATTATACCAAACAAGAGTGGTTGAAATCACCTCAAGAGATGGCTGCTATATTCCCTGATTTTCCGGAGGCTCTCTCTAATACTTTGGAGATTGCCGATAAGGTAGAAACCTACTCGATAGATTCCGGTCCGTTGATGCCTAAATTTGAGATTCCAGAGTCATTTGGAACAGAGGAAGAGTATCGAAAGAAATTTACAGAAGAGGATTTGTTTAATGAGTTTACGAGGGATGAAAAGGGGAATGTTGTTCTTTCGAAAGAGGAGGCAGATGCAAAAATTGAAAAATTAGGAGGGTATGAAAAATTATATCGTATAAAATTAGAGGCCGATTATTTGGCTCATTTATCTTGGATCGGTGCTGAAAAACGTTATGGCAAGGAGTTGACTCAAGAACAGCATGAGCGAATAGTATTTGAGTTACACATTATGAAAACGATGGGATTTCCGGGCTATTTCTTGATTGTGATGGATTATATACGTGCGGCTCGTGAAGAATTAGGAGTTTCAGTTGGTCCCGGTCGTGGGTCTGCAGCAGGTTCGGTGGTAGCATATTGTTTGTGGATTACAGATGTGGACCCTTTGAAATATGATTTGCTGTTTGAGCGTTTTTTAAATCCGGATCGTATCTCTTTACCCGATATTGATGTCGATTTCGATGATGATGGTCGTGGAGAAGTACTTCGGTGGGTAACAGAGAAATATGGAAAAGAAAAGGTGGCTCACATTATTACATACGGAACCATGGCAACGAAGTCTTCGATAGCAGACGTCGGGCGAGTGCAAGATATTCCTTTGTCACAAGTGGATGTCATAAAAAAGATGATTCCGGATAAATTCCCTGATAATATAGTGGACGAAAAGGGGAAAACGCCCAAAGTGAATATCAGAAATTGTTTGAAATATGTAGAACCATTGAAAGAGGCATATGAAGGTTTAGATGAAGGAATTTCCTCCATGTTGCATTATGCTTCTATCTTGGAAGATACGATTAGACAAACCGGAATTCATGCGTGTGGAGTTATTATCGGTGCTGATGATTTAACTAATTTTGCGCCTATCTCTACGGTCAAAGATCGTGCAACGGGAACAGATGTTATGGTAACTCAGTATGATGGGCACTATGTTGAGTCGGTGGGATTGATAAAGATGGACTTTCTTGGACTTAAAACACTGAGTATCATTAAGGAGGCTTTAAAAAACATTAAATTATCACATGGTGTTGATGTAGATATTGACAGAATTCCTATAGATGACGAGTTGACATATAAATTGTATAGTGAGGGAGCTACTGTGGGTACCTTCCAATTTGAGTCGCCCGGAATGCAGAAGCATTTGATCGCATTGAAGCCCTCTACTTTTGAGGATTTAATTGCGATGAATGCTCTATATCGTCCGGGACCGATGGATTATATCCCTACTTTTATTCGCCGTAAACATGGTGAAGAGCCTATTGAGTATGATATTCCAATTATGGAAAAATACTTGAAAGATACCTACGGGGTAACAGTCTATCAAGAGCAGGTGATGTTGTTGAGTCGGTTGTTAGCTGATTTTACTCGTGGTGAGTCTGATACACTTCGTAAGGCAATGGGTAAGAAGCAGAGAGCAACATTGGATAAGTTGAAGCCTAAGTTTGTGGCTGGAGGGATGAAAAACGGGCATGATGAAAAAGTCTTGGAGAAGATTTGGGGAGATTGGGAGAAGTTTGCGTCCTATGCATTCAATAAGTCGCATGCAACATGTTATTCTTGGGTCTCGTATCAAACAGCTTACCTAAAAGCGCATTATCCTGCCGATTTTATGGCAGCGAACTTGACGCGAAATAAAGATAATATATCTGATATTGCTAAGTTTATGGAGGAGTGTAAACGAATGGGTATAAAGGTGTTGAACCCTGATGTGAATGAAAGTTATTTGAACTTTACCTCCAATACAGAAGGAAATATACGTTTTGGATTAGGCGGTATCAAAGGTGTGGGTGAGGCTGCCGTTGATGCGATTCTTAAAGAGCGAAAAACGAATGGCTTATATAAAGATATTTATGACTTTTTTGAGCGTGTAAATCTATCGGCTTGCAATAAAAAGACAATTGAAAATTTAGCTCTGTCAGGAGCATTCGATTGTTTTTCGGATGTAAAAAGAGAACATTTCTTAGCGGTAACAGCCAAGGGTGATTCTGTATTAGATATTCTTATTCGCTACGGGAATAAGGTACAGTCTGAAAAAGAGTTAAGTGCCAATTCTCTATTTGGAGATATGAGTGAAGCTATGATTGCTAAACCGGTACTGCCTGAGGTGGAGAGTATGTCCTCATCTGAATTATCCAATAGAGAAAAAGATTTGGTTGGAATTTACCTCTCTGCACATCCGTTGGATGACCATTATGTAGTATTGAAATATGTGTGTAATGCAGAAGTGGGACAATTGAATGATGAAGAATTTTTGGCACAATCGGAAGGCAAAAATTTGTTGGTTGGAGGAGTTGTAACCAATGTTCGTTCTGGAACAACAAAAAAAGGAAGTCCATATAAGATTCTTACTCTGCAAGGGTATGTGGGGTCTTGTGAGTTTTTCTTTTTTGGTGAGGAAGTAGTTCCTTATTCCGGTTATTTTGTTCCTGGCTATAAACTGCTACTGCAAGTTCAGTATAAACAACGGTTTGCTTATCAGGATCGTAAATCGATTGTGGTTTCAAAAATTTCTCTCTTGACGAATGATGCAGAAAAAATGGTTGAAAATATCGTCATAATTATGAATGATTCTATGTGTTCAACTCATTGCACGCAAGTATATGAATTATGCGATTTATACAAAACAGATTCGGGGGGAAGTGCGTTATATATAAAAATGTTGATGCAAAGTTCAGGAAAAATATTAAATTTGCGTTGTCGTGCGTTCAAGGGAGTGAATGTAACTAAAAGTTTCTTAGATGCTTTGACCGACTTAGAAGTTGAATTTGAGATAAATAAAGTGTAATTAAGAGCATAATTGCTTTAATGAAATAAAATTAATATTAATAAAAAAAGTTACTATCATGGCAGTAGTTATTACAGATGCAAATTACGAAGAGATGGCGAATAAAGGTCAGTTGTTGGTTGTTGATTTTTGGGCTCAATGGTGTGGTCCTTGTCGTTCGATTGCCCCTATTGTAGAAGAGTTGGCAACAGAATTTGAGGGTAAAGCCATTATTGGGAAAGTTGATGTGGATGATAATCCGGACATTGTCTCTAAGTTTGGAATCAGAAACATCCCTACTATTATCTTCATCAAGAATGGAGAGATGGTTGATAAAGTTGTAGGTGCTGTTCCTAAAAATGAATTATTGGAAAAAATTAATGCTAATTTGTAATAGCAATCAATAAAATAGTAGATTGATTATGGATTTTTTGTTTATTCTCTTTTATGTGGCAATTTTTGCTATTGGAGTCTATTTCGATGTTCGCAAGAAAAAAGCAGCGAAAGATGGTGTGGAGCGCGAAATAGCCACCCATACGCAGAAAAAAACAGCAAGTACGCCGGAGCAGAGAAGGCGGAGTCTTTCTGAAGAAATTGCTCAAAAAGAGAAAGCTAAAAAAGAGTTGGAGAAGGTGGTAAAGCAGGTTAATGCTGCTAAATATACCAGTGAACAACTGCTTAAGGAGAAGTTGAAAAAACGAGAAAGTTCTGGTTTTATGGGTACTCATACTCTTGAAGGAACAGGAGGTATTGTTGACTTAAAGACAATGGTTGCAGAACCAGTAGAGGCTTTGGATTTAGGTTTCTTATCGGAGTTGGATTCTCCAGAAGAGTTGAAGAAGGCATTTTTGTATTCGGAAATCTTAAACCGACGCTACAACTAAGAGTTCTTTTTGGAGACTTATGGAAGCCTTAGTTGCTGTCTTGTTCGATGGTGGCAACTCTATGTTATATTACACTTCGATTAAAATAGTAAAATAATCTATGAAAAAGAGATTAGTCGTATTAACAGGAGCCGGGATTAGTGCAGAGAGTGGTATTCGTACATTTCGTGATTCTGATGGAATGTGGGAAGAGTATAGTGTGGAGGATGTAGCAACACCGGAGGGTTTCTTTAGAGACCCGGAGTTGGTATTGAATTTCTACAACCGTATGAGACAGGATTTGAAGAATCATCATCCTAATTTTGCGCATGAGGCATTAGCTCGGTTGGAAAGTGAGTATGACGTATCTATTATTACGCAAAACATTGATGACCTTCATGAGAGAGCCGGAAGCTCTGAGGTATTGCACCTACATGGTGAATTATTGAAAGCACGGTCAATTGATGATGAAAATTTGATAATTTCATTGCCTCCGGATGCGTTGGATATCGCATTAGGAGATAAAGCTCCGGATGGAGCTCAGTTGCGCCCTCATATAGTCTGGTTTGGAGAGCCTGTTCCTAATATTGAGCTGGCAATCAAATGGGTCCAAAAGGCTGATTTGTTCTTAATTATTGGGACCTCTCTGTTGGTTTATCCAGCAGCCGGATTGGTGCGTTATGTACCCTCTGGAGCACAGATTTATCTCATTGACCCCAAAGAGGTTAAATTGCCGGTGAATGCATCTGTAAACGTTATTCAAAAAGTCGCCTCAGAAGGAATGAGAGAGTTTTTGAAGTTGGTGGATGATTAAGAATTTGTTTAAATTTTAAATAACTTCTAAGTGTGAGTTCTATAAATTCCTCCTTTTATAATGCAGAAAGTGTAAAAGAAGGTAGATGAACTTTGCGGCAATATCCCTTGAAAGAAATTGATAGAGGCCGCAAAAAGCTAATTCAGAATAAATTATAAATCTATTTAATATGGCAGACGATAAAAAAGTTATTTTTTCGATGGTAGGTGTAAGTAAGACTTTTAATAATCAAAAGAAAGTTTTAAATAATATCTATTTATCGTTTTTTTATGGAGCAAAAATTGGAATTATTGGTCTAAATGGATCGGGAAAATCTACCTTGATGAAAATTATTGCCGGTGTTGAGAAATCATATCAGGGAGAGGTTGTTTTTTCGCCAGGGTACTCTGTAGGTTATTTAGAACAGGAGCCTAAGTTGGACGATGAAAAAACTGTTAAGGAGGTCGTTCAAGAAGGAGTGTCTGAAGTTGTAGGCCTTTTGAAAGAGTTTGATGAGATAAATGAGAAATTTGCAGACCCGGATGCTGATTTTGATGCATTGATAGCTCGTCAGGGAGAGTTGCAAGAATTATTGGATCAAGCGGATGCATGGAATTTGGACAATAAATTAGAACGAGCAATGGATGCGCTTCGTTGTCCACCAGAGGATGCATTGGTGAAAAATCTCTCCGGAGGAGAAAGGAGAAGGGTTGCACTATGTCGTCTTTTGTTGAGTCAACCTGATATTTTGTTGTTAGATGAGCCAACTAACCATTTGGATGCAGAGTCTATTGATTGGTTAGAGCAGCACCTGCAACAATATAAAGGAACAGTTATTGCTATTACGCACGATAGATATTTCTTGGATCATGTGGCAGGTTGGATTTTGGAGTTGGATAGGGGAGAAGGTATTCCGTGGAAAGGAAATTATTCTTCATGGTTGGAACAAAAAACAAAACGGTTAGAGCAAGAAGAGAAGCAAGCGAGTAAACGAAGAAAAACATTAGAGCGAGAATTAGAATGGGTGCGAATGGCTCCTAAAGCTCGTCAAGCTAAAGGTAAAGCCCGTTTGAATGCATACGACCAATTGTTGAATGAAGATCAAAAAGAGAGAGAAGAAAAATTAGAAATATTTATACCGAATGGGCCACGTTTGGGAGCGAAAGTTATTGAGGCTAAAGGGGTGAAAAAAGCCTTTGGAGATAGATTGTTATTCGATGATTTGAATTTTGTTTTGCCTCAGAATGGTATTGTGGGAATTATTGGTCCGAATGGAGCCGGAAAGACAACGCTGTTCCGTATGATTATGGGCTTGGAGAGTGTAGATGGAGGAACGTTTGAAGTGGGAGAGACTGTAAAAGTAGGGTATGCCGACCAGTCCCACAAGGATATAGATCCGGAGAAAACGGTATATCAGGTAATATCCCAAGGTTCAGAATTTATTCGTTTGGGCGGTAAAGATGTAAATGCGCGTGCATATTTGTCTCGATTTAATTTTACCGGAGGTGACCAAGAGAAAAAATGTGGCGTGTTATCGGGAGGAGAACGTAATCGTTTGCATTTAGCTCTTACCTTAAAATCGGATGCGAATGTCTTATTGTTAGATGAGCCAACCAATGATATTGATGTAAATACGTTGAGAGCATTGGAAGAGGGGTTGACAAATTTTGCAGGATGTGCAGTGGTAATTTCTCACGACCGTTGGTTCTTAGATCGTATCTGTACGCATATTTTGGCCTACGAAGGAGATTCTAATGTCTATTTTTATCAAGGCTCTTATTCAGAGTATGAAGAACATAAAAAAGGACGTTTGGGAGATGTGGCACCGAAACGAATCCGATATAGAAAATTGATGGAATAATCAATTTTAAGAAAATTCAAAAAGAGACTGTTTCAAAAAAAATTGGTTCAGTCTCTTTTCTTTTTTTATGACTTTCTCCCCAATTAGCATGAGAGGATTTAGAGAGTTACTATTCACTACTTCTTAATTTATATTCTAAATTTCGCAAATAGTTAATTTTTTTTACAAATAGGATAGTTTTCCCTTTAATTTTTATTACTTTAGCGCCCAAAATGAATTTATAAACAATAAGATATATTTATGAGTAAACCAAAGACAAAAGGATTGTGGAAAATTAACACACTCTTGACTATTGCAGGAAAAATGCAATGGATGAAATTGGATAAAGCAGCTAAGAACTGTAAAAAGGCACAAGAAAAGACGTTACGTCAAATATTGGAATATGCAAAAGATTCTGTTTACGGGAAAGAGCATAATTTTGCAAAAATTTTGGAAGCTAAAACGCCGGAGGAGTTGTTTAAACGTTACCAAGAAAATGTAAAAGCTAACGATTACGAAGATTTTCGTCCGTACGTAGAACGTCATAAAAATGGAGAAGCAAATGTTTTGTTCCCTGGGAAACCTAAAATGTATGCAACAACATCAGGAACAACAAGCGAGCCTAAATGGATTCCGATCACCAATGAATATTATTCCAATATTTATAGTAAGATGACTAAGGTTTGGTTGTATTCTTTTATTAAGAATAGACCAAAAGTTTTTGAAGGTCCTATCGTATCTATTGTAGGTAAGGCGATTGAAGGTGCTGCTCCTGATGGAACTGTATTTGGTTCTGTTTCGGGTGTAACACAACGAGATTGTCCGGAATTTATTAAGGTGATTTATACAGCACCTGCAGATGTATTCTCGATATCAGACTACAAATCACGTTATTATGTGATTATGCGTTTGGGTATTGAACATAATGTTCATTTGGTGGTAACTGCCAACCCTTCTACAATTGTTGAGATGCAGAAAAATGTGAACGAGTTCTTTGATGAATATGTAGAAGATATCGAAAAAGGAACTATCAGTAGAAAATTAGATATTCCGGAAGATATCAGACAAAATATTATCAAAGCAAAGAATTTGAAACCGAATCCTGAGCGTGCAAAAGAGTTGAGAGAATTGAAAGCTAAATATGGAGAGGTGCTTCCAAAACATTATTGGCCGGATATGCAAATTTTGAATACGTGGAAGTGTGGTAATACAAAATTCTATTTGGATAAATTCAAAGATTCGTTCCCTTCTCAAATGTTACATCAAGAGTTTAGTTACTTCTCTTCTGAATGTCGTGCAGGTTTGGTATTGGATGAAACAAATGGAACCGTATTGTTCCCTCACATGCACTATTTTGAATTTGTAGAGAAAGATGATTTGGAAAACCCAAATCCAAAATTCTTGCAATTGCATGAGTTGGAGTTAGGAAAACAATATTGTCCTTACGTCACAACGTGGGCAGGTTTGTATCGTTATACAATGAGTGATTTGTTGGAAGTGGAAGGTTTTTATGGTACAATTCCGAAGGTACACATGGTACAAAAAATCAATGGAATTGTAACAATGACAGGAGAAAAATTGCACGAGACTCAGTTTACTTCTGCAGTAGAAGAGACTGCAAAAGAGTTGAACATGCCGGTTAAATTCTTTATCGGATTTGCTGATATGAGTGTTTCAGCTTATCGTTTCTATTATGAATTTGAGAATCAAGAAACTTCTCAAGATGAGGCCGAGAAATTTACTAAGGTTGTTGATGAAAAGTTGAAGAATAGAAATATGGAGTACCAAGCTAAACGTGATTCGTTGCGTGTTCATGACCCATATACTCATCTTCTTGTTTCTGAGTCGTTTGAAAAATTCAAAGCTCGTTGTATTGAAGAGGGAGCTCGTGATGGACAATTTAAGTTGAACTTATTGTTGCAAGATGAGGCTCGTCATGCTAAATTTAAAGATTTAGTTAAAGGAAGTTCTATAAATTCATAGTTTTAAATTAAATAGGTATAAATCGCAATGCGATAAACTTTTCGGTACTTTTTGATTTATTTCGGTAGCTAAGAAGTTGTTTTAAATTTATTTCGAGCATATTTGAGAGAGATTTTTAAGTTTATTTTTATTGCTGTTAATAGTTGGACTATTATCAAAAAAGAATCATAAAAATAGGTTAAAAAGAATCTCAAAGATGCCGAAAAAAAGAGTGAAACTCAACATAAATTAAAAATAAAATTTAAACGGCTTTTGATTGTTTGTCAGTCGGTCACAGTGCTTGCACTGCCACTCCTTAAGCACTGCAATCTTATCGAAATCAAATCAAAAACTCCCCGAAGTGAATTTATAAAACTCATCTAAGGTGAGTTTTATAAATTCACCGTTTAAAATTAAAAAGTATAATCGTGGGTGATAAACTTTTGGTACTTTTTGATTTATCTCGGTAGCTAAGAAGTTGTTTTAAATTTATTTCGAGCATATTTGAGAGAGATTTTTAAGATTATTTTTTTGTTAATAGTGACTATCCTTAAAAGGAATAATAAAAATAGGTTGAAAAGAATCTCGGAGATGCCGAAAACAAGAGAGTGAAACTCAACATAAATTAAAAATAAAATTTAAGCGGCTTCTGATTGTTTGTCAGTAGGTGAAAGTGCTTGTACTGCTCACTTCTTTTGCAAGACTATCAACACGAAATAGAATCAAAAATTCCCGAAATGAATTTAAAGAACCCACTTTAAGAAGTAATTCGCTCTAGATAAGGATGGAAGTTGACTTTAAAGGCATAAAAGCTGTTGTGTTTGATTTTGATGGCACTCTGTATAATAATCGCCATTTCCCATTTTGGTTTGTAATGGCAGATTTGTCTGAAATTTTTATAATGAAAAAGGAAAGAACTTTCAGAAAAGATATGCAAGGTGTAGATTTGAAGACCAAGGAGGCGTTTGAAAAAGAGTTTTATGGACGTTTGGCGACTGCTAAAAAATGTTCATTTGAATCGGCAAAAGTATGGTATGAAAATGATTTTATGAATCGTTTTATATCGGTGTTGGAGAAACATTATTTTGCCAATGATAAGGTGGAAGAGGTTTTTGGAAAGTTAAATCAAAAAGGAATGGCAACGGCTGTTTATTCTGATTATCCTATGCTCCCTCAGAGAATGAAGGCTGTAGGGTTGCCAGAGAATTTGACTCGTAATTGTTGGTGTGCGCCTACTATGGGAGCGTTTAAGCCAGCGTGTCGTCCAATGTATGAAATCGCACAGTCATTGGGTGTTTCCTGCTCTGAAATTTTAATGGTGGGAGATAGAGAGGATACAGATGGTGAATCTGCTTTCTCTTGTGGTGCGAAGTTTGTTCGAATAAGAAAGAATGATAAGGATTATGGTGAATTGGATTATCCTTTCATGACTTGGGACGAATTTGCCAATAAGGTTCTTTCTTTGTAGTTAAGTGGAATCTAAATCGTTTCTATAGGTTGAAACGAGATGATTTATAAGGATAATAAGAGGGCATATCTATTTTGATACACCCTCTTTTTCCTTTCTAAGATTACTCTCCAAAGATGGATACCAGTTGGGAGGTGTAATTTTGGATGGCCTGCATTAATTCGTTATTTACCGCATAGTCATCATCATCTTGACTGTCATTAAATTCCCATGAAAAATCTCCACCATTGATTCGTCCTGACTCATTTTCTATAATTTCGACAACTTTATCGGTAGGGTCCGGATTGTAACTATACATCACAGAGGTGTTGGTGTCAAAGTTGTTGTAACCGGTTGCCCCTTGCTTGCATTTTATGTCAGAAGGTACAAGGTCGGTTCTGTTAGTGACTTCGTATGCGTCAAAGTCACTGCTGTTTTGCTGATAGGTGATGTATGATTTTTCACCACTAATGTAGTTGTTATACGATTTTATAATTCCACCATTCTCTCCGGAGAAAGTTCCGGAATCAGAACCTTGCATTGAAATTAACATCGGATATTTACAGTTTCTAAAGTAGTTATTTTCAACAAATGCGCATGCTCCATAGGTAACACCTACGCCATACTTAGAAACACCATCGTAGTAGTTGTTGTAAATATGAACACTCATTGTACGAATACGAGGGTGGCGAGAATCTGAGTGGTCGAACCAATTGTGGTGGTAAGAAATCCAATTTTCTCCGGTTTCAGATTTCATACCGCAAAGAGACATTTTTCCGGAATCCCAAAAGTGATTATACGAAATGGTGATATATTTTGAATCATTTTTTAAGTCCATTGAACCATCGCCTTTCGCTTGGTCTGCATCACTTCCAGCCGTCCCATAAAAGATGTCGTTGTTATGGATCCATATATTGCTGTTAGCAGTTTCCAATGCAATGCCATCATCTCCGAAGAGCATAATAGCCAAGTTTCTAACTTCGATGCTGCGGGCTCTATTACAGCGAATTCCAAATCCATAACACACCGCATCCTCTCCAACACCTTCTATAGTAATATTTTGAATCGGTTTATCAGCTGAACTTGCTTTGATAAGTAGATTGTTGGTGTCACCGGACTCGTTCATGCCATCAATAGAAATTTTCCCGATAAGGCGTAGGCAGATGGGGCGGGTTTCATATCCCTTTTGTAAAGCTTTCAAAATAGCACTGATGCCAACACATTCGGTAAACCCTGTTGAAGAAGTTTGTACCGATAAAGAAATTGAACTTTTGCTTTTTTCGGTGATATATAGAACAACTGTATTCTCTTTTAAAGAGCCATCATTATTGTAGGCACCCACTCCTATATTGTTGTTGAAATGAGCAAACCCTTCTCTGTTGTGGGCTTTTGTGGAGAAGGAGGTGACAGATGCCTTATTTCCCTCTTTCCCTTTCTCAATAGGAACAATTTTTAGATCGTAGAAGCCGGCAGGTAATCCCGGAATGTCAGCACGGATGTAGGAACCATAGTTTCTGATTAACATTTTGTCGATTGGAGAGTAAGAATTTGCCTCCTTGTTTTTGTAGTAAACATTGTAGTCGGATGCCCCATTTAACGGAGTCCATTCAACAAATCCGGATTCAAACCACCCGCCCGAACGAATAATCTGAACAGAGTCTGTAAACGATACAGAAGGGTTAGAAGAGGAGGAGTCCGGAGGAGTTACTTCTCTTTTGACGAATACAATACTATCAACATTAGAAGTTGGATAATCAGCAGTAGTGCCATCGCTCATGTAAATAATAAAACTATTCTGAGCCCAAAGAAAAGTCACGGTAATCATTAATATACCGAGAAGAAATAACTTTTTCATTATCTTGTAATTAATTAAGTGATAGCTACCATATATTAGGGAGTAGCTTATTAATATTTGTAGTTTGCGACCATTGATATTGTTTGCAAATATATAGATAATTTACATAATAGGTAGTAAAGTTGTTATTTTTTCTTAGAAGTTGTTTAAATTTTATTTCGAGCCTATTTGAGAGAGATTTTTAAATCTATTTTTAATCTTCTTTTGTAGAAAATAGTGGACTATTATCAAAAAAGGAGAATAAAAATAGGTTTAAGGTGAGTACTATAAATTCACCGTTTAAAATTTAAAAAGTGTAAATCGCAGATTGATAAACTTTTCGGTAATTTTTGATTTATTTTGGCAAATTGCTGCTTGTCGGTCGGTCACAGTGCTTGCACTGCTTCCTTCTTTCGCACGGCAATTTACTCGAAATAAATTCAAAAATTCCTCGAAATGAATTTATAGAACCCACCTAAAAGAATCTCAAAGATGCCGAAAATAAGAGAGTGAAACTCTAAATTTTTTTTTTAATAAAATTTAAACAGCTTCTTAGTAAGAAGAATTTCAAAAGAGCTAAAATCATAAATTGGGAATAGTCTAAAATAATATTTCCGTGTAAAGGGAGGTTGGATTTCAGTAAATTGTCTTATATTTGCAGTTCGAAATGAAAATAGTCTGACATGGAATTGAAGATTTTTAGATTCAACCAACTACAAGTCAATACCTATTTGTTGATAGACGAATCAACTCGAGATGCAGTTATAATAGATCCCGGTTGTCAGTCGGACGATGAAAAGGCATTGCTGAAGGAGTATATCGAGACGAATAATATTCGACTTGTACGTATGTTGAATACCCACTTACACTTTGACCATGTATATGGGAATCGCTTTATCGAAGAGACGTATGGTATAGGTGCCGAGGGGGCGAAAGAAGATATGTTTTTCTTGAATCACTATACAGACTTGTTGGCATTGTTTGATATGCCGTTGGATGAAGATGCTCTACCGTTGAAAAATAAGCTCCGGGAAGGAGATGTGATTTCGGTAGGAGATATACACCTAAAAGTGTTGCATGTACCTGGACATTCTCCTGGTAGTTTAGCTTTTTATGATGAAGCTTCAAAATCGGCATTTATTGGTGATACTATACTAGAAGGGGAGGTAGGTCGAACGGATTTACATAGAGGTAATTATGATACATTAATTAAGAGTATTACAGAAAAAATCATGTCTTTACCCGATGACACAGCACTCTATAGTGGACATGGAGATGCTTCCACAGTCTTGGAAGAGAGATTGAATAATCCTCATTTAAAGAATTTGTAAGAAAGAGATTTTTAAATATTATATTTATGGCACAGTCTTGTTTTGAGAATAAAAGGTATAAAATGCTGAAAGTAAAGGAGGGAGTCTATGTTCCCGATGTTGAAAATACTTTCCCGGAAGATAACCCTTTTTATCATCGTTTGAAGTATGACTTTATCTATGATCATGTATTTGATGAAAATTATCCCTATATCGATAATTCTTTCAAAGCAAGATTTGCTCGTTTTTTTGGACGGATTAGGGCTTTTGGAGTCTGTTTTTGGGTTAATCCATTGGTCTTCGGTCTTCGAATTAAAAACAGAGAGGTTTTAAAAAAGTATAAAGATGCCTTGAAAAATGGAGCAGTGACTGTTGCTAATCATGCTTATCGTTGGGATTTTCTTGCGGTATGGCAAGCATCCGGGCAATCCAATTTATGGTTCCCTGGTTGGGGCGAGAATTTTAATACGTATGAGCGTGATAATATGCGTGCTGCTTGCGGAATCCCTGTGCCTACCAGTATGTCGGGTTTGAAAAAATTTAATGAGGCTTTTGACTCTTTGCATGAACAAAAAAAATGGATTCATGTCTTTCCGGAAGAGTGCCGTTGGGATTTTTATAAACCTTTACGACCATTCAGAAAAGGCGCTTTTACTTTCTCTTATAAATACAAAATCCCAATTGTTCCAATGGTGATTACCTATCGTGAAAGGACAGGTCTTTATAAGTTGTTTAACAAAAATATGCCGTTGTTTACGATTACAGTAGGAGAACCAATTTTCCCTAACTTGGATTTGCCAAGAAAAGACTCTGTGGATGAGTTAAGAGATAGAGTACATGCGAAAATGGTGGAGATGGCTGGTATTGTTGAAAATCCTTGGCCAAGTGTTTTGCCTAATGATAACGGATAAAGAATTTAAGGATGCTTTTGATTTGACATTTTGATTTATGTTAAAATCTGATTTTTTAAAGTAATCTATTTGTGAGTTGTAATTAAATTTTTAATTTCGTTGCTTGATTAACGATTAATGTTATTATAATACAATGAGTATTTCAGAATTGAGTGAACAAGAAATTCTTCGTAGAGAGAGTTTGAAAAACCTAAAAAATATGGGTATCGACCCATATCCGGCTGCAGAGTATGTGGTAAGTGCTTATTCTACAGATATAAAAAGCGAATTTCAAGATGATGCACCTCAACGTGAGGTAACTGTGGCTGGTCGTATCATGACCAGACGTATCATGGGGAAAGCCTCTTTTATGGAGTTGCAAGATAGTAAAGGACGTATCCAAATTTATATATCTCGTGACGAAATTTGTCCGAGCGAAAATAAGGATATGTACAATGTTGTTTTCAAAAAACTTTTGGATATCGGCGATTTTATCGGAATTAAAGGTTATGTCTTTCGTACTCAAATGGGAGAAATTTCAGTTCATGCCTCTGAAATTACGGTGTTAAGCAAGTCGTTAAGACCATTGCCTATAGTGAAGTACAAAGATGGTGTAGCGTATGACTCTTTTGATGACCCGGAATTGCGTTATCGTCAACGTTATGTTGATTTAGTTGTGAATGAAGGTGTGAAAGAGGTTTTCTTGAAGCGTGCAAGAATCATAAAATCTTTGAGAGATCAATTAGATGAAGCCGGGTACACCGAGGTGGAAACTCCTATCTTGCAATCATTGGCAGGTGGTGCAGCAGCTCGTCCGTTTATTACTCACCACAATACATTGGATGTCGATTTGTACCTTCGTATTGCTACCGAGTTGTATTTGAAACGTTTGATTGTAGGTGGTTTTGAAGGAGTTTATGAAATAGGTAAGAACTTCCGTAACGAAGGAATGGATAAAACTCATAATCCGGAATTTACCTGTATGGAGTTGTATGTACAATACAAAGATTATAATTGGATGATGAACTTTACTGAGAAGTTGTTAGAGCGTATTTGCTTGGATGTTAATGGCTCATACGAAACAACAATCGGTGATAATGTGATCAGTTTTAAAGCTCCTTTTAAACGCATCTCTATCTTGGATTCGATAAAAGAAAAAACAGGATATGATTTGGAAGGGAAATCAGAAGAGGAGATTAGAGCCATCTGTAAAACTCTAAAATTAGAGGTGGATGAAACAATGGGTAAAGGAAAGATGATTGATGAAATCTTTGGTGAATTCTGCGAAGGTTCTTATATACAACCAACTTTCATTACAGATTACCCTGTAGAGATGTCTCCTTTAACCAAAATGCATCGTTCAAAAGAGGGCTTGACAGAACGTTTTGAATTGATGGTGAATGGAAAAGAGTTGGCTAATGCCTATTCAGAGTTGAACGATCCGATAGATCAAATGGAGCGTTTCCAAGAGCAGTTGCGCTTGTCTGAAAAAGGTGATGACGAAGCGATGTTTATCGATCATGACTTTGTGAGAGCTTTGGAATATGGTATGCCTCCAACCTCAGGTATTGGTATCGGAATCGACCGTTTGGTTATGTTGATGACAGGTAAGACAACAATTCAAGAGGTGTTATTCTTCCCTCAAATGCGACCTGAAAAGAAGTCAAAAGCAAATGAGGAACAAGAATCAGACGAAAACGAATAATTTATTTGTATGGGAAAAACTCCTAAAATAGCTGTGATGGGAGGCGGTAGTTGGGCTACTGCAATTGCTAAAATATGTATGGCTAATCAGGAACGTCGCATCGGTTGGTATATGCGTCGAAAAGAGCAAATTGCCGAATTTCAGCAATTGGGACGTAATCCGTCTTACTTGCCAACAGCTCAGTTTGATGTGAGCAGAATCGACTTTTCTGCAAACATTAATGAGGTGGTTAAAAAATCGGATATTTTGATTTTTGTAACACCATCTCCTTTTTTAAAACAACATTTGAAGAAATTACGTGTCCCTTTAAAAAATAAACTGATAGTTTCTGCAATCAAAGGTATTGTGCCGGATGATAACCTAGTGGTTTCAGAATATTTTCATAAAGAGTATGATGTGCGATTGGAGAATTTAATGGTGATTTCTGGACCTTCTCACGCAGAAGAGGTGGCAATGGACCGACTTTCTTATTTAACTATCGGAGGATTTTCGAGAGAGAACTCGAAAATGTTGGCAGATATGTTGCGTTGCAATTATGTTAAAACCTCTGTAGTAGATGACGTATTCGGTTTGGAGTATGCTTCTGTGTTGAAGAATGTTTATGCAATCGCTGCAGGTATCTGTCATGGCTTGAAATATGGAGACAATTTTCAGGCTGTTTTAGTTTCCAATGCGATTCAAGAGATGAATCGTTTCTTGAATATCGTCAACGAAAAACAGCGAAATATTAATGAATCAGCCTATCTTGGAGACCTTTTGGTGACGGCTTATTCTAAATTTAGTAGGAATAGAACTTTTGGAACCATGATTGGGAAAGGCTATTCAGTTAAGACCGCTCAATTGGAGATGGAGATGATAGCTGAGGGATATTATGGAACAAAGTGTATTTACGAAATTAATAAAGATTACCAAGTGAATATGCCGATTTTGAATGCTGTATATAACATACTTTATGGTAAAATATCGCCGGTGATAGAGATAAAAGTGCTAACAGATTTGATTCGTTAGTACTCTTTGTTGTTGGTGCATAGGTTAGTTTTTAATAACGAAATAAAGAATAAAAATGGAAAACATGAAATTGAACATTGAGAATGCATTCGGATGCGAAGGTTTGTATGTCTCAAAGCAAAGCGTTAGTGCTTATGATTCAAAAGTTAAAGAGTGCATAAAAATGTTGCATGATGGTTCCGGTAAGGGAAATGATTTCTTGGGTTGGTTGACTTTGCCTGGTTCTATTACTGAATCATTTATGGACGAAATCATTGCTACTGCAAATGACCTAAGATCTCGTTGCGACGTGGTAGTGGTTGCCGGTATCGGTGGATCTTACTTGGGTGCTCGTGCGGTTATTGATGCTTTGTCTAACTCTTTTGCAGCGTATCAAAAAAGCAAGAAAAATCCTGCAATCGTTTATGCCGGAAATAATATCAGTGAGGATTATTTGGCAGAATTGTCTGCATTTTTGAAGAGAAAACAATTTGGTATCATCAATATCTCTAAGTCGGGAACAACAACTGAAACTGCATTGGCTTTCCGTTTGTTAAAAACTCAATTGGAAGAGCAAGTAGGAAAAGCGGAAGCTCAAAAACGTATTGTGGCTGTAACTGATGCTGCGAAAGGTGCGTTACGTAAATTGGCTACTCAAGAGGGATACAAAACTTTCGTTATTCCTGATAACGTGGGTGGACGTTTCTCTGTGTTGACTCCGGTTGGTCTATTGCCAATTGCAGTAGCAGGTTTTGATATTAAGAAATTGGTGGCAGGTGCTGCTAAAATGCAAGAGATGTGTGGTGTGGATGTTCCATTTGCTAAAAACCCTGCTGCTGTTTATGCTGCTGTTCGTAATGAGTTGTATCAAAAAGGGAAAAAGATTGAAATCTTGGTGAACTATCACCCTAAATTACACTATATCGGTGAGTGGTGGAAACAATTGTATGGTGAGTCTGAAGGAAAAGAATTCAAAGGTATTTTCCCTGCTGCTGTAGATTATTCTACTGATTTGCACTCAATGGGACAATGGGTACAAGAGGGTGAACGTACAATTTTTGAAACAGTTATTTCCATCAAACGTCCTAACAAGAAGATGATTGTTCCGGAAGATAAAGAAAATTTGGACGGTTTGAATTTCTTGGCGGGTAAACGTGTTGATGAGGTGAATAAAATGGCTGAATTAGGTGTTGTTTTGGCTCATATCGATGGTCAAGTCCCTAATCTTCATATTGATTTGCCTTCGTTGAACGAATATTACATTGGACAATTGTTCTATTTCTTCGAGAAAGCTTGTGGTATCAGTGGTTATTTGTTGGGTGTAAATCCATTCAACCAACCGGGTGTTGAGGCTTACAAGAAAAATATGTTTGCGTTGTTGGGTAAACCGGGTTACGAAGAAGAGACTAAAGCTATCCAAGCAAGAATTAATAAATAATTCAATATAAAAGGTTGTGCCTTTGGGTGCAACCTTTTTTTTCTATTAAGTTAACTTCAGTAAATTAGGTAATTTTTCGATGAAATTTAAATAGCTTCTGAACAACTCTTAACTTACAAATTACACTTGATAGAAGTTATGGCACTGAAAACGAAAGATAAAATTTATGGAATCGTTAGATATAATTCAATGGTGTTTGGATAATCTGAATTATTGGACTGTTGCTTTGTTAATGGCAATAGAGAGTTCGTTTATTCCATTTCCATCTGAAATTGTTGTTCCTCCTGCAGCGTATAAAGCGGCGGCAGGAGAATTGAATGTGGTGGGCGTCGTATTGGCGGCCTCTGTAGGAGCTCTATTGGGAGCTTTGATTAACTATGGTTTGGCCTATTGGTTGGGCAGACCTGTTGTCTATAAATTTGCAGAGAGCAAATTCGGGAAGGCTTGTCTTTTATCGCAAGAAAAAGTGGAGTATGCAGAAAAGTATTTCTTAGAGCATGGTGTCTCATCTACTCTTATAGGTCGTTTGGTGCCGGCTGTTCGTCAACTTATATCCATTCCTGCAGGATTGGCTAAGATGAAATTGCCGGTTTTCTTATTCTATACCTTTTTAGGTGCTTCTGTATGGAATATCATTTTGGCGGCTATCGGTTACGGATTGCATAGTCTGGTCCCTAAAGATATGTTGGCCTCTGCTATTGAAGAGTATAAACCCTATCTATTCTGGGGCGGTGTCGCTATCTTTGTAATATTTGTTTTATATTTAGTTATCTCTTCTAAAAAGAAAAAATAGACAGTAGGTTGCTATTATAAGAAGTTGATTAAATTTTATTTCGAGCATATTTGAGAGAGTTTTTTAAATCTATTTTTAGTCTTCTTTTGCAGAAAATAGTGGACTATTATCAAAAAAGGAGAATAAAAATAGGTTTAAGGTGAGTACTATAAATTCACCGTTTAAAATTTAAAAAGTGTAAACCGCAGATTGAAAAACTTTTCGGTAATTTTTGATTTCTTTCGGCAATTTGCTGCTTGTCAGTCGGTCACAGTGCTCGCACTGCTCCTTCCTTTCGCACGGCAATTTACTCGAAATAAATTCAAAAATTCCTCGAAATGAATTTATAGAACCCTCCTAAAAGAATCTCAAAGATGCCGAAAATAAGAGAGTGAAACTCTAAATTTTTTATAATAAAATTTAAACAGCTTCTAATTTGTTATATAGACCAATTTAAACGTAATTTAAAGAAATATAAAATGAAAAAGATTTTTGATTTATTGTTCGTATCTATTTTTGCTATTGTTGGATTTGTTTCCTGCGATTCAAAAAAAGAAGATACAACTGTAGATGAGGATAATTCAGGCTACTCCATTTCAACGGATGTTCTGGATTCAATAGCATTATTACCCAATTCAAAAACGTTGAGTGTTGATATTATGGAGGCTTTGTCAGCCAGAAGAACAGAACGTGCATTCTCAAACGACAATTTAACCAATCAACAAATTGCTGATTTGTTGTGGGCTGCGAATGGTGTGAATAGAGCAGGGGGTGGGAAACGTACGGCTCCATCTGCTCGTAATGCTCAAGAAATTGATGTATATCTATTTACCCCTGTTGCTATCTATCGTTATGAGGCGGTTTCCCACTCTTTGAAATTGGTGAAAGAGGGAGATTATCGAACTTCGGCAGGTACTCAACCATTCTATGCAGCAGCTTCTGTAGCCATCTCTTTGGTGGTTGACTTCGATAAGATGGAGGGATTTGATGAAGAGGCAAAAGCCTTTTATTCTGCAACGGATGTCGGATATGTGAGTCAAAATATTTATCTCTATTGTGCTGCTGAAAATTTGGGAACTGTTGTCTGTGGAAGTGTCGATAGAGAGGCAGTTGCCAACTTGTTGGGTATTCAAAATGGAAAAGTATTGTTGTCTCACGCAATCGGAGTGCTAAATTAAGGTGCTTTCTAAGTGATATCAGAGGAATTGGAAATCAGCTTTAGACGGTAGTTGTTACCACTAAATCTAATTGGATAATCTTTGGGGAATGGTTTTGGAAATCATTCCTCATTTTTTTTGATGAGCCCAATTTAAAAGAGTTGTCTAAAAATATTCTCATAAATATTTGCGAAAAAAATTCTTTTTGTTACATTTGTGTAATAGGAGTTTAGTAATAATTAACGAATTTCAATGAAAGTAGTGTTTAATAATATAAATATATTTAAGAAAGGAATTTTCTTGCTTCTTTGTGGTATGTTTTTGCTTTTGATGTCATGTTCGACAAAAAAAAGTTTGGCCTATTTGCAAGAAGAGAGTGGTGATTCTACTATGGTCGTGGCAGCTCAAGAGTTGTATGATGCAAGAATTAAACCTAAAGATTTGTTGACTGTCACGGTAAATACTTTTGATAGAGAAGCATCTGTTCCATTCAACTTAATGTTTCCATCCGGTTCGGCCTTGCCTCCGACAAATACTAATGGAGAGAATGCCATGCAAAAGTATTTGGTAGATAATGATGGAAATATTGATTTTCCGGTATTGGGCAAGATAAAGGTGGCAGATATGACCAAGAATCAGGTGGAAGCCTATTTGAAGGATCAATTACGTCCCTATTTAAAAGAGGAGCCGTTAATCAATGTCAGAATGGTTAACTACAAAATCTCTGTCTTGGGAGAGGTGAATAGACCTAATAGTTATACCATTACCAACGAAAAGGTGAATGTTTTGGAGGCTTTGGCTTTAGCCGGAGATTTGACAATTTATGGGAAACGCGACAATGTAAAATTGATGCGAGAGTCTGTAGATGGGAAAAGAGAGGTGGTTGTTTTGGATTTGACCGACAAGAACCTTATTCATTCCCCTTATTTCTATTTGCAACAGAATGATGTGTTGTATGTAGAGCCTAATAAAACAAGAATGCGCAATAGTAAATATAGTGCACTGACGGGTCAAATCTTAACCGGTGTGACTGCTGCAGTGTCTGTAGCAAGCTTGATTGTAACAATCATTGCAGCTTCCGGAGATTAAGGGGTTGCCATTGATACAACGATTAAGGGAAAGGAGGTTTTTATGACTAAGAAAGAGGAAGGTATCGACGTAAAGGATCTTTTGTATCACTTTTTGTCTAATTGGAGGGTGTTTGTATTCTCTATTGTTGTCTGTTTGGCTGTGGCTTGCATATACATCTATTATGCTATGCCTACCTATCGTGTTACGGCTTCCGTGATGGTGAGAGATGAGAAGCGTGGTGGCGATTATATAACAGAACTAACTGTCTTTGAAGATATTAATGCCTTAGCTAAATCTGCAACGGATAATGAGGTGGAGATTTTGCGTTCCAAATCTTTGGCTCGTCGTACGGTGACGGAATTGGGGCTTTATAAAAGCTATATGGGGCATTCCGGTTTCAGAAAGTATGATTTGTATGGTCGTTCGCCAATTGTTTTGAATGATTCTCTCTTCTTAGTGAATGAGGTGACTCAACCTTATATAATTCGCATAGATCTTAGTGACCCCGAAGAGATGGATTTGACTCTTCATTGTGGCGAGGTGCAATTGGTGGATACAACATTTTCCGCTTTTCCATTGCTTTTGCACACCAATTTAGGTCCTTTAGAGTTGGTGAAAGAGTATGATTGTGAGAGTGATGAGTGCGAAGAGATCTCCATCCAATTGCAGGCTCCTATCTCTGCTGCACGTGCCTATTCAAACAATTTAACCGTTATGCCTTTTAGCAAAACTACCTCTGTAATCAATCTGAAATTGGTGACAACCAATAAAGAGAAGGGAGTTAAATTCTTGGATGGTTTGATTTCGATTTATAATCGTATGGCGATTGATGAGAAAAATGAGTCGGCCATGAAAACGGCGATATTTATCGAGGAGCGTATCAAAATGTTGCAAGATGAGTTGGGGATTACAGAAAAGGATTTGGAGGATTATAAACGCAAAGAGGGGTTGACCGATGTTTTCTCTAATGCCGATTTATCTTTGGCTAAAAGTGCTGAGTATGAACAGAAAAGGGTGGATAATGAGACGCAGTTGAAATTGGTTCTCTTCTTGAAAGAATATCTGAATAATGAGCAGAATCGGGGAATGGTTATCCCATCCAATGTGGGTCTTACAGATAAAGGATTGATAGAGCAAATTAATCTCTACAACAAGATGTTGTTGGAGAGGAATCGTTTGATGCAAACCACATCAGAAAATAATCCGGTGGTGGTACAACTAACCAACCAAATCAATGGTTTGTATGACAACGTGATGACTTTGGTGGATAATGTAGAATCCGGATTGAAAATTTCTCAAGAAGATCTAAAACAGCAATTAGACAAATATAGAGGAAAGATTTATAATGTGCCTACACAACAACGTCTCTTTGAGGAGATTGAACGTCAAAGACACATTCAACAGCAACTATTCTTGATGCTTTTGCAGAAAAGAGAAGAGAATGCTTTGGCGATGGCCGCAACGGTTAATAAAGCGAAGATTGTGGATGAGAGCGTTGCAGATAGTGTGCCGATTGCTCCTAAAAAATCGATTATCTTGTTTTTTGCTTTGATGATTGCTTTGGCAATAGCAGTGGTTTTCGTTTTGGTAAAGAGATACTTCTCGATTTATATTAAAAATACCAATACAATAGAGAAGGAAAATTTAACCACTTTGCCAATGGTGGCAGAGGTGCCTTATTTCTCGGAAGCCTATATTTCTAATCAAAATTTGGATACACTTCGCAAAGAGGTCTTTCGTATGTTGCGAACCAATATTCAATTTATTCTAAAGGAGAAGGAGAATAAGGTAATTTTGTTCACTTCTTACTCCTCTGGAGAGGGAAAAACCTATATAACAGCCAATACAGCTATCTCTTTTGCTTCATTAGGAAAGAAAGTAATAGCCATTGGAGCTGATATTCGTAATCCTCATTTGAAAGATTTCTTTTGCGATGAGGTGAAAGTGGGTCTGTCCAACTACTTGGCCAATACAGATTTGAGTTGTGATGATGTAATTTTGTCAACGGAGTACGATAATTTGGATGTAATTCCTTCCGGTCCCGTACCTCCTAATCCAACCGAATTATTGTCTTTAAGTAGATTGGATGAGTTGATGGATTATCTTCGTTCTAAATACGACTATATTTTGATAGATTCTGCACCATTGTCATTGGTATCCGATACCTTGGTATTGGCTCGCGTGGCAGATATGAGTGCAATTGTGTTTAGAGCAAACTACTCGAATAAACATTGGTTCAAATCCATCAATAATTGGGTGGAAGAGGGTAGATTACCTAATTCAGCCTTGATTTTGAATGGTTTGTATGAAGAGAAATTCTTGCAACGTATTTATGCATCATACGGTTACGGATATGGTAAATACGAGTATAGATACCATTAGACAATTTCTATAGAACTCACCTATAATTTAGTTAGTGATGATTTATCATAATTTATAGAAGTTGTCTTAGAAGTTGATTAAATTTTATTTCGAGCCTATTTGAGAGTGATTTTTAAGATTATTTTTATTATTCCTTTGAAGATGATAGTGGACTATTATCAAAAAAGAATAGTGAAAATAGCTTAAAAAGCGCCTCAAAGATGCCGAAAAAAAATTTAAATAGCTTCTTATATATTAGTCTGAAATTCCCGGGTCGTCGTAACGAATTTTGTTACTGACGGCCGCGAAGCGTGCCCGGAGGTGAGGTAATTGAGTGTTTGGGATTGATTTTTTGGAGATATAGAATCACTTTAGGGGTGGTTAAATTCAAAAACAAACTAAGAAGTTGCCTAAATCTTATTTATTGATTTCGGTTGTTGCCGTTGGGGCAAATCGCATTTGCTGAATTTATAGAAGTTGCCTAAAATATTTTTTCAATAAAATTTAGAAGTTGTTTAAATTTTATTTCGAGCATATTTGAGAGAGATTTTTAAGGTTATTTTTATTATTTTTTTGCCGTTAATAGTGGACTATTATCAAAAAAGAATAATAAAAATAGATTAAAAAGAATCTCAAAGATGCCGAAA
>JAGBVI010000091.1 GCA_017630395.1 Paludibacteraceae bacterium
CGCGGAGGAGATTGGTGTCTGCATAGCAGGACCTGAGCATTTGCTGGGTAAGACGCTAATCGAGGTGTCGGCAGACTTCTACCGTCCAACGGATGTGGTGAACCTGTGGGGTGACCCAACGAAGGCGAAGAAAGCGCTGGGCTGGAATCCTGCGAAGACGAGTTTTGAGGAGTTGGTGAAACTGATGGTAAGGCACGACATGCAGAAAGTGGCGGCGGATCATGCAGCGGAGCAAGCGAGAGTGAACCTCGCAGAGTACCTTGAACGCGGAATTATAAAGTAAAATTTTTCAATGTTTTGTAAACAATGGCAATAAGTGAGAACATAGGATGAAGCTATCTATAATCACTATAAATTACAATAATGCAGCAGGATTGAAGAAAACGCTTGATTCTGTGGCATCTCAGACATGCTCTGATTTTGAGCATATTATCGTGGATGGTGCAAGTACGGATGGATCCGTTGAAATTATTCGTGAGTATGAAAACACTCTTGTCTCTCGCCTCTCACCTCTCGCTTCTCGCCTGAAATGGCTCTCCGAGCCTGATACAGGCATTTACAATGCTATGAACAAAGGTGTACGATTAGCAAAAGGTGAATACATTTTAATGCTCAACAGTGGAGATTATTTGCTGGATGATAATGTGATAGCAAATGTAACACCAATATTAGATGGTACTGATATTATTCAAGGAAATACGATAGAAGATATAGGAGATAAGCACTATAGAAATAGAGGATATGGAAAGACTGATATAAATTTCTTTGATGTAATGAAGGGGCATTTTTTACATCAGGCAACTTTTTGCCGTAGAGATCTATTTGATAGATATGGTATGTTTGATGAGTCCTATCGTATAATTGGTGATACCAAATTTTTTATGAGATGCCTAGGCAGAGAGGATGCTTCTTTTAGATATAATGATGTGGATATATCAAATTACGATTTAACAGGAATTAGTGCAGAAACATCAGGAAAATGGGTTGAAAGAAAAATAATTGAAGATGCACGTATGCGTAGTGAATTATATTCGAATAGACTTAATAAATTTTTTGAAGAAAATGATAAAAAGATTCGACTCTATGATAAATTACATAAACATAGATGGATTTGGTATATTGTGATGGCAATAGCACATATATGCAATTATATTTATGCTGAAGATCCAATTGTATATAGAGAAAGATTATAAATGACATTGGTAAGCATGTTTGGATAGAAAGTAGTGTAATTATTTTGAAAGGTGTCACAATAGGCGATGACACTATTATAGGAGCAGGAAGTCTTGTGACACATGACATCCCTTTAGGATGTCTTGCAGTTGGAAATCCTGCGAGAGTGATAAGAGAAAATAAAACATGGCAATAAATAGTATGTTTAATACCCCTATACTCCTCATAACCTTCAATCGTCCTGACCATGTGCGGCTGGTGATGACAGAGATACGCAAGCAGCAACCAACGCAGTTGTTTGTGTGCCAAGATGGTGCGCGTGAAGGAAATGCACTGGATGCAGAGCGCGTGCAACAAGTACGTGATGTGATTAATGAACTTGTGGATTGGCCATGTGAATTGTCTACATTGTACCACGAGAAAAACCTTGGCTGTGGCCCTGGACCTGCTGCTGGTATCACCTGGTTTTTTGAACATGTGGAATTTGGTATTATATTAGAAGATGATGCAGTACCCCATCCTGATTTTTTTGAGTATGCAGCGACTTTACTTGAGAAATATAATGATGATGAATCCGTTCGTGCCATAGGTAGTATGAAACTCTACGATGAAAAATTTGGCGATGGATCATATTACTTTAGTATGATGAATCGTACCCTATGTGCATGGGCTACGTGGTGCAGAGCATGGAAGTATTTTGATTATGAAATGCAGCAATATACGCTAAAAGATCTGAATCATGCTATGAAGCAATATGGTGCTACATTACGCGAAAGAGAATATTGGCAAGAACGATTAGAAGAAATCCATAAAGATTGTCTTGGAGGAACAAGTTGGGATCAACAGTTTTGGATGACAATATGGTTAACTGGTGGAAAAGGAATTTGCCCCAATAGTAATTTGAGTACCAATATCGGTTTTGATGAAATGGGTACGCATACTACAGATGGTAGTAATGTGGGATCATGTCGGGCATTAGAATCAATTTTGCCTATTGTAGAACCAACGGACATATCTATTCAGCGCCAAGCGGATTTATTGTTTCATAAAACATATTATGCTCCCTATGAATATGGATGGAATGGGCTGAAACGTATTCTGTATAGATGGAATAAAAGAATAAAACGATCGTTTGGTGTAAAAGGCTCTTGGTTTAAACGAAGAAATTAAGTTTACTTTTCTTTTCTTATTTTATCACTGCAACGACACCTCTAATTTCTGCGTATCTGTCCACATGAATCCTGTTGCAATGTATGAATTTAGTGGGGATTTTGCGGAGAGGGTGAAAGGGGTGATGAGAAGTGAGAAGATGTAATGGGTATGAATTGATTGTTGTATAATACTTTGATTACTAAATGTTTATATGCTTATTTTTTCAAAACGCATATACTATACCTTCCGTGTTCTTTTGAGCATCATGATAGTGATGCCCTTTGTTTCTTGTTCCCATTGGCACGAGGCAAAAGCAACCGTGATTGAGGCGGATAGTTTGCTTGCGAGGGGCATAATTATGCGCGATACGGCGGTGTTGGGTGGTGCAATCCGCGCATTAGATAACCATTTCGGTCGAGTGTTCGCTCGTGAAGAACTGGCAAGGGCATATTACTTCATGGGGAGAAACTTCTATTATCTTAACGATTTCTCTACCGCCGTAGACTATTATATACAATGTGATAAGTTACAACCCAAAGACCCACTTTATCAAGGACGTCTCAATTCCTGCATGGGCTACTTGTGCAAACAAGATAGTTGTTTCGAAGAGGCTTTAATTTTTTATCAACGGGCGAATGATCTATTTGAAGAAAATGGGAATGAAAAACGTTATGCAAATGGATTATTGAGCATTATAGAGTGTAAGATCTTTTTGAAAGAATATAATGCTGCTGATAGTCTATTACGGATTGCCGATGGCTTTAGTATTGATACTGCTTACCATGCGCGTGCGATTGAGACGAGAGGAATGTACTTCTATGAAATGCAGCAGTATGATTCTGCACTATTGTATTTAGAATCTATAAAAGATTTTCCGCGTAGTATTGGAGAGCAATGCTTCAATGCACATCAAATATTGCAATGCTATGCTCGATTGAATAAAATAGATGTGGCACTGCCTTATGCGGAATATATAATCAAGAATTCATGTTGTGCTGGTTTAAAGAGCAATGCGTATTATGTGATGATTCGATATGCAGAACATAACAACGAAGTTACTAATTTGGCTAAATACTCGTATTTACGAGAAGATGCGGATAGAATAAATCGTTGCTATATGGAATCATACGCAGAGGCAACGACCAAGTTAAAAACATATATAGCAGACCCACATCCATTCCGAGTAGGTAATATAGTAATTGCGGGATGTTTGCTATTGCTTGCTATTGCTGTATTTTGGGGAATTATGCATCGAAAGCGTAACCAGAAGATGGCAACTGAAATGGTCTTCGTGGAAGCGGAATTACGGGATTGGCAACAACGAATGAACGAAAAACTAACCTTAGAAGAAACTAATACGGCAGCAAAACGCAAAATCATTAGTGATATTGTGATGATGCATGCTGAGGAATTTCTACCCGACAATAAAATATGGAAAGATGAAAAAGAGTTATTTCGGTTAGCAGATAGTTGTTTTGGTTTCCTCATCTACCGCTTGCGAAATACATATCGTAATCTGAATAATAGCGAATTGAAAATATGTCTTACTACGCTATTGAATTTTTCGAAGAAAACAATTGCCAAAGTTACATATTGTTCAGAAGATAGTGTATCTACTACCAAACAACGATTAGCAAAGAAATTAGGCACTTCCCCTAGAGAACTGCGTGATTTCTTAATGGAGTTTATAATGCAAATCGTCTAAAAAATCCGTCAAAATGAAATTGTCCACTTCATTGGTTAATAATCAATGAGTTAAATGGAAATTTGTCCACTGCTTTTTCTTTGGTATGTGGATATTTTGTTGTACCTTTGCAGCGTTTTTATTAACCTCCAAAAATTTATTATTATGAAGAAAACAATTCTTTTGTTTGCAACTTGCCTATTGGGTATGTGCAATCTTGCAGCTCAAAGTCTGCCTGGTACTCCTATTTATTTTTATGATGTGTATGCGATTATGCCATTGGATGACCCATACAATGGTGATGGTACTGGTCGTCCAGATCCTAATCAAGAGATTATAGGAGCAATAGATGGTCAAGAATTGAAAGTGGCCGTTGGTGGTGGCGCTGGCATAGTAGTTGTGGTTAATCCTATCACAGGTGAGGTCGTTACTGAGAAAGAGTTTGCTGGTCAGACATCTATTACGATTCCTAGCACGGGTTCGTATACGGCTTATGTTAGTGTAGGTAACACAACCGTAGCTGGTGAATTTGAAGTAGAATAGTACTCCATTCCTTCTCTCGCGCGATACTAACAAAGTTATAGTGCACGCGAGGGGGGGGGTAATCATGCACTTGGAAGATTAGGCGAACATAGAAAATGGATTGGGAAAACTTCTGCTGGTAGCACGCATAAATATTAGATTGTGGAAGTATTTTTGCCAATAAAAGATGTTTATGCAAGAAAAACAATATGGATTACAGATAAATATAATACATTAAATCCTTAAAAAAGAAATGAGTATGAAAAATAAAATAAAGATAGAACTATATTTTATGTCTTTGAGTGTGTTATTCTTTTTTTTAATCTTAAAGACTTTAGATATTCCAATTTATATTGGACCAGATATGCAATTTGTAGGTTGGAAATATTTATTGTGTGAGAATATAATAGCAATAATTTTTATATGTTTATTAATCATCTCTATCATAATGAGAAAGCGTTTTCAAAATAGTTTATCGGGTAACACTGATATATCAAGTAAAATTCTCAGAGTCAAAAATATTAACTATAATTATTTAATGTTTTTTGTTACATATATCATACCTTTGATTTGTTTTGATGTTAGTGATGTCCGCGAATTTATCATTTTAATTTTTTTATTGATAGTATTAGGAATTTTATTTGTAAAAACTAATGTATATTATCAAAATCCGACATTGGCTCTTATGGGTTTTAATTTATATGAGGTTGATATGACATATAAAGGAACAGAAATAAATAATGTTATTGTTATTGTTGAAGGCAAATTATATAAGAATGATAACATTAACAAACATGCTATAGATGAAAATGAAATTTTTTATTGTAAAACTAATTAATAAATAAAATTATGACAACAGAAGAATTAAAACATGCTACAAGATTATGTATTGAACATGATGATGACATCAATGTTGAGGTTTTTATAGTATTAAAAAATCATGAGATTAGAAAGGCGAATTTTTTACACACGCTTCAACCTGAGATTATAACAATCTTTAAGCCAATTATAGCAACTAAGATATTGGATGCTGATTATTCCCTACTAAATGTTTCCTCCGCGGATGAGAGAAGAAATGCGATTTATTACTATGACTTAGATTTAACAGAGCAATTGTTAATTTTTCATCAAGTACTAAATGGGGAAAATAATTTTCCATATTTTTCTTTTGAACATGATGAGGTAAATAATATTGATGCTTTTTTGTTTGTAATTGGTAACGCAGAACACCAAATAGTTTTGTACAAACGCTTGGCAAGTGTAAATATTTACCAACAAAGAACAGGATTGTTTATTAGAAAAGAGGATAATCAATTCGCAAAATTAGAAAGTGATGTTATTAAAATTGTCCCTCAAATAGATGCTTTTATGGTAAATGGTGCAATTTTTTTTCTAAATCTAACTATACTTGAAAATGCATTTCATATTCATGATGTTGTGAAAACATCTGCTCGACAACAAATAGCTCTTTTAGAAGATTATGGGTTGATCGAAAATATTGATTCGTTAGAGATGGAATTAGAAAACATTTCATTTGCTAGGAAATTTTCTAAATTAATTACTAATTCGCCAGTTTTAGGGAAAGTTGATAATCACCGTATTGTTGATTTTACTACTACTCATCCAGCACTACATAACAAATTTAAATATAATGCTGATAGAACAAAGATAAAATTGACTACAAAATTGTCTAAAAAATTATTTGTTAAGTTGTTAAATGATGATTACCTGACATCTAATTTGACCGAGCAGTATTATGATAGTATGGCAAAAGATGTGGTTAGTATTCAAGTAGAATAAAGATATGTTCTATGGCTATAGTTAATATGCAAGTGTGAATCTTTAACTTTAAATATTGATATTTATGGCATTGTTTTTTCTTAGTTACGATTTGCGTAATAAAAGAGATTATCAGTCTCTCTACAAAGTATTAGAGAATTTTCAGGCAATTAGGGTTCTAGAATCTTGTTGGTGTTTTCGATGCGAAGGAACAACATCAAAGATGCTAAGGGATTATTTTAAGCAGTTTGTAGATGGAGATGATTGTCTAATTGTTATACAATGTAATGAAATTAATAATACACCTCAATGGGCAGGATTGAATCTATTAGGGAATCCAAATCAATTATGATGGAATAACCATGATAATGTAATAGAAAACGAGGCATCGCATCCCTAATGATAAAGTTGTTTTATAGTATCATAGATGGTGTATTTTTAGTTAACACCGAACTCCCTAATCGAGCAATCTCCAACGATGAGTTCTAGAGAAATTTTTTCATAAAAGTAGATACTACATATTAAAAATACGAAAAATCACCAACAATGAGGAAAGTAAATCACTTTTCCTCATTGTTTTTTTAACCTCCTGACAACTTTTATCATATTGATATATTATCTTCCCTCACACACTTTTTCCCAAATATATTTGCTCACTTAAAAAAAAATCACTACCTTTGCAGCAAATTCCGAAAATACACCCGATTTTATATGAAAAAAGCCCTTATTACCGGTATTACAGGCCAAGATGGCTCATACCTCAGCGAGTTCCTACTCGACAAAGGCTACGAGGTGCATGGTATCATCCGTCGTAGCAGTGTAGATTATCGTGAGCGCATTGCGCATCTCGAAGGACAACCCCACTTCCACCTCCACTAC
>JAGBVI010000012.1 GCA_017630395.1 Paludibacteraceae bacterium
GTCGGTCACAGTGCTTGCACTGCTTCCTTCTTTCGCACAGCAATTTACTCGAAATAAATTCAAAAATTCCACGAAATGAATTTATAGAACCCACCTAAAAGAATCTCAAAGATGCCGAAAATAAGAGAGTGAAACTCTAAAGTATTCTTACATTGAAATTTAATTGAATGATGAATAACGAAGGTGATTATACAGTTCCCATTATTGGTATAGATCGTTTGAGAATCAATTCTGATGGAGTGGGAGTTACTACATTGGTCTGTTTTTGGGGATGTCCTTTGAGTTGTCAATATTGTCTGAATCCACAATCATGGCGGACAAAAACAGGAATAAGAAATATTACTCCATTGCAATTGTTTCAGGAAGTGTCTATAGATAAACTCTATTTTTTTGCTACAGGAGGGGGTGTTACCTTTGGAGGGGGAGAGCCGCTGTTGTATCCCCGGTTTTTAAAGGAGTTTCATGAATTTGTTGAAGGTGAGTGGAAAATAAATTTAGAAACGTCGTTAAATGTTCCTATTGAATCACTTCAATTAATTGCAGATTGTATAGACTGTTTTTACATTGATATTAAGGATACAAACAATGAAATCTACACTCGCTATACAGGTAAAAAGAATGAAAGAGTTTTTGCTAATTTAGCATGGTTGGTAGAACATATTGGAGAAGAAAAAATAGTCGTCAGAGTTCCTTTGATTCCGGACTTTAATACAATTTCAAATGTGAATGACAGTATTAAATTTTTAAAAGATAAATATAAAAAAATCACGATAGATCAATTTGAATATAGAAAAGGTTAAGTGTTGTTTGAGAAATAATTCTTAACTTTGCGTAGAGATAATTATTTAAGAAGTTGTTTAAATTTTATTTCGAGCCTATTTGAGAGAGATTTTTAAATTTATTTTTATTATCCTTTTGTAGGAGATAGTGGGCTATTTATAGAACCACCTAAAAGAATCTCAATGATGCCGAAAATAAGAGAGTGAAACTCTAATTTTTGTTTTTTTGCAATAAAAATTAAACAACTTTTAAGTGTTTTACTAAAGTTTTTTGTATGTCTGTTTGTTTGCTTAGCTCTTCTAGGCGAGAGCTTTATCTATTTTTTTTGGTTGTTTTATTCAACTTGTTAACGTTTCCTCTTTGCGCTCAAATCGAGCCGGATTTTAGTCATATAAAAATTTGTCAAGGTGATAGTTTTCAGTTGTCTAATTTTATTAAATATCACGTAAAAGTTCCGGTTGACTACCAATTATTGGGTTGGAAGGAGGGATGGTTGGATTGGGTAGCACCCGAACAAACAACTTCTTACCATCTTCAGTACGCCAGGAAAAACGGAATAGGTGGTGTTCATGAGTTTTCTTTTTTGGTGCAAGTGATTCCTTTCCCAACGATTGATTTGGAATTTTCACATACCCGACTTTGTGAAGGAAGTGAAATTAGAGTACCTCATGTTTATTGCAATTCTTGTGATGATGTTTATTGGGAAAATTTGGAAAATGGGAAGCGATTTTCTTTGACGGAAAATTTGGGAATCGCATCTGGTGATGACCAAAAATTTATTTTGGTGGCTACTAATGAATTTTGTGCTATGATGAATAGTAAATCGTTTGAGTGCGAGGTGGTTAAACCAGATGATTATCGTTTTGTTTTGCGTTTGAATCACCAAGATACCCCTTTAAATTGTATCGTTGATCTCTACTATAAAGGTAAATTCTTTAAATCGATTAGTCAAAATGAGCATGAGGATGAATTTAAAATTGTTGGCGTCGAGTGCGATTCTTCTTTGGAAAATTATGTTGACCTAAAGGTGGAATTAATGGAAAGTCGTTGTAATAATCATTTTTTTGTCTCTCGAAAAATACCTAAAAATCAGAAGGATAGAGAAAAAATAAAGCAACAACTTAAAACATCTTTTCACTGCCTTTCATTAAAGGGGGAGGGAAAACTTTGTTTAGGAAGTCAATTCCCTTTAAAAGATGTGATGCTAAGAAATATTCATGACGAAGATTTATCCTTTACTTTGCAAGATTGGAGTGACGATTATAATCATGAGACCTATTCTTATCCTTTCCGTTATGCCTTGCCGATTTGTGGTAAAATCTTTAAAACAGAGAAGGATACGTTTTTGTTATCCATACTTGCTAAAGATAGTTTGGAAAATGATTTTTTATTTTCTGATACCTTAATTGTTGATCGTTGTCGGTTGCACGAGTCAGAGATAGACGTGGTGTGTAAAGAGTCGAAAGAGCAGGTCTGGGTAATAAATTCATCTATAGACCCTGTTGTGAATGCTGAACTGTTTTTAGGTGAAAAATGCCTGCATCTACCTTTTATTCAAAGTGAAATCTCTTCTGATATTTTGCCAAAGAAGAGTGTTTGGGCTTTGGATTATGACCTGTTGACCGAAAATACTAAGTTGGATCTTAAACTTGATTTTGAAGGGTGTACGAATTATTCTCGAAGTTGGAAATTGAACTTGTCTTCATGTTTTTCTTCGGTGAAAAAACTCTACTTTGGAGCTTATACTTCTCCCGCTTCTATTTTGCTTAAAAAACAAGAGTGTTCTTCGTATCAATGTTATTCTGTGCAAGATGTTGAGCCTGATACTTTGTTTGTGGAACTTTCCTGTCCTGATGATGAACTCTATTTAAAATTCAGACTTGATGGATTTAATTTTGCCAATGACTCTATGATTTATTTAAAGTTGAACGAGGATTTGTATTGTGAAACACTTTATCCTTTCGATTATCAACTAGATAGAGGTTCTGTTTGTTGGAAAGCAGATGCGGCAAAGCATGCTACAATTCGAGTTGAGTCTTTGCCTGATGATGGAATTATTTCCGGTGTTTTTGGAGGTGTGAAGTTTGTTTATAAAGTTAAGAAAATTGAAGATTTTGTTCTTGATTCTATTGATGTTTGTTACGGAGAAACCATTGATTTACAGACATATATTAAAGATACAACTTTAAAGTGGAATGTAGAGAATACAAAGGTAACTCCTGAGATAGATAGAGAATATTATGTCTATGGGGTAACTCAGAATGGCTGTATTGTAGATGAGTCGCTCCACGTTCGTGTGTGGCCCTATTTGTGGTGGGATAAGAAAGATTCTGTTTTCTGCATTGGTGAACAATTGGTGTCTGACGACATTCTTCATTCCAACGCAATAGAGATTTTCTCTGAAGAAAAAAAGTTTGATAACCAACGTTGGATTGTTGAGCGGGATTCGTTATTAAATATTCAATTACTTTCGTATTGCGATACTCAAACCGTGACAATTAGAGTCTTTGCAAAGAATTGTAGTGAGGAGAGGTTAGAAGAGACTTTCATGGATGATAGAATTTTTACTTACCGGGATTTACTCTCTATAACAGCTAATTTAAATCATTTTGAACTGTCTATTTACGATAGGAATGGACGTCTTTTAAGGCGCTTTGAAAATAAATTTTCGGGGTGGGATGGAATGTATGCCGGTCGGCGCATGCAAACTGATACTTATTGGTTTGAATTATTTGATGTTCCTTCCAACCAATTTACAGTTGGTTATTTTTTATGGCAAAATCGGTAATGGTTATTTCTATAAATTTTGTTAAGACGGGTGGAATGTTATCTAATTTTATATTCCACTTGAAAAAACACCTGCTGAGTCACAATCATGGACAGAAAGGAGAATTAAAAAATAGATTCGGAAAAAGAAAAAAGGAATACGGTGATACCTCCAGTTGTATCATACCGCATTTTTTGATTTTACGGAAAAATCAACTATTAAAGTATTGATAAAAAAAAGATTGTGACCCTGGCGGGATTCTAACCCACGACCTTCAGAACCGGAATCTGACGTTCTATACAACTGAACTACAGGGCCATTTTGACCGCAAAAGTACACTTTTTTGCTAAAATATACAACTAATTTTAGAAGTTGTTTAAATTTTATTTCGAGCTTATTTGAGAGAGGTTTTTAAGATTATTTTTTCAATGAAAATTAAACAGTTTCTCACTACAAAATCTCTTCATTACTTATTTAGAATAGTCATTGCCTGTTTTTTAGAACTATCAAATGTAAAATGTTCGGCCAACATTTCACCATTTTCTTTATCCAAAATGTTGGGATTCATAATTTTCAATACTTGCATCTTTTCATCATCGAATGAAAATAGTTTCATGATAGATAAAACTTGTCTGCAAGTAAAATAATTGTTAATGCAGCCTACTTCAACTATTGTCATTTTACAATCTTTGAATGATACTTTTTTGATTTTAGATAGAAAAATATTAAAGTGATCTTCTGCCATTGGATAGATTACTATCGGCTTAATTTTTTTATCATTCCTTCTATAGTCATCTTTTTTGTGATTATCTCTTCTATGAAAATCATCTCTTCTCTTGTGATCGATTTGTTGCTCTTGCATAGAAATTCCGGTTGTTCCCACTTGTTTAGAACTTTGTGCTAAAGTGTTAAAATTAGCTCCAGACAGGAAAATAAAAGAAAAAAGTAGGAATACAATTCGTTTTGTTAAACTTCTAAAGTTCTTCATATCGTTCTTATTTTTAATTGTTAAATTTTTGATTAGACAAAGGTAATCACTTTTTTGAGAGTTCTATTTAGAATTTGTTTAAATTTAATTTTGTACATATTTTAGCGGGAGTTTTAAGGTGGTTTCTATAAATTCAAAAGTACCGAAAAGTTCACCTCCTTAATCTTAATTATAATGGTGAATTTATGGAATTTACCTTATGATTATTTTTGCTATTCTTTTCCCGTTAATAGTGAACTATTATCAATAAATAATAAAAAAAAACAGATTAAATCCTCTAAAAGATGCAGTAAATAAAAGCGAGTTAAGCTCTAAATCAATTCAATAATAAAATTTAAACAGCTTCTTACTATCTAATAAAAATGAACTCTTTCTAAAAATCTTTAAACAAATGGTGATAAATAGACTCTATTGTCGTATATTTGTAAGAAATTTAGAAATAAAAATATAATGAGTTATTTAAAGACCCCAAAGGGATATAAGCCATTGCTTGATGCTCGTCAAACTGAGTTGGGAATCAAGCGAATAAAGGATTTTTTTCAAAGTAGTTTGTCTGCTGAGTTAAGGTTAAGAAGAGTGACAGCTCCTCTATTTGTATTGCAAGGGCAGGGAATCAATGATGACTTAAACGGTGTAGAGCGTGCGGTTTCATTTCCTATAAAAGATTTAGGAGACCAACGCGCAGAGGTGGTTCATTCGTTGGCAAAATGGAAGCGTTTGATGCTTTCGGAATATGAAATTGAGCCAGGTTTTGGTATTTATACGGATATGAATGCAATTCGTTCCGACGAAGAGTTGGGTAACCTCCATTCATTGTATGTTGATCAATGGGATTGGGAGAGACACTTGGAACCTTCTGATAGAAATATAGATTTCTTGAAAGATATTGTATCAAGAATCTATTCGGTAATGGTTAGAACTGAGTATGTGGTCTTTGAAATGTATCCTAATATTAAACCTATTTTGCCGAAGGAAATATTCTTTATTCATTCAGAGAAATTGCGTCAGTTGTACCCTGATTTAACACCGAAAGAGCGTGAATTTGAAATTACCAAAAAGCATAAAGCTGTTTTTATTATTGGTGTAGGTGCTGTTTTGAGTGATGGGGTAAAACATGATGGTCGTGCTCCTGATTATGATGATTGGTCTTCTGCTGGTGAAGATGGTTTGCCAGGATTGAATGGTGATATATTGATTTGGAGCCCGGTTTTGGAACAACCTATGGAGTTGTCTTCTATGGGTATTCGTGTTGATAAAGAGGCTTTGGCTCGTCAATTAGAGTTGACAGGACAACAACAAAGGGCTAACCTTTACTTCCATAAGCGTTTGTTAAATGGAGAATTATGCGAATCTATTGGTGGGGGTATTGGTCAATCTCGACTTTGTATGTTCTTCTTGCGTAAAGCTCATGTGGGTGAAATTCAAGCTAGTATTTGGCCTGAGGATATGAGAAAAGAGTGTTTGAAAAATAATATTCCATTGATTTAGTTGCTTCATATTTTAATTTTTGATTCATGAATAGATATCTTTTTTCTCTTCTCTTTTCTCTTTTGGGAATGAGCATTTGGGCAGGACCTCTTAGGCAAAGTGATATTCAAAAGTTTGCTGTGGCATTGTATGCTGTTACTAGTCATTATGTGGATACTGTTAACTCTGAAAAAATGGTTGACAATGCTATTGTGGGCGTATTAGAGAAATTGGATCCTCATTCAATATACATCACTAAGTCGGAGGTGAAGAAGATGAATGAGCCTCTTGAAGGTAGTTTTGAGGGGATTGGTGTGGTTTTCCAAATGATGGAGGATACGTTGTTGGTGATTCAAACTATTTCCGGTGGACCTTCTGAAAAGGTGGGTATTATGGCGGGAGATCGTTTTGTTATGGTGAATGATTCTTCTATCGCCGGTGTTAACATGCAAAATACCGACATCATGAAAAAGTTAAGGGGGCCTAAAGGTACCTCTGTTCGGGTTAAAGTGCTCCGTCGGGGCGTGAAAGATTTGATCGAATTTAAAATCGTTCGTGACAAAATTCCAATCTTTAGTCTGGATGCCGCGTACATGGTTGATGACGAAATCGGATACATCAAAATTAATAGGTTTAGTAGTACTACTTTTGCTGAGTATAAAACGGCTTTCGAAAAATTAAAGAAAAAGGGTATGAAGTCTCTTATTCTTGATCTCCAAGATAATGGTGGTGGTTATATGAGTGCTGCGATTGATTTGGCTGATGATTTCTTGTCTGGCGGGAAAATGCTTGTCTATACTGAAGGCGCTAATCAACTCAAAGAGACTCATGAATCTACTGCTGTAGGTGACTTTGAATCTGGTAATTTAGTTATCTTGGTGAATGAGAGTTCTGCTTCTGCAAGTGAAATCGTTTCTGGTGCTATTCAGGACTGGGATAGAGGTGTGATTGTGGGTAGAAGAACTTTTGCAAAAGGTTTGGTGCAAAAACCTGTTGCTTTGCCGGATGGGGCTCAAATCAGATTGACCGTTGCTCGTTATTATACACCAACCGGTAGATGCATTCAGAGACCTTATAAAGAAAATCTTAAGAATTATAATAAAGATTTGATTGAGCGTTATAACCATGGCGAATTAATGCACGAAGATAGTATTGCTTTCCCTGATTCTTTGCGCTACCAAACGTTGCAACTGAAACGTTCTGTATATGGTGGTGGTGGAATTATGCCGGATATATTCATTCCTTTAGATACTACAAAATATACAGATTATCATAGGAATATTGTGGCTAAAGGTGTTTTGAATAAGTTTGTTCTTAACTTCTTGGATAAAGAGAGAAAAAAATTGTCTCGTTCTTTCCCAACAGATGATAACAAAGGTGAAAAATCTTTTGAAAAGTTCGAAAAAGAGTTCTTTGTTTCTGACGAGGTTATTAATAATTTGGTTAAAGAGGGTGAAAAAGAGGGTGTGAAGTTGGATTCTGCTCAATTGGCAACCTCTAAGGATTTGATTAAACTTCAAATTAAAGCTATGTTGGCGCGTGATCTTTGGGATACAAGTGAATATTACAAGATTATGAATGTTGAGAATCCTATCTACAATAAAGGGGTGGAGATTTTGAAATCTCAATCTTTATACAATAGTTGTTTTGAAGATAGGAAGCGTAATTCAAAAGCCAAGAAATAAGGGTTCTTGATCTATTATTGTTGTTTACTTACGTTGTATTGAGTTTTAGTATAAAAAGGTGCAAGGATTTTTTCTTTGCACCTTTTTTTTCTTTGGATTGACTGAAAATTGTTACTTATAACCTATTGTTTTACAGCGTTTTTAATCTCTTATCTCTTGAAAATAATTCTATTTGCAACTCTTCTCAACTATATGCCCAAATATATTGGCAAAGTTTTGCAGATATCCTGCATCAAAGGTTGTATTTGCAGTGCAATGATTAGAAGTTGTTTAAATTTTATTTCGAGCATATTTGAGAGAGATTTTTAAATCTATTTTTAGTCTTCTTTTGCAGAAAATAGTGGACTATTATCAAAAAAGGAGAATAAAAATAGGTTAAAAAGAATCTCAAAGATGCCGA
>JAGBVI010000092.1 GCA_017630395.1 Paludibacteraceae bacterium
CCGATATTCTCTATGCGGTCTCCGTCTTGAACGGCAGTCACTGTTCGTCCGCAATTGTCTTCCAAATCTTCTGCTGTCGGGTCTTTGACATCCTTCAAACAAGCTACATCGGATCCTCCATCAGCAGGAATCGTCAACTTCGGCTTTTCTATCTTGTAAACAAACTCCCAATCATGAGCATGGCTTGCGCAATCTGTAAACGTATAGACATAAGTCACTGTGCCTTCACATTCTGGAACTTTTGTCGGAGTTACCGATTTCAATACACCCTTCAATTTATTGCCACATGCATCCTCTACATCTGGCAAAACTATCTGACTGCCATCTTCGCCTGCGGCTTTCGCTTCCGATGCACATTGAACCGTTGCTTCGCCTTTCTCTGGCATACTAAAGTCTGCTCGCGTAATCGTTATCTCCTGCTCCGCTGTAGCCGGATTTCCACATGCGTCTGCTATCGTATAAGTACGAGTAACAACGATTGAGCAATTGCTACTGGCTTCCACATCTTTTGAGCTAATGGTAAAATCCGCACTGCAGTTGTCGCTGATGGTCAAACCTGCGGCAGCAAGTTCTGCTATTGTGGTGTACGCTTTCGGTGCAGCTGTCGCATCACAGCCGGTCGCCGCCAATTTTTCGAGCGAACCGCTGAGGGTCGGCGGCTCCTTATCCCGTCCACTAACCATAATCACCGGATTAGCTGGTGAAACATCATGCTGGCAAGCGTCTGTAACAACATATGTACGTTTCTTATACCATCCGCAATCATCTTCTTTTTTATCTTCTGTAAATGTCACTTTCACAGTATTGCAATCAGGGCCATATAACGCCTGAATCTCAGTTTCACTTTTAATCGGAGTAAAATCTCCATCGCTAAAACACACTTCTTGATCCTCTTTACTTGCCGGCCATGGTTCTTTCAACACAGGTTTTTCAACAGTCACTACAACTTCACTACTTTTCGGCGGACATGCTTTTCCTGTTACAGTTAAAGTATAGGTCGTGTTTTCACAAGGCTTAACCTCAAGAGAGCTGGTTAAACCAACCTCTTTTGTACCATCACTCCACCTATAAGGAGCATCAGCCAATGTCCCGGTTATGGTTGGAGTTAACGTAACGGATTCTCCTGCACAGATGGTCTCTTTATCGGTCAACACAATTGTAATTGGCTCTTCTACTGTCACATCCATCTCACCTTCTGCAGAACATCCATTAGGTGCAGTCACTACATATTTTTGCTTATGAACACCGACTGACAAAGTCTCCCACGCTGGTTCATTAATCCATCCATAGTTCCAACCGCTTATCCAAGTTCCGGGCACCTTTGGTGCAACAGAAGAACCGCCACAGATGGGTTCTGAAGTAAGATCTGCATCTGGTAATTCTTTAACTACAACAGATACAGTCTTAGAAACGGAGTTACATTTTTTACCGCTGACAGTCAAAGTATAATCAGCAGTGGCAGTAACAGTTGCATTTTGCAATTCATAAGAAGGACTTGTTGCTCCTTCTATCTTTTCACTGCCTTTATACCATTGATAAGCATTGTTTTCCGCCAATGTCCCTGTTACAGTTCCATCCACTTTTAATTCAACTGACTCTCCTTCGCAGATTGCATCAACTTCTGCCAAAGTGAAGTCAATCGGCTCTTCGACCTCTACCTCTACACTCCTTGTTGTTGCTTCACATTTATTTCCTTTTATGGTCAAGCTATACTCCATGGTACTTTCTGGAGATGCGGTATAGGTCGCTGAGGTTGCTCCCGATATGGCTACGCCTCCTTCATACCATTGATAAGCATCTGTATTAGCTACAACTCCAATTACATTACCATCTACTTTCAACTCTACAGACTCGCCCTTACAAATCGGTCCTGCTTTTGCCAATTCAAAAACAATTGGGGCTTCTACTGTCACATCCGTCGTTCCCTCCACAAAACAACCATTATCGGATGTTATTTTATACGAAACAGTATGAGTTCCTGCCGACAAGCTTGACCAAGTTGGTGCATTCACCCATTCAAAGGTCATGCCATCACTTGGAGTCATTGTAGCTATTGGAGCATCGGATGAGCCTGCACAGATTGGCAAGGTGGTTACCGTCACCTGAGGATTCTCTTTCACTTCAACCGAAACGGTTTTAGAGACAGCAGGACAGACATTTCCTTTCACCTCCAATTTGTAAACGGCAGACTCATCAGGAGTCACCTCGTAAGAAGTAGCTGTTGCCCCAGCAATTGCCACATCATCTTTATACCATTGGTATGCGTCAGTTGTCGCAACATCACCCGCCACATCTCCTGCCACCGACAAGCTCACCGATTCACCCTTGCAGATTGGAGAAACCGGAGAGAGTTCAAAGGCGATTGGTTGCTTAACCGTCACCGTTCTTGTCACCGCATCAAACTCTTGGTCATTCACACTCAACTTCAATGAGTACTCACCAAATGAAATATTCCCCGGCAAAATCAAAGAGACATCCGCCGGGTTTGCAGTTGTTGTCCATGATCCGGAAATAGTATTTACTTCAACATTATTTTTATCATACAATTTTGCCACATAATTATAAGTACTTGCCGCACCTTTCAACTGGTAGGTAACAGTAGGAGTCTCTCCTTCGCATATTGTAATCGGCTCATCACCTAATATTTCTAAACTTTCACAATTATCATTTTTTATAAACGTAAATGTCAATTGTTTATTCCAATCAGCCCCAGACCTAGCTTTTATTATAACTCCTCCGTTGTTTATAATTCGTTCATAAACCACATCTCTCACAACTGCATTTTTAGTTCCATCCCAAAAAGATGACTCTAACCCACCTCCGTAACCAATGGAGAGCCTATTCCCATTCAAATCATAATATTCATATCCTGAATTTTGCAAACCTTGTCCATCACCATTCAAAACAATATCCTCAATCTCACAAACATAGATAGGGCAAGTAGTAGTAGTTTTCACAACCACAACATTAGACACTGGGATTTCCGTACCATCTTGCAATTTTGCTTTGGCACGAAACTCTGCAGAACTTACTCCTTGCGGAGGGTTATATGTAAATGGAGTAGATGTTTCATCTCCTGAAGAGGAAATAAAACTACCACTCGGAATCGTAGCCCAATCTGATGAGCCGGGATAACGATATTCCCATGTTATTTCACTATTCGCAGGATAATATTTTGTCTTCAAATTAACATCATCACCGGCACACGCAACTGATGGACTGACAGAAACTTGAGGTTTACATTTCGGATCCGTTGTCACCTCCAATATATCCGTCATTGATTTAGAACCATCCAAGAGGGTAACTTCTGCTCTAAATTGTAAATTTTGCTTATCAAAATCTCCATCCGGATTAAACGTAAATCCTGCACTTGGGTCTGCAACATCAAACCATTGATCTGAATTATCGGGATAACGATACTGCCATGAAATAGCAGTACCGTATGGATACACTTCGTCAGTCAAACTCAAAACGTCGCCCGGACAAGCCATTGATTTCTCCACACAAATCGTACCATTATACGAAACCAAGACATTATCCAAAAAGATAACGTCTCCTGCAGGTTGGTTATAAAAATTCATCTCCAACCATATATCCAAAAAGTTGTTGTCAAGGTATTCCGGAAGCGTAATCAAAGCTCTCATTGTGTACCATCCATACTTGTCTCCACAGAAAGATGTTCCCAAATCAAGACCACCACCACTTCCCGAAGAGAGTTGCTCCACATCTCCCGGGCAATCATCTTTTGTTATGTAAAAATCATAATTACCATTGGATGAATTGGTTTTGATAAAAGTTCCCGTTACTGGCGAACTTGCATCTCCGTTAACATTTCCATAAAAAAACCTAAAAGAGACAAAAACCTGATTCGTTTGACTCTCCGAAAGTTTATGAACTCTTACAGTAAGGATAGAATTTGTAGTGGAAGGTTTATACAACAAATACGACTTTGAATCATCTTCTGATGGTAATTTCACTCCCTCGACACCTCCAAATTCAGAATAAATTCCATCCGACACATAATACTGATGTCCTGAAAGATTCCCTAAATCAGAATTACAACTCGGTTGTGTTTGATCTGGTCTTCCCGGATATATTTGGAAAACACCCTTATCTACAACAGGATTTTCAAGACAACCTGGCTTTTCAAACCTCACTCCACCGGAACATAGCTGTGCCTCCATCTCAGCAACAGAGAAGAACAGACAAGAAACGGCAACAAGAAACTTGAATGATACTGATAATACCACTCTTTCCTTTTCCATAAAGTTTCGGATTACCACCGAAATCTCTCCAATCTTGGATTTTATGTATTTGCCCGCCCTTGCCTTTATCAACAGCATTAAAGTATGTATTTTGCGTTCCATTGCCTTTCCCTCCATTCGTTAAATGTTTCTCCTCTACTCTCTTACTTAAACCACTAATTTTCTTAATTTTGTCTAAGCTTCTCTCCCCCTACTATATTAATATACGCGATAAAGATATTAAAGAATTGTTAAACAAACAACTTTTCCCTAATTTATTTTTCAAAATTGACATTTTTATATAAAATACATAGAAAATCCTAAAGATTTGGAGAAATTTTAAATGTTATTTCATTTAGATTGAATCTTGAACAAAGAATGATATTAAACTCTTAATTGAATAAAAAGTCGTTTTAATTTTATTTCGAACATATTTGAGTGGGGTTTAAGGTTATTTTTTTCGTTAATAGTGAGCTATTATCTAAGATACACAACGACTTATTTCCAACATTTTTACAATATTCAAACTATCTTATTGCTCGATTTTAGCAGTTAGTTTTGTCACTCCAATTTTCTCTATATCAAAATTTTGGTAGGTTGAAACAAAAAAAAGTAACATACAAGAGTATACTTAAATTTATTCATTATCTTTGCATAGTGTTAAATAACGAATTTAGTGGAAGTACAAAGCCTTGACTCTATTTTGTTTGTAATTGTTCCTGTTTTGTGTTTCCGATTAAGTTCTATTGTAAAATTTCAGGCAACTTACAATGATAAAGTTGTCGTAAAAATCTATGTGTGATGCGTAGTGGTTATGTTAATTTGAAAACCGATTGGGGGTTTAAGCATTTGATGGGACATGAGCCGCAAATGCGTTCATTTTTGAATAGTCTTTTGAGTGATGAGTATGTAGTAATCAAAAGGTTAACTTTTGAAAATGTTGAGGTATTATCAGACAGAAAAGATGGAAGAGGAGTGATTTTCGATATCTTCTGTACTACCGATTCCGGCGACAAAATTATTGTCGAAATGCAAAATTATTCGCAATTATTTTTTAAAACACGAGCAAATTATTACCCTTACAGTTTGATAACAAAGGTACTCGGTAGAGGTGTCGATTGGAATAATAGGTTTCGGATTCATACAATGAGAAAGGTTCACATAAAAAGCGATGACGACATCGTAACAAAACAAATCACAGGTCTTAATTTATAGACGTTAGAATAGTTATTATTAATCACCTGTGCAACTACCTGATTTATTGCACTTTTTAATTTTATTATTATGTTAGTAAAAACATTTGGAGCTGCCGTACAAGGCATACACGCTACCACTATCACAATTGAAGTAAACGTGTCGCAAGGTATTCGATTTATGTTAGTTGGACTACCTGATAATGCAATCAAAGAGAGCCACGAACGCATCGTTTCTGCAATTCAATTCTGTGGAATGAAATTTCCTCATCAACAAGTTGTTATCAACATGGCGCCGGCTGACATTCGAAAAGAGGGTGCAGCATACGACCTACCATTGGCCATTGGTATTTTAGCTGCTTCCGGAGCCGTATTAAACGAGGAATTAAGCGATTACATCATTATGGGTGAACTCTCTTTAGATGGAACTCTACACCCAATCAAAGGTATTCTACCCATCGCGATAAAGGCAAGAGAAGAGGGATTTAAAGGTCTTATCATTCCAAAAGAAAACGCAAAAGAGGCTGCCGTTGTCAATAATCTTGATGTGTATGGTGCCAACTGTCTACTAGAGGTTATAAACTTCTTTAACAAAAAAGGGAGTATCGAAAAAACAATCATCGACACTAGAAAGGAATTTTTTGAACAGCTGAATAATTTTGAAATGGATTTTTCTGACGTAAGGGGACAAGAGAATGTAAAAAGGGCTTTTGAAGTGGCTGCCGCCGGTGGCCATAACATTATTCTCATAGGTCCTCCGGGCGCAGGTAAATCTATGGTGGCCAAACGTATTTCTACCATCTTGCCTCCTCTGACTCTCCACGAAGCTCTGGAAACAACCAAAATACACTCCGTTGCCGGAAAAATCGGAAAGGAAACTTCTCTAATGACTGAACGTCCTTTTAGAAATCCTCATCACACAATTTCTGATGTGGCGCTTGTCGGTGGCGGGGGATTCCCTCAACCGGGTGAGATTTCATTGGCTCATAATGGAGTCCTTTTTTTAGATGAACTTCCTGAATTTAAACGGACTGTTCTTGAAGTGATGAGACAACCTCTCGAAGATCGTAAAATTACAATCTCTCGTGCAAAATCTACTGTGGAATATCCTGCAAGCTTTATGTTAGTGGCTGCAATGAATCCGTGCCCTTGCGGCTACTATAATCACCCCGAAAAAGAGTGCATCTGCGGACCGGGGGTCGTTCAACGTTATTTAAGTAAAATCTCCGGTCCTCTCCTCGACAGAATCGATATTCATATCGAGGTTGTCCCAGTTCCGTTTGAAAAATTATCTGAAAAAGAAGAGGCTGAAAAAAGCGAAAATATACGTCAACGTGTAATGGCTGCCAGAAATATTCAACAAGAAAGATTCAAAAACGAACCGGGTATTCACTGCAACTCTCAAATGAGCAGTCGCCTCCTAAGACAACATGCACAATTGGGAGAAGAGGCTTCCCAACGACTAAAAGCGGCAATGCTAAAAATGAATTTGTCTGCAAGGGCATACGACAGAATTTTAAAGGTGGCTCGAACAATTGCAGACCTCGATAAGTCCGAGGAAATTCAAACTCATCACATTGCTGAAGCTATCAACTATAGAAATCTCGACAGAGAAGGTTGGGCTGGTTAATTTATAGACACGTGCTATGAATTACTATTGATAAATTTAAATTCAAAGAAGTTGTTCGGATGTTGTTGAAGTCATTGTATTTGTCTTACTTCTATTCTCTCAATCTCGATACCGGTGTCATCCCTTCCTTAATAGAAGCAACCCAAACAAAATGATCTTTAAAATCATCTTAACTTAATTTCTAAAAATCTTCTAAAATTATGGAAATGGCTAATTATATTTTTCAAATACTTCGTTCGCAACCTTTAATCATTTGGTCTTGGGGATTTAACTCTCCGGAAGCTGTTTTAAACGGTCTTCGGTTCAATGTTTCGGGTTTCAAATTTTCCGGAATAGTGGAAATTTTATACAATGATGGTAGCGATCTTTTCGATATATATTTTTTTGAAGGGGAACAAAAAGTAGATGTAATCTATGGGTGTTATATTGATATATTAATCGACGTAATTGATAACAAAGTGGAAAAAGTTGATAACTATAAAGAGAGAGTCAAAAGGGAATACCTCTGATAGCGATTCATCACTCTACATCCACTTGCGAATTTTAAGCTTCATTGTACTCTCTTATACCAAAAATGCATAGTTAGCAAACGTTAAGAAGTCGCTTAAATTTTATTTCAAGCTTATTTGAGCGTGAAACTCAAATTAAATTTAGAATAAAATTTAAACGGCTTCTAAAAATTGTTTTAATTATTTTTATTAACTTTGTAGAACATTCTGCGAAACATTAAAAACTTATATGGATAAGTGATTGTTTTTAATTAAAATTTTGAATCTGCTTAAAAATAGACCCGATAAAATTCAAATTAAGATTTTCAACCAACCATTCCTCTGCAACGATATGGCATCTTAGAAGTTGTTTAAATTTTATTTCGAGCATATTTGAGAGAGATTTTTAAATCTATTTTTACTCTTCTTTTGCAGAAAATAGTGGACTATTATCAAAAAAGGAGAATAAAAATAGGTTTAAGGTGAGTTCTATAAATTCACCGTTTAAAATTTAAAAAGTGTAAATCGAAGATTGATAAACTTTTCGGTAATTTTTGATTTCTTTCGGCAATTTGCTGCTTGTCAGTCGGTCACAGTGCTCGCACTGCTTCCTTCTTTCGCACAGCAATTTACTCGAAAAAATTCAAAAATTCCTCGAAATGAATTTATAGAACCCACCTAAAAGAATCTCAAAGATGCCGAAAATAAGAGAGTGAAACTCTAATTTTTTTTAATAAAATTTAAACAGCTTCTTAGTTACATCGAAGTTATGGTTCAAAGATTTTAATGCATAAATGATAATACAGAATAGTAGAAAATGAAAAGAGTAATCTTTATTTCAATTGGATTTATAAGTTTAACCTTGGGGATTTTAGGTCTATTTCTACCTATACTCCCCACCACTCCATTTCTGCTTTTATCGGCATTTTTATTTTCGAAAAGTTCAGACGGACTCTACTACAAATTAATCAACCACCCAAAACTTGGTCCGTACATCATTGATTTTCAAGAAAATAAATGCATCCCCCTAAGAATCAAAATTATATCCGTTACAACTCTATGGACTACAATTTTACTGAGTATCATCTTTGCTCTAAAGAATCAACAAATAGGGCAAATATTACTATTGATTATTGCTATTGGTGTCACCATACACATTTTATCTTTTAAGACAAAAAAGTAAAGGCAGAACAATTAAGAAGTTGTTTAAATTTTATTTCGAGCATATTTGAGAGAGATTTTTAAATCTATTTTTACTCTTCTTTTGCAGAAAATAGTGGACTATTATCAAAAAAGGAGAATAAAAATAGGTTAAAAAGAATCTCAAAGATGCCG
>JAGBVI010000093.1 GCA_017630395.1 Paludibacteraceae bacterium
AATAGTGGACTATTATCAAAAAAGGAGAATAAAAATAGGTTTAAGGTGAGTTCTATAAATTCACCGTTTAAAATTTAAAAAGTGAAAATTGGAGGTTGATAAACTTTTCGGTAATTTTTGATTTGTTTCGGCAACTTGCTGTTTGTCAGTCGGTCACAGTGCTCGCACTGCTTCCTTCTTTCGCACAGTAATTTACTCGAAATAAATTCAAAAATTCCTCGAAATGAATTTATAGAACCCTCCTAAAAGAATCTCAATGATGCCGAAAATAAGAGAGTGAAACTCTAAATTTATTTTTAAAATAAAATTTAAACAGCTTCTTAAAACATACGTTAATTACAAATGGTGAATTTTTAGAACTTTCCTTAAAATTTATCCTTATCTTTGCAATGTTTTATGAGAATTTGTTTAAAATTTTTCTGTTTGATAAATTCTAAACTGTGTCTAACAATAATTTTGCTAACAATTGAATTGTTATTAATCCTGAATTAAGGATAAAAATAACGTACTATCGAAAGGAGTATTTATGATATCTGTAGATAAAGTATCTGTACGATTTGGAAGTTTTAATCTGTTTGAAGAGATTTCGTTTGTGGTTAATCCGCGAGATCGTATCGCATTAGTCGGTAAAAATGGGGCGGGCAAAAGTACCTTGTTAAAAATATTTGCGGGGTTGCAACTTGCTTCAGAAGGCATGATATCTCTTCCAAAGGAGGTGACGATAGGTTATTTGCCTCAGCAAATGGAATTAGAGGATGGGTTGACGGTGATGGAAGAGGCTGAAAAGTCATTTTCTCATTTGTCAGAATTGCAAAAAAAAGTTGAGAAGCTATCAAATGAGTTGGCTATTAGAGAAGATTATGATTCTGTAGAATATCAAGAATTAATAGAAGAGTTAACGCACTCCAATGAGAAGTTGGATTTATTAGGTGTGAACAATTACAAAGGGGAAGTAGAGAGAACACTTTTGGGGTTAGGTTTTTTACGTTCTGATTTTTCTCGTCAAACCAGCGAATTCAGTGGGGGTTGGCGTATGCGTATAGAGTTAGCGAAAATTCTTCTAAAAAGGCCGGATGTGTTGTTGTTGGATGAGCCTACCAATCATTTAGATATTGAGTCGATTCAGTGGTTGGAAGATTTTTTAAGAATGAGTAGTAGTGCATTGTTATTGGTTTCGCACGATAGAGCATTTATAGATGCAGTAACAAATCGTACAATAGAAATTTCATTAGGAAAGATCTATGATTATAAAGTCTCCTATTCTCAATATGTTACCTTGAGGAAAGAGAGAAGAGAGCAACAATTGAGAGCCTACGAAAATCAGCAAAAGCAGATACAAGATACAGAGGAGTTTATAGAGAGATTTAGATATAAAGCGAGTAAATCTAATCAAGTACAATCCCGAATCAAGCAGTTGGAAAAATTGGATATAATAGAGGTGGATGATGAAGATAATGCTATGTTGAGGCTGAAGTTTCCGCCGGCTCCTCATTCGGGGTCCATTTCGTTAGAGGTTAAGTCTTTATCAAAAAATTATGGCGATAAAAATATTTTAGATACAATTGATTTAACCATAAAAAGAGGCGAAAAAGTTGCTTTTGTAGGTAAAAATGGAGAAGGGAAGAGTACTTTGGTAAAGTGTATAATGAATCAAGTTGAGTTTTCCGGAGAGTTGAAATTAGGACACTTGGTGAAAATAGGATATTTTGCTCAAAATCAAGCTTCTTTGCTAAATGGAGAACTTTCGGTTTTTGAAACAATCGATCATGTTGCTACGGGAGATATTCGTACGAAAATTAGGGATATTTTAGGTGCATTCATGTTTGGTGGAGAGGCTTCTGAAAAGAAAGTTAAAGTGTTGTCGGGAGGAGAAAGAACTCGTTTAGCAATGATTCGTTTGCTGTTAGAACCCGTCAATTTATTGGTGTTAGATGAGCCTACTAATCATTTGGATATGCGTTCCAAGGATGTTTTAAAAGAGGCAATAAAAGCTTTTAATGGGACGGTTATTGTTGTTTCTCACGACAGAGAATTTTTGGATGGTTTGGTTGACAAAGTTTATGAGTTTTCTAATCATAAGGTGAAAGAACATTTGGGTGGTATCTACGATTTTTTGCAAGCCAAAAAAATGGCGAGTTTGAAAGAGTTGGAAGTCTCTGAAAAAGAGCAGGTTAAGGAATGCCAAAATGAACCATCGGAGAATAAACTTTCGTATGAGGCACAAAAGGAGTTAGCTAAGAAAATTAGAAAAATTGAAAAACAAGTTGTTGATACTGAAATGATTATTCAGCAAATAGAGTGCAGGTTAAGAGAAATAGAGGAGGAATTAAGTCATCCGGATAAGGCGAATGATGCCCATTTGTTTGATGAATATAAAAAAAAGCAACATGAGTTGGAACAGAAGATGTATGAGTGGGAGTTATTGTGCGAAGAGTTGGAAGGTATGAGGAGTTAGGAATTGTTGTTTATTTAGTTCTGATAAATGACTATGTTTGTTCTATATTGATAATTGTTTGACAGTAAGAATGATAAATACTTAAAACAAGTTCTATAAACCCTACTTAAGAGGATACAAACAATTGCTAATTCCTGATTCTTAATTTTCTAATTCATAAATTTTTGTAGTTTAAGACAAAAAAAATATTTACCTTTGCGGAAAATTTTATAACGAGCATTTCTTAAGAAATTATTATGGCATACAATTACATGACTGCAGATGAGGCAGCAAGGTTTGTTAAGAATGGATATAATATAGGTTTTAGCGGTTTTACAGTGTCCGGCGCACCTAAATTAGTACCAACAGCTATAGCGAAATTGGCAGAAGAAGAGCATGCGAAAGGGAATGAGTTTCGTGTGAATGTATTTACCGGAGCATCTACCGGAGATGCTTTAGATGGTGCTTTGGCACGAGCTAATGCGATTAATTTCAGGACTCCATATCAAAGCAATAAAGATTTGAGAGCCGGAATCAATTCTCAAGATATTCAGTATGCTGATGCACACTTGTCTCATTTGGCTCAAGATATACGTTATGGGTTTTATGGGAAGATGAATGTAGCAATTATCGAAGCGGCAGATGTTTCTGATAATGGAGAAATAGTGTTGACCGCCGGTGTTGGTATTGTGGCAACGGTAGCACGTTTGGCAGAATACATCATCATAGAGTTAAATAGCAATCACCCTAAAGAGTTGAGGGGGATTCATGATATATATGAACCGGCAGATCCTCCTTGTCGTAGAGAGCTACCTATTTATAGTGTGCGAGACCGTGCAGGAGTTGATGTGCTTAAGGTAGATCCTAAAAAGATTGTTGCGATTGTAAAGTCTGACGTTAAAAATGGAACTTCTCCTTTTTCTCCATCGGATGAGACGACGATGAGAATTGGGCAGAATGTGGCAGATTTTTTGGCAAGAGAATTAAAGCGTGGTATTATACCTGCTTCATTTTTACCTATTCAATCAGGAGTAGGAAACGTAGCTAATGCAGTTTTGGGATCCTTGGGTGCCAATAAAGATGTGCCTCCATTTACGATGTACACAGAGGTGATTCAAGATTCTGTTATCTCTTTGATGAAAGAGGGTAGAGTGACCTTTGCAAGTGGTTGTTCATTGACAGTGACAGATCCTGTTTTGGAAGATATATATGGTAACTTGGATTTCTTTAAAGAGCGTTTGGTTCTTCGTCCAAGTGAAATGTCTAATCATCCGGAGATTGTTCGCCGTTTGGGCTTGTTGACCATTAATACTGCATTGGAGGCTGATATTTTTGGTAATGTTAACTCTACGCATGTCTTAGGAACTAAGATGATGAACGGAATTGGTGGTGCCGGAGATTTTACAAGAAATGCTTATATCTCAATATATACATGTCCTTCAACTCAGAAAGATGGCAAGATTTCGCCTATTGTGCCAATGGTGAGTCATACCGACCAAAGCGAGCATTCTGTGAAGGTTTTGGTAACAGAGTATGGTGTGGCTGACTTGCGTGCAAAATCTCCGATTCAAAGAGCTGAAACAATTATTGAAAATTGTGTTCACCCTGATTATAAAGAGTTGATGTGGGATTATTTGAAGTTAGCGAAGAAGAGTCATACTCCTCATACTTTGCCTCAGGCTTTAGGTATGCACGTTGAGTTTGCAAAGAGTGGTGATATGCGTAATACCAATTGGGGAGACTATTAGGAATTGGATTCAGGTTCCTGGTTTCATGGGATAGAGCCACATCAAACTTGTAACTTGAAACATTTAAATTTAGGGGAGAGTTGTTTGAATTCTCCTCTTTTTTTTTGAAAAAACACGTAAATTTATCGACGAAATTAAAATTTTAACATATTTTGGCATAGTTTTTGTACTTTACTTTGAAAAGGAATTACAATGAATAATTAGGAAAATATAAATTAAGGTTGATATGTTTCAATGAATTGCTCTCAGTTGTTAGGGGTGAAGGGTTGAAAAGTCTATAAAATGAAAAAGCTGATTTAATGAATTTTTAACGATTCAAAAAAATGAAAAGGAGACGTTCTATTTTGTTAAATAGCTAAAAATGTGGCAACTAATACGAAGATAACAATGAACTAAGGAAAGGAGGAAATTATAGTTTAAATTGACGTAAGTAAGGTGTAAATGTTAATCAAATGATTTTTATGTGAAAAAATGTAATAAATTAGTTTTATTTAGTTTATATTTGTACCTAATTTTCGGTAGTGTGTGTATGAGAAAAGTGAGATGAGATAAATAAATTTATTTAATAATTAATTATAATCAATTTAAAATGAAAAGATTTTTATTGTCTTTGACTATGCTCTGTGCATGTTTCGGGTTGATGGCGCAACGCACCATCTCCGGAGTTGTCTCCGATGCAATGGGAGGCTTGCCGGGAGCTAACGTCATGATCAAAGGAACATCGATAGGTGTTGCTACTGACATGGACGGAAATTATTCAATTTCTGTTAACAATGGTGATGTGTTGGAAATCTCTTATATGGGATATACAACTAAGACACAAAAGGTGACAGCAAAAACTCCTTCAACATTGAATTTCTCTATGGAAGAGGATTCTAAGATGATGGATGAGGTTGTTGTTGAGGTAGGTTATGGTAAGATGAGAAAGAGTGACTTGACGGGTTCTCTATCATCTTTGGGTGAAGATGCGATGAAGGCGCAAGCTACAGTTTCTGTGGATCAAGCGTTGGCAGGACGTGTTTCCGGTGTGCAGGTTTCTTCAAGTTCCGGACAACCCGGTGAAGCGGCTTCTGTGCGTATCCGCGGTGTCTCTACTTTGACTGGTAATTCTTCTCCTCTATATGTGGTGGATGGTATGCCTATCGGAGGTGGTAAGCAAAGCGAAGATTCCAACCCATTGGCCTCTATCAACCCTGCTGATATCGTCTCTATGGAGGTATTGAAAGATGCTTCTGCTACCGCTATCTACGGTTCTCGTGCTGCTAATGGAGTTATCATGATCACAACCAGAAGAGGTAAAGAGGGTGGAGCAAAGATTGCTTACTCCGGAAACTTCTCTGTTGCAAATGCCTCTAATAGATATGATTTGATGAACTTGCAAGAGTATGCCTCTTTCTATACAGACCCAACTGTGGTTACCGGTTTCTCCGGAAATACGCCGGATGCCGGATTGGTGGCTGCGGCTCGTTATGGAGGTGAGGGAACTGATTGGCAAGATGAGGTTTTACGTACTGCTATTGGTCAACAACACCAGATTTCCATCACGGGTGGTTCTAAAGAGACACAATATGCTTTCTCTTTGGGTTATACCAAACAAAATGGTGTAATAATCAATACCGATTATCAACGTTTCAATGCAAGAGCCAATGTAGAGACTCAGGCTAAGAAGTGGTTGCGTACCGGAATATCGTTGGCCTACACTCGTTCTAACAAGAGTAAACAAGATGGTTTTGATGCCGATAGTGAAGCTGAATTGGAAGGATTGAATGGTGCAACTATAGATGATGCCATTTTTCACCAAGCGGTGACATCTTCTCCAAGTTTGGCTCCGACCGATTTTGATGGAAAATTTATGGTTTTAACCGGAGACCAGTCTAAGAATTTGAAAGATAACGCAGTGCGTATGGGTACTCAGTCGCCTATCTATTCTTCTGCCAACAATGTGTTGGGACAAGTGCATGCCACTATTCAATTCCCTCAAAATATCTCTTGGAGAAACGAATTTGGTATCGATTACACAAGTTCTCAAGATCAGCGTTTCTCTCCGGCAAAGCCAAGTTCGAAAGATCAATTAGCTAATGATCAGCAGTTCTATTTGAGAAACAATATGTATTGGCGCTTTGCCTCTACCTTGAATTATGAGGTGAAGATGGGGGCTTCCAAGAAACATCGTTTGGGTGCTATGTTGGGTTATGAGACATGGCGTGCCACTTGGGAAGGTGTAGGTGTGACGAAAACCGGTTACAAGGATAATGATCGTCATATAGACATTGATTATCAAAATACGGCTCTTGGTTCTGATGGTCCTATTACAGGATACAAGGGAGCGTCTTCTATGATGTCTTATTTTGCTCGTTTGAATTACAACTATGATGAGCGTTATATGTTGACGGCAACCGGACGTTTTGATGGTTCTTCCACTTTGGCACCTGAAAACCGTTGGGACTTCTTCCCATCTTTTGCTGCTGCATGGCGTATCGATCAGGAGTCTTTTATGAAGGACAATGATATCAAAAATGCCATTACACAATTGAAACTCCGTTTGGGTTATGGTCAAACCGGTAATGCCGGACAGGATATGGCACATGTTACCTCTTACAAAGAGTTATATGGTGCATTAGGTAATGGTTTGATCAATGGTATTTATCCAAACCCATATTTGATGTGGGAGACTAACTGGCAAATCAATGCAGGTATCGATGCAAGTTTCTTGAGAAGAGATCGTATCAACTTGACATTTGACTTCTTCTATAAGCAAAATGATAATTTGATTCTTGATGCAAATCCTGGAATTACTCTAGGTTATCCAAAAGATGATCTTGGCTTTACATCTCTTCCAAATGTGAACGGAGGTTCATTAAAGAATGTTGGTTTTGATATCAATTTGACTACCACCAATATCGACAAGAAGTTGGGCGACCACAATTTTGTATGGACCACCAATATCAACTTCTCTAAGGTGCGAAATGAAATCTTAGAAATGGTCGGAGGAGATAGAGATGTAATCCATAGATTTAAATCTGCAGAGAGAACTATTAATAAGAATAGAGTGGGTTATGCTCCGGGAATGTTCTATGGTTATGTGATGGATGGTGTTATTCAAAATACGCAACAATTGCTTGAAACCGGAAGAAAGGATGCAAGTGTGGGAGATGTACACTATGTGGATTTGAATGGTGATGGTAAGTGGACGGTTGAAGATCAAACCTTTATCGGAGATCCTAATCCGGACTTTACTTTCGGTATGGATAATACCTTCTCTTGGGGACCTTGGTCTATCACTCTATTCATTACGGGATCTTACGGAAACGATGTTTATAACTTAATGCGTTCTAAGTTGGAAGGTATGGATGTGAACAATATCAATCAATTGGCAACTGTATTGGATTATGCAAAGGTGGTTCGCAATCCGGATGGAACACAATATGTGGAGAATTCTAACACCAATATGCCAATCCCTGGTTCTGATACCAATGGAGGAAATGATGCTAATTATGTCTCTTCTCGTTATGTAGAGGACGGTTCTTATTTGCGTTTCCAAACTCTAAGCATTGGCTATACTGTTCCTAAGCGCTATACAGATAAGTTGCATTTGAGCAATTTGAGAGTCAACTTCAATGTTCAAAACTTGGGAACCATCACCAACTATTCCGGTTTGAATCCGGAGGTGCCTAATGCAAGTGCAATTGCACAAGGTGTTGATAAGGGAACTTATCCATTGCCAAGAACCTACGTGATAGGGTTGAATTTTGATTTTTAATGAACTATAAATTAGAAGAGTATGAAATTAAATAATTTTAAACATAAAGCTGTTGTTTTAACAGCAGGGGTAGCAACTTTGTTTGCTACCTCTTGTAAAGACTTCTTGGAAGAGGATCTTTATGCTGAGAATAGTACCAGTGGATTAGGGAAGTATGAGCAGTTTCAATCTTTGACAGCTCCATTGTATGGAGGAAAGTTGTGGGCTCCCTACGAGCAGAAATTTTCATGGTGTGTCAACGAGGGTCTTTCCGGAGTTTTGTATAATGTGTATGATCAGGAAGGAGCTTTGTTTAAACTCTCCATTGGCGATGACAATACTATTTTGAAAGAGGGTTATACAGGTTTGTATTCCGGTGTGATTGCCACTGCCAATCAAATTATAGATAAAGTAACGAGAATTTTGGATGGACTTGATCCATTGCCGGAAGTAAGTACACCTATATCTACCGAGCAATTGGAAGAGGTGCGAGGAGAGGCACTTTTGTTTAGAGCTTTCGCCCACTTTTTGGCAACAGAATACTTTGGTAATGTGCCTTTGATTTTGGATACGCAAAAGGATATTGCAGAAGATGCTAAAATACCTTTGGCATCAAGAGCAACCTTGTATAAATCCATAGAAAAAGATTTGTTGCAGGCTATTGCGGCTTTGCCTGATAAACCAACGGATGCAAGAAGAGCAAGTAAGATGTCTGCAAAGGCAGTATTGGCAAAGTTGTATTTGACCATGGCATCTTGTCAAAGTTCTGTACCAGGTGCTCCTTATTTGGAAGCAGATGTGGCAGGTAAGTATCAAAAGGTAAAAGAGTTGTGTACTGAGATTATTGGTAGTGGTAAGTATAGCCTTGCAGGACATGATGTGATGTTCGCTTATGACGAACAGACAAAACCATCTTCAGAGACAGTATTTGCTATCTATTGCGTTAATGGAGAGTATGGAGAGGGTTCTTCATACCAATCTCAAATGGGACGTAACGAGGCTTGGTCTCCAGGTTCCGGATGGGGTGAAGGAAAGGGTATATCTTACAACCTTTACAAGTCTTTTGATAATTCAGACCCAAGAAAGAAGGAGTTGTGTTTGTATGTTGATGCGGGAGAATATGAATGCCGAAGTGACGATAAATATCCAATAGCTATTTATGGAAAAGATTTTCATGGAAAAACTGCTGATGGATGTTTTGGTGTAGATTTCTTCTCAAGCGGTGCTATGGTATTCAACAACATTAAGAAATTTGTTTGGGGAGTAAGTAATCTAGATTTCCATCCAGGAGTTGGTATGTCTATTCAACGTAGAATCGATTTGATCCGTCTTTCAGATGTTTATATGATGAGAGCAGAGGCTGCAATGGCTATGGAAAACTTGGATGTTTGTGCTCCTACATCTGCCGGACTTGATGATATTAATGCTGTATTAAAGGCGCATGGTGCTACTGAATTGACTGCGGCTATTCCTTTTATCGAGGATCTTTCTTCAAAGAAATTATCTGTAGAGTCTTTCACTATTGTTTTGGATGATTCAACTACTGCCAATGTTGATGTTCCTTTGACAGAGACCATGTATCACAATGTTAGCAGATATGACTTTATGCAAGAACGTCGTAAAGAGTTTGCTATGGAAGGTCAAGCATGGTTGGATTTGAAACGTTTGTATTATAGAAATCCACTAATGGCTGAGACATTCTTGGTGCAAATGGATAGAGGTGTGAAGATGGTTGCAATTCCTAAGGCATCTCCAGATTTGCTTGAAGTGGAGGCAGGTTATGCGCGTAAGGATGTAATTAATGCTTTGAACAATATTTTAGCAGACATGTATCCTGAAAAGTGGGAAAAAACAGATAGCCCTAATGAGGATCCTATTTTGTTGGATAACTTTAAGGCTAACAACTATTGGTTCTTGCCTATTCCGGCATCTGCTAAGTCTGGTATTATTGATGAAGTTAAAGACTTTGTTGCTGAAGTGGAGAGAGGAACTTATCCATATTAATTAAAATCTAAAATTTTAAAAACATGAAATTTAACTATAAAATTTTGCTCCCATTTCTATTTTTGGGTGTAATGGCAGGAAGTATGTTCACTTCTTGTGAAAAGGAGTGTGTTGATTGTGGATGTTCATCTTTGGCAGTTGAAAAGTTTGTTGCTTCCGATTCGATGGATATTGCATTGCAACAGTTGCCACCTAGTGCAACCATAGTTGTTGTGGGTAGTGGTTTGTCTATTGTGAATAAAGCCTATTTAATTGGACTTGATCCTGCAGGGGCAGATGTTCGTTACCCAATTGATTTGAATCCTGCTTACGTTACAGAGAGTTCAGTTATTTTAACTTTACCTAAAGAGTCGGCAAACAATACATTTATGACTGATAGACTAGTTTTAGAGGCAAAAGGATGTAAAGATCCATACATCTTCCCAATTCTAAAACCTACTGTACAGTAATAGGTTGTGTTTTGTTTAGAATTGTAGGGTAATAAGAAGAGTTAAGAATCTCTATTTAGAATATCTTCTTTTATCCAATACAATAGATAGAGAATAGGGTGTATCAAAAAGCAATTTTTGATGCACCCTTTCTTTAATAATGAAGTTTTCAATTTATCGGAACTGCCTCAATTGGGGAAACTTTCTGTATGTATCAATAGGTAGTAATACTCACATTACCTTTTCTTTTTTTAGTTGCAATCTACTTGAAATTAATTTAACAACTCCAGATATGAATTTTTAGAATCCACTTGAAGAAGTGTTCTCGTTTTTATGATTGAGCGTAATTGGCAAGCCGAGCAAATTTATTCGCAATTATTTTTCAAAGTATGTTCAAATTGTTATCTTTGCTTATATAACACATGAACACCCCTCAATCTATGATTGTTGGATAGAGATATAGAAGTTGAAAAACAACGTTTTAAATTACAAGATAAGTAGTACAATATGAAATACCCAATAGGCATACAGACATTTGAGGAAATTATAACAGGAGGCTACGT
>JAGBVI010000094.1 GCA_017630395.1 Paludibacteraceae bacterium
AATAGTGGACTATTATCAAAAAAGGAGAATAAAAATAGGTTTAAGGTGAGTTCTATAAATTCACCGTTTAAAATTTAAAAAGTGAAAATTGGAGGTTGATAAACTTTTCGGTAATTTTTGATTTGTTTCGGCAACTTGCTGCTTGTCATTCGATCACAGTGCTCGCACTGCTCCGTTCTTTCGCTCAGCAATTTACTCGAAATAAATTCAAAAATTCCTCGAAATGAATTTATAGAACCCACCTAAAATAATCTCAAAGATCCGAAAATAAGAGAGTGAAACTCTAATTTATTTTTTAAAATAAAATTTAAACAGCATCTAAAAATATGATCATGAATGAAACACATTTTTCTCGAAAGGCAAATTTATTTATTTTTGCGTTCTTTTTGCAAAAAAAAAATCATTTTTTTCAAAATCGTTACTATTGAGTTACTCTTGCGTTACTCGAAAATTTTCATAAATATCTGATTAACAATAATATAAAATAAATTTTAATAAATATTGTACAATAGAATGGTTACTACATGTCTAAAAAACATCAATCCACCGCATGCATTTGTGCGAATTTACGGTAAAAAAACCAATAATGGCGGATTAAGTTTATACCTCAATTACACCCTTAATAAAAAAAGAGTACAACGATGCATGCGATTGTATGTTGAACCGGATACAGATAAGAGGGGTAAAGTAAATAAACTTATAAGAATAGAAAATCTCAAAGTCCTCCATAGGGCATCAGAAAGGCGCAATGAATTGGAAAAGAATATATTAGAGAGAAATTCAGACGTAAACAACGATTTCCCGAGAGTGAAATTAATTGATTATTTAGATGATTTTATAGAAGAATCCAAACTGAGCAGGAAAAGCGATAGCTACGCACGCGTTCTAGAATGCCTATCTTTTCATCTGAAGCAGTTTCTTGGAAAAAAAGTTGAGAAAATAGCTTTAGAGGATGTGACTCCTGAATTTTGCAGAGATTTCATTCACTATTTTAAGGAGGCGAAAACAAATAAAAACAAAAAGCTTTCCCCTACCTCATCCGAACATTATTTTTCGTTTTTTAAGGTTATGCTTGATAATGCGGTAAGAGATGATTTACTCTGGTCAAATCCTATACTTAAGTTAAAGAAATATGAGTTAATCAAGTCTGTGTATAATCCCCAAGAAGCCTTATCAAATTCGGAATTAAAACAATTAAAAGCGAGTAGAGACCCTGATTCAATAGTGCAAACAGCCTTTTTATTTTCTTGTTACACAGGACTTAGGGTGAGTGATATTCGTTTGCTTTCATGGGAGAATATATCTTTCAGTCCGGAGAAAGTAGAAATGAATATAATCATGAAAAAAACGGATAAAGCCTTACGACTGAAACTCTGCAAAGAGGCGATAAACTATTTGCCGGATCCCATTAAACAAACGGGGTTGGTATTTGATTTACCTGGTCGCACACTGATTTCAAAACAACTTTATAAATGGGTAAAAGATGCAAAAATCAAGAAAAAAGTTGTGTTTCATACCGCCAGACATACGTTTGGTACCATGCTATCTGAAAAGGGAGTCGGGATAGAGGTAATACAGAAATTAATGGGACATACTTCTATCAACACCACTTCTATATATAGAGATGTGAGCGACAAAGCAAAAGATGCCGCAATAAATTTACTATAGGATGTAATGTTGTTTTAGATACCCAATTAACTTTTCATGAAATGCTTGTAAAATAGAAAATCTTCGATGGAATAGGAGAAAATATCTATTAGCGTAAGATTTGTATCATTCATCAAAAAAAAATAATCACAACATATTGTTTCAAATGCAAAAAAAATGATAAATTCGCATCGTTTTTGAAAAAGAACATAACCAAACAAACAAATTTGGTGTGGTTTAGAAATATTTTATAAGAAAATGAGAGAGATTGCATTAAAATTATCAGCACTATTTTTGTTCCTAACAATTGTGATTGGCACATTTGCAGAAATTTCGCAACCGAAAGAGGATAAAGATGGTTATATTCCCAAGGGAGAATACAATACATGTGAGACAAGAGATTTGATGCCAACTTATAGCGAAGTATTGTATAGCGCTGACGCAGAAGTGATTAATAGTACGTGGCAAAATGACGGTTTCAGTTATTCCAACGGAGCATTTACCACAGGAAACTATAACGAGAACCAACAATTCTTTGCTTCAAGTCCCTCTTTTTCTTTACCGATACAAAGGTTGGGAACACATATCTATCTAAGGTTGGATAGTGAAATAGATTCCGAGTCTTGGTATGACGTAGCCTATATTAAAGTTGTGAATCTTCGTACCGGAGAATCCTTCACCGTGTATGCCAATCATGGGATAAGGGCAAGAGCCATAGAATACATTGATTTAGGTTATTTCCATGGAAATGAAATCCGCTTGGATTTTTCATTTTCGTCCGACTCTTCTTTCCATGGGAAGGGGTGGTCCATCTATGAAGCAGCCATTGTGGGCGACAAACTTTTGAGTACTTCCACTCCCAAATTAAAGAGCAGAATAAAGGCAATGAATTCATCCTCAGAGGATAATAAAATGCAAGAACCAGGAGGTGGCGTTTCTGAGAATGGGGGCATTGATGTAAGTTCCATCTATAAAGGGATAAAAATACAACTCATCAGTGTAAATTTTAAAAATGGGAATGAAGGAACAATTGGATTTACAATGACAGATAGCAGCACTAATGAATATTACAAACTGAAAACAATCGATTCTTCTCATTTTAAAGTTAAAGTTGGAGGAAAGGAGGTTCCGATTTGTGGTCAAGTACAAGAAAATCAGCATAATAATGTGGATGCTGTGATTGCTCTTGATTGTAGTGGTTCTATGTATGCAGCAAATAATAACTTAAAGAATACAATACCCGGTTTACTAAATGCGTTAAGTCAATTTAGTTCAAATTTAGCACCTGTGCGTTTTGGAGCAGATACTAATGACGTATTAATTAAAGACAATTTTGAATTTGGTCAATTTATAAGTTCAAAAACGTATTCAGCGAATAAATTTATTCAGCCGGCATCAAATCTTGGAAATACAGAATTATATTATTACAATTTAATAAGAATTGCTAATTATCCTAAAGATTACACATTTGGCTCGCAAAAAGTAATCATTATGATTGGAGATGAGTCTGCAAATTATGGAAATGACATTGATTTAGAAAGAAATAAAATATCAGAGAGTGTAGTTGTAAATCAACTTAAAATAAAGAATTTTCAAACAATTATCATAAATAAGGAATCTAATAGCAGTGAATTTTCGGATATTTGTTTAAAGACTTATGGTAAATATATCAACCTTAATAACGGAAATTTTGATAAAAATGATGTAATTAATACAATTTCAAACTCTCTCAATGCCCGTTATTACATCGACTTTTGTCTCTCAGATACTTCGTTTGCTTGTTTGGATACAACCAACGTAAGTTTGGAATTTAATTATGAAAACAGTCAGGCTGATTCCAAACTCTCGTTGGTGGAATTTGCACCTGTTATATATCGTTCTGCAGAGACGATTAGTTATAGTGATTCAGGTTGGAAAAAGTGCGGAGATTCGCTCATAGTTTCATTTGCAGTATACAACAAATGCGGAAATGACACCGTACAAAGTGCTGTTGTATATTATGCGTTTAACAACGATTCTGTTTTTGTGGCAAAAGCAGTAAACCTTACTAGCAACGACACGTTGAGTGCAAATATTTTTATCCCGGATTCAGTCTCCAAAATCGACTATCGCATCTCCGTTCAGATGAAAAACAGTCGTTTTATAGCCACCTCTCCGCAGGTAACCAATACCATGGGCGATACGTGGACAATTCCGGTGTGTTGTGGCAATAATTGTAATCCTCTTCCGTCGGTGATGGACGTAGCATGGAACTGTGACTCTGAAATTCAAGTGAATGTTATTAATGCACAGAATGTGGAATCACTTCAGGTTTATTTTCTATACAACAACGAATATAAAGAGAACGTTTCTGCGGCTCAATATACTTACGTACCTCTTCAACTGACTAGTTCTGTTGACAGTGAAAATAAACGAATTTATTCAGCTCCTATTCCAGATGAAATACAAAACAAACACATTGTTTATCATGTTTATATGACTGACGGGAATTATAAAATGTGGTACGGAAACGGGAATGAGACAAACAAAGATATGGAAGTGGATATAGCAAATTGTAATCTTCTTTGCGAGAATTTTAGGCTGTCCGCCAACCCGATTACCACTTCCTCTGATTCTGTCATCTTTACGTTGAAGAAACAGACAACAATCAAATTCGTTCTGACAGATAATCAAGGAAATCTAATCATGAAAAAAGAAATCAATGAAAAAAACTTCAAAGAAAAGCAAGAAAATGTCGAGATAAAACTTTCTCTGCTAAATGAGGTGTTCGTTGGTTTGAATCGAAAAAAATTAGATCCGCTTAATCCCTATATTCTAACCATTACGGATGGCAAGAAAGCTGTAATGACCTACATCTATATCAGTCGGTTATAGACAGATTCGGATTATTTATTGATTTTATAATAAAAATAAGACTAAAAATAAAAGCTGACATTTCCTATGAAACGGAGACTGAAAGCTGATAGAAAAGCAATAATATGAAAAGAAGTTTTTTTGCGTGTGCATGTTTGGTGTTGTGCTTATCTCAACTTTCGGCACAACAACCGGGAGGAATCAAATCTCCTGTGGTTTGGTTTTCGACAGAAGCCGTAGAAGAAAATCAAAGGAACGGAAACTATAAGTGGGAGGATAGAACCGGAAATAATTTGCAGTTGAAAAATATTACAGATAAAAGCGAGGTGATTGTTCCGAGAAATTCCATTCATACCTACAATTTCAATCCGGCTCTTCCTTTCGACAGTACCATCAATACCGAAATTGATGTTCCGGGAACTGATTTGTCTCAGAAAACAGTGGTGGCTGTTGTTGGAGCAAAGAGTGATGAGGGAAAAAACAACACTTTTCTCTATCAATTGCGAGGCAGGAAAGGTGAAGAAAGACTCTTTTCAAAAACTCGCGTGATACATACTACCAACGTCGGGAAAACAGCTTACGATTACAATCCGAATCTACTGATGAATGATTCGTCCGTCAGAGTGAAACTTGTATCATATTTGGAAGCTTTGCAACCGAATATTTCTCTGTTGAGCAGGATACAGACATCAAAAATCAACATCGGAGGAAAGTTTTCTGAAGCAATATCTCCCGAAAACTCAACTTACAATGAGGAAGATTTGTCCGACATGGGCAGTTCTCGGTTTTATTGCCCTGAAATGGTGGTTTATTCTCGTTTTTTAAGGAAAGGAGAACGAGAGCAAGTGGAGAGTTATATGGCATTGAAATATGGTATCACATTAGATATTGACTACCTCAATGGGTATGGCAAAGTTATTTGGAAAAATGATAATCAATACAAATACAGAGTAGTCGGTTATGGCAACGATTCCTGCAGTGGATTCAACCAAACAGAATCGACCACGGCGTACGAAGAGAACGCTTATCATGTTGATGATACTTACCACAAAGGAGACTCAGAGAATCGTTCGTCCGCACATAACTTGATTGTGATGGGACTTTCTGATGGCGAAGAGTTTGACAAAGATGCATACGTAATTTTCGCAGACAATGGCGGACTTACCTCCGTTTCAGAAATTAAAGACAAGTTGGATAGTGTAGATTATACAGATACGCTAAAGGTGATGCAACGTATCTGGAAGGTGGTGAATAATGGCGTAGATTCAACTATTTATCATCGTTTGGAATTGGGATACAAAATGACGGCAGATTCAGATTTTGAACGTTATCGTAACAATAATATTTATATGTTGATAGATCGTTCCGGCGGAAATTCGTTTGGAGGAAATGTTGATACAGTGCGCATGGATACAATAGATAAAGAGCGTGCCAAAATTATTTTTGAGGGGATACAATTAGACTCAATCAACTATTTTACGTTTGCCTACGCAGGAATTCCTATAGAAGATCCTGAAGACAACACTTTCGATTATGTTTTAGAGTTGGAGAATCCAACCTGCACAGAGTTTGATAATCAAACAAATAATGACGGAAGTATAAAGTTGCATTTGCCTGACAATGAAGGGGGATTTTATTATGTATTAGAGGATTTGAACAATTCATCAACAATGCAGGTGGCACACGATTCTATATACAAAGAGAATTTAAGTGCTAATACCTACTTGCTGAAAGTTTTGCCTGTAGGTTCTAATTCAATTGAATTTAAAGGGAGTGGTATTTCCTACATAAACATGATGTTCAACAATAATGGTGGTGCCATGCGATGGCGAGTAGCCAATGCCCAAACAGAATCTAAGGTGGCGTTTATATATGACCACGTAAATACGCTTCATCCCGGTGATGATATTTTTATTCACGGAGTCCGAATTTCTGATGGAAAACTTTACAAAATCTCTGCAGGAGTTGTTGATCAAGATCCGCTTTGCGATGTAAAAGATAGTTCTGTAATTTTGTTGGAACGTTATGTGAATACTCAGGATGGATGGGGCCTATATGCGCGTTGTTTTGTTGATGGGATAATGGTTTTCGATAATATTAACATGGGGCATAATAATTATAAAGTAGGTTTTAAAACCGATAATGGAAACGTTGCAAACTTTGAACTTATAAACGATTTCAATTGGAATGGCTCCTATCCTGATGTATTTTTTAATAAGTATCAAAATCCCCCTACATTTATTAATGGCGAAGGGGTTTATGCCGGCATTAATGGTTTTGAGAGTTATTGGTTGGATTTGAACGTCAATTGCCAAAAAGAGATTTTCGTAGAGGAACAAACCATGAATATTTCAACCGATTTGGATAACAGAACTTTTACAGTTTATCTTACACTGAATCAACCGGGAGAAGTTGTGTTTGAAGTCTTTGACATCAGTGGTTCATCACATACTTACGAGACAATCACAACAACTGCATCAAGCATTAGCAAGACATTCCAAAGTCGTAAATCTTCTGAGTATTTTATCCGAGTGATTGCACCGGACGGTTCTGTATTTGAAGGTCAAACAATTTTGCCATGATTCCAATGAAGAAGTTAATCTGTACATATTGTCTGTTATGGTTGATTTTGAATCCTGTCATGGCATTGTCAACCACTGAAAACGAAAGTTATCTTTTTAAAACCGTATGTGATGATTATGAACAAAGGTTATTGGATATGGATGAATATGAATCGTTTGATTATCAACGCTATTTGTCCTTGCCTGATTTATCTGCTCCGTTTGGTTTTACTCCGGATCATTTAAAAATATTTGGGAATGCCGGACCATCCGACGGCATAAAACTTGTTCGTCCGCCCTACTCCAACAATAGAGGCGAGGCAACCTTGGAATACATGATTGAATTGCCTGCTATGGCTCATGGTATGAAACCGCTTTTGTTGCTTACTTACAATAGTTCTCTTCACTTTGGTTTGTTGGGGCGAGGATGGACCATCAATTTGTCTAAAATTGCAATAGACACATTCAAAAACGAGTCGGAGAAAACGGCTTATTTGCTTAATGGAGTTTCAATGATTGAAACAGCCTATTCAAATGATTCTGCCTCTTTTTTATCTGCAAATAAAAATGGAGAAATCACGCAAATAGAACGGATTGGAGAAATATCCGATTGTTATTGGCAGACAATCGATTTTAATGGTGTAAAACATCGTTTCTGTTTGATGAAAAACAATGAAGATGATGATGATGAAGAGGGTAAAAAGATTGCACTGTGGGAGACTTCTGATGGAGAAAATACACAAGTGGCAGAATGGTATGAAACCTACGCAGAAAACAGATATGGAGACTATATAAAGTATCATTATAGCAACGAGAAATCCCCATTTTTGGATACTATCTCTGTTGGAAATAAAAATGAAAAAGATGCTCGAATGATTCTCTTGTTTCAATGGGGTGATAATAAAGAAAAACCGGCTTTAACAGGATACGGGAATCATTTTTCGATGACGAAAAGATTAAAATCTTTCAAAATCTATTTTTTGAAAGATTTAAGTACAGTCAACAAGATGCCGAAAAACAAAATGGACAAATATGAATTGTCTGCATCTTATGAGTTTGAATATAGTAGTGAAAACCAAAAAACTTCAGATTGTTTGATTGGATTTATTGCTAAATATGGAAATATCAGCCAAACGCACAAATTTGATTATTATGACGATACCGACAGTGTAAAGAATTACCGACAATTTCGTGATGAGTTTTTTAATTTTACGGCAGATAGCTTGATAAAAGATAGAACAGGTTTGATGAAAACCATTCATACCCCGTTGGGAGGATGTATCAGTATGGACTACGATTATTTCGGTCCGGCACACATGCTTGGCGATAGTGTCGCTGAACAGCCTCTCCCTTATGATACATTGGCGGCTTATAAAGAACGTCGGGATTCCCTCTTGATTAATTATTTCCATAGAAGAGATTCTTTGGCGGAAGAGACTAAAGGTCGGTTGGCACTCTCATCTTTGTGGTTGAACGATGCTTTCTCTGAAGATGGTCTGCCTTCTCGAAATAGATTTTCTTACCAAGATCCTATCAAAAATGAGCAAGGCAAATTCTGTGGTTTTGCCTCCGTGATTACACATAATCAGATAAAAAAAGATTCTCTTTATGAAGATTATAGAATTATTGTAAAAGATTATGACACTACATCATACAAGAATTTATCATTTTTGAAACATGTAGCAATAATGTCTCCTGATGGAAATGATACATTATCTGAGACAGATTATCAATATCAAGATTTTACCTTAGATGGAGGCTTATTGTCGATTGCCAAATTAAGTTCAAAAAATTTTAAAATCGGGAATTTATCGTATGGATGGAATTATAAGTATGACTCAAAATCAAAATACCCGAATCTCATCGAAGCCTCGTTTGTCAATGAAGGATATAGTGCTTATAACAGAAAGTTAAAGTTCGGATATGCATCAAATGAAGAGTGGTTGCAAAAGTGCAACGTCACTTCTATAACTCTCTCCGGAGGTGAAAAATTTGTAGAGAAAGTTGATTTTGAATATAATGATCACTTTAATCCTTCGTCGGTTTCTCGAATGATTCGATACGTGAATGAAAACAAAACAGAAACGACAGATTTTGAGTACGATGAGCAAGGCAATTTAATTCAATGTAAGTTGCCCGGGAATGACAAACAACGCATGACTTATAAATATGAATATGACAGAAGATTTAATCAATTTGTAACAAAGGTCAGCGACAGTCAAGGGTATCAAAGCGAATGGGATAATTATGATTATTTGTACGGGAACCCCCAAACAATCATTGACCGAAACGGACAAAAAATGATTTTGAAATATGATGAATTGGGACGGATTGACACAGTGATAGCCCCTAACGAAGTGGAAACCGGAGTGCCATTTACCATTCGTTACGTTTACCCAAATCTGACTGCCAACTCCATGCAGGACTCTTTGAAATATGAGGAAATTACAGACTCATTGATATTGAATGTTCCTGAGTATGTTTATAAGAATGAAATTCCGGATTCAATCAAATCCCTGATTAAGGGTACTTTAGGGGTAGCTGATTCTGCTATTATGTGGTGTGAAAGTATCGGTTGGCCGTATGATACATTCAATATCTTGGTGGATAAAGGAGAAATTTTGATTCCCGAGTGTTTATGCAATGATAAAAAAGAACCTTTCCGAGCGTTCACATATCGCTATAATGCCATGAATAAGGATTCCAACATCATCGTCTGCGTTTTGGAAGATGGTTTCGGACGGGTAATACAAAAACAATCTAGAATGAAAGTTTTTCATCCTGAGAATGTAAATGAATCTGTTTTGTATGAAGAGCCCGGAACAAATTTTGTTGCAGATGCTTTCAGATTTTATGATGAGTCAGGACGTTTGAGAGCGATTACAAAACCCATAATTTCTCGAAAGAATGAAGTAAATGACGTCAAAATTCTCACAGAAATAAGCAATCTGACTGCAATTGAATATGACTTGTTGGATAGAAAAACCCAAATATCCAGTTCTGTAGGTGATTCACTTGTGTACTCATACAGTGAGGATAATGGTAAATTAATTGTGAATTCAGATGCAGAGTACCATTATACTGCAGATGGCAAATTGCTTCTACGCAAAACAAAAGACGGATATTCAGAATCGTTTGCATACAACCTCTATGGACGCATTACGAATGTGGAGAGGGACGGTGTTTCAATGAGAAGAGAATATGATGGATTGGGGCGTTTGATTCAGGTCTTGGACTCTGCAACAGGTAAGGTCTCATTCTCTTACGATGAGAGCGGAAATCTTGCGAAAAAGCAGGGCCCCAAAGAAGATGATATTGTAGAATATAAATACCAATTCAATCAATTGACGGATGTTATTTACCCGAATTCTCCAGCAGAAAATTTACATTTTGTCTATGGAGATAAAAATGCACCGCATAATCGGGTCGGGTTGGTTTCTTTGGCAACCGATGCGACCGGTGTACACGAGTTTTACTATGGTCGTCAGGGGGAAATCAGCAAAGTAAGAACTTCTGTCATTATTCCTGACGGTCCGGTTGAAACGTATGTAACCCAAACTGAGTACGATTCGTGGAATAGATTGAAACAGGTTGTTTATCCGGATGGGGAAATCTTGACATATAGTTATGATGTAATGGGACAACTCGTTTCTTCGACAGGAGAAAAGACTTATAAATATGACTATTTTAAGGATGGGGCTTATGATGAGTTGGGCAGAAGGACACACTACAAATATTGCAATGGTGCAGAAACATTTTTATCATACAAGGAGTGTTCAGAAAATATAAATCGGATGCTCGTCAAAAATATGGCAAACAAAATATTTTATCAACAATGCAATGGGAATGATATGGAGTATAATGTCTGTTCATTTACCGATAAAACAATCAAAAACTTCCGAAGTTTTAATACATTGGGAGAGTTAATAAAAGATAGTGTGAAGATTGGAGAAAATATTGCAGAGCCTATTACATTTTCGGATGTTAATAACAATATCTTTGTAGTTGATGAAGAAAACAGATTGCGAACATTAGATAAAAATGGCTATATATCAAATTATTGGTACAATGCCATGGGTTACCAATCACTGACTTTGCATGGTGGACAACAAATGGTATTTGTCAATTCTATGCAAGCATTAAATGAGGCTTATTCACCGGCTTATCATATCTATCTAAATCGCTATTTTGAAAAAGCCGGCGATTCTCTTTATGTTAAACATATTTGGATGGATGATGAAAGAGTGGTTTCAAAGGTGGGTAGGAACAGCTCTTTCGGAAGTTCTCCTACAAGAATTGAAAGAGCCGGAGCAAAGATAGATGGGATCAAATTATCGTATGATTCTCTTTATACAGTGGCTCAAAACAGTATTTCATCAAGATATGAAAAGGTGGATTCACACTATCCGAAAAGCGGGAAAACGTCTCCTTCACAAGCTGCACTTAGAAGTGCAAACATAGATAACGGAAATGATTTATACGAAGAGAATCAATTTTATTATCATTCAAATCCAATGAGCAATGTAACATTATTAACAGATTTGAAATGTCAACCAACTCAAGAGGTGATCATGTTGCAAAACGGAGAAATTGTCTCTTTTAAATGGAATGACACATGGCTCTCTCCTTACTTCTTTAGGAATATGAGATATGATTATATTACAAATGAATATATGTTGCAAATGCGTAATATTCCCCAATATTTCAACTTTGAATTTAAAAAATTGGAAGTGAATAATAGGTTGAATGGAAAATAATTTTTGAAACAATTATGAGATTTAGGTTGAAAAACATATTAACAGAGATAAAAAAATGCGTAACGATTTTAGTCGTAATTGGTTTGTTTTCATGTGTTGCCACCCTTTCAATTGCATCAGAAAACGCCTCTTTCAGTCACTCGCATTTGTTGTATCAATATCAGTCCGGACAATTGGACGCTCCTACTGCTACTTTAGTTGTGGATGAGGGTGTTTTGAAAGAGAATCTCGAAATCTCGATCTCTTCTATTGCGGATGATGCTTTGCCGAAATTGGACAATGGTTTGACCAATGTAACGG
>JAGBVI010000095.1 GCA_017630395.1 Paludibacteraceae bacterium
GAAGGTAAGTGACAAGGCCACACAACTACTGATGACCGAGTTCTACAACAACTGGATCGGCAAAGACCAATCCAAACGCGAAGCTTTTCGAAATGCTCAAAATACCGTCCGCACCCAATACGAAGAACCCGAATACTGGGCTGGATTTATTATGTTAGATTAAAAGTGATATTATGAAAAAATTATCCACCATATTCATTTCGCTATTACTTGCTTGCACTATATTTGCAAATAACGCAGAACAAGATTTGTGCCAATACATTAGCGAACAGAGATATGATAAGGCTCTTAAGCAACTTGAACGTATTGATAAGATTTCAGACGAGGCTTTTGTTTTCCTTGATGATTTAGATGCGTTTATTGGATATGCTGCGAAACAAGAGATTTCATATGAATCATATCTTAAACTATGGTATTGGTATGCTCGTGAGTTAGTTTTGTTCGGTGATATGGCATCACTATCTCCAAGTACTTATGCTGATGCAGAATACTATTACCTTAATGCTGCTGAAATATACAAAACGTTAGATGGAGATACTTCTACTCTGTACATAAGTCAGTTAAGACAGTTAATAGAATTATATGCAAACAACAAAGAGTTGGACAAATCATCCGCCGTTTTAGAGCAAATAATAGATATACATCATAAAAAATTAGATACTATATCGTTGATTGGTGATTATAATTCGTTAGGTATTATATATTATCGAAAAGGTGAAAATATCCAAAGTGAACATGTTTTTGAGATGTGTGATAAACTAATCTATTCTATTTCCGATGTGCAGAAAATGCAATATTTGGATATAACATGCAACGAAATTAGAGCTCTCACATTTTATCTGTATAGAGATTACAATAGAGCACTGATCAAATATAGAAAACTCATACAAGATGCCACAAACCTATTTGAAAAAAATGACATGATAGAAGCCATATATAATACATATATAGGAGCTATCTATCTTGCTCTTAAACAACCCAAAGAAGCAATGAATGTGATCAAACAATCATATTTAGTGCTCAGTCAAAATAATAATGAAAAAGTAAGAAATTACTTCTTCTTATCATCCTTTGTATATGCACGTTTGCTATTCTTGGAACTTGACTTTGAACAAGCTAAGAAAGTTTTATCATCAGTAACATCGCATAAGCCAGAAATTATGTCAGATAATTATTGGCAATATATTACTGCTATAGATGAATTAGCCATAATACATTTTATGGAGAAGGATTACGAAAGAGCATATAAATATATTTCAGAATGTGTAGATGCATATGAATTAGCATATACATTGGGTTCTGCTAAATACGAATATCCTAATAGTCTATATCAAGAAGCCTTAATTTTAGAGAGAATGGGTAAACATGATGATGCATATGAAGTAACTATAAAAAGTTATCATTTACTTCAGGATGTTGCTAAACAGAATCTATCATTTCTATCTGCGGAACAACGAGATGAGTATTGGACGTTGAATCAGTATCGTTTCTCAAATGAGTATCCTGGGTTATTCTACAAATACTCTACAACATCGGATACTATAAGTGAAATAGCGTACGATAATGAATTGTTTTATAAAGGCATATTATTATCTACTACTAAACATATTCGGTCTGCTATACTTGAAAGTGGAGATACTATGCTTATTGACTTATTTAACGAATTACAACATATTCAGTCTCTTCTTATCAATGAAAATATACATAGTGATCATACAAACTTACTAAAGCGAAGGGACGATATTGATAAATTGTTAACCAATAAAAGTGAAGTTTATAGAAATACAAAGAATAAAATCAACCATGTATGGGGAGACATTCAGACGAATTTAGACGCACACCAAGTTGCTATAGAATTCACATCATTTCATTTGTTCCGTGAAGGTTATACTGACTCTATTATGTACTGTGCTCTTCTCTTGCGCCACGACAGCAAATACCCCGAACTTATTCCTCTCTTCGAGGAAAAAGAAGTCTCATCATATTTATCTACCTCCAAAGGCAACATTACCAATCAAACATACGATTACTATGCTAATGGCGAAACAATCTCTCAACTCGTTTGGAGCAAAATACTTCCTAAAATAAATGAGGGCGAAATAATTTACTTTGCTCCATCGGGCTTGCTCCACCAATTAGCTATAGAGTATCTTCCTTATGATGAGAATCGCACTATGTCTGATGTCTATAATATGGTACGCCTTTCTTCCACACGAGAGATTGTCTTAAACAAACAAGACACAGAATACACTACCGCAACCATCTATGGTGGTATTGCGTATGACTTAGAGGAAGATGTCCTTCTTGCAGAAAGTGAGAATTATGCGACTGAAAACCTCCTCGCCTCACGCAGTATTGAGAATGATACCCTCAATCGTGGCAATGTAAAATATCTACCAGGCACCAAGAAAGAAGCAGAAAGTATCAATGCACTACTAAAGCAAAACAATATCTCTGCCAAACTATATATGACTGCCAAAGCCAATGAGGAATCCTTCAAATCTCTCAGTGGTAAGCATCGCAACATCCTCCATATCGGTACCCATGGTTTCACATGGACAGATAGCTTAGCCAAAAAGCAAGACTTTTTTGCTCAACGCGTACAACTCATGGGACAAGAGCAATACTATGATACATCCATAGACCCATTAAATCGTTGCGGACTATTGTTCGCAGGAGCTAACATTGCGCTGCAAGGAAATAGCAAGAATCTCCCCGAAGGCGTACAAGATGGTATATTAACAGCCAAAGAAATCTCCTTAATGGACTTGCGCGATGCCAACTTAGTAGTGCTCTCTGCTTGCGAAACCGCCAAAGGCGATATTACTTCCGAAGGTGTCTTTGGCTTACAACGCGCCTTTAAGATGGCAGGTGTACAAACTATCATTATGAGTCTTTGGAAAGTCAACGACCAAGCCACCCAACTTCTCATGACCGAGTTTTATAACAACTGGATTAGCAAGAAACAGTCCAAACGCGAAGCTTTTCGCCAAGCACAGAACACGGTTAGAAAGAAGTATCTAGAGCCGGTATATTGGGCTGGATTTATAATGTTAGATTAAAAATACAATATTATGAAACACATGTTATTTTTTTTAGTGCTACTATTATCCATATCTTTATCGGCTCAACAAACCGATTCGCTCTTTCATAAGTACCAAATGATTGATGCAATCAATAGGGGTGAATATAGTAATGCAGCAAATCTAATCCTGCAAGATACAGCTACGATTATTCCAACAATTTATTATTTAGATTCTATAGGTCTTGAAAAAGAAAAAATAGATTCTGTTTCTTCGTGTGTCATTAATGAATTATATAGAAGTGGAATAGAATATAACAATAATGGAAACTTTTTGAATGCTTTAAACGCTTTTCAATGTATCCAGCAAATATTCCAATATTTGCAGAAGACAAATCATTTAGATTATGCAGTATTATTACAAAATATAGGATACATTTACTATCAAATAGGAGATGTTGAACTCTCCCAAAAATATATGCTGCAAGTGTTAGACATGCGTGAGTCTATATTAGGAACAACACACCCTGATTATGCAACTTCTTTATCTGATTTAGGCTATATATATTATATGCAGGGTAATTATCATGAAGCAGAAATATACTATTTACAAGCATTGGAGATACGTGAATCTGTATTGGGTAGTTTACATCCTGATTATTTAATCTCCATCGGAAATTTAGGAATTTTATATGAAACTAAAGGAGAATATATTAAAGCGGAATTTTATTATTTGAAGGAAAAGGATATTTATAAGTCGTTATATGGTATTGATATAAACTATGCAGAAATTCTTCGCCGTCTATATAATTTATATTTTGTAACTAATGACTATACAAAATCTAAGATGAGTTTATTAGAAAATGTAGAAATCTTGAAATCATTGTTAGGTATTTCTCATCTCAATTATGCTACCTCTTTACGTGATTTAGGTTTTATATGTTCTTTACAAGGTGATTATCATGAGGCAGAAACTTACTATTTACAAGCATTGGAGATATTTGAATCTACACTAGGACTTTCCCATCCTGATTGTAATGATATACTAATAAAGTTAGGAAATATATTTTTGGCGAAAAAGGATTTGCCTAAAGCAAAATTGAACTTTTTAAAAGTAGTTGAAAATACAAAAGATTTATTAGACGTACATTATTTAGCATCTATAAATGGACTAGGATTAGTTTATCTAGAAATTGGTGATTATGCCTCAGCAGAAAGATGTTGGCTGGAAATATTAAAATATAGTCAATCTCATTCAGGTGCCATTTATCATAACTTAGGACTGCTATATGAGCAAAAAGGAGATTTTGATCGCGCAAAAATGAGTTATATAGAAGCATTAAAGGATTCAACAATGCATATTTCTAGTTATATTAAGTCTATAACTAGCCTTGGGGGATGTTGTGTAAAATTGGGGCTATTAGATGAGGCTGAGTTGTATCTGATCGAGGCAAAAGATTTATGTAACTCCACTTTGGGGGCATTACATGAACACCATGTAATAATTTTGAATCTATTGGGAGATATGTATATACAGTTAGGAGATTATGTTCAATCGGAAAAATTTTTATTAGAAGCATTGGATATATGTGAGCTAATAAAAAAAGATAATCGTACCTATGGGACAACTTTATTAAATCTTGGTGTGCTTTATGCTTCTATGGGAGAGTATTTATCTTCGGAAAAATATTACCTACATTATATGGATTTATTTGCTACTGATATGGATTTACATACTTATCCAATAGCACTTGTGAGAATAGGAAATTTGTATAAAAGTATGGGAAGATATTTAGAGGCAGAATATTATTTTAAAAAAACTATCGAATATTGTGAAATGAATAATAATATGCCTGTATATGCTTCAGCTATAGGTTCTATAGGGTTACTATATTTTATTATGGAAGATTATGATCATGCTGAATTTTATTATTTAAAAGTAATTGAATCTTGTAACTCTTTTTTTCAAAATTTAAATAGAGAAACGATATATTGGATTCATCGATTAGGATTAAATTATTCAAGAAAAGGTGATTTTATAAATGCGTTGAATAGCCTTCAATATTCTTTTAATTCGTTTAAATATTTATTTTTATCTTCTATGAATTATATGACTGAATATCAACGCGAGTGTTATTGGATGACCATGCAAAATTATTTTGAGTATTCATATCCATCATTTAGTTATAAATATCATTTTGCAGATGATTCTATCTCTACCTTCGCCTACAATAACGAACTATTTGTAAAGGGTCTATTACTTAACTCATCAGAGTCAGTCAAAAGATCTATAATAGAAAGTAATGATACAATTCTCATTCGTCAATGGAATGAACTTACTACAAAAAAGCAACAGATACAAGTACTACAAGAAAAAGAACCTCAATCTAATTACCTAAAACAAATTGAAGCAGAAGCGGAACAGCTTGAGAAGCAAATCACCCGTTCTAGCGCAGCCTTTCGCGAGCACCAAGCCATGTGGCAAATCACATGGGATAGTGTGCGCAATCACTTATCTCCTAACGAGGTGGCAATTGAATACTTCTCTGCCCCTTTATCAGAAGATAGCACGATGTATTGCGCGTTACTCCTCCGCCACGATAGCGAACACCCAGAAATGATTCCACTCTTCGAGCAAAAAGAAATCACTTCTTTTATGTCTTTTGGTAGCCCTACTATCACAAACCAGACCTATGATTTCTATGGTAACGGAGATACTATCTCACAACTCATTTGGAGCAAAATTCTCCCTAAAATAAATGAGAGCGAAACAATCTACTTTGCTCCTTCAGGTTTGCTTCATCAATTAGCAATAGAGTATCTCCCTTATGATGAAGAACGAACAATGTCTGATGTCTATAATATGGTGCGCTTATCCTCTACGCGCGAGATAGTAATGAACAAACCACAATTGCAAAATACTACCGCTACAATCTATGGTGGCATTACCTATGATATAGATGCAACCAGCATGCTGGATGAAAGCCGTGCTTACGATAGTGCCGATTTATTGGCATCTCGTTCTCTTGAAAACGATACGCTCAATCGCGGTACTGCTCAGTATTTGCTGGGAACAAAGATTGAAGCCGAGCATATTAACACCTTGCTACAGGAAAATAATATCACTGCTCAACTATATACCACTACCAAAGCCAATGAAGAGTCTTTCAAAGCATTAAGTGGCAAACATAACAATATCCTTCATATCGGTACGCATGGTTTCACATGGACCGATAGTACAGCTCAAAAGCAGGATTATTTCACTCAACGTATGCAAATGCAGTTATTAGGAGAAGAGCATCGTCATCATGGTCCTATCATCGACCCATTAAATCGTTGCGGACTCTTGTTTGCAGGAGCTAACATTGCACTGCAAGGAAATAGCAAACATCTCCCCGAAGGCGTCCAAGATGGCATATTAACGGCCAAAGAGATCTCCTTAATGGACCTTCGCGATGCCAATTTAGTTGTCCTTTCTGCTTGTGAGACAGCCAAAGGTGACATTACCTCCGAAGGTGTATTTGGCTTGCAACGTGCCTTCAAGATGGCAGGCGTCCAAACTATCATCATGAGTCTGTGGAAGGTAAGTGACAAGGCCACACAACTACTGATGACCGAGTTCTACAACAACTGGATCGGCAAAGACCAATCCAAACGCGAAGCTTTTCGAAATGCTCAAAATACCGTCCGC
>JAGBVI010000096.1 GCA_017630395.1 Paludibacteraceae bacterium
CAAAAAAGCTGAAATTGCAAGAATACAAGCTGGCATACACCTTGGGGACAAGGGGATGAAAAAAACTCAGATTGCAGGCCTCAAAGGTGATATCGCAAGACTACAAGCCCACAAGAAAACTCTAAAATAAATAAAAGTTTTCCATTAAAGGCGTGTCAACATTGACACGTCTTTTTTGATGTCAACAGTTTAATTATATTATTTTGGAATATAATCCAAAATTATTGTTTATTATTTGGATTGAATTCCAAATTTATATTATCTTTGTCCTGTTAAAAATTCATTATTTATGGGACTTATAAATAGAAAACTTCACGATGTCATTGTAAACAAACTGTTTAAAGGCAAAGCTATAATACTTATAGGAGCTCGGCAAGTAGGTAAAAGCACTTTATTTAAGCAAATTATTGAGAGCAAAGACAATGTTCTCAATCTTAATTGTGACGATCCTACCGTTCGTACTATATTACAAGACATAAATCTTAATACCCTGAAACGTCTGATTGGCAACAATAAAATAGTTGTCATCGATGAGGCCCAAAGAATTCAAGGAATTGGTCTGACTCTGAAACTTATTACAGATAACATTCAAAATGTTCAGTTACTCGTAAGCGGTTCTTCGTCATTTTTACTTCAAGGTCAACTTAACGAACCTCTTACAGGTCGTAAATTCGAATATCATCTCTATCCGATATCTACGGAAGAAATTTTCAAACACGTAGGTTTGATAGGCACTAAACAATTTTTGGAAAGTCGTCTTATTTATGGTTCCTATCCAGATGTCATAAACAACATCGAAAATCCTCATGATATTTTAATGAATCTTTCTGGAAGTTATATGTATCAGGATTTGCTTTCTTTGGAAGGGATTCGCAAACCAGCAATAATAGAAAAGCTTTTGATAGCTCTGGCATTACAAGTGGGAAGTGAGATTTCGTATAATGAAATTTCACAAACCATAGGCACTGATTCAAAGACCGTTGAGAAATATATCGACTTATTGGAAAAGTGTTATATCGTATTCAGAATGCCTGCATTAAGCAGAAATCTTCGAAATGAACTGAAGAAATCAAAGAAGATTTATTTCTATGACAATGGCATCAGAAACTCCATAATTCAGAACTTCAACCCACTTGCTTTGAGAAACGATGCAGGAGCTTTATGGGAAAATTTCTTCATCAGCGAACGTGTGAAATATAATCATTACAACCAGAACTATTGCAACACTTATTTTTGGCGTACTACAGAACAGCAAGAGATTGACTATATAGAAGAAAACAACGGTAAGTTCACCTTGTTCGAGATGAAATGGAATCCCAAAAAAGCTAAGATTGCAGCTCCTAAATCATTTGTAAAAGCATACGGCGAACAAGACTTTCATATAATCACTCCTGATAATTATTTGGACTTTTTGGTTGGTTTTTAAACTCTTCGGTCGCTAGATTTCTGAACTCTATAGCCTTTGTCGTTGTCTGACTAACAAAAAGGATTTCCTCGCACCTATTTCAGAACTAATTTAACATAAAAAAGGCTGATTTAAAACCAGCCTTCATTTATTTCAAACTATAGTTCAAAGAATTGGATTTCTTTCCTACTTGATTCAATGCTCTCCTTGAGTTTCGATTCTGCTCTAATTTTATCGTGTTCAGTAAATTCATTATTTTTCATACTCTTATTTTCATCTGACTTCCTATTTCGCTTCTTAAAATACCAAACTCCCAAACCTAACAAAAGCAATATCCCCAGTAACGGAAACAACATCAAGAACAATGGCAATACAAGAATTGCAACAAATATTTTCAACATTTTCTTTTTCCTTGCCTTTTGCATCAACAATTGTTCATGAGCTTGACGTTTCTCATTAAATTCATTGTCTAAATTTGCTAATTTTTCTTCACATTTGCTTATATTATTTTTGAAAACATCAACTATTGCATTTAGCCTTTCTTTCGCAACTTTTATTTTTGTCATTACAGCGTTATTTCCAGACTATACGCCCCAATATTCTTAATTCTTAATTCCTAACTAAATCACCTCTTCTCCACGATCTTCAACCCTCCGTTCTTTCCAACGACGAACATCGCATATGTCTCGCCATCTCTTGTAAGGTCATCCATGTATAAAGGCTGCCCTTCGATGAAGAAACCACAGACGAAGATATCGTCTTTCTGCAACTTGCTGTTTTGCGCTTCTATGACTTTGAAAACATTATTCTCCTGATATTCAACAAGACATTCTCTGTCGGGAAACCAAGTGAAATAAATCCTATCTCCAACAACTAAATTTTTGGTATATATACATTTCTGCATAATCTCCTCCGACTGCTCGTTAGGATCGGCGGTGTTTTCTTTCACGAAATCGTCCCAGTCGTTATATCCAACAAACTTAGCTAAGATAGAAAGCGTATGAAAACGAGTTGTGTCATAACCTTCTATATATCCCCAAATACGTTTAAGCGTCGTTTCAGAAATCGTCTCTCCACATCTCTCGAAAATAACACCAGAGAGATACACAAAATCTGCCGGAGTCTTTATTTTACGAGGAATAGAATCTTCAACCAGTTGTTTTAACTTTATAATTTCTTGACTTGTCTTCATACCTTAACTATTTGTTTTCGCAAATGTAAAGACTTTTTTTAGAACTAATTTGGTTCTAATTAGTCCTTTTTAATTCTTTTTATAAGACCACAGACTACTTTCCCTATTTCTGAAAAATCTGTTATCCGTTGTCTGTTGTCCGTTGACTTTTCTTACCTTTGCTCCAAAATCAGCAACGGTGAACAGCAACGATATTTCAAGTTCGGGCTTTGTGTTTCAAAATCATCATTCAGAAACACAGTCTTCTTTCTACGACATAAAAGAAATTGAAACCAAAGGATACAGCAGTCTCCATACTGCGACATTTTTCGGAAAGAAAGTCATCTTGAAAAGCCTTAAACCTGAATTCAAAAATGAGAGATTCTATCAAGACTTACTCAAAAAAGAATTTGAAATATCACACTCATTAGACCATCCTAATATCGTCAAGACTATCGACTTCCAAAATATTCCTAATCTCGGAAATTGCATCGTGATGGAATATATCGAGGGTCTGACACTGAAAGAGTTTATTGAAGGTCACAAAGTCATAGGGTCGCAGAGTCGCAAAGCAAAAAATGTTTATGATAAGATTTTCCTCGAATTACTTGATGCGATGGAGTATTTTCACTCGAAACAAATCATTCATCGTGATTTAAAGCCAAGTAACATTCTTATCACAAACAACGGCAATAACGTAAAAATCATCGACTTCGGTCTTTCCGACACCGACGATTACATCATCCTTAAACAAGCCGCCGGCACTAGAAAATACGCTGCGCCGGAACAATTGATTCCAAACAACATAATAGATTGCCGCGCCGACATCTATTCTTTAGGAATCATCTTAAAAAATAACTTCCCGAAGTCATATCAGAAAATCGCCGACAAATGCGCTCAGCAAGATAGAGAGAAACGCTTCTCTTCCGTAAATGAAATAAGAAATTACATCAAGAAAAAGAAAATCACAAAGACAAGCATCGTCATTTCTACAATTTTGATTCTTCTCTTCGCCTTGTCATTCGCCATCACGAAACATTATATCTCAGGCAAGACATATAACACAAATGAGAAAGAAATTTTAGCAGAAGCCACACAATATATTGACGCACAAATTGCAACAATAAAAATCAAAATTGAAGAAGGACATGTTTCAGATGTTGACGAATTCAACGCAATTGCCGAGACATATCAAAATCTCATAAGCACAGATTATATGAAATGGGCAGAACAGATTCCGTCGGACATGCCTTTCTACAACGATTTCATAACATATTGGAACACATATCTCAGTGAAAAAGCCAAAGATATTTTCACGCCATACACCGATTGGTACAGAGAATCATTCCAATTGATTTTCAACAATCTAAAACCTGAAGAAGAAATCATTGCGAACCCGAAGAATCCGAGTTTATTTATTATTAGGACTAAGGAATAAAGATTTTTTCATTAAACTTTTGCCATTAGTCATTAGCCATTTGTCTTATCACAAGGTGCCACATTTTGTGTCCAAGGAAATCTTTGACATTCATTCTTTCGAATCCAACTGATTTATAGAGACGTTCTGCGTCAGGGTTTTCAAAATCGACCAATAGTCCCAGGTTTTTTCCATATTCATTGAGAGCTATTTCTTTCACAGCGAGAATCAGTTGCGCACCGATTCCACGACTGCGATATTCTGGGAGTACGGCAAGACTATCGAGATAAAATTCAGAGGCGTCGGTCTCATCAGCGATTTGCATCTCTTTTTCTGTATGTTTTAAAATAACTTCAAGAGTAGCTTTTCTTAGATAATGTAACTTAGCGCCGTCGTATGCTACCACTGCACCAACGGCATTGCCATCGATTTCAGCTACAAAAACGTTGCGATAACTATATTGCGTGTCTTCCAAAAGAGCGATTTCCTCAAATACTTTCATATAATTGTCGCCGCCGTAAAATATTGCTGTTTCCTCCCCTATCGCCATAGCGACGACTGAGGCTATGAGAGGCGCATCGGATTTGGTAGCTTTCCTTATATTTAATTCATAATTCATAATGCACAATTCATAATTAATTGTCAATTGATCAATCTATCACTTCAACATAAAAACTCACTGGACGGAATCCATCGTTACAAGAAAGCATAGCCGAATAAGGATTCTTCATCCATCCATCGAAGAAGTTGCCTCCACCTTCCGACAATTCTTTAACAAAAGGCAAAAGTGTCTCCCATGCGCTATCGCACAGTCCTTCAGGTTTTTGAACATTTTCAACTATAAAAGTCTGACCGAGATGCAAGTCGCATGCATGCTCAATAGGGTTTTCATACAATGCCATGAGGTCGTCGTAACGAGTCATCCGCATCACAGTTATTTTTATTTTTTTCATAAGGAGAATTTATATTTTCTGAACAAACTTGCACTTAGGATAATTACTACATCCCCAGAATTTTCCATAAGGACCTTTACGTTCTATTAAAACGCCATTACATTTTGGACAAATGCCTGATTTTATTTTTTGCTTCTTAACTTCAATATCTTTCTTGATATCAGCCACATGTTTTGTTCTCATTTTCTTATCAAAACAAGGCAAACTCGATAGTTCCATCACAATTCTATCAACCTCATTATCAGTAAATATTACATCCTTATATTTTCTGATTGTCTTTAACAACTTATTAGAAATTATTACGATTTCATTCGTTTTACATTTCAGTATGGCTTCAGGTAAAAAAACTACTATTGGTATAAACTTATCACGAGATAGTTTTAGCAGAGTTTGTAAAGTCTTTACATGAGAATAATTTTGCTTGACTGGATTATAAAATTCATACTTCTTTCCGTACATATTTTTTGTCCAATACTCCGAAGTATCAGTTCCAAAAATCCATCCTTTTATATTTTTGGTTTCAATAACAAAAACGCCATATTTAGAAACAACAATATGATCAATTTGAACCGATTTGTCATTGAAACAGATATAAACATCATTAAAGAGATGATATTCATCAGACAAGAAATGTAAATTAAAATTCACACTTCGCTCACCTCTTTTCCCAAGTCTCTTAGCACGATTTAAGCGAAAGACTACACCTATTATTAGAATTGTTATTAATAATCCTAATGTAAAAATTTCATTCATTTAATGAGAATTATAAATCTTCCATTGCTGCATTATCAAAAATTTCTGAGTTTATTTTGTCAGTGTAAAATAACTTGACTCTGCAAGCCAACTCATATCCATCATTACTTATTGTCAATGTTATAGAACCATTATCCGTGTTATATGTAGAATAATATATACAATTATTCATCACAACTTCACGCATTTTATCGTTATCATCTTCAATCATATAAGACGGTGCATTAAACTTTTCCATACATTCATATGGCTTGCCATACTTCTTAGTAAGCATAGTTTTTAGTCTTTCATAATCATAGCTCAAGCCTGCCCATTTATCTTGAGGAGGGAAAAGCACAACTATCTCATGGACAAGATTTAACTTCTGCAAAGTTTTAACGCCCACAACACAATCAGAATATCCAGCGAATTCACCGCTCAATAAAGCCACTCCATCCTCTGTTCCTTCTAATACAAATCCCGCCTGTTTCATTTTACTAACATATTCATTCAAAGTTCCATCGATAGGCACTCCTTTAAACTTCAAATGTTCAGAATTTTGTGCAAAAGATGATGATATTAAGATCATCAAAAATGAAAGCGTTGCGATTATTTTCTTCATGATTTATGTTTTTTATATCTTTCACAAAACTACAAAAAGAATAAAAAATAACAAATATAAAATTCAAATTAATTTCTCTAAAATTTCATCATTATCCATCAAAAACTATTGCTACCTTTGCAGCATTCTTGTAGTTATGATAAAAAACATTTTATTAGTCGGAGCTGGAGGCGCATTAGGCAGCATCGCTCGTTACTTAATCACTTGTCTTTTCACCCACTTAGCCATTTGCGGTGAGTTAGCGATTTTGTTAGTCAACATTATAGGTTCGTTTATCATCGGTTTGCTTATTCCTGCATCGTCAAACACTTTATATCTTCTTATGGCAGTAGGATTCTGCGGAGGGTTCACCACATTCTCTACATTCTCAGCACAGGCATTTCAGATGTTACAAAGCGGTCAAAGATTATCCGCAATCGTTTATACTTTAGCGTCCGTTCTTATTTCTGTAGCATTTGTATTCTTAGGAATATATCTGTCAGAGAAATACATTAAATAATAATATTATTTTTTATTCTTAATAAAAACTAAATATGAAAAAATACACTTTATTTCTATTGGCTATATTATTGTCAGCATTCAGTGCTTCAGCTCAGAAAAAGATTAAAGTAGCTTGTATCGGCAACAGTGTAACATACGGTTATGGACATGAGAATCCGGAAGTTACATCATATCCTTCCCAATTAGCAATAATGTTAGGAGACGATTATGAAGTAGGCAACTTCGGAAAATCGGGAGCCACTTTATTACGCAAAGGCCATCGTCCTTATAATGAACAAGAGGAATTTCAGAAAGCCCTCGAGTTTACTCCCGACATCGCCATAATACATTTAGGACTCAACGACACTGACCCTCGCAACTGGAAATATTACAAAAAAGAATTCATATCCGACTACGTCACTCTCATTGAAGCCATCGAAGATGTTAATCCCAATGTCGATATTTTCATCTGCAGAATGACACCTATTTTCCATTGGCATCATCGTTTTCTTAAAGGCACTCGCGACTGGTATTGGGAGATACAAGAAACCATTGAAAATATTGCCGAGAACATAGCAGAAGTGAAAATCATAGACTTACAAGAGCTATTATATCATCGTCCCGACCTCATGCCCGATGCGCTTCACCCAAATCCAGAAGGAGCAAAACTAATCGCAAAACGCGTATATTCTGCAATCACCGGCGACTTCGGAGGATTGGCTGTATCAGAACTTTACAGCGACAATATGGTAATACAACGCGATATGCCTTTTATTGTTAAAGGTACAGCTAATGCAAACGAAGATATTGTAGTGCGTTTCAACAAAAAGTCTATCAGAACCAAAGCCGACTATAACGGCAAATGGGAAGTCTGCTTCGATACGACAAAAGTCGATGGCAAAAAGCACAAACTAACGATAACAAGCAAAAACAAATCATTATCATTTAAGAATATTCTCGTTGGAGAAGTAATTCTTTGCTCTGGAAATTATAAGCCAACATACGCAAACCAACAGCCAACAGACTTTGTAAAAAATCATAATGATGACATTCGCATCTATTATATGGAGACACCTGACGTTTCAAAAGTTGTTGCTGATTTAGAAAATATGGATTCCACAGAAAAAGAAATAATCAACAATTACTATTTGTATTGGCCAACAACATGGCAATCAATAAAAGAAGACAATATCGATTATTACGAATCATCATACCACTTAGCGAGAAAAATCTCCGACTCTTTACAAATGCCCGTCGGTTTGATATACAACATTGTTGAAGATATGCCTATCGAATCTTTTATCGACAAAAAGACATTGGAATGGCACCCTACACTCCTCGACATTTTATATGAATGGCGTAATAAAGACAAAGTAATAGATTACTGTCATCCATACGAGCCTTCATATATTTATTATAGAGGCTTCGCTCCATTATCATCGTTTTCAATAGGATCTGCATTATGGTTTATGAAACATTCTGACGATGATTTAGAATCCGTCAAAATTTCGGCACTGATTGACAGTTGGCGTAAAACATGGAACAACGAACATTTACCGTTTATCATACAACAATCAACATTTGAAACGCCTTAATCTCTTGATTAAAAGAACAATTTTAGACAAAGAAAACAATAAAATAATTAATATGTTATTTAAAAGTTAAACGAGTCAATTAAGTAGTATTTTTGTATTTTAAAAACACCTGATATTATGAATTGGTTTGAGTCTTTATGTACAGATTATTTAAGCACAGCTAACACCGTATTATTATACGCCATTATTATCTCAGTAGGTGTATTACTTGGTAAAATCAAAGTCAAAGGCATCACATTGGGAGTCACATGGGTACTCTTCGTAGGTCTTTTTGCCGGACATCTTGGATTACAAGTAGAGCCAAACACTTTACATTTCATCCGCGAATTCGGTTTGATATTGTTCGTCTTCTGTATAGGGCTTCAAGTAGGGCCTTCGTTTTTCTCCTCATTCAAGCAAGGAGGACTGACACTCAACCTATTAGCTGTAGGATTAGTAACACTTAATATAGCAATCGCTCTTATTTTATACTTTGTTGGAGACTCAATAGAATTACCTATGATAGTCGGTATTTTGTACGGTGCAGTCAGCAACACTCCTGGACTTGGTGCTGCCAACGAAGCATTAAACCAACTTAATTACACAGGAGACCCTATCTCTTTAGGTTATGCATGTGCATATCCATTAGGTATAGCCGGTGCCATTTTATCGATTATAGCCATCAGATATATATGCCGTATCAACATTTCAAAAGAAGAAGAAGCTTTGAAAAATCACGATAAAAGCAAAGAATCACTGTCACTATTGAAATTAGAAGTGTGTAATGATGCAATTATCGGAAAAGCTTTGAAAGACATAACAAAACTTACCAACCATCATTTCATTTGCTCACGAATCTGTCATCAAGGCAACATTAGCAAACCTGAAGCTAACACAATATTACATTCCGGCGACCATTTAATGATTGTTTGCAAAGATGATGAGATAAGTGACGTTACAAAATTTATCGGTAGAAAAAGTGATTATGAATGGCATGACGAAACATCTCCTATGATATCACGCCGCATTCTTATCACAAAATCAGAGATAAACGGCAAACGTCTAAAAGACTTACATCTTTCAAACCTATACCACATAACTATAACACGTGTCAATCGTTCTGGCGTTGACCTTTTTGCAGATCCTAACTTAGAATTACAAATTGGCGATAAAGTCACTACAGTAGGAAAAAAAGACGACGTTGAACACGTTGCCAATATATTAGGCAATGAATTAAAAAGATTGGACCATCCTAATATTGTAACTATTTTCGTTGGAATTTTTCTTGGCATTTTAGTTGGTTCCATTCCATTGAAATTTCCTGGCATGCCTACCCCAATCAGATTAGGATTAGCTGGAGGTCCTCTCATCGTAGCCATTCTCATCGGACGTTTTGGTCACAAGCTTAAACTCGTAACTTACACAACAGTAAGCGCCAACCTTATGCTGCGCGAAATAGGCATTGCATTATTCTTGGCATGTGTCGGCATTGATGCAGGCGATAGTTTTTTAAGCACAATCATTGACGGAGACGGTCTATATTATGTTGCCTATGGCGCACTGATTACAACAATTCCAATCCTTATCATTGGAATTATCGGAAGAACAATATTCAAGCTCAACTACTTCACCCTGATGGGACTCATATCTGGAAGTACAACCAACCCTGCGGCATTAGCTTACTCAAGCCAATCAGCCAATAATGATAGTCCTGCAGTTGCATACTCTACTGTATATCCTCTGACTATGTTCTTACGTATCATTAGCGGACAGCTCATCTTACTACTTTTGATGTAATTATCCCAACATGACAAACATGACAAATAGAATATATGATGCATTAGCAGCTCGTTCTGACGAAGAAAAGAAAATCATTTTGCCACGTTTCTTCAAGACTGGAAAAGGTCAATATGGAGAAGGCGACAAATTTCTTGGAGTAACTGTACCAAACATTAGGACTGTCGCAAATGAGTTCAAAGACACCGATTTTGAAATCATTGAAGAACTGATGCATAGTCCGTGGCACGAGATGCGGATGTGCGCCTTGCTAATTCTTGTCAACAATTCCAAAAAAGAAGTGACAAAAGAGACATTTGATTTCTATCTATCCCAAACAAAATACATCAACAACTGGGACTTGGTTGATTTGACTGCGCCACAGATAATTGGAAAATATCTTATTAATAAAGACAGAGATATACTTTATAAATTGGCAGAAAGCGACTTACTTTGGGACAATAGAATTGCCATAGTTTCTACATTAGCATTCATCAGAAACAATGACTTAGACGACACATACAAACTATCGATTAAAATGATGTATCATAAACATGATCTTATGCACAAAGCGATAGGCTGGATGTTACGAGAAGCTGGCAAACGTGACACAGGCAGATTATACAATTTTGTCAAAGAACACAAAAACATTATGCCGAGAACAATGTTACGTTATTCCATTGAAAAGTTTGACAAAGAAACACGTAAAGAATTGATGAGCTAAATACGTCTTAATCATTTTATTTTCATAACTTTGCTACTTATTATACTAACTTAAATTTCCATATATAATGAACAACCCACTTTTAACAGCATCGACATTAGCCTACGGTGCGCCTCAATTTGACAAGATTGAAAACCAACACTATATACCAGCCTTCAAACAAGCCATTGAAGAAGCTAAATCTGAAGTAGATGCAATCATCAACAATACTGATGACCCTACTTTTGAGAACACAATTGAAGCATTAGAATATGCAGGTTCTACTTTAAACAGAGTCAGTCATATCTTTTATAATTTGTTAGAAGCAAACACTAACGAAGAAATGCAGAATATCGCTGAGCAGATCACGCCTCTTACTACAGAATTTTCCATGTATGTCAGTCTAAACGAGAGTCTGTTTCAACGCATCAAAAAAATTTATGACCAAAAGAACCTATTGAACTTAAATGCTGAAGAAACAAGACTACTCGAAAAGACATACGACGGTTTTGCCCGTAATGGAGCAAACCTATCACCAGAAAAGAAAGAAATATATAGCAAATATATAGAGGAGATATCTCTACTATCATTACAATTTAGCAAGAATGTATTAGCAGCAACCAATGCTTTTTCATTGAACATTACAGATGAATCCGATCTAACAGGCTTGCCTGATTATGTCAAAGAACAAGCCGCTGACGCTGCTAAGCACAAGGAGTTAAAAGGATGGCACTTCGATTTAACAGCTCCAAGTTATATACCTTTCATGAAGTTTAGCAACAAACGCAACCTTCGCGAAAAGATGTATCGTGCATATAACACCCGAGCATTCGATGGAGAATTAGACAACAGCCAAATAATAAAACGTATTGCCGAGTTACGCATTCTCACTGCTAAACTTTTGGGATACACCAATTTTGCAGAATATCAAACAGAAAGACGAATGGTTAAAAACCCCGATGCTGTTAACGAGTTTTTAAACAAATTATTAGTACCAGCCTTGCCTAAAGCAAAACAAGAAGTTGCCGAACTGAACGCCTTTGCCAAAGATAATGGTTTTGAGGAAGAAAACCTCATGCCATGGGACTTCAGTTTTTATGCAGAGAAACTTCGTGTCGAAAGATACGATTTAAGCGACGAGCAACTTAAACCTTACTTCCAACTCGAACATTGCATCAAAGCCATCTTTGATTTAGCTAACAAACTATACGGACTTACATTCTACGAATTAAATGACATCCCTGTTTATCATAAAGATGTTAAAGTATATGACATCAAGGATAAAGATGGTTCTCATCTATCTTTGTTTTATGCTGATTTCTTCCCTCGTGAAAGCAAACGCGGTGGCGCATGGATGACAGAGTTTAAAGGTCAGAGGATATATAATGATATTGAAGAACGTCCGTTCATCAGCATCGTCACCAACTTCACCAAACCGACCGCCGACACCCCATCTCTCATCACCCACGACGAATTCACCACATTACTACATGAATTCGGACATGCCCTACACGGCATCATGACAAAAGGAAAATATGAATCCATGACAGGAACAAGTGTTGACCACGATTTCGTCGAGCTTCCTTCCCAAATAATGGAAAACTGGTGCTATGAACCTGAATATCTAAACACTTTTGCCAAACATTATCAGACCGGTGAAACTATACCTAACGAGTTAATTGAAAAAATAGTAGAATCAAAAAATTATCTGTCTGCATATTACCATATACGTCAATTACAATTCGGCATATTAGATATGGCATGGCATAGTCTGACAGAAATATTCGATGAATCCCCATTGACTTTTGAGAAGAACACATTATCTGCTACTAACGTACTGCCTTCTATTCCAGAATGCATCATCTCTACAGCATTCTCTCATATTTTTGCAGGCGGATATTGTGCTGGATATTATTCTTACAAATGGGCAGAAGTTTTAGCAGCCGACGGTTTCTCACTTTTCAAAGAAAAAGGTATCTTTAACAAAGAAACCGCAGATTCATTCCGAGAGTTACTCACCAAAGGCGACAGCATTGACCCTGCTATTCTTTATCGTAACTTTAGAGGTCACGACCCTGAACCTGAAGCACTGTTGAAACAACTTAACATTGTAGAAGATTAAACAAATTACGAAAGTTAAAGTACTGATAGCTAATATTCAATAGCTATCAGGCTTTCACTATTATAATATCCTTGATATTAGTCGTATATTGTTTTGAGATATACTCATTCTTTATATGCCAGTTATTGTTGTAACCTTGTACAGCAACACGAACTGTATCAAGTCCATTACGCATATTGATTTCATCAACTATTTTTGAAAGCGCAGCTTGTTTATCCCTATTCACGGTATCAAACAAGTTGCCTTGTATTGCATTGTCTTCACAAATATCACAAGCTATAACTCCGGCCTTCTTATAATAGCAACCTGATTCCCACGCTTTTCTTAAAGCATTAACAGACTTTGAAACAATTTCTTGCACGTCATTAGTAGGAACATCAAAACTCACTATCTCATTGATATAAGTTTGCGGACCATCATCTCGAAAACGATTAGTATAAGCGAAAACCACTATCGTGTTACATACAGTATGTTGTTCTCGAAGTTTTTTAGAACATCTCGATGCAAAATTAGCTACAGCTTCCTCAACGTCTTCAATTTTATTTAACCCATGACCAGCAAAACTACGACTTGTACAAATTGACTTCTTATATGTTTCATCATCCATTTCTATGCAACTCTCACCACACAATTCTTTCCAAGTACGCAATCCTGTTATAGACATCTCTCTTCTCACCCAGCCTTCCGATTTTCGAACAAAGTCCCAAGCTGTTTCAACACCGTGATACTCCAATTTCTTAGAATGTTTTCTACCGATACCCCACACATCCTTTATAGGGAAGAGTTTTAATGCTTTTTCACGTTTTTCATCAGTGTCAATAAAACATACACCTTCATAACCTTTGTGTTTCTTTGCATAAACCGAAGCCATTTTCGCCAAAGTCTTAGTGGGTGCAACACCTAAAGAAACAGGGATACCAACTCCTTTATTAATGGATTTCACAGCTTTTCGTGATAATTCTGCAATATATTCAACATCATCAAATTCTGACAAATCAAGGAATGCTTCATCAATAGAATATACATATATCTGAGGAAAGAAAGACGAAAGCATTGACATTACTCTTCGGCTCATATCTCCATAAAGATTGTAATTTGAAGAGAACACAGCAACTCCGTTTTTTTCAAGCAAATCTTTTACCTGATAAAAAGGTACGCCCATTTTTATACCAAGTCGTTTCGACTCCTCACTACGAGCAACCACACATCCATCATTATTACTCAACACCACAACGGGTTTACCTCGCAAATCTGGATGAAAAACTCTTTCGCAAGAACAATAAAAATTATTACAATCAGCTAAACCAAATAATTTCATTATTTATGCAATTGCTTTATGGTATATGTAAGTACTCCCCAAATAAGAAAATCATTTTCCTGAGTAACCTTAATAGGTTCATAAGCTTTATTATGCGGTATTAACCATGCGCAATTCTCTGCCTCATCAAATCTAAACTCCTTCAATGTAAATTCTCCATCAATAAAAGCCACGACAAAATCCCCGTTTTTAGCTTCTAAAGATTTATCAATTATGACTATATCTCCATCACATATACCAGCTTCTTGCAACGAATTACCTGAAACTCTCGCTAAAAAAGTCGTCTCTCTATGACGTATCAGTTCCCTATTTAAATCAATTGTTCCAGATATATAATCCTGCGCCGGACTTGGAAATCCTGCTTTAATAACAGTGTCAATATATGAAACATTATTATTTTCAGAAGATAAATCAGAAGAATATAAATCCAATTTAAAACCGTTGTTCATACTATTGAAAACATTATTTAAATAATAAAAACCAAAATTATGAAGCTACAACCTATATCAAATATTTTTCTTAAAAGACATTTTCGATGCATATTCGAACAACTCTAAAGGCAGATGACAATAACCATTAGGATTCTTATCTAAATAATCTTGATGATAATCTTCGGCAACATAGAAATTCTCTAGAGGCATAACCTCAACCACTATTTCATCTTCATATCTTTCCTGTTGTTTCAGAATCACCTCATTTATAATATATAAGTCATCCTTATCGGTATAATAAATCCCTGTCCGGTATTGCAATCCCACATCATGACCTTGTTTATTTATACTTGTAGGATCAATAGATACAAAATACATATTCAACAACATATCTAAGCCTATAACCGAAGAATCATATTTTATATAAACAGCTTCTGCAGCCATTGTCTTTCCTGAACATACATCCTCATATGACGGTTTTTCAATTATACTATTAGCATAACCTACTTCTGTAAACACCACACCTTCAATCTTTTTGAAATAATGCTCTGTTCCCCAAAAACAACCTCCGGCCAAATATATCTCTTTTATATTATCATTCATAACGTTTATTTTTTACAAACGCAAAAATATGATATTTGTTTATAAGAAACAATGTAAGTTTGCATCTATTATTTTTTCTATCTATTTAATATGTCAAAGAACCTTAAATTAAATCATCATGAATTCACACATGCTATGAATCTGTATTTCTGTTTTTTTTAATCATCACATACAATAGCCCCATTTCCATCAACAAGAACGCTCCAGTTGTAACCGGCACATCATCGGCTGGATAATTATAATTTACTCCATGCTCTTGTGGCAACAATACGAATTTACACCATTCATCATTACTTTCTCTACGATCTTCATCATGACGTTCAAAAAAGCGATCAGATTGTGCATTTAAATTCATTATTGTTGTTATTGTTAATAATATTATAATTATATATTTTTTCATATTTTACGTTTTTATCATAGAGTTTCAGTAATGAGCCATGAAAAACTCATAAACTCATTACTATCAACTCAAACCATCATTTATGAACCATTATTTTTTGAATTTGAATTTGCTTATTATCAAGCTTACGAACAATATATATTCCTGTTTTAAAGTTGTCTGTTGGCACACATACTTTTTCATTTACACAATTGTCTATTCTTAATACTTCTCTTCCCACCATATCAAATATCTGAACCATCGATTTTTCTGTAACTTCGTTTATTATCAGCTCGTTATTATGCACATAGACAAAATTATCATTATTGTTTATCTCATCAAGAGAGTCATAATCGTATAACTTCAGTTCAAAACGTTCGGCATTATCATTAGATGTTGCGATGAAAGTATAATCATTCAACAGCATATTTGTAATATTTCCAGTAAGCTTATCAACAAGATATATATTATCATATTGTTTTGATTTTGAAGATATACTTATGGTATATTCTCCCATTGTTTTAGTTACAAAAGAGACAGGTATATCCTTAACTGTCGCATCCAATTTAGCTATTGCATAGTTCCTTTCATCAACAGGGACATAAATCATTGGTATGTTTTCATTCTGATGATTTATCTTCTCGAGTCCTACTTTTTCATCAAATGATATGTAAGCGACATCTTCATAATTATTATTTGACACATTGATAACGAGTAATTCTGAACTGATAGATTTTCTTGAAGAAACTGAATTTGTTTTCTTTATTTTAAGCTCACCTGCTTCTGTTGTTTTAACAAGTATGCTTTGACATGGTGCTATTGGGGTTTCCTCTGAAATCTTAGCTCCCCAGGCACCGCTATTAGATAATGTATAATAACCATCTGCCAAATTTGCATCATCAATCGCAGCACCATCACCAATATAAATATTGTGTGAAAAAGGATTTCCGATAAGATTAAAACCTGACAATGCAATATTTTCTGTTTTACTTAGGTAACAACTAACATCTTCACTATTAAGCTGACCTGTAAATGACAATGTGCAATCATATTCATTAGCATAAAGGTAACCTCTTCCAGAATCCAATGTATTAAATTCATTATTTGTATCTTTTATATTTTGCCAAATGCTTGAAGGCTCATCATAACGATATAAATCACTATTATTTTCAGTCGGCATCAAATCTTCGACATCAGATACATTTACATTACCTACAATCGGAGAACTTATTGTGTACCAAGCACCATTTGTTGAACCATAACCTTCTATTTCTTTCTCCAAAGTCGCCAATACTCCTTTGCTGTTATGAACAAGTTGAGCTCCATCTTTGACAATTAGATTGTCGGCATTGGTACAAGCCAATATTCCGTTTACTGTTAGCGTTGCATTATTATCAATAATCACTTTATTCATAACACTAACATTATTCCATATTGTATTAGCTGTAATTGTCTGTTCCGAAGGAATATCAATATTAGTACAATAAACACTCACACCTTCACATTTAAAGAAATGATACGTTTGATTCTTAATATTTGCTGGGAACGCTCCGCTAGCTGTAAGTTTATAAGCTCTCCAGTCGATGGCATTTCCATCATCATAATATACTCCTACAAATCTCTCAGTTGATTTGTTATATAGATAATCTGGATATACCTCTTCATTTATTTCTACCGTCTTTAATTCAAAAACATTATTGTCATCATTTGTCCCGATTCTCACCGAATTATTATTACTTCCCGAATTACAATACAACCAATTTTCATCATTACCGTTCGGATATATTATCATTTCACCATTATTGTATGCAATATTCCATTTAATATCATCCGGAATCGCATTGATGACTTTTCCATCAACAACTGATATTTCACTTACCGTTGGTTGTCCATTACTTCCTTTTATTTGAGACATCGCATAATATTTACCTTCCTTAGAAATGGACAATACAACAACATCTGTTGAACTGAAAGACGAGACTTCCGTTTCTATACAATTATTATCATTAACTGAAAACACAGCGTAAAAACTTCTATCTTCATTTACAACAAATGATTCTGTTATCATAGAAGGATATTGAGTAATAGAATTTTCTATTTCATTTTCCGTCCATCCGCTAAAAGAGAATCCATCAGGAGATGCTACATTAGGCAATTCTCCAATTTCATCACCTTTTGCGACAATTCTCGTCTCAAGCAAATCTCCGTTTTCAAAAAAAGTAACAACTACAGATTCAATAATATTATATGTTGCAGTTGCCACACCGCTATCCATCATATTATCTTTCACTGCAATTGCTTTAATTGTTGCAGTTGAAGTAACTTCTATCGGAGTAGAATAAATATTACTTTCAACAGTTGGAGAAGAGCCATCAATTGTATAATAAATTGTTGCACCTTGCGTATCACATGATATTGTAACATTTTGTGCGGATGTATAATCTCCACCTTCTGGAGAAAATTGTGGCAATGAAACGACGGGCTGTACTTCTGAAGATTTTACAAAAATATCAATGTAGAAAAAGTATGTAGTACCACCCATATTTGAAGAGGAATTAGAATAAGGAGCAAATTTTTCATACACATCCCCGCTGCTATATTTTCTAAAAGCGATACTTCTGTTGGTAACACCTGCATTAGTGATGACAAAAGCATTATGATTAGGCACAGATGTTCCTGCCCCAGAAACAGCAGCGTTTATCGACCATGTTGAATTTGCTCCATTTTTTACAAAATCAGTACCGCTACTACCGTAGCCAATCATGTCACCATTAGTATTTGTAAATGTATAATTACCATTTACGACACCAATAGTCCAACAGAAATCCGATTCATTTTCAATAAATTCTGGCGGTACAACAATATCACCTCCCTGTGACATTGCATTAAATGCAATACCTTGTGGTTTCCCTGACGCCACATTTGACATTGCATAATAAGCCGTTGCTGACAAAGAATCGTGACGAGAGGCAAAAATAACACTGCTACCATTTTGAATCTGTGACAAATCCGATACTCGAAGATAATTGTCTTGCGCGTTGATGTTTAATCCTAATATTAAACACACAACAAAAAAAAGTATTCTTTTTGTTTCCATAAAAATTTGGTTTTTGTTTAAGTTTCGTTTGCAAAAGTATAACGAAAAAAAGCGTTTGTCAAGGATTTTAACTATTTTTAACTTTCGTGTGGTTATATAGCAAGTTAACGGGAAAATATATCGACATAAGACCAAAGTCTAATGGCAAATGTTAATTTTATATTGATAATTTATTATTTTTGCTCATCATTTTTCACATCAAAATTATGTCAAAAACAGAAAAATATCAGCTTCTTTACGAACAAATAAAAGCATTATTAAATAAGGAAAAAGACGAAATCGCCAATATGGCTAATATTGCCGCTCTCATACACGAGACCTTCAATTTCTGGTGGACTGGTTTTTATCGTGTTATTGACAAAGAGCTAGTTTTAGGTCCGTTTCAAGGTCCTATCGCTTGTACGAGAATAGCTTATGGCAAAGGAGTATGCGGCACTTCATGGAAAGAAGCACAGACTATTGTCGTTAAGGACGTTCATGAATTTCCGGGACACATAGCATGCAGCAGCGCATCACAGAGTGAGATTGTAGTACCGATATTTAAAGAAAATCAAGTCGTTGCGGTTTTGGATATCGACAGCGAGAAACTCGCCACCTTTGACAATATAGATAAAGAATGGCTTGAGAAGATTGTGGGACTTTTTTAAGAAACTCAGAATTTCAAAATCTCAGAATAAATGATTTAGAATCCAATTCCCCAATGCACTCCAATACAATCTGTTGCTAAGGTCGGTCCGAAGAACATATGAATGTTTTTATAAAATCTGACACGGATTCCTGGCTGCCACAATACTTCAAACAACATATCACCGACCTTTTCTGAAATTATATAGATATCTCCATCAGGTGTTTCATGGTATCCACCATCAATTTTATACACCCAACCAATGCCAGCACTCAAATCGCTGTAAAATGCAAAAGTCTTTCGTGCTCCAAGATGCCAATATCTGCGAAAAGAAACACCTGTTCTTATTGAATATACACTAGCTGGCGCATGATCTATCCATTGATCTCCTTGTCCGAGATACAAGGCAAAAGAACGTTTTTCATCTACCCTTACACCACCAGTAACCATCCTTCTACCTGTGAAAAAACCACCAGATCTCTTTAATGTAAACTCTGGTTTCCATTCTTTCATTCCTTCTTTTGTAAATGCATACCTCCACTCGTTAGCCCATCCTGATTGAGTTTCCTGAGCATTGACAATGCCTGATGCAAAGAACAAGCAGATAAGTAGAGTGATTATTAAACGTTTCATAACTGAATTTTTAATGTAATACAGTTCAAAATTATAAAATTTTCTCAAACAAGCAA
>JAGBVI010000097.1 GCA_017630395.1 Paludibacteraceae bacterium
GCATCTTTGAGATTCTTTTTAACCTATTTTTATTCTCCTTTTTTGATAATAGTCCACTATTTTCTGCAAAAGAAGACTAAAAATAGATTTAAAAATCTCTCTCAAATATGCTCGAAATAAAATTTAAACAACTTCTAAATTCAAAAGTTCTACGAAATGAATTTATAAAACCCTCTATAATAAAGATAGAATTTTCTGTATTTTAGTCTCCATTGGCAAGGTAGCGTCAATCCAATGAATCGTAAATCCTCTTCTCTCCATACCCCGAAACCAAGTCATTTGTCTTTTAGCAAACTGATGAATAGCTATTTCCAATTCCGAAACCATATCACCATAAGTCATCTTTCCTATTACAAAGTTGGTCAGGTATTTATATTCCAATCCATAATAAATTAAATCATCCGGGGCAACTCCTCTCGCTAAAATATTTTTCACTTCATCCACCATTCCTTCGTCTAACCGACTCCTTAGCCTTTTAGAGATTTTTTCTCTGCGCAACTCTCTCTCTATATCTACCCCAATCACCAAACTATTGATTTTAGGAAATTCCGAAATCTCCGCTTCATGTTCCAAATAATATTCCTCTATTTCTATGGCTCTAATTGCCCTCTTCTTGGTATCAACATCAGTTGTATTATGCAACTGCTTGTAAGTTTTTAATTTTTCGGTCAATTGAGGCAATTCATACTTCTCTAATTCTGCTCTTAATATAGGGTTTTCAGGAACCGGAACCAATTTATATCCTTTTAGTATTGATTCGATATAAAGTCCTGTCCCTCCACATAAAATAGCTTGTCTTCCATTTTGGCGAATAGCATTATAAGCCAGCAAAAAATCACGTTGATACTCAAATAGATTATATTTATAACCAGGTTCAACAATATCTATAAGATGATAAGGAATGTGAACTCCATCCACTACATAGTCAGACAAATCCTTTCCGGTACCAATATCCATCAAACGATACACTTGACGAGAGTCTGCACTAATTATTTCCCCATTTAGCTCAAAAGCTAAACGAGTGGCCAATGATGTTTTTCCACTAGCTGTCGGACCTAATATGGTAATTAAATCATACTTCATTCAAACGATTTTTTATAAAATGGTGAGAAGTAAAGGTAATAAAAATTATTAAAGATAGTAAACCTAAAATTGCGCCAAACAAAAAAGTGGTTGAAAAAGAGGTGTACTGACTTAACATTCCACCCAAAAACAAACCAATACCAATGCCAATATCCCAAGAAGTTAGATAAGTAGAGGTAGCTGTTCCCCTTTTATTGGCAGGAGCTAATGCAACAAAAAGAGAATTCATAGCTGGAAATAATGTTCCATAACCAACACCTATCAAGAATGCCGACAAATAGAATGCCTTCACCAATAACGTCCCCTCTATTGAGGAATATCTAAGCATAGAGAGCAAAAAGAATGCCATAATAGCAATAGCCATACCAACCTTAATAACACGCAAGAGATAACCTCTATCAACTTGCTTACCGGAAAACAAACGCGATGATGCAATTCCCAAAGCTAAAGCCATATAAAAGAACGATGAGTCCCCTTGTAAATTAAGTTCCTTCGCATAAAGTGCTATAAATGAAGTCATAATACCGTAAGGGAAAGCCAACAACATTAAATTAAATCCGGCTGGCAACCCTTTTTTCAAGACAAAACGATCTAAAGAAATTTTTTCTTGGTTCTTAACTACAACTCTTTGCTTTGTCTTCACGAAGGAACCAAAAAGAAAGGAAAAAGAACAAACAAAAAAGGAAACATAAAAAATGGTCTCAAAACTATAATGATTCAACAACCACAATCCAACCATAGGACCGGTAGCCATCGCAAAATTGTTTGACAAGCCATAATAGCCCAACCCCTCTCCTCTTCTACTCGCCGGCATAATATCTATGACAATTGTATTGCTTGATATAGAGACCATCCCAAAAGCAAACCCATGTAAAATACGAAGCACCGCAAATAGAAAAACAGTTGACACAAGAGGGTATCCCCAAAAAAGAGAAACAAAAAAGAAGAGTGCTAATAAATAGAGTTTCTTTCGGGGGAAAGCATCAACCAAATAGCCGGAGAAAGGACGTATAAAGAGACAAGCAAGGGTGTAGCATGAAAGAACCGCTCCCACTACCGACTCTTCAACCGAAAATTTTTGAATTAAATAGAGTGCCAAAAGAGGCATAATCAGATAAAAGGAAAAAAATAGCAAAAAATTAGCCATCCAAGCACAAATGTAACTTGAAGTAAAGAGTTTTTCTTTTGTTGTTATATTGCTCATACCTTTAATCCACACAACTAATCAGAAACCGTTTAAACTTTATCATTAAAATATTTTTGAGTTTTACTCTTTCTTTTTCGACATCTTTGAGTCGATTTTTGCTTAATTTTACTATTCAGTTATGAGAATAGAGTACTATCATCAGCAATAACAATAATAAAAACAATTTTAAAAATCACTCTCAAATATGCTCGAAATAAAATTCAAACAACTTCACAATTCTATAGTCTCTCATTAAAGAGTTGCAAAGATACGATAAAAAGCATCGAGAACAGACCATAAAACAAAAAAATTAGATCACAGCTTAAAAAATCATCAATAATAGAAATAGAGTAATCTTTGTTAATATCTATAAAAATATATTTCGATATTTTAGATGAAAAATAAAGAAAATTCCCCCTAAACAAAGATGATTGAATAATATCAAAACGAAAGCATTTCTGAGTTTTTTTTCAATATTTTGTCAAACAATCAGAATGATTACAAAAAAAAATATTTATTGTAACTTTGCACCCGTTTTTACAAAAACACTAAAAAAAAGTATAGAATGCCAATGTAACCTTACCTTCTGGTGTAAAGAAAGGCTTTCTACCTCGTTGCATTCTAAAACTCTTCGGATTCTCTTCTACCAATCCAAACGATATCGCCATCTCTCGAAGAGGAAGAAGTGATTTGATGCGTCCAAGTTCAGAACTCTTGAAACTTTCTTCGTACCGATGATAAAAATCAAACTCTGTAAATGAAATTTCTTGCTGAATATCGGATAATTTTTGTATCTTTGCTATGAGGTTTTCAACTTCATTTCCCCCGAATTGGTTCTTTTTTTTGTGATTCGGGGGAATTTTTATTTCCATCCGCTAAGTTACAAAATGTTTATAGTATTGACAATCAATTCATTAGGTAATTTTCAATATTTCACGACAGCTCCTAAAATAAACCCCAAAGTTTTTTGTCCAAACTTTGGGGTTCACTTCACTTTTTTTTATAGCTCTAATTACTATTTTTTCTGCATCTTTTCTAAATGAATTTTGCCATCACTTTCAACCAATATCAAATAGGTACCTGGAGTAAGATAAGATACATTAATTAAGTTTCTACCCTGTTCGCATCTATCTTCTACCACTTTTGTACCCAATAGATTGAAAACTTCAACTCTGAAATCTCCTCCAGTGTAATCAATCGTTAATGTTTCATCTACGATTGTCGGGTAAATTTCCACACCTTCAAGTGGTGATACAACATCATTTAAACCAGTTCTTTTTTCAAGGATACAGTTACTAATTGCAGTTGAATCACCTGCAAGAGAAGGATTTTCTTCAATACACTCCTGCGCATAAACACTATCAACCAAGAAATGTATCAAATCAGCTCGTTTCATCCCCTCCAATTGGTCGGCATAAGTTAAAATAGTATTTCCTACATAATTTAAGCGATTTCCACTATTTAGGAATCCTTCCCAACCAACCCAACCTCTCAATATATCTTCAACAACAATAACAGAATCTGCGCCACTCAAATCTTCATCTGACAATGCCCATTTGATTAGACGTCCGGACTCTGAATAATTAGTCCATTTCCCTTTTTTACAACTGTTCGGGAATAATAGACTTGCTGTCTCATCCTTATCTGCAAAACTCCAATTAGCCCAACTGATATTATTTTCATTCATCCACTTAAACCATTCAATAGATTCTTTTACATTAAATCCAGAATTTCCTGAAGAATTACATGTTCCAAATTCTGTCACAAAAAGCGGACAGTTTTTAGACAAAGCTACATCAGCAGCATTACGAAGATCCTGCTTATGAGTATCAGCATAAAAATGCAAAGTGTACATTGCGTTTGGATAATCCAATGGACTATCTGCGGCCGCAATAACACGTTGACTCCAAACCGGAGTTCCGGTAATAATAATGGAACTTGGATCATTTTTAACGATTATATCAATGATTTCTTGAGCATACGATTTAATTCTTGCCCAACTAATACTACCATTCGGCTCATTACAAAGTTCATATATCACATGCGCCTTCCCTGCATGCTTTTTAGACATATAATCAAAAAACACCTTAGCAGAGTCACTTTTAAACCAAGGGTCGTTGGTACCTGAATTCAAAATATGCCAATCGATGATACAATAGATACCTTTTTGTTCACATAAATCTACCATATTATCAATGAACTCTCTCCTCTTTTGGGCATTACTACTGGATTTAATATATTCTTCAGTATAAGAAGCCAAACGGAACACATTGATACCCCATTCATCAACCATCGCATTCAAGGAACTTTCATTGTAACACCTCTCAAACCACATAATATCATGCGTACTGATACCTTTCAAAACAACAGGTTCTCCATTTACATCTACCATATCTCGTCCGGAAACTTGTAACTTTCCATGAATGGCAACAGGAGAATTAGCCGGATAGTTGTCTGTCGGATAATTCTTAGGATCAAATGCAGGATACTCCTTTTTCTTTCCTCCCTCATATTCATATATAGTATAAGAACCACTATAATAATCACCATTTGAAGAAAATTCCAACGTCAGATTCCCATTATGATCATAAACATAATCTGTAAAATCATTTCTACCTTTTCTTTTAATAAGTTGTCCCTTTGAATCATACTCAAAAGTTTCCTGATTGGTAGTTGTTTTTCCTGTCTCTATATTTGTCAGCACCTCTTTGCGTTTAACAATCTTCATAATTGTTGTATCATACGTCAGCTCGTAGTTTATTGTTTGCGTAGGGTTAGAAATATAAACGATATCACCTTTTTTATTAAACTTCACAACGTTATTAAATCCATCTACCTCTTTTGAGTAAATAATAGTATCATTTACTACCTCTTTTACCCAATCATTAGAGGGGAATTGCTCCCCATCATCATAATAAAGTGTATCTTTCACACCATTATCTTCAATAATTTCCGATAACAAGACTCCTGCTTCATCGTAATTTCTTGAAATTTTATACGGAATCTCGGAATTTCCTAAAGAGTCTATACGTTCAAGTTGATAAGAAACCCAACCTAAATTCCTATTCTCACTATAAAACCACGTTAGAACAATATCGTAATCGAATTCCGATATTTTTTCACGCACTGACACCTTATTATTTTCGGCATCTCGAATAATTTCCGGACCTTCACCAAGCTCTCCGCCCCACTCTCCTACATGCCTAATATTGGTTAAGCCACTAACTGAATCATTAATCCAAGGTTTAAGAGTTTCCAAAGGATTAGGAATCTCCTGTGCAATTGCAGAACAACCTATTCCACAAAATGCAAGAAAAATTACTTTTTTTAAAATTTTCATTGTGTTTAAAATTACACCCTTAACAGAGTTAAATGTTGATATTCTCAGTAAACAAATTGTTATCAGTCATTACACGTTGCAAATATACAATTATTTTTCATTCAAACAAACCTCTTTCCAATAACAAAAGTATCTCTGTAATACAAAAAGAATGTCAGATTTGACAAGCAAATTCTTTATCAAATCTGACACCTATAACAAAAAAAACTCTTTAAATTTCTTACAACAAAAACTACTCCTTGATTATCTTCTCATAATAACACTTCCCATTATTCTCAACAATAAGCAAATAAACTCCAGGAGCAAGATAAGAAATATTCAATTGACATTCACCTTTCGAACAATTTTGAGTTACAACCATTTCACCGTCTAAATCAACCAAACTAACCTTAAAATCACCGGTAAAACAAGCAACAGTAAAATAATCTTCTACACTATTCGGATAAACTTTCACATCTTCCAATGTAGCTAAAACATCCTCTATACCATCTCTTTTCTCTCGCACACATTTATTTATGGCTGTTGCATCATTGGCTATGTCTGAATTCTCTGCCACACACTCTTTTGCATATACACAATCACGTAAATCTTCACTAGACATCAACTCTATATTTTCTTTATTTTCATGGATGCAGCTTTGAAAATAATCTTTTCTTTCATCAGTATTCAAAAATAATCTCAGATCTTTTAATGCTTTTTCTACTACAATAACGGAGTCAGAACGAGATAATTCTGCATCAGACAAAGCCCATTTAATAATACGTCCGGAATTAGTAATATTAAGCCAATCTTCAGCCTCACAACTACCTTCATTCAGCAAACTGGAAGACTCTTTTTTATCTGCAAAATTCCAATTTACCCAGCTGATATTGTTCTCATTCATCCATTCAAGCCAATTAATAGTTTCTGCAACATTTACGTTACCTCCTCCACTTTCATTACAAGTCCCGAACTCTGAAACAAAAATAGGGCAATTCTTATCCAATGCTATATCGGCTTCATCTCTCAGTTTCTGTTTATGCGAATCTGCATAGAAATGCAACGCATACATCGCATTCGGGTAGTCTAATGGACTATCTGCTGCGGCTATAACTCGCTGAGACCAAACCGGAGTTCCTACTATAATAATAGAATTCGGATCATTCTCTACTATCACATCAATTATCTCTTGAGCATACGACTTAACTCTTGCCCAACTTACAGATGACAAAGAATTTCCGCTTGGATCTTGACTTGGTTCATTACAAATTTCATACATTACATGAGCTTTTCCGGCATGTTTTCTAGACATATACTCAAAAAACTCTTTCGCCTCCTTCATTCTAAACCAAGGATCTCCTGTACTATCACCTCTCGAAGATTCATATAGTACATGCCAATCAATAATACAATAGACACCATATTTTCCACAAAGATCAACCAAACTATCAATAAAAACTTTACGCTCTTCCCAATCTTTTTTCGCCACCTGATTCTCTACATAAGAGGCTATACGAAAAACATTAATTCCCCAATCTTCAACCAAAGAGGATATAGAACCTTCTGAATAACATTCCGGGAACCACGAAATACCATGAGTGCTAATACCTTTTAATTGAACGACTTCTCCATTTACACCCACAATATTTGTTCCCTTGACTTGCAATTTCCCATGTTTGGCAACAGGAGAGCCTTGGGGATAACGCTCTGTTGGGTATAACTTAGGATCAAAGGGTTTAAATTTCTTTTTTCCTCCTTCATAATCATAAACCGTATAAGCACCATCATAAAACTTACCAGAATAGTTAAATTCCAACGTCAAATTGCCTTTATATCCATAACAATAATCAGTCACCTCAGAAAAATCTGATTGATAATCTTCATTAACTATTCTGATGAGATTGCCTTTAGAATCATACTCATATAAAGTTGTAGAAACGAGTATAGAAGCAGAATCATAAGTTTCTTGCGAAATCGAAATCAACTTTCCTAAAGAATCGTAATCGCTCTTGTAGTACCTATATTCATACAAAGAATCGCCACTCCAAGAATATGTTTGCGTATGTAAATCACGAATTTTATTCCCAACTTCATCATACTCTATTTCATAAGAGTCAGTAATAGCAGAATTTGAAGAATAAATTAAATCTCCATACTTGTTATACTTTTCCACCCATTCGAAGATATCCCCAGAGAATGCAGTTAAAAAAGAACAAATAGTTGTATCATTAATTTCTGTAACTATACTACCTTTTCTACATAGTTTATAGTTATCATTGCTAAAAAAAGACGTATCGGATGTAATAACTCCATTTTTATTTATGAAATAAATTCTATTAAGCAATTCTCCTGATTCATTATAAAATTCACTATCCTTTCTATATTCCACCACATTTCCCAAAGAATCTTTAGATATAGTAACAACAATTACACTGTCAATTGATTGATTCTCATTAAAATATTTAGTTGAAGTTTCCTCAACCTCAACAAAAAAATCAAGTTCATAGTCATTATCAACGTCATAAAAAGAAGAATACGAACTATAAGAAGAGACCCAATTCTCCTTCTCATTTCTTTCGATACGATAATCATCATCGTAATAGTAACTATATAATTCTTCTCCCCATTCTCCGACGCACCTATATCCTTTATACATAGGTATTGTATCACTAATCCAAGGTCTTAAAAATTTAAAAAAATCCGGCTCAGTAGGCTTTGTTTGAGCACTCAAAAGGGAACACACTCCCAATAATGCCGTTAACAGCATAAAAACACTTCTTACATTCATAATAAAAAAACTTTAAACTCCATTCTGGAATTGATTAAAAAACATTTATCAATACCAATAGTACAAAAATCATGCCAAAATAGACATTAACAAGAAAGCCTAATCGCTTACAAAACACCTAAACACACCACCTATTTCTATTAGAAATTTCCCCCTTATAACAACCTTATGATTTAGACGTTGTTTAAATTATTTCGAGCATATTTGAGAGTGATTTTTAAGATTATTTTTATTATTCTTTTGAAGTTAATAGTGGAATATTATCAAAAAAGAATAGTGAAAACAGCTTAAAAAGTACTTCAAAGATACCGATAAAAAAGAGAGTGAAGCTCGAAATCAATTTTATAATAAAATTTAAACTGCTTCTTAATACTCACCTCAACATGTAACCTAAAAAAATTTTTTAAGCACCTCAAAAAAAGAGAAAAAAAAGAGAAAACTTCTAAAAATAATTTTAAATTTGCAAAAAGAGGTTAATACTTCAGCAAATGAATTTAACTTCACCATGAAAAACGACAAAAGACCAAAACAATTAATTGATACACTAGAAATTATTTATCGTATAATATAAATTTAAGAGCTTATGGGAAATTTATTTTACATTGTTCCTTTGGCGTCCCTTCTTGCGTTAGGTTTTGCCTACTACTTTTATAAAAACATGAAGAAAGAGGACGAAGGAACTGAAACCATGAAAAAGATAGCACAACACGTCCGCGAAGGAGCTATGGCTTATCTAAAACAACAGTACAAAGTTGTAACAATCGTATTTATCGTATTGGCAATATTATTTGCTGTAATGGCTTATTTTGGCCTACAAAACGAATGGGTGCCATTTGCATTCTTAACCGGTGGATTTTTCTCTGGATTAGCAGGTTTTTTTGGAATGAAAACTGCAACGTACGCCTCTGCAAGAACTGCCAATGCGGCTCGCAATTCTCTTGACAGCGGTCTTAAAGTAGCATTCCGTTCAGGAGCTGTTATGGGACTAACTGTTGTAGGATTGGCTCTGTTGGATATTGCCATTTGGTACGTTATTTTGAGCAACTTTATTGATGCAGAAGGCGGACAAAAATTGGTTATCATTACAACTACCATGTTAACATTCGGTATGGGTGCTTCCACTCAAGCTTTGTTCGCACGCGTTGGAGGTGGAATTTATACAAAAGCAGCTGACGTTGGTGCCGACTTGGTTGGAAAAGTGGAAGCTGGAATTCCGGAAGATGACCCTCGTAATCCGGCAACTATTGCTGATAATGTAGGTGATAATGTGGGTGACGTTGCCGGTATGGGTGCAGACCTTTACGAATCATACGCCGGTTCTATCTTAGCAACTGCAGCTTTAGGAGCAGCTGCCTACTCTGCTGTAGGCGGCGAAATGCAAGAAAAAGCTGTTATCGCTCCTATGTTAATTGCGGCTGTCGGCGTTGTACTTTCCATCATTGGTATTTATTTGGTTCGCACAAAAGAGGGTGCTAACATGAAAGAGCTATTAGGCTCTTTAGGAAAAGGAACAAACATTAGTTCTATATTAGTCGGATTGGCTACTTTCGGTATTCTTTATTACTTAAATATAGAAAATTGGTTAGGTATATCATTTTCTGTAATCTGCGGATTGGTAGCTGGTGTTATCATCGGACAATCTACTGAGTACTATACTTCTCACACATACAGACCTACTCAAGAGGTGGCGGAAAGTTCTGAAACCGGTCCGGCAACCGTTATTATCTCCGGAATTGGATTGGGTATGATTTCTACTGCAATTCCTGTAATCACCATCGGAGCAGCAATTATCATGGCTTATTTGTGCGCTATTGGATTTGATACAGAAATTTTCTTTACGGCTAAAGGTTTGAGTTTAGGTCTATACGGAATTGGTATTGCTGCTGTGGGGATGCTTTCTACTTTGGGTATCACTTTAGCAACCGATGCATACGGACCTATCGCAGACAACGCAGGAGGAAATGCAGAAATGAGTGGTCTCGGACCAGAAGTAAGAAAAAGAACAGATGCTTTGGATGCTTTGGGTAACACTACGGCCGCAACAGGAAAAGGTTTTGCAATTGGTTCTGCAGCACTAACTGCTTTAGCTCTGCTAGCTTCTTATATTGAAGAGATTAAAATCGCACTAATCCGTATTGGACAATCTACCTTAGAAATTGGAGATAAGATAGTGAATACAGAAACTGCTTCTTTAATCGACTTTATGGAATATTATCAAGTAAACCTAATGAATCCAAAAGTTCTCATTGGAATCTTCATTGGTGCAATGATGGCTTTCCTATTCTGCGGTTTAACAATGAATGCTGTTGGACGCGCTGCTCAAAGTATGGTAACAGAAGTTCGTCGCCAATTCCGTGAAATTAAGGGTATTTTGGAAGGAAAAAGTACTCCTGACTATGCAAGATGCGTAGAGATTTCAACAAAGGGGGCCCAACGCGAAATGCTATTCCCTTCTATCCTCGCAATTGTAGTTCCTATGATCGTCGGTGTTATATTTGGGGTAGGCGGTGTTTTAGGTCTATTAATTGGTGGACTCTCTACAGGATTTGTATTGGCTATCTTTATGGCTAATGCAGGAGGAGCATGGGATAATGCTAAGAAATATATCGAAGAGGGGAACATGGGCGGAAAAGGATCAGAACACCATAAGGCAACAGTTGTAGGAGACACCGTTGGAGATCCATTTAAAGATACCTCCGGACCATCTTTGAATATCCTAATCAAATTGATGAGCATGGTATCAATCGTGATGGCTGGATTAACTGTTTCATTTACTCTTTTGTAATTAGAGCGTTTTTTTTAGAAATAAATTCGCAAAACTGATTACTTTATTTCTCTTTTTATTCTAACTTTGCAAAAGAATAAGAAATGAATAAAATGAATAGATAAACAAATCATATAAAGAACCAATGTGAACTTAGGCTCGCATTGGTTTTTTTTCGATAAAAAAAGATACTATGGCAAATAAAAGTTTAGTTTCCATCACAGACTATTCGAAGGAAAAAATTCTTCAAATATTGAATAAAGCCGCCGAATTCGAAAAGAATCCCAACCAACCTCTTTTGCAGGGGAAGGTGGTTGCCACTTTATTCTTTGAACCCTCCACACGCACACGTCTTAGTTTTGAAACGGCTGTCAATCGTTTGGGAGGAAGAGTTATCGGATTTTCTGACGCCTCAACTACAAGCGGTACAAAAGGTGAGACTCTTAAAGACACCATAATCATGGTCAGCAACTATGCCGACTTGATTGTAATGAGAAATCCTATAGAAGGTGCTGCCAGATACGCCGCAGAGGTTGCTAAAGTGCCTATCATAAATGCAGGTGATGGTGCCAACCAACACCCAACTCAAACAATGCTAGACCTCTACTCTATCAAAAAAACGCAAGGAAAATTGGAGAATTTAAAAATATGCATGGTGGGCGACTTGAAATATGGGAGAACTATCCACTCACTCATAATGGCAATGTCCCATTTCAATCCAACTTTCACGTTTATCGCACCGGACGAACTTAAACTACCGGAAGAGTACAAAATGTTTTGCAAAGAGAATAACATTGCTTTTACAGAACATGACGAATTGACCGAAGAGGCAATCTCAGACGCAGATATTCTATACATGACTCGCGTTCAAAAAGAACGATTTACCGACTTATATGAATATGAAAAGGTGAAAGATGTTTATACATTACGCAATAAATTATTGGAAAACACCAAACCTAATATGCGTATTTTACACCCGCTACCTCGTGTCAATGAAATCGACTATGATGTAGATAACAATGAAAAAGCGTACTACTTTGAACAAGCCAGAAATGGTGTTTTTGCAAGACAGGCTATCATCTGTGATCTTTTAGGTTTATAATTTTACGTGCAATGGAAAAAGGAAGAAAAGAATTAAAAGTAGCTGCCCTAAAAAATGGGACAGTAATCGATCATATCCCCTCGGAGAAACTATTTAAAGTTATCTCTATTTTAGGACTTGAGAATTGCTCTACTCAGGTAACTTTTGGCTACAATTTAGATAGCAAACGTATCGGTAAAAAAGCTATCGTAAAAGTTGCTGATAAATACTTAAGTCAAGAAGAAGTTAATAAAATAGCATTCTTGGCTCCCAAAGCAAAGATAAACATCATCAAAGGGTATGAAGTAACTGAAAAGATGGAATTGGAATTACCGGATACGTTCATAGGTGTTTTAAAATGTAAAAATCCTAAATGCATTACAAACAATGAACCAATGCAAACAAAATTCCATACCATAGACAAGGAGAAAGCCATCTTTAAATGTCACTATTGCGAACGTATTAGTGAAAGCGAAAACATAGAAATAATAAGATAATGAAAAGACGATTTAAACCGGGTACAATGATTTACCCCCTACCGGCAGCACTTATATCATGCGGAAAAAGTGCAGAAGAATACAATATATTCACCGTTAGTTGGATTGGAACAATTTGCTCTGAACCGGCTATGTGTTATATCTCAGTTCGCCCAAGCAGACACTCCTACGATATTATCAAACGAAATGGAGAATTTGTTATCAACCTAACCAATGAAGAGATGGCTTTTGCCACTGATTGGTGCGGAGTAAAATCAGGTCGGGACTATAATAAATTTAGAGAAATGAATCTTACTCCGGAAAAGACAGAGGTGGTTGATTCTGTTTTAGTCAAAGAATCTCCGCTTTCAATCGAATGTAAAGTAAAACAGATTATTCCTCTAGGTTCTCACGATATGTTCATCGCCGAAGTTGTTAATGTATTAGCAGATGAAAAATATATGGATAAAGATAGTGATGCATTCCTTTTGGAAGAGGCTAAATTAATTGCTTACAACCATGGCAATTACTATAAAATTGGAGAAAAGATTGGTAAGTTTGGATGGTCTGTTCAAAAGAAAAAATAATCAAAAGACAAACAAAAAAAGAGGTTACTAAGGAGATATATTTCCAAAGTAACCTCTTTTTATTTTACAGAACTTAAATCAATATGCAATACAAAAAAGTTTGCACTCAATATTACGTTCATCTATTTCTTTAATCTTGTTCTTTAATCGTGAGAATGCTCTACCTCTGTCTCATTCTCTTCTTTTAAATCAATTTCATCGCCACTTTCATTTAAAAATATATACTGCAAAAATGCTAAATTCTGCGATGGAATTAACTTTATTGAGGCTCTAAATTTCCTCTTCCACTTCCATTTTAAAGAACAAAATGGCAATCCTTGGTTAACATACGCAGCCACATAAGGGTGCAACATCATTTTAAACTTTTTAATTTTAAGCGTATTAACCAAATAGTCTATTTTATTTTCCAATGCATCAACAAATAAAATAGAGGGTTGGGAATAACCTTTCCCATTACACGTCGGACAGACTTCATCTGTATCGATTCTCATTTCCGGACGCACACGTTGACGAGTGATTTGCATCAAACCGAATTTACTCAATTGCAAGATATTATGTTTAGCTCGATCATTTTGCATATTCTCACGCATTCGATTAAACAAAGCTTGTCTATTTTCGGCTTTGACCATATCAATAAAGTCAACCACAATAATTCCACCTAAATCACGCAAGCGCAATTGTCTTGCCAATTCATCGGCGGCAGCTAAATTCACTTCAATTGCATTCGCTTCTTGGTCGTTTCCTGCTCTCGCTTTATTACCACTATTCACATCCACAACATGCATAGCTTCTGTTGTTTCAATAATTAAATAAGCCCCATTACGGAACGAAACAGTTCTACCAAAAGAGGATTTTAATTGTTTGGTAATCGCAAAATAGTCAAAAATCGGAATTTCTTCCGAATAGAGTTTAACAATATTTTTGCGTTCGGGAGCAATCGATGCCACATAATCACAAATCTCATTGTAAACCACTTGGTCATTCACGTAAATACTTTCGAACGAAGGATTAAATATATCCCTCAAAATACTTACTGTACGCCCCATCTCTTCATACAAAAGAATAGGAGAAGAACTCTCTAACCGCACTTTTTTCAAACAATCTTCCCATCTTCTAACAAGAGCATGCAATTCATTTTCAATCTCCTCTTGTTTTACACCTTCTGCAACAGTTCTTACTATGACACCAAAATTTTTAGGTTTTATATTCCGAACCATCTGCTTAATTTTGTTCCTTTCTTCTGAAGAACGAATTTTTTGAGAGACGTAAACTTTATCCGCAAATGGTATGAGCACCAAAAAACGACCAGCAATAGATATCTCAGAAGTCAATCTAGGTCCTTTGGTCGAAATAGGTTCTTTAGCTATTTGAACTAAAATCTCCTGTCCCTGAACCAACAAGTCTGTTATTTTACCATCTTTAGGAATCTCCTTAGGAATGGAATAAGAAGCAACATCTAAGCTATTTTTACCCGGTTTCATCAAATTTTTAGAGAACTCTGAAACTAATCTGAAATGAGGTCCCAAATCCGGATAGTGCAAAAAAGCTGGTTTTTCGTAGCCGACATCAACGAATGCTGCATTGAGTCCGGGCTTCAATTTGCGCACCTTCGCCAAATAGATATCTCCTACAGAAAAACGACTGCTTCTACTTTCCTTGTTCAATTCAACTAATCGCTTATCCTCAAGCAAGGCGATGGAGACTTGTGATGCTTCAACGTCAATTACTAACTCGTTTGTCATCTTCATTATGTTTTAAAAGAAAAAAGCCGCTGCTTCTTTCTGATTTCTAAAAAAAGAACAAACTTAGTAGATTTAAGTTTGTTCTTCTGTCTTTTTCGCTATTTAAGACTTATTTCTTCTTATGACGATTCTTCTTAAGTCTTTTTTTGCGTTTGTGAGTCGACATTTTATGTCTCTTTCTCTTTTTTCCGCTTGGCATTTTAGTAAATTTTTAAGTTTATAATTAATTAATTATTTTTTTTATTTCTTTGTACATTCCATACATCATCTGCAAAGGTTTTTGCTGGTTTAAATGCAGGAATACAATGCGCAGGAATTTGAATAGAAGATCCTGCTGAAATATTACGAGCCTTCTTAGCTGCACGCTCTTTCACAATAAAAGAACCAAATCCACGAAGAAATACATCTTCTCCGCTTGTTAATGATTTTTTAACTTCATCCATAAATGCTTCCACTACAGTCAAAACTTCATTCTTGTCCAAACCTGTACTCTTGGAAATTTCATTTACAACATCCGCTTTTGTCATCTCTTTTTTTTATTAGTTACACTTATTTTTCAATCCTTTCGAGGGTGCAAATATACGTTAATTTTACTGATTAAAAAATAGATAGGCCTATTTTTTTATTTTTTTTATCCAAAATACTATTTTCACCAAAGTTAACTTAAATGAACTTACAAAAAAAGTACCTGAATTCTCTATATCAGAGATTTAATTTCTGATATAATCCTTTGCGCCAACTGCTCTGACTCCTCAACTGTCGCAGCTTCCGAATAGATTCGTATTATTGGCTCCGTATTCGATTTTCGCAAATGTACCCAACTATCTGCAAAGTCTATCTTTACTCCATCAATATCATTAACTCTTTCATTAGCATATTTTGATTTCATTGCAACCAAAATAGCATCTACATCAATCTCCGGTGTTAACTCAATTTTATTCTTTGATATATGATAAGACGGGTATTCTCTTCTTATATCAGAAACTGAAATTCCTTTCTCTGACATCAATGACAAAAATAATGCTATTCCTACCAACGCATCTCTTCCATAGTGACTCTCCGGATAAATAACTCCTCCATTTCCTTCTCCGCCAATAACAGCTTGGGTATCTTTCATCTTCGTAACCACATTTACCTCGCCAACTGCTGCTGCATTGTATTCTCCGCCATATCTTTGTGTTACATCTCTCAAAGCTCTTGTTGAACTTAAATTTGAAACGGTATTACCCGGCGTTTTACTTAATATATAGTCAGACACAGCTACCAATGTGTATTCTTCTCCAAACATAGAACCATCTTCACAAATAATCGCCAATCTATCTACATCCGGATCTACTACAAATCCAACATCAACCTTTTGCTCTTTAATCAAATCTGAAATCTCGGTCAAATGTGCCGGCAACGGTTCGGGATTATGAGCGAATCGACCGGTTGGCTCACAATTCAACTCCAATACCTCTTCGACTCCCAATTTTTTTAATAATTGCGGCAATACCACTCCTCCAACAGAATTTACACAATCAATGGCAACTCTAAATTTTGCTGCTTTGATTTTTTCTACATCAACCAATTTTAACGATAATACATCATCAATGTGGATTTGAGTGTAATCTTTATTCTCAACACATCCTAAATCATCTACTTCCGCAAATAGATATTGATCCTTCTCTGCCAACGAAAGCACCTCTTTCCCCTCTTTATCATTCAAAAACTCACCCCTTTCATTTAGCAACTTCAACGCATTCCATTGCTTAGGATTGTGACTTGCTGTCAATATCAATCCACCACATGCCTGCTCCTTCTGAACAGCAATCTCGGTTGTTGGAGTAGATGCCAAGCCTATATTAACAACATCTAAGCCTAAACCTATCAGTGTCCCAACTACCAACGACTCAACCATCTTTCCTGATAAACGTGCATCCCTTCCTACTACAATTTTTGTAGAATCTACTTTACTATTTTGCTTTATCCATGTCCCGTATGCTGCGGTAAAACGAACTACATCCAGAGGACTCAATCCCTCTCCGACATTCCCACCTATAGTTCCTCTGATTCCTGAAATTGATTTTATTAGTGTCATAACTATATCATTTTTTAGACAAAGATAGAGCAAAACTATACAAGTACAAATAAAAATTAAATTTAATTTGCTTGATAATGATAGTTTTATTCCTTTTCTCTCCATTAAAATAAATCCGTTCTTCGACTTATAGTATTAGATAAAAAAAATAAGAAGTTATTTAAATTTTATGATTAAATTAATTTTGAACTTCACTCACTATTTATTTCGGCATCTTTTAAGCGCTTTTAAGCTATTTTACTATTTACTCTTTTTGAGATTTGTAAACTATTAACTTCAAAAGAATAATAAAAAAAATCTAAAAATCGTTCTCAAATATTCTCGAAATAAAATTTAAACAACTTCTAATAAACTTTTCGTAACTTATAGAAGCCTACTAAAAAGAAAGCCAATTACGAATAAATCGAAAAAAAACTGCGTTTATTTATGTAAAAAATGAAAAGTTCTGATGAATATTTTTTTTCTAATTGTATCTTTGCAAAGAAGTAGAACACTACAGATTATTACCTATTATAGGTGAGTTCTATAAATTCACCGTCTATAATTTTAAAAGTATAAATTGCAGCTTTATAAGCTTTTCGGTACTTTTTGAATTTATAGAACCTACCTATAGTAAAAAAGGCAAAGATAAAATATGAGGCACAAAAAGTATAATTTACAATATTTTGCAGTAGGAATATTATTTTTACTATTTTCTTCGTGCGCCTCAACTAAATATGTCCCAGATGGAAGCTATCTATTGGATGAAGTTAAAATAGATGTAAAAGAGAATGTTTCCAACGAAGGAGACTTAATGCAATACTTGCGTCAACGCCCTAATTTCAAAGCATTTGGACTCTTTCGAATATACATGGGAGTGTATAACTTATCCGGAAGAGATACTAGCAAAAAAATCAATCGTAAATTAAAATCAATTGGAGAACCTCCTGTTATTTATGATCCCTACTTAACTTTTCAGTCGGAAAAGGAGTTGCAAAAGAAAATGAAACAAAAGGGATATATGGACGCAAACGTAACTTCTAATGTCGAATTTAAAAAGAAAAAAGCAAAAGTAACTTACACAATAACACCTAATCAGCCCTACACAATTGGCGAGATAAAAAACAATTTTAACATCGACCATCGAATAGACTCGTTAATGCATGAGCGAGGAGGATGGGCTAACTCAAAGCTCAAGACCGACAATCTTTTTGATATAGATATTCTTGACGATGAACGTGAACGTATTGCGGAATATCTACGCAGAAGAGGCTACTACAACTTTAGCCGAGAGTATATCTCTTTTATGGCCGACAGTTCTATTGGAAATCACAAGATAGACCTCTCCATACAATTAAAACCTCTAACCAAATCAATTGATAACAGATATACAGAAAATATCGAATACAAACCCTACAAAATAAGGCATATCAATATTACAACCTACAATGGTTCTACTACAGATGCCTCCAATGTTAAAAGTTTAGATACTCTTGAATACAACCAAGATATTACCATATTTTCCAACGGCAAACCGCTATTGAGACCGTCTATTATAGAGGAAGATTTAAGAATAACTCCTCACTCCCTCTATAATGAATTTATTATAGAGAGAACCTATTCGAGATACAATAGCTTAGGGATATTGCGTTCTTCGAGCATTCGTTTTTCTGAAGTTGGAGAAGATAGTGATGAATTGGATTGTGATATTTCTCTTTTTTCCGGGAAACCTCAATCAATTTCTTTCGACGTAGAAGGTACCAACTCTAATGGAGACTTAGGCTTTGCTTTAAACTTAGGGTATGCTCATAAAAATATTTTTCGCGGTTCAGAAGTTCTAAACATAAATGCAAGGTATGCTCAAGAATCCTACTCCGGACTTTCCAACATCTTAAAAAAATATGTATTGGATATTGGAGGAGAAGTATCCATTAATTTCCCTCGTTTCCTATTCCCTTTTGTATCGAAAAACTTCAAGCGCAGAATTGATGCCAACACAGAGTTTAAGATACTCTACAACTATCAAATTCGACCTAACACTTACGAAAGAACAACCATCTCCACAGGAATGAAATATTTATGGAATCACCGTCGTTTTTATCGATATACGTTCGATTTTATTGATCTCAACTACATTCAAATCAGTACAGATCCCTCTTTCGACTCCATCTATAGTGCTAGTAAATACTCTGTCCTTAGAGAGAGCTATTCAGACCACTTTATTATGAGTTCTAAATTTACTATCACCTACGACGATCAAAGCATAAATAAAAATTCAAACCAACATTATTATCGTATTTCTTTAGAAACTGCGGGTAATACATTATTCGCTATTAATAGTCTATTTGGTGGTAAAAAGAATAATGAAGGACAATACGAAATAGGAAAAATTCCTTACTCCCAATACATTAAGGGGGAGGTCGATTATACTTACAATCAATATCTCGATGCAAAAAACCGATTAGTCTATCACGTAGGATTTGGTATTGCGTACCCATACGGGAATGGTGCTGTAGTGCCGTTTGAAAGACGCTTCTTTGGAGGTGGTGCCAATGGGGTTCGTGGCTGGTCTGTAAGAACATTAGGTCCGGGTAGTTACTTTTCCGACCATTACGATGATTTCGTAAAACAATCCGGAGACTTAAAATTACTTCTAAATTTAGAATATCGGACAAAATTATTTTGGAAAATAGAAGCTGCTGCTTTTATTGATGCCGGAAATATATGGACAATTAAAGATTATGAGTCTCAACCGGAGGGGCTATTTAAATTTACAGAGTTTTACAAACAAATTGCACTAGCATACGGTTTAGGATTACGAATCGACTTTTCTTACTTTTTAATCCGTTTCGACATGGGAGCTAAAGCCTATAATCCTGCAAGAATACCAAGTGAACGATGGAGATTTAAAGGAATAAATTGGAAAGATGACTTTGCCCTACACTTTGCAATTGGTTATCCATTCTAAACAAAGTTCTACTTTGTCTCAGATGGTTATTCTCAAATATAACATTCTTAAAATGATTGAAATATGAAACAAAAAGTTGGGTTGGTTTTAGAAGGCGGAGGAATGCGAGGAGCATTTACTTGTGGTGTGTTGGACTATCTATTGGACAATCATATCGAAATCCCCTACGCAATTGGAGTTTCTGCCGGAGCCGGAAATGGGCTTTCTTACATCAGCCACCAAAAAGGCAGAGGAAAATACACAACGGTTGATTTAATGAGAGAAAGACAATACATCAGTCTATCCAATCTTCTACTAAAAGGTTCACTAATCGACATGGATTTATTGTACGAAGAACTTCCTCAAAAACTTTATCCATACGATTTTGAGAGTTATCAAAAAAATCCAGCTCAATATGAAATAGTTACCACAAATTGTGAGTCTGGTCAGGCTTGCTACTTCGCCAAACAAAATACTGAAGAGAAATTGGTGAAAATTGCACGTGCTTCCGGTAGTCTTCCCTATATATCACCAATTGTTCATATTGACAATGTCCCAATGTTAGACGGCGGATTATCCGACTCTATTCCTGTAGAGCGCGCTATGAGTCAAGGTTGTGAAAAGTGCATAGTTGTGCTCACACGCAACAAGGGATATAGAAAAAAGAAAAGTAATTTCCCGATGCCTAACTTTATGTACAAAAAATATCCTCAACTACAAGAAACCTTAAGAAACCGACATGACCTTTACAACCAACAACTAGATCTTGTCGATCAATTGGAAGCTGATGGTAAAATTTTGGCGATACGTCCAATCCAACCGATAGAGGTGGATAGAATTGAAAAAGATGCTGTCAAATTAGATAAACTATACAACGAGGGATATGAATGCGCCCAAAAGGCAAATATCCTTGAATTCATTAAGGCAACTTGATAGAGGGAAAACCCACATCAAATTGCCTTGAATCTACAGCTACGGGGGGGGGATAATTCCCCCTTAGTTATTACTCCTCAAATTCTAAATCTCTGTATATAACTTTTGTACCCTCAGTATTCTTGAAAGAGAACATGTAAACAGTTCCGGTTGTACATACCTCTCCATGCGCATCTGAAATTGTTACATCAACAACACAAACATTACGCATAATTTTGTTTACCTTCCCTCTCACTGTTAATTTCCCCTCTTCTGTCGAAATACTTTTTTTGTACTTAATCTCCAATTTAGATGTAACACAAGTTGCCTTCAGATGATAGTGAGTAGTCCACTCAGCCATTTCGTCAATCATTGCAGACTGAACACCTCCATGCAAAACACCTTTCCACCCCTCAAAATGCTCTGCAGGATTCCAATAGGAAACCAACTCTTCACCATCTACATAAAATTCCATTTTTAGTCCGTACGGATTGTGAGGGGCACAACCAAAACAATTGTACCCTTCTATTCCTAACCATGGGTTCTTCAACTTTTTCATATCGTAAAATTTTAATTACCTAATCGGATTTATTTTGGTGACTGCTATAAAATCACCAATCATTATTTACAGAAGCCACATTTACTTACTTCAATTCATCTCTGTTTTTTATCTTCCTTCCCTCCTTTGTTTTTACCGCTTTTTAATACACGATAAAAAAGATAAAAAGTTATCAAGGCTATTGTCCCTTGTACAAAAATCATTAATAATAATGCTGAAAGATTCATAATTATTCAAGTGTATTTTGATGAGAATCAGTAAAACGTTTATTACTATTTTCCTCTCTTGTACGAGTTGCATGCCAAATTAACACGCAAATCAATACGAAAAACGTTAAAAGCAATATACGTGTCATATCTAAGTAAAAAATAGAAGGATCATTAGGATCAACTCCTTTATGCATCAACTCAGCTATAATTGCACTATTATCTAATTCCCAACCGGAAAAACTCAACAATGACCAATCATCGTTCATCGGTTTAATCAGAGCAGAAACAAAAATAACTATAAAGAGAGTTGGCGTAACGTACTTCAAGACATATTTAAAAACGATTGGGATTTTCAATTCTGCATAATCATTTATCATTCTCCATCCTTTATCGACACCCATTACCCATGAAAATGCAATAGACTCTATCATTGCAAAGAAAAACAACGAGATTGTTCCTCCCCAATAGTCATATTCATCAAAAACGCCCTTATCAAAAAACAAGATACATGGAAGAGCCATCACAAGTAAAATACCCCCAAAGAAGACAGAAGATCTTTTCTGTGTCCAATCATAGCTTCTGGAAAAGAATCCTATCGTAGGTTGGGCCAAAGCCAACGTCGAAGTCAAACTAGCAAAGAACAACAATCCAAAAAAAGCTAAGCCGGCCAAAGCAGACAACACACCTCCCCATTGTTCAAATAAATAGGGCATCGTTTTAAAGCCCAATCCTAAACCTCCGGACTGCATCAACTCCACTACTCTATCAACACCTAAATATCCAACGGATATTGGAATAAGAATCGCCCCTCCTATTATTACCTCAGTAAACTCATTCACGAAACCGGAAGTCATAGAGTTTAGGGCAATATCATCCTCTTTTTGCAGATAAGACGCATAACATTGAATAGCTCCCATACCCAATGAAAGAGTAAAAAATATTTGTCCTGCAGCAGCTAACCAAACTTTAGGATTATCCAACGAATCAAAGTTAGGAGTCCATAAAAAGTTCAACCCCTCAGTTCCATCAAATATTGCGCCATCTTCACCAGTCGTCAATGAACAAGCCTTAATAGCCAAAAATATACCAAAGATGAAAAGCATCGGCATACAAAATTTGGCAACTTTTTCGATCCCTCCGGAAATTCCTTTGCTCAAAATAAAAATATTAAGGCACATACAAAACAAGAAGGAGACAAGTGGAATAAAATTATCTACACTTACATTCAGATAAGCAGCAAAAAAATCTGATATTTGCGTCTCTCCCATTCCGTTAAAAACTCCCAATACGGAATAGATTGCATAGGACAAATTCCAACTTTCAATATAGCAATAATAGGAACAAATAATCACACTTGAAAATATTCCGAAAGCACCTGTGTAACGCCAAATTTTTCTATGATTCATCATCTGCATAATCATCGGAGGGGAATGATGTCCATGCATTCCACCATACTTACCAGTTGACCATTCCACAAGTAATAAGGGGATACCCAATAAGACAAAAGAAACCAAATAAGGTATAATAAATGCGCCACCACCATTCTGTACAGCTTGAACGGGGAAACGAAGAAAATTCCCAATACCTACAGCATTCCCTGCCATTGCTAAAATCAAACCTATACGTGAATTCCACGACTGACTCTGTTGACTCATAAAAAAAACTTATTATAAAACTCCCATTATAGTTTCTCCACAAAGATACAACAAAGAAATGAAAGAGGCATAAAATGATGAAAATTTAAATGATTATATTTTTTGCACTTCGTTTTTTTTACATTAGATCGTCTACTTATTAGTTGCCTGAATACGAGAATATCGAGCTGAGAGTTCATCATCACTCTCAGAGTAAATCAAATCAGCAAAAACATCACCTCAATGTAATCAAATTTTACCAAAAGATAAATTTATAAAATTTACCTAAAACAAAAACTTTTTAAAATAAAATTAAAACATTAACTTTGCGCGGTTTTTTAATATCAAACTAACAAATGACAGAAAATCCAATTTAAAATATTTCATAAAATGATGAGAAAGTTTATTATTTGTAAGAGGATATTTATTCTATTGATTATATATTTATTTACACTTCCGACACAAACTATACACGCAGACATTATTGATGCAACAAGGCATGAACTAAAAGGGAATGTAGACGAAGTAAAACAATCCATAAAAAGTTTACAAAATACATTAAATGATTTAAAGAGCGATTTAACTAATCCGCAAGAGGGGCTTAAAAATGTATTAAGTAAGTACGAAGAACTCATTGGAGGATTCGATATAGAAAATCTTAAAAAGACAGACTCTGAAAGTCTAAAGAGTAAGATTGAAGCTATCAAAACTGAGCTTAAAGAGGGTTCTATCTTAGAAGGAGTTGGGGACGAATACAAACAAAAAATAGAAAATCTCAACAATGATATTGAGAGAGTTATCAGAAGTGTGAAGAATATTATTTCGATTAATTACACAACACCAGTCGGTTTACGAGGGGGATACGGACAAACCGGACTTGAGATTGCAATTGACACCTTAAAGTATACCCGAGAAGAAAATGGAGATGGGACAGTACAAATGACTGTACACGCAGACTTTCAACTACCCTTTTCGATTGCAGAAGATGGAGCAAATACCAAAATCGGATTTATTGGAGAGAATATCCATTTGGTTGGTGATGGCTCCTCTAAAATAATGTTGGATACAAAGAATACTACCGGAAATTTCTCTATTGCAAAAGAGATTGTTTACTTTCCTATTTTAGATGGGAAAGCTCAAATAGGAATAAAAAAAGATAGTTATATAGAGATTGATTGCAACGGGTTTAAGGGAATACTTTTAGACGGAGAATTTGTATTCAGTAGTGATGTTATATATCCTGCCAACAAGAATGTTTCGATAGGCGATAAATCAACTATTCCAACAAAAATCGATCCAAACGGAGCAACCTCTGATAATTCAGTAAATGGCGATGATAACAATACCGACGAGGCAACCGCAAGTGAATCGTCCAATGAAGAAAACAGTTCTGAGGCACAACCTAACAAGAAGTCACAAACACCTAATGCCGACTCTGTTATGATTGCCGAATTTAGATTAGAGACATCTGATCTTGAAAACATAGTCATTGAGACAGGATTCAAAAAACCATTCAAGGTAAAATGTACCGGAGATATCACATATGAAGTTCTAGGGTTGGTAGCCGACTTCAGTACAGTATCGAATGCAGAAAACTTCCAATTTCCCAAAGGGTATAAAATGCCATTTAAGAATGATGATGCAACCTATTGGACCGGATTTGCGTTAAAAACACTAGAAGTAAATGTAGGCGATGAAATTCCTTTTATCGATACATTGAGAGCTTACAACATGCTAATAGATGAGACAGGGGTATCGGGTTGGTTTGGAGCCTCCTTTGGAGACGGGAAAGGAGAATTAAAAACAGGAGTAATCGATACAAAAATTAATAGCGTTGAAGTAGCTATTGCAAATGGGAAAGTTGTCGGAGGTGGTCTAGCCGGAAATTTAGATGTAGTCGCTCTAAAAGATAAAGAGGGAAAATCTCTAAATCTCAACATAGACGGAAGTATTTACTCTGATAGCAACGATAATCTCTGCTACTCCATTGGTGTTGAAAATCTCTCTGCACATACCTACAGACTACCATTACTTGAGACATCAGACGTTACATTAGGAGCAGGGACCTCCATCTCTTACGAAAAACAATTGACACCCGACTCTACTTACAAAAAAGGATTTTTCTTCAACCTAAATGGATCTATTGATTTAGCTTGCAGTTTCTTGAAAGTAGAAGGACTCGGATTCCAAGATCTTAAATTATCCACATGTGAGCCTAATTTTGGAGGAGGAAAATTTGCGCTCAATAGTGCAAAATCGCTCAATTTAGGAGCATTGGAAATAGAGTTGCTAAATGTTTCAGCCGGATTCGACACAACAAACAGTAAACGAACCGCAAGTTTTGGAGCCGAAGTAAATGTAAAACTGATTGGCGACGGGAAAGGTGTTAGTTGCGGAGGAAAATTCAGTTGTTCAACAGATGTTGACAATGGCTGGAAACCTAATAAACTACATGTTGATGCCATAAATGTAGATGCCGATTTTTCAGCATTCCATTTAAAAGGAGGCGTAGAACGATATGATGTAGAAGGAGAAATAACTATAAGCGAAGAGCATAAATTTGGTCGAGGATTTTCCGGGGAACTACAAATTAGCATGGATGCTCTAAACATTGATGTAGGAGCCAGTGCTATGTTCGGAAAAACAAAATACATGTTAAGTAGCAATAATGAGAGTGCATATCGTTATTGGTATGTATATGCCAATGTTGGAGTACCTCCTGGAACTATTATTTTCCCTCCTGCTGTAATGCTTAACTCTGTATCATTGGCCTTATACAGCAGAATGCAATATTCTGTTAATCAGACCACAAAAGAAGTAACAAGAGATTATTTCCCTTCACCTAAAATAGGTTTTGGTTTCCAAGGAGGAATCAAAGTTTATGCAGCACAAGAGAGTTTGGTTGGCGCAGAAGTGAAACTAGGTATGGATTTCAGTTCCGGAGGAGGTGTAAAAAATATAAATTTAGAGGGAGGTATATATATGCTTGGTGATAATCAAGACAACTCCATTGTAAATGGTACCGTATATAGTTACTATGACTTCGAAAAAGAGATACTGAAACTTAATGCCGACGTAGAAGCTAAATTAGCTTGCATCCAAGGACACGCAAAAATTGAATTGTACTCAGATCCTAAAATTTGGTATTTTAATATGGGGTCATTAACAGATCCTACACAAGAATTAAAATTTGCTGAAATTGCAAAAGCTAAAGCCTATTTTATGATGGGACACAATATACCAGCATCTTTACCACCTTTGGATTCTCGAATAACGGAATTATTTAATGTGACTCAATCATCAGCATCCGGACATCAAGAAGATTTTGTTACTGGTAAAGGTTTTGCCTTTGGTGCAGCAGTTTCTGTTGAATGTGGATTTGATAAATTCATCTATGCAGGAGTTAATATGTTAGGAGGAGTGGACGTTATGGTTGCGAAACGTCCGGGACAAAATTGCGAAAATAGTGCTTATCGCGGCTATGGTAGAGCATACGTATGGCTTGATTTAGGAGCGGGAGTAAAACCTAGAAAGAAAAAATTTGAATTCCTAGAAATGAGTGCAGCGGCAGAAGTAAATGCAGAATTCCCTAAACCATTGTATCTATATGGTCAAGTAGGATTCCGTTATAGTGTATTAGGAGGCTTATTCAGTGGAAATGCTAATGCAAAATTCGAAGCAGGAAGTACTTGTAACTGGGAAAACATAGAGCCATTTAACGAATCGAACGATGGAACATACGACTTCTCTCAACATCGCAACTCATTAGAGACAAATATGACAGATGGAGAAAATTTTGAACAGATATACAATCAAGCAATGGAGAATGTAGATCCAAAATTGCTAGAAGAAGATGAAGGAGAAGGAGAATAAGAAGAAAAAGATAAATTATTATACACATGAAATAATACAACAATGAAAAGAGTAATAACATTCATATTGACCAACTTATTAGTCGCTACACTTTATGCTACTGATTCGGAAAAAGAGATTGTAGTTCTTCATTTCAACCATGGGGACTCAATTTCTCTACGTTGGATTCCTGCAAATGAAAAACTAATTGAGAAAAGTTTAACACATGGATATATCGTACAAAGGAGAGAAAAAGGAGAAAGTAAATGGAATAGTATATCCCCCGAATTGAAACCTCTATCCAACAAAGAAATGGAAATCATAGAGAGTTACAATGAAGATATCTACCCCTTAAGAGAAGTTCTCTATAAAGAAGGACGTAAAAAATATGAAAAAGAAAAATATTCCAACACAAAGTATTTAAAATCAGGATTTGAGTCGGTACAAGGGGAGCAATCGTTTGAAGATGCAATGCTTTATGCCATGGCTGTATTTGGAGCAGACATTTCTCTACAGGTTGCAAAAGCAGGAGCTTTGATCTTTGTAGATAAAAATATTGAAAAAAATACAACCTACGAATATCGGGTAGTATTTTCCGACCAAACAAATATTGCAAACGCCAACGTTGGAATTGCAACTGTGAATACATCTCAAAAGACTCAATTACCTATAATTGAAGACTTTACAGCCCAATTTGAGGAACATTATGTAGATTTCCAATGGACAATGGAGAAGTTAAAAGGATATTACTCTGCTTTTCGAATTGAAAGAAGTACAGACAGCATCCATTTTACTCCGTTGAAAAAGAGACCATTCATTCATAGTTACACCAAAGAGGAATTAAAAAATATAGCTTTATATAAGGATTCTCTTCCCAACCAAGATGATACATTCTACTATCGCATAACAGGTTATTCTCCATTCGGCTTCTATGGTCCTTATTCCAAAGTATGGGCAGGTCAAGCCAAGTTAAATTTCAAACAAATTTCTATTGAGATTGACACTATTATCTTTAAGAAAAATCATACAGAGATTCAGTGGAGTGTGGACAAGAAATTTCAAAAAAGAATTAAAGGATTGCAAGTGATGCGCACAAGAGACTTTCAAGAGTTCAAACCACTTAACACAACTCTGCTTCCAACAAGTTCTAAAAAATTTAGCGATAAAACCAACATTAATAGCTCTAATTACTATGGTATTGTTGCTTATGGATATAATGAAGGAGAAGTTAGTAATGTAAACTATGTATATGCACATTACAATGACTCTATACCTCCTATAGCTCCTAATGGATTAAAGGCTATAATAGATTCCTCCGGAATTGTAACTATCACATGGACCCCAAATAGAGAAAATGATATATTTGCTTATCGTCTCTACTCTTCTAATAGTGGAAAAGAAGAGGATTATTTTACAGTAAAGGGAACTTACTTAAAAGACACACTTTACAACGACACCGTTACATTGAACACAATTACCAAAAATAAATATTATAAAGTAACTGCTATTGATAGGTCCTACAATGAGTCGAATTGGTCGGAAGCCGTCAAGATTACCAAACCGGACACAATTGCTCCCGTTGGTGCTGTATTTAAATTAATCCAACAAGAGAAAGAGGGGGATAAAATTGTAGTTAAATGGGATAACACGCCAAGTGAGGATGCTATAGAAATGGAGTTATATCGTCAAATAGATGACACTGGAAAAGTTGTATTGATAAAAAAATATGATTTAACAAAGAGATTACCAAACGAATACAATGACCCTTATTCATTTTCAGGTGAATTTGTTCAATATTTTATGGTAGTGAGAGATGACGCCGGAAATAAAACAACTACACATTCCAACCGATTAACAACTTTAGGAGAGAGACCCGGATGTATTAAGAACTTGCAATCGAGAGTGATTAATGAAGAAAAAAGGAAATGCATTGAATTTAAATGGGAACACAATAGCTCTAACATCACTCGCTATGTCATCTACAAAAAAGTGGAAGAAGAGCGTATGTTACCAATAGCCTCATTACAAGGAAATAAGACTTATTTTGAAGATAAAGAGGTGGTTGTAGGTTTAAAATACAATTACATAATCAGACCTATCACATCAGAAAGAGTTTGTCCTGCAGAGTATTCGGAAGAAATTATTATGGGCGGTTATATCGAATAACCCCCATAAAAATCCTCGAATGGAAAAGTTTTTTCATTATGGTAAAATTTGATGTTAATCTCTACTCATTCACCAACCGCTCTATCTTGCAACTGTGCTCCTTCGTCTTTTCGTCGTAATTCACGCCTACGAAAAGCAGGTCGCCTTTGTAATTATTGAGAGCCTGACAGTAGTTTTTATCCTTTATTTGTTGCAAGGCACTTCCTGCGCTTTTGTTGTGTTTCAGTTCTATCACCATCGCCGGAATATTGGGCAAGTAAGGAATTAAAACCAAATCTGCATAGCCTTTCCCTGTAGGCAACTCCTTGAAGAGTGTGTAGCGTGTGTTGGCGTAGAAATATGCCAAGCAAATTGCGCTTTGGAAGCAATGCTCGTCGTTGTAAGTCAACGGATTGGTCACCTCTGTGTGGGCAGCATCAAGAGCCTTTGCCACTGCCTCCTCGTTGCCTTCTACCGTTGCGTCGAGGAGTTTCTTGGAGGCTTTGATGATCTCCATCAGCTTCTTGTAGTCCGGACTCAGTTTGACTGACCTAACCCACTCCTGACGAACCTCCTCGTTGGGTATGCAGCAAGTTTGTTCTTCAAAATTATAGTTCAGATAACCCAAGTGAATCAGGTAAGTGAACACATCGTCCTTCGACTCAAACTTGTCCAAAGTGTTCAAGAACGAGCCGACATCCACCTCCACACTGTCGCCCGAAATCATGGTGACAACATCCTGACGGATGCCTTCAAAATCCATCAAAATGTAATCTTTCAACGCCTCAAATGAACCTGTAGCAGACCAGTAGCTACCCATCCGCTTGCGACTGATGGAAGAGGTCACCGACTTTGGATTGAAGAGGCTGACCTCGTCGCTAAGCTTGTAACCGTCATACCAACGCTCA
>JAGBVI010000098.1 GCA_017630395.1 Paludibacteraceae bacterium
CATGTACCAACTCAAAATAATCGTATATTACACTTGGTAACAACAATTTTAACGGATCTTCTATCTTCTTTTTACGCTGTTCCATACCACAAAGATAGTATATTTTCAAATCTTTCCCACCGAAATTTTACGGTGATCCGATATGGGACAGAACAAATTACTGAAAATCTTTTCTATTTGTGCATTTGTAGCATTCGCTACTGTTAGTTGTTGGGCGACAGCAGAATCTCTGCATTTATTATTACCAACCTTCCCTTTGTTTTTGTGTTGGATAGTTACAATTGGTTTCTTTGTCGTTGCTTCTATTGGGTCTAAGATGATTGTGGATAGTTTTAATCAGAATATCTACATGGAAAAAAGGAGGCTGAACTTAATAGGAGGAATTATTTTGTTACTGATATTTTGGTTAATATGTAGCATGCCTACCAATACACATACATTCTTTTATCGTACTTGCATTACGGATGTAGCTCTTGGTGACCTTAGAACTACAGAGGGATATTTGAATGATATTATAGACAATACTTTTGCAGAAGAAAAGTTTCGCTTGCAATGTGCAGATTTGGAAGGTAAAGTTAATGCTAAATTAGAGGATTTGAGAGTTGAAATAGAAGGGCCAGATCATGGAGATGGACCTAAACTCAATCTATTCTTGTTGAAATATCAGAACTCCTTAAATGCGCTCAAATTAATAAGATTAATGGACCTACTGCAACAAAGCAACAGCGTACCCATTTAGTTAATGCTTATAGAGATAAGATTCTTCAACAACTTAATGTAAGGGAAGCTGCTATCTATTTACAATTAGTAGATGAAAAAAAAGTTGCACAAGCAAAAAAAGATGCAACTAAAGACTTAAATAAAGTGCAAGAATCTATTAAAGGATTGGAGGAAATGAAACTAAATGGAGAACAAGATGCAGCAACGATAAATACCGCAAATTCCGCTCTGAATGGGGCTTATTCGACTATTAAAAAAAATCAAGATATGGTTATTATCCAAGACTCAGATAAAGATGTTTATACTGCGGAAAATCCGGTTACGAAAATAACAAGACTTTTATCCGTAGTTGACACATGGGAAGATTATATACAGGGTGATTTCGCAGGGCGAGGTTTCATCTTTTGGATTATTATTTCAATCTTAGTGGATATTGCAGCATTTATTTTCTTTGATATTGCGTTTAAAAAATCTGAATATTAACATTTTTTTAATTTATAATCATGTCAGAATCTAATGAATTGACTTTTGGGCTTTCTGAGGATAACCCAATAGGCGACCTTTCAAGTGAACAAACCATAGGTTTAGAAACTTCTCCATCGACATCGGGTGATGAGGCACAAACAATAAAAGGGCTTTCAAAAGAAGAATATAATGACCCTAATCAAATTCGTGTAACGATAGCAGACCCCAATGCTCCATTGGTAATTTTGTTTGGTCCTCCGGCTTGTGGAAAGACGATGACTTTGGTTCGTCTTGCAAGATTTTTGAATAAAAGAGGTTATAAAATCTCTCCTATTCGCACTTTTCGCCCTAATGATGATCAAAATTATATAGAAATTTGCAAACCGGAAAATTTTAGCAAAATAATTAATTCTCCGGATGCGGCTAATTCTACTGCAAACGTAAGTTTTATGTTGGTGGAGGTCGTCAAAAATGGTAAACGTTTATGTCAGATATTGGAGGCTCCTGGAGAGTATTACTTCAATCCAAACGACCCTAACGCACCATTCCCAAGTTATGTCAATACAATAATTGCTTGTGGCAACAGAAAATTATGGGCAATTATGGTTGAACCGGATTGGAAGAATACTGAAGATAGAATAGCTTATGTGGGCAAAATTAATGAGTTGTCAAGGCAAATGGATGTTAGGGATAAAACAATATTTATTTTTAACAAAATAGACAAAACCAATTTTACAAGAAAGAAAGGGCAAATCAATATACCACAAGCTAGAGTGGAAATTAGTAATCTTTATCCTGGAATTTTTGCAATGTTCAAAAATCAAAACCCTATTACAAGTTTGTGGAAAGATTACCTTTGTGGATTTGTTCCATTTCAGACCGGAACTTACACTATTACTACTAAGACAGATAGCAATGGTAATGTTATTTCTAACTATCAAGAGGGCCCCGACAACTATCCACAAATGCTATGGGATGAAATACAAAAGAGTATAACCGGATAATAATAGAGGATATTATGACAGTAGATTTTATATTACATGGTGTCCCTAATGGACAAGATTTCTGGGGCGCATCTGATGATAACCATTATTTTTCTACATTTTATGTGCAGAAGAATGAAAAAGAATATCTCTCCATAGAAGCACGTAAAGTCTCCGGAAAGACTTATTGCTATTATAATTATTTGAAATATAATAATGTAATAGCTGCAGATGGAAGAGCAGGAGCTTATTTAGGGATTACATTAAGATTTGATGCTTATTATAAAGACATTTTAAATATATACCAAATATTTGAGGTTATTTATAATAATCTGCTCAATTTAATACTTGAAAAAAATGGCGAAAACGTAAAGTTTAAGATTCCAAAGTTTGAAGTAGCGGAACGTGAACTTACTGAAATCAAGAAAAAAGTTGTTAGTCTTATTCAATTATCAGCTAATGCTCAGGATTTTACTGCTTTGAATGATTCTTTTTTCTCTGTAGAAAATAAAACAGTTCAAGCTTTTTTGCTTGATTGTACACCTGAAAATGTACTTCAAGCATTAAAAAAATATGGAAAAGTAGATATATCTAAATGTTATCCTTCTAACAATGAGGTAAAGAAAATTAGTATCATTGAAGAACGATATGCTTCAGCTATATCACAAAAGGATAGGGATTTGTCTGAGAAAAATATAAATATCAAAAAATTGACAGAAGAATGTTCCAACTTGAAAAATGAGATTGAAAGACTAGGTAATCTAAATGTAGAAAAGGAGACTATTATCAAAGACAATGAAGCATCTATAAAACAAGTTGAAGAATTAAGATTCAGTGTGGAAAAGCTAAAAAGTGGCATGGAAGCAAAAGATAGGGAAATTTCTCAACTTAAAAATGAGTTAAATCGATGTAAAGATAGTAGAAAACAGACTGATATGGTTAAGGGAACAAAAAAAACTTTAAAAGACCAACCCAACCAAGCAGGGAGGCAACCTAGTCAGTTTCATAAAAATTCTTCTTTTGATAGTTGCGAAGATACTTCTTTTGACAATGCAAATTTTACGGAAAATGTTAGGGGAAGGGTATCTTTTTTTGAAAAGCCTGTTTTTCAAATTATTATAATCGTTTTTTTAAGTCTGATACTCTGTGTTTCTCTATTTTGCGCTTGTCAGGTAGCGATGCTTAACAATAAAAAAGAAATGAGTGAAAATAGTTTCGACGTGCTAAAAGATGAAGTTTTGGTTGAAAAAAATACCAAAAAGGAACAGACTAATGCGAATCAAAGAGATATTCCAGAAGATGTTGATGAATAAATACGTGAATCGTCAAAACCAAAGGAAGATTCAGCAAATACTTTGGATTTGTCATCAAGAAAGCAAACGACAGAGAATCAGGGAAAAACTTCCGAAAAAGTTGATAACCCTCAAGCGAGTGGTACAACAAGGAAAAATAGTAAAAAATGAAAAGTTCTAAATAATGAATAGTAAGTTTTTGTATTTTAAAGTCATAATAGCCTTTTTTTTGCTATTATTTGCATCTTGTGAGAATAAAAAACAGAGGTCTGTGTACATAGACTTTGAAAGTGAACCAACCTCATCTTTAAATTCAACTGAAGTTCCCTTTAAGGAGGTCGGAGGAGTTAAACTTGTACATGTCAAAGTTAATGGAGTCGGGTGGGATATGATATTCGATACCGGATGTTCTGGCACTTTGTTATCACTATCAGAAGCAAGGTATTTGGCAACAAAGGGGTTATTGTTGGAAGAAGACAATTTGGGCGTAGCTCATTCTCGAATTGCCGATGGCAGTATCGTTGAAAATATGGTAGTCAATTTAAGACAAGTTAGCATTATAACCAATGATGGCGGTACCATTGATTGTTATAATGTAAAAGCAACGGTTTCTAACAACATCAATGCACCTTTGTTGCTTGGTAATGCAGTGCTTAAGGAGGTTGCGTATGATTATACAATTGATGAAGCAAATAGTGTCATCCTCTTTAATGTCAAATAGTTTAACGTCAAATAGTTTATGAATTGTTCAATCTACTTATTTGGAAATTTTGGTAGGGGCATTACATTGTATCCTAATGATTATGTCAAAGATATTTTTAAAGAGTTCATATCAAGAGTAAGTGCGCCAACTCAATTAATCATACATAGAGATGGTGCAATTATGAATTATGGTTACATCAGAAAACTTGAAAATAACCATTTGTTTGGAATTTGCATTCAAGTAAATGGACAATCTCTTACAACTATTAATAAATTATTTGAGGTGTTTGAAGATATTACAACAAATGTCGTTGTGCGAGGAGATATTATACAGTTGAATAGGCAAGGTAATCTTATTAGTAATATCGTAGAATTAACTGATAAGTCTGAAGAAGTAGAAAGAATTGTTAATTACTGTCAGTTGGAATTGGAGAAATTATCATCAGATTGTCAAACATTACCACCTATTGACTATTCTACAACTGATAATGATGTTAGCAGATTTAGGGATTCGGACAATAATCAGGATATTGTTAATTCCTCTGTTAAAAATGGATATACATTTATTTATAAGGCACATGATTATGATAGTTTAGCACTTAGTGGTTATCGCACAATCTTGAGTTCATTGAATAAGGAAAATGAAGCAAATAGGCGAGCTATAAAAGAGTTAAATAGTCAATTGTCAAAGCTGAAAAGACAGAAGAAACAATTGAATGTTGTTGTAGGTTTGATATTGACACTGTTTATTGCCTCTTTCATTTTTTTTAATACCATAGAAGAAAAGAATAAAGATATTGAGTCTAAGCAAAAAACTATTAATATTCAGACATCTAAAAATTCTGAATTAGCAAACGAGAATCGAGATATTCTTAGTAGGCAATATGAATTATATGATGCTTATAATCAATTAGATAGTTCTTATAAAAGATTAGATAATGTTCGTAAACTATTGAACAATAAATATGACTCATTGCAAGGAGAGTACAATTTTTTGGTTTCCGAATATATTTCATTGCAAGCTATTGCAGATTCAAAACAACGTAAAATAGAGGAACTAAACAAAAGGTTGCGTAGTTCGGAATCATATCCTAATGATTATTGGAGACAGCAATATAATAGTCTCAAATCAGATTATGATTATTTGAAATCCACGAAAAGTTCAGAATCGTATTCTTATTGGGAACAAAGGTACAAAAGATTGATGTTCGATTATGAAAAATTGTATGAGAAGTATTCTTCTACTTCAGAAGGTAAAAGAGAACTGAGAAGACGTTAGGTATAATAGCTTTCCCAATTTTTATTTCTTCATTTCAATAACAAAAATAAAGTTTACATTAGCAAATGTGAAATATAAACGATGAAACGTTAAAAGGACTTTGTTTATACAGTCAACCATCAAATGCGAAATTTTTAGGTGAAGTGTTTTGTTATATTAGCATGCTAAAAGATGCTTTTATATGAACTTTTGTTCAAAAAGATGTATATTTGCGAATCAATTAGTTCATTGGTAACAAAGATAAAGAATTGGTATGAACGAATACTTGCAGCCAAAACGTTACGCAGTGCCTACCGCAAATTCAAAATGAACGGCGTAAAAACAGACTTGTTTTGGGACGATAAAGAAACACACTTTATCATGGTAGTCCGGACGGATGAAATCATTGATTTTTTGAACGAGAATTTGCAATAGCGTTATTAATAACTCACTTGCTCCAGCACGTCCAAAATCTCCTCTTTGCAGATGGATTCATAATCTTCTCTCCTTGGGAGTACAAAAATTCCGGCGATGTCGATTGCTCCGGGACTAATCATTTTAAATTTTTCTCCGGTTTCAAAAAATTGGGCAGGACGATGGGTCCTACGATGAAAAATAAATAGGTGAATTAAACCATTTTCAACAAATCCAAACAGATTCATTTTGGGTTCATCGTTTGTGTTTGTCTCTTTTTGGAACTTATTGTACAAACTTCTAAACTCTCTAATGACGGTATCTGCGCATGCCGATTGGATGTGAATACATTTCCGTCCGTAGTTCAATAATTGCTCCACTTTTGAATCGTTGTTCTCCTCCCAAATTTCTTTCTCTTGCAATTGCCACTCTTTTTCTAACGGAAGTTGCCCTTTCTCTATTGCCTGAAAATGAATGTGATCCGGAGCAGAAGCTCCACATTGCGGACCGTTGTAGAAGAGAATGTAGCGAGGCATTCGTTGCGCAAAATTCAAGAAATCTGCTATGTACGGAAGAATCTCTTGTGCGCAATGTTCGTTCAGCGGAATTGTAAAGTGTTTCTTTAGAATTGGAAACGGATTGACCAACAAGGTGAATCGTTCATTCAGTTCTATCCCTTTTTGAATGGATGGTCGGTTATTGGAACATAAAAAGCATTTTCTGGCAGCAATACTTTTTTTGTCCAATTTAGCTCCGGAGGAGACAGCCCTTGCCGGATTGAATTGAGCAATGATGTAGTAGTCCCCCATCTCAATTTTTCGAGTTTGAATTGTGTTGAGTTGTTCAACTCGCTCTTTGAATTCGCTCCACTCTTCTAATTGTTCTTGGTAGAGAGCATCACTATTTATTTCCATTCTCATATACTCTTTTTTCAATTTCCAATGTCCGTAAACGGTCTTTGTATAGATTGTTTTTATTATGTTTTTCAATATTCAATGAGGCATCTGTATTATCCTCCCAGCGGCGGCAAAGGTATAAGACGTCATAAATTCGTCCTATCAAATAGTTGTGTGATATTGCCAATCCCAATGCGTAATCCTCTCCATAGCTTGTGTTAGGAACGTGAAGTTCTCTCAGTATAGGGGTGTAGAAAGCACGAGGGGCTCCTAAGCCGTTGATGCGTAGAGCATTATTTCGTCCATTTTCCGGAGTCCATTCCCGATGGTCTATGATTCCGGGAGGAATTTCGTTCATTTTGAAATCTGTAATTTTGTATGTTCCAACCACCATGCCGCAATGTTCCTTGTAGAATGTATCTACAATTTTTTGTAAGGTATTTTCGTCGCTGTACACGTCGTCGCTATCCAGTTGAACAGCAAATTTTCCACACTGTTCACAATCTATGGCTTCGTTCCAGCAACCTCCGATTCCCAAGTCTTTCCGTTCCGGAATCAGGTGTAGGATTCTGCTCTCTTTTTGAGCCCACTTATCAATGGCTTCAGTTGTGCCATCAGTGGAATGATTATCAACGATTATCACGTTGTAGCGGAAATTACATACCTGTTTTAAGGTCGATTGGATAGCATCTTCTATGGTTCTGATCCGATTGTAAACCGGAATGATAACAGAGGCTTCATATTCAAATTCCTCCTCGTCTGGAGAGATCTCTTTAAACAGAGGTTTTAGGTAGGCATTGATACGTTTCAGATGTTCTGTGCATACTTTTTCTTTCTCTATTTGGGCCTCCCTGTTGCGAGGGTCAACATAGTCGAATTGGCGTTCACCTTCTTTCTTTTCTTTCGCCTCTATAACGGAATAGAGGAATTCATCGAGGTGAAAAGGCAGAGCTTCTTCAGACAATTTTAATCGAACGTCATACAAGCCGGAACAGAAGTATTGAGTTGGTTCTGATTCTACTATGCGCTTGAATGTTGAGGCGCTGAAGAAGAGTAACGGACCAAATGCAAAATCATCTCTTACGCTCCCTTTTTGATAATCGATTGTAGGAACTTTTTCCTGTTTCTCTCCTTTGATTATGTAGTAGTCGGAATATAGCATAGAATATTGGCTGTTTCTCAAGGCATATTCCATGCGGCTGATTGCGTGTTGTCCCAAAGAGAATGCACAAGGCATTTGGCAAAAAAGAATGTATTCAGAACGTGCAAACATAGCAATCCTCTTCATTGTATCACTGCTATCCAGCGAGTCAACCTCTAATAGAGAGGCTGTTATGTTGGGCGATGTGTTTCTGTGGTGAAGAACGATAATATTTTTTATCTGTTTATCTTTTCTTAGATTTTTAATAACCATTGTGGTTATTTCATCTGAAATGTAAGGAATAAAACAATCTGTCATAACTTATTTACTTTCGAAGAATTTAACAATTTCCTTCATCCACTTTATTCGTTGGTATTCTGTTGTAAGAGATTCCAATGGAATAGAGGAGATGACGGTTTTGTATTTGTTTTTATAAGCTACTGCAGCAGCTGCATTAGTATTATTTCCAAAGGTTAATATCGGATAAGAACCATTGGCAGGGATAAGGGCATCCGGGGCCTCTACTGCATATTGTTTGGCATTCAGTTCCTGACAAAAGTTGTAGAATGGATGTTTGAATTGAGTAAATTCTGAATTGGCATTTTCGATTGTCCCTTCAGACCTAAATTTACTTTCGCCTAAGCCAACCTTTAGAGTCCCTTTTAAGAAAGTGACATCATCCGGTTCGCAATATTCATTTTCCAAAATATCAGAGGCAATATAAGCTCCACTTGCAAAGAGATTTCCCCCCATCTCTAAGTACTCCATAAGAGCAGTTTGCAACTCCTTAGGAAAAGTTTTGTATTTTCGGGTTTTCCCTGTAACGGTCTCTTTCTCTTCTCCCAATATTAGGTCCACCATGTCATAGTCGATAATTGGAACCATTCCGTTAACGATGGCCTCTTTGTTGCATGATACAAATGAGTAACCGCACTCTTTTAGGGCTCTTCCGTGGGTAAATGGGTAGTTGAATAGATTTCCGGCGATAACATCATTTTCGTAGTTGCCATGGCTGCCACCATGCCCCGGATTGATATTATTTTTGAATTTATTTCGTTTGTTGAAATTAAACTGACTACCGGTGTAGCTTAGGTCATACCGATCGGGGACACCTTGGTCTAACGTATCCAAGAAACCGGATTGTGTTTCTGTAGAAAAAGATTCCGGAGCAGATACCCGTTGGAACCCGTTTATGATTAGAGCTGTTTTATTCCCTTTAGAGGCTTTATGTAGGGATAAGGTTTCAGAAGGAAAACTCTCACCGCCTTTATTTACTGCTGTAACACGGAAATTGTAAATCTTATCTGTGTCGATTTTAACCTTCGCTTCCGGTGTTGACAGAAGTGTTCCATTGTCCCATCCCTCGTTATTGGTTCCTTTATACAAAATGTATTGTTCAGCTTGTGCAGTCGCTTCTAAAGAATCCTCTTGAGGCTCCCATTTTAAGATAGCATAATGAGCATCTCCCTCTTGATACAAGTTGGCACTAAATGCCTTGATAGGAAGAGGATGCACCACATACTCTTCGTTGTGTTGAGAGGATAAAAATTTTAGCAATCCTTTGTAGATAGCCCGACTAACATGAAAGCGAAAATTCGGATCCAAACCATATTGCATATCTGTAAAATTTTGATGAGATAAAAGTTCCAATAAGAATGTTGGAACCTCAGGAACTCTTGCTTCAAAATAGGATTGGTCGGTCAATTTTCTGCGACTCCAATTATCTCTGTATAACGATTTTATGTCTGATACGATCTGAGTTTGAACAATATCCGCTAAGTCGCGGGAGGCCAAACGTCTTTGACCATTGATAAATTCTCGCTTTCCTTCGCTTTCAGACATATAGATGGTCATAGTTCCGATTATAGAATCTTTGAGCGTTTGCCCTGCATCGGTGTGAAAACCCATGGCAAGTTCAATTGGAATCTGTTTTCCTTTTGTTTCAATACTTTTTGTGGAACCACCCAACAAATTGTTGACCCAATAGGGACGACACATGTAATCATCCTTGTACTCATTTTCAGAGTTGTTTCGGTTGTATATGCTATCCGGGAATCCTGCCCATTGTAACCAATATCTTGCGCCCTCTAAATAGCGTTTTTTACCACTCGGCTGCAAGGTGCTATCAGTCGCCATTCTTCCAATGTTACCATTCCCACCTCCAAATTTCACGGCGTCGGCTGTAATAATTTTACCATTCTGTTTACTTTTGTTGGTTAAGGTGACGCTACCCCTATTCGGATTAAAACCTCGATTAAAAAAGAAAGTACCCAAGTAAATCCAGGTCTTCTCCCCTTGTTTCTGATTAACAATAAAATTGGTACTTCCGCCTGCGTGATGAACGGTGTACAGAGCTTGTGATGAACTATTAGGAAGGGTGTGGTAAGAGACATAGACTGCATATCGTCCGGAGTGGGGAAAGTGAGCAGTCCATGTGGCTGATGCGTCCCCCTTTTTTTCTGAAATGATTTGTCTGTAACTCCCCATGTTGAAAGGATTTTCTCCTTCGCTATATACCTCTTTGCGATGGGCAAACCCAACAGAGTCTCCATCTTCCCATGACAACTTTTCTCCATTTGTCTCTTTATAAAAATCTCCCTTGGGACCATCATTGTCAACAATGATTTCGTTCGATTGGAAATCTCTTTCACGAGGAAGGAAAACGTAAGCGCCGCTATTTTCAAGCATAGGGACTAAATAGGGGAGAACATACCCCAATGTATAGGTGTCTTCTGCAATTTGAAATAGTCTCGGACGTTGCCATATCCATCGATTCTCCGATTTTTCAAAGTACCAACCGTGACTGGCCCAAAGAGCTAAGTGAGAGTTCCGGAAACCCTTTTCAGGAGTGTATGGACGGTTGGCATTGAGGACTATGGGACGAGCAAGGTTTAATTTTTTTCCTTTTCTATCCTTATCAATTTCCATCTCTTGACGATAGATATTCGGAATTAAATCGCTCAATTCATACTGATTGATGTACAGATTGACAGTGTACGATTGGAACTCTTGAGGTAGTCTTTTTTTTACAAAATCGTAGATGCAGCGACTATCCGATTCTCTAAATGGAATGCTTTCTAAGTATTTACTGACAAAAAAATCAATCTCTTTTTTGTTATGATTAATGCGAAAACTATCATTTTTTAATTTATTAGCACGTAGTATAGGGTACTCCTTTTTTAGGGAGTCATAAAGAGGAAGGAAGATGGAGTCGCTACAAAATGTAATCACACTTTCGGAAGAAGAGTAAGAGTAAACCGAAAGAAGTAAAAAAAATGATAAAATTAAGTATCTATAGAGTGGCATAATCTAAAATTGTCGTGTATATAATCAATTTGATACAAAAATAGTTTTTTTTCTTAGGAAATTTTAGTTGCAGATTAAAATTCTTGCCATTTATTTAGATTTATGAGGGCATGCGATTGACAGGTAAGGTGTTTTTACACATTTTTCAGCACTCTGTATGGCCATAGCAAAGATATCAAAACCACCATCAAAATGAGCTTTTAAAGCGAAAATAAAAGAGTGAAACTCTAAAATATTTCTTTCAATAAAATTTAAACAACATCTTAAATCGTATCTAAATTTTACGTTGTCTATATGAAGTGGTTGCTGTATAGAAGTAGCCTAAATTTTTCAAAGAATATTTTTTTCATTATTTTTGTAAATTATTTCTTAAGAGAATGACAATTTTTTGCAAGATTGAGAGTTATTAAATATTGAGATGAAAGTATATACACGTCATATTGCACAATTTATATGTTTCTTTTCATTTCTTACCCTTTTTTCTGGGTGTGATATGAAGAAGAATAATTGGTTTAATCGTAATTATCAAGCATTAAACACGAAGTATAATGTCTATTTTAATGCGAATGAATCATTTAAGAAGGGTTATAAAAAAATCGAAGAGAGTTTTAGTCCGGACTATTCACATGTTATTCCGGTTTATGCTGTAAGTGATAAATCAACAGAGGGAGTAGCAAAAAATGATATGTCGCGAACGGTTGAAAAGTGCGAAATAGCGATTCAAGAGCGTTCTATGCTAAAAAAGCCCAAGAAAGATTTCTCCAAGATGAAAGATCCTAAGTATATTATGTTCTATAATCAGGAGGAGTTTAATTCATACATGGATGAAGTTTGGATGTTATTGGGAGAAGCCAAATTTTACTCCAACGATTATTTGGCAGCATCTGCTACATTTTCGTACGTAATTAAACACTTCTCTTTAGACGAAAAGCTGGTAACCAAGGCCAATATTTGGAAGGCAAGAGCACTCAAAGAGATGGAGTGGTATTATGAAGCTGAAGATCTTTTAAAACGAATAGACGCAGAAGAGTTGCCTTTTGAACTGCAAGGGTTGTATTACGGAGCGTATGCAGATTTAAAGGTTAGTCAGCATGATTATGAAGATGCTCTCCCATTTCTATTGAAGGCGGTTGAGTTAGAAGAAGAGAGAACACAGCGAATTCGTTATTCATACATTTTGGCTCAAATATATCAATTAAAAGGAGATAAAAAATCAGCCTATGATTGGTATGAAAAGGTTATTCGTGCCAATCCATCTTATCAGATGGCGTTCAATGCTCAAGTACATCAAACAGAGGTATTTTCAGGGAAGTCGAGTGAAGAGTTGATTAGTCGTTTGAAAAAAATGGCTAAAAATCGAAATAATGAAGATTATTTGGATCAGATTTACTATGCGATAGGAAATATCTATTGGGCTCAATCAGACTCCTCTAAAGCGATTGAAAATTACTTGCTCTCCGTAGAAAAAAGTACGCGTCATGGAAAGGAGAAAGCACAGACTTTGATCGTGTTGGGAGATATTTATTATGATCGTTTGGATTATGTGTCAGCGCAGCCATGTTATTCAGAAGCTTCGTCAATTATTGATCATAAGCATGAAGATTATTTGCGTGTCTCCCGTTTAGCCAATATTTTGGATAAATTGGTTGTAGATTACACGACCTATACTTTGCAAGATAGTTTGTTAGCGCTATCTGTAGCAAGTAAATCGGAGTTGTCTGCTGCTATTGGGAGAGCAATAAAAGTGGTGCAAGAAGAGGAACGAAAAGAGGCCGAGCGTTTGGCAAAAGAGCGTGAAGAACAACGCCAATTGGAGTTGGAAATTGAAAATATGGCGGTGATGGATAGTAGAGCATTGGGAACAACGAATGATGCAACATGGTATTTCTACAACAAAAGTACAGTTGAAAAAGGAAAGTTGGAATTCCGTAGAAAATTTGGACAAAGACGTTTAGAGGATAACTGGAATAGACGTAATAAGACAATTATGGTTTTTTCCGAAGAGACGTTGGCGGATCGTGTTGATAGTGAGTTGTTTGATATGGCAGAGGAGGGTTCAGAAGGGGAAACTGCAGTTTTAAATCAGTTGCAACCGGAATTTAATCCAAAACGGCCGGAGTATTATTTGAAGCAGATCCCTTTTTCAGATGAGCAGAAAGTTGCTGCGCATCAGCAATTATCAGATGCCTTATTCAATATGGCGACTCTCTATGAAGATGATTTGAAAGATTATGAAAAGGCAGTTGAGGCATATAACGAGTTTGTCAGACGTTATCCTAACGATCCTCGTTCGGCAGATGCCTATTACAATTGTTATCGAATTTACGGCAAGTTGAATAATCAGGGAGAAGTGGAGGCATATAGAGCAAAATTGATAGAGCAATATCCTCAAAGCACCTATGCAATGATATTGTCGCAACCGGATTATCGTCGTCAGATGGAGAGAATGACAATGGAACAAGATTCGTTGTATGAATTGACGTATGTTGCATTCTTGAACTCATCATTTGATACCGTTCGGGCGATGACAAAATATATGGAAGAAACCTATCCGGTCTCTAATTTGATGCCTAAGTTTTTGTTGTTGAATTCATTGGTAACTGGAAAAACTCAAGGAAAGGACACCTTTACAGCTTCGCTCAATAAGCTGTTGGAGAGATATCCGGAGAGTGATGTGGCTTTCATGGCAAAGGATATTTTGGCTCTAATCAGCCAGGGATTAAATCCGGAAGAGGGTTCAAGTACCGGAGGATTGATGGCTTTACGTCAGGAGAATTTACAAGAAGAGATGTTAGAAGCAGGTGTGACTTTGGCTAATAACTTTACGATTAATTATGATTCACCTTATTTATTTAAGTTGATTACAGATACAAATAAAGTCGATGTCAATCAATTGCTTTACGAAACTGCGGTCTACAATTTCACGAAGTTCTTGGTGAAGGATTTTGATTTGGAGGTAAGAATGAATGTTTTGACAGTGTCAGGTTTGGATAATTATGAAGAAGCATTGTGGTATATCCGTGGATTTATTGAAGATAAAGGAATTCAAGATTTATTGAAGGGGACGGATTATAAGTATTTATTGATTTCTCCTAAAAATCTAGATTTGATAGGAAGAGGATTTACATTAGAGGATTATGATAAATTTTATAAGGATAGTATTGCTGCAAACTATTCTAAGGATAGAGCTGTGCGAGTGGAATTGGTTGAAGAAAAAGTAGATACAGTTCAATCTAAAGTTGAAGAATTGAAAGAGGGAGATGATCTGACAAAGGCTAAATTCTCAACCTTCAATTTGCCTGCAAGTCCTGCTCCGGTAGAGAACGTTTCAGCACCGTCACAAGAGCAAGTACAGCAGGGAACGATTGCCGTAGAAGAAAATGGTGGCGTAAGCAAGGAGCGCACTGATGCACCTAAAGAAAATGTTCTAGAGCAAGAGCCTGAAGTGTCGCCGGTGCAGATGCAAAAAGTTGCAGAAGAGAAAGAGATACAAGAGGATAATAAAGAGGAAAAGAGTAATGTCACAGAGATGAAAGAGGAACCTATTCCCTCTGCTCCTAAAAAAGAGTTGAAGAAGTACAAAGGTTTATATACCTATGATTCTGATGCTCCTCACTTTTTGGTGAATATCGTTACCAATGGAGGGGCAGATGAAGCGAAAGTGGTACAGGCATTAAATACATATAATGAGAAAGCCCACACTTTGTTGAATTTAAAAGTCCAAACATCGTCAACAAATGCATTTAAACAGATGTTTATTGTAGGAGAAATGCCGTCTGCCGATGTTGCACTCTCCTACATGAGGCAAGTGGTGAAATCGTTAGATGTAAAGCAATCTTTTGGAAGTAATCCATATCGTACAATTGTGATATCCAAAGACAACTTAGATGTGTTGAAGAGTAGTGGGAATATTGCAGTTTATATGGAACTATATAAAAGATTGTATCTGAAACGATAATCGAATTATTTTTTAGTTGGGTTTTTACGGAACTCACCATAATCAGGGATTTTCTCCCATAAATACTTGAAAGATGAAAAAAGATAAAATTTTATGGGCAGATGATGAGATTGATCTACTCAAAGCACATATCCTCTTTTTAGAGGCGAAGGGATATGAAGTAGTATGTGTAAATAATGGAGCAGATGCGTTGGCAGCCTGTTCTGAACAACATTTTGATATTATCTTTTTGGATGAAAATATGCCTGGTATGAGTGGATTAGAGACACTTTCTAAAATTAAAGAAGTAGATAGTATTGTTCCTGTAGTGATGATAACAAAAAGTGAAGAGGAAGATATAATGACGCAAGCTATAGGAAAAAAAATTGCCGATTACTTAATTAAACCGGTAAATCCCAATCAGATCCTATTGTCTATTAAGAAAAATATCAATAAACGTGAGATTATTTCGTCAACGACGATGGATGAATATCGTGCAGAATTTATGAAAATAGGTTCTCAAATCAACGACTCATTCTCAATCGAAGATTGGATGGAGGTCTATAAAAAAATTGTTTATTGGGAGTTGAAATTAGAGGATACTGATCCCCAAATGTCTGAGATGCTTAAAATGCAAAAAGATGAGGCTAATTCTACGTTTGTTAAGTTTATTAAGAAACACTATGAAGGATGGTTTGAGGAGGGAGCAGAACATCCTATGCTCAGTCATGAGTTGATGAAAAAACGTGTTTTTCCTTTATTAGATTCAGGAGAAAAGCTCTTTTTTGTTGTTTTAGATAATTTTAGATTAGACCAATGGCGAGTAATCAAAGAGTTGGTGGCTGGTGATTTTTTAGTTCAAGATGAAGAATTGTATAGTGCCATCTTACCTTCTGCAACTCAATATGCTCGCAATGCGATATTTTCCGGGTTACTGCCGAATCAAATTCAAAAGATGTTTCCAGAGTATTGGGTGGACGAAGATGAGGAGGAGGGAAAAAATATCTTTGAAGAGGATTTGTTGAGAACTCAAATAGAGCGATTCCGAAAAAAATACACCTTCTCCTATCATAAGATAAATGACTCTGTATCAGGTGAAAAGTTAAATTCAGATTTAAAACGTCTTTGGGATAATCAATTAAACGTGGTTGTTTTCAATTTTGTGGATATGCTCTCTCATGCACGTACAGATTCAAAGATGATTAGAGAGTTAGCCGCAACGGAGGCTGCCTATCGTTCCTTAACAAAATCGTGGTTTCAGCATTCATCCATTGTCGAATTTTTTCAGTTGTTGGCTAAAAACAAAGTGAAAGTTTTGTTGACTACAGACCACGGGACAATTAAGGTGAATAACGCAATACGTGTGGTAGGAGATCGAAATACCAATACTAATCTGCGATATAAAGTTGGTAAGAACCTCAATTATAACCCTAAAGAGGTGTTTGAAGTTAAACGCCCCGAGAAAATCGGTCTTCCATTGCCTAACGTAAGTTCGACCTATATCTTTGCAGGTAATGACGATTTCTTTGCCTATCCCAATAGTTATAACCATTACGTTTCATATTATAAAAATACTTTCCAGCATGGAGGAGTATCTTTAGAGGAGATGATTGTTCCATTGGTGACGTTACTCCCGAGGTGATGTTGTATGATAGGTGATAAGTCCTTCTATTGGACTTTTGAGAATTTGTTGAATAGAGTATCCATATTTTGGGGCAGTTATCTCCAATTGATGTGTGAAATGGAAGGCAATAGAACCGACAAATCCAATCTCTTTTACTGTAGAGTCGTATTGGACTATATTTCTTTTGAAGAAGTTGTCAAAAGCTTCTAAAATTAAGTTTTGGAAATATAGTTCATCTTTATGTCGGTAGATGTGTTTGCTAAATGTAGCTAAGTATCGATTTGGGAAACTCTCTTTGTAGATATGGTTCATGACTTCTTCTGCAGAACATTTTTCCTCCTCATAAAAACGTAGAATAACCTTTTGAGGAGCAATACCTTTTAGAATGTCGGCAACCAATAACTTCCCTAAGTTTGCGCCACTTCCTTCGTCCCCAAGAATATAACCTAAAGGAGGTACATTTTTTATGATTTTCCCCTTCTGGTATAAACATGAGTTGGCCCCGGTACCTAATATACAAGCGATGCCATTTTTTTGTTGTAGCAAAGCTCTGGCTGCCCCCAATAGGTCATTTTCTATGCTAATGCAAGATTTTGGAAATAGGCGAGACAGGGCAGAACGAACAATCTCTTTTTTTTCTTCGAACGAGCATCCCGCGCCATAAAAGTAGATCTCAAACTCTTCAGAATTTTCATCTTGCCCGAAACATGTGCGAAGAACATGGTAGATTTCATCCCTATTTTGGTAGAAGGGATTGATTCCGACACATTGTAATTCGGTGATTTGTCTGTTGTAGATAATTCGGATATCCGTCTTTGTTGACCCGCTATCAAAGAGAATTGTTTTTTTCATGACCATTGTTTTTTTACGCTATAAAGGTAGTTTTTTGTATTGAAAATGCGAAATTATTTATTATATTTGAAAAAGTTTGTAAGGCGCACATACTTTGTTTATATGTTTTTTATGAAGTTCGGTTCTCTAAATTCATTTTATGGAACCGTTGAATTTATTTCGAGTAAATGCTTAACGAGAGGAAGAGTTTGAGTGAGGCACTGTGGCCGTTGGACCAGTAGTAAGTTGCCGAAGTAAATCAGAACGCACCGAAAATTTCACCTATGGACGATTTTTGCATTTAAAATTAAACGGTGAACTAATGGAACTTACTTAAACTTAAATGGTATCTGAATTAAGGTTTATGAGAGGTAAGATGGTGAAATGAAATTTTATTTATGGTATTTTTGATGTATTAAAACGCATAATGGTATGAAAAAATTAGGACTTATATTTTTGCTATTACTTTTGGGTGTAACTCTATCTGCCTCTGATATCTGTGTAGAGGGAGTTTACTATAATTTTGATGAGTCAACCCAAGAGGCACAAGTAACTTTTCGTGGTGATGAATTTGATGATGGGTGGATGTATTACTCAGCATCCGAACTTTACGTGGGAGATTTGGTAATACCAGAGTCTGTTACTTATCAAGATGTTGAATACAAAGTGACATCTATCGGAAGAAATGCCTTTGCAGGTTCACGTCTGCTTACCTCACTTCATTTTCCGGCAACAATAATTGGGTTTGGAGAGGATGTGTTCCCTTTATGTGAATCGCTACATACGATAACTGTGGCTGATGAGAATTCACAATATTTTGTTTATTCTGGAGTGATGTATCAGAAGAATCCGTTAGAAATTTTTTGTGTACCTCGTGCATTGTCCGGTGTTGTAGAGGTTTATGATGGTGTGACACAAATCCCTCCAACTGCATTTAATTTGTGTTCTTCTGTTGAGTATGTCTCTATTCCTAATTCGGTACAAATGATAGGAGAGGGTGCTTTTTTTAGATGTTTATCGTTAGCAGAAGTTGCAATAGGGGAGGGAGTTAATATTATAAAACGGGATGCATTTTCTGATTGTATCTCATTGCAGATAGTTTCTCTTCCATCTTCAGTTAAAACAATAGGCTCCTCTGCATTCAGTGGTTGCTCAAATCTTTTTTATATATCGTTAAATGAAGGCCTTGAAACGATTGATTCTTATGCCTTTTATGGATGTTCCTATATATCTGCAGTCTCTCTTCCATCTACGTTAAAATCTATTGGTGATAAAGCATTTTTAGACTGTTATTCCCTCTCAATGGTGAGAAATAATAGTCCGTTAGATGTAGAAGTAGGTTCTACCTCTCATGGTTATGTTGCCTATTATGCAGATGATGTTCTTACTACATTGGTTGCGGAAAATAAAATTTCCTCCAACATTCTATCAACAGCTAATGGTGAGTTGCGTTTTATAAACGTCAGGAATCAAACGTTAGTCCTTTATAACCTTCTCGGGAATACGTTGTACAATGGAATTATCCCATCCGATGATTTTACCTTATCCTCGTTCCCTTGCGGATTATACCTTGTTTCTTTATCTGGAAGAGTGGAGAAAGTTATGATTTCTACCCCCAGATTTTATTGATGTGTTGGCTGTTTTAGTTAGTTGTGTGGCTTTAGGGAAGTAGAGTTTTTGTCAGAAAAAAATAAAAAAATAAATTGGTGAATTGTTGTTTAACATTTTAACTTTATTATATTTGCAACAGAAATATTCTTGGAAGTTGTTTAGAATTTATTTCGATTCTATTTTTGAGAGAAAATTTTAAGATTGCTTAAATTGTTCTTTAGCTGTAAGTAGAGGACTATTATCACAAGAAAGAGAAGTGAAACCGCTTAAAAAAGTATCTCAAGATGCCGAAAATTAAGAAGGTGAAATTCTACGACATTTTCAATGAAATTAAAACGATAACTTAGAGCTAAGTAATAATTTAAAATTTAATCCGATATAGGTAGAAGCGATTAAATTAGTCATGAAAGAAATTTAGAGAGTGGTTTGGGTAATTAATTACCTTTTGTTAACTATTAAATATACAAATAATAATGGCAGGTGTAGCAGATTTAATTAAAAAGGTAGCAGCAGAAGCTGCAGCAGGGAATATTGATATTCCGGATAATTTAAAAGAAAAAGTATTGGGTGGAGTTTCTGATTCTATTTTTGATAGTATAAAGAAAACTGCAGCTTCCAATGGTGGAATTGAACAAATAACAAGTCTATTATCAGGAGAGATATCCGCATCATCAAGTCCAATTACTTCGATGGCTTCTCAGATATTCTCTTCTAAGATAGCACCAAAGTTAGGATTGTCATCAGCTGTTACAAGTACTATAACAGCGATGTTGCCTGCTGTAGTTGATAAGTTGATTGCAGCAGTTTCATCTGGAAAAGATGGATTTAATATTGCAGATATAATTTCAGCTGTAACAGGAGGTTCAGGATCTTCATCAAAAGCAAGTATTTTGAAAGGTGTAGGAGGATTGTTAGGTAAATTATTCAAAAAATAATTTATTACAACTTTTATAGATAGGTAGAAATCGTTTGAAGAGAATTGAGGGTGTACATTTTGTGCATCCTCATTTTTTTATGAAAAGTGCGTCAGAATTAACAAAATCGTGTTTAGAAATTATCTTGGGTATGGCATTTTTTCTACTTTAAACGACGATTCACTTGTTAATTACGACGCACCACTTTTATTTTTTCAGTTGTTAAGAGTAGGTTTTTTCTTTAGAGAGAGTACTATAAATTCCTTTCGCACAATCTTTGAATTAATTCTTATGAAGATTGTAGAGTGATAAGGAAGAGTGATTCCCCATTTATACATTCTTCATAGTATGCAATGAATTTACAGAACTCGTCTCAGATAAGTTCCTAATTTTCCTTGTTACCTTTTTTTTGTTATTCTCCAATCCTTAATCCCCTTCGTTGCGAGTAGAATAAGTGAAAAATAACGCATAAAAGCGGTGACAAGAACAATTAGTAACCTTTATATTATATTGCTTTATCCTTGTCAATAAGAGCAAAAGATAAATCTCCTTGCACACATCTTTTTCCGTTTACTTCAGCGAAAGCTTCAACAAATACGATAGGCCCCCTGCGATTAGTAATTTTGGCGGTAATTTCAATTGTGTCACCAGGTCTCACAGGTTGTTTAAATCTAACATTGTTAATGCCGGCATACAAAGGCACTTTCCCTTTTATATCATCTCCTAAAAGAAGACCACTAGCTTGAGCCATAATCTCGCATTGAATAACGCCCGGAACAACCGGATTTCCAGGGAAATGTCCCATCAAAAAGAACTCCTCACCAGTAACATGGTACTTTCCGTGAGCTATGTTGTCCGAGTCGATTTCCAATGAATCGATCAACAACATAGGCTCGCGGTGAGGTAGAAATTCTTTCACATCTTCTCGTGTCATATTTAGTAGTTAAATGGTTAGGTAAAAATTAACTTTTATATTTTCTTATAGCAACGCAAGCATTATGACCACCAAATCCCAAAGAGTTGGAAATAGCGATTGTCAAATCAGCCTGTACAGCATTATTTGGTGTATAATTCAAATCACAGTTAGGATCCGGATTTTGAAGTCCGATTGTTGGAGTAACAATTCCCTCTTGAAGAGAAAGAGCAGAGATAATAACTTCAACTGCGCCTGCAGCACCCAACATGTGTCCTGTCATCGATTTAGATGAACTAATATGAGCTCTATGAGCATCCTCATCTCCCAAAGCAGTTTTTATTGCCAAAGTTTCCGACTTGTCATTAAGCGGAGTACCGGTGCCATGAGTATTGATATAAAGCGTATCTTTTTCAGAGTATTGAGCTTCACATAGAGCCTCTTTAATCGCTTTTGCAGCGCAACTACCATCAGGTTTAGGCGCGGTGTAGTGGTGAGCATCACAAGTGTTACCATATCCGCAGATTTCGCCATAGATTTTAGCTCCACGTTTAACAGCATGTTCATACTCCTCTAAAATAACGATACCGGCACCTTCACCCATTACAAATCCTCCTCTTTCAGCGTCGAAAGGAAGAGAGGCTCTTAGAGGGTCAGTAGATTTTGAAAGAGCTTTGCTATTCATAAATCCGCCAACAGCCAAAGGAGTTATAGCTGCTTCTGCACCGCCGGCAATAATAGCGTCAGCATATCCATGTTTGATGGCGCGGTAAGCCTCACCAATGGCATGAGTACTAGTTGCACAAGCGGTAACAACCGGCAAGCAAGGACCTTCAGCTTTATGAGAAATAGCTATATTCCCTGCTGCAATATTAGAGATTAACATAGGAATGAAAAGAGGTGATACACGGTTGGCACCCTCTTCGTTCATTTTAGTACATTCGTTAACAAAAGTATTAATTCCTCCAATTCCCGAGCCAACATAGACTCCAAATCGAGAAGAATCAACATTTCCTTCGATATTACTGTCCTTAACAGCTTGTTGAGCGGCAGCTAATGCAAATTGGCAGAAACGGTCAGAACGTCTCGCTAGTCCCTTTTCGACGCCAAAATTCTCAGCATTAAAATCTTTTACTTCAGCAGCCAATTTGATGGCCATACCCTCTGTTGAGTAGGCTGTAATTTCTCCAATTCCACATACACCATTTTTGGCGTTGTTCCAAAAGGTGTTGATATCGTTTCCGATTGGTGAAATCACACCAAGACCTGTAATTACTACTCTTTTCATTTATATTCTGTTTTGAGCATTTTTTAATAAATCTTCCGCTTCAGTCATCATCTTATTGATAATCTCTTTAGCAGGTAAAATTTCCTTTACCATACCGGCAGATTGTCCTGCCATAAAAGAACCCTCGGTGATATTTCCATCTACTGCAGCTTTGCGCAAAGAACCGGCACCGAAAGCCATAATTTGTTCATCTGTAGTAGTGTTTTCTTTCTCCATTGCAGCAAACTTGCGAGAGAAAGGAGTTTTTAGAGAACGCACAGGGTGACCAAGACGTTTACCTGTTACGATGGTATCTGTATCTCCGGCAGAAATAATCTTACTTTTGTAATTTTCGTGAACGTTGCACTCGTCAGCAACCAAGAAACATGTTCCACATTGAACACCTTCTGCTCCAAGCATAAATGAGGCTGCAACACCTCTACCATCTGCAATACCGCCGGCAGCAATTACCGGAATATCAACCGCAGAGCAAACTTGAGGAACCAAAGCCATTGTGTTCATTTCTCCAACATGACCTCCGGATTCGCAACCCTCTGCAATTACAGCACTTGCCCCCATTCTGGCCACACGTATTGCTACTGCTACAGATGCAACCACCGGGATAACTTTGATTCCGGCTTCCAGCCAATCTTTGATGTATTTAGTTGGCATCCCGGCACCTGTTGTTACTACAGGAACTTTTTCTTCTACAACCACTTTTGCTACCTCATCCGCAAAAGGACTCATTAACATGATGTTTACACCAAAATTTTTATTGGTTAACTCTTTGCATTTGCGAATTTCTGTACGTAGGTATTCTGCGTTAGCATTCATTGCAGAGATAATACCTAATCCACCAGCCTCAGATACGGCAGCTGCCAATTTAGCATCGGAAATCCACGCCATTCCACCTTGAAAAATTGGATATTTAATTCCAATAAGGTCACAAATTTTACTTTTAATCATATTAATTGTATTCTGAAAAGTTATTTCTATTCCTTTATCTATTAATTCTTTCCCCACTTAATTAAGCATGCTCCGGAAGTGAAGCCTGCTCCAAAGGCACTAAATACTAAAACGTCGCCATCTTTTAATTGTTCGTTTTTATTCATTTCGTCCAATAAAAGAGGGATGCTTGCAGATGAAGTGTTACCGGTGTATTCTATGTTGTGTGGGAATTTTTCACAACTCAAGCCAAACTGTTCCTTAATAAAGTCTATTATACGCATATTGGCTTGATGTAGTAGAAAGTAGTTTACATCGTCGTAGGTCATTCCTGCCTTCTCCAATACGTAGTCGATGTCTTTTTTGGAACTTTGTACAGCCAATTTAAATACATCTCGTCCTTTCATGTATAAAAATGGATCTTTCATTTCTTGCTTGTCGAAAGGCGAGTTTCCATAATTTGCTCCACAATATAGTGCATCGGTATGTTGTGTTTTAAGGTGGATTTTGCTGTCGAAACCGCCCTCTGAAACTATAACAGCTCCAGCTCCATCTCCAAATAGAACGCAAGTTTCTCTCTTTGTCCAATCTACAAATTTGGATGGTTCTTCTGCACATACAATTAGTACGTTCTTTGCCTTTTGAGCCTTTATTAATGAGTCGGCTATGTCTAATGCATATATAAATCCGGTGCAAGCACCATTTAAATCGAGTGTCGGACAATCTGTGCCTATCGCATCATGAATAAATGTAGACAAAGCCGGAATAATTGCATCGGATATGACGGAGTGACATAAGATATAGTCTATGTCTTGAATGTCAATTTTGGCATTCTTGATACAATCTAAACATGCCTTTATTGCAAGTTCAGTAATTGTTTCTGTAGACAGAATATTACGACTTTGGATTCCGGTTCTTGTTCTTATCCACTCGTCATTTGTGTCTAAAAACTTTGATAAGTCATCATTTGTAACGACCAAGTGTGGAAGTGCACTTCCTGTTCCAATGATTTTCATTTTATTTCTTTTTTTTGTGCTTTTTTCTTGCACTATTTTACGACGCAAAGGTAAGATTTACTTTTTTTTGTTTTTTTTGAAAGGTATGTATTTAGAGGGTTTTGGGACGAAATTAAATATATAGGGGTGAACTTGATTATATTTTGGCGAACTATATTTTTTTGTTGTTTAAATAGATAAAATTTATTAAATTTGCAGAGTGATTTTTGAATTATGGATAAGACCATTCCGAAATTTATGACGCATAAAAGAGATATTCTAAGATTTCTCTTTTTTGTCTTGATTTGGGCAATTGCTTTTGCTTTTGTCTATCGCCCGAATGTTGCTATTCGTGGTTTGGAATATAAAGAACATCAATATGTTTACTATATTTCTACCATGATTGGTTTGGGGTATATTATTCTTTGTTTTAGTCGTTGGCTATTTTATACATTAAATAAAAAGAGACAATTATCCGTTAAGTTCTTCTATTTTTGGATTGTTTTTGAGTTTATTTTAATCTCTATTGGTCTCTCTTGTTTTGGATGGTCTATCAATGTTCCAAATACGCGCTCTTTTGCGATTATTTTCCCTAGGACCACCTTGGCTGTCGTCTCCTTATTATTTATTCCATACCTCATTTCTTGGCTCTATTTTTCATTGGAAGAGAAGAAATTTCAATTAAATGAAATCTTGAAACATAAAAATCGACCGAGGATTGATGATGGATTGGTTCATTTTTTGGATGATAAAAAGGTGCTTAGACTCTCTCTTAGATTGGATGATTTGTTGTATGTGCAGTCCGCCGACAATTATGTTTATATCTACTATATCAACAATAAAGGTGAATTGGCGAAATTTTTATTGCGTTCTACACTTAAATCTATCGAAGAGACTTTTGAGTCTTTCGGACTGATTCGCTGTCATCGCTTTTATGTTGTTAATTCAAAGAAAGTCAGCCTTCTGCGAAAAACTAAAGAGGGGTTGGTTTTAGAGTTGGCAACTGATATTGCTTGTGAAATTCCTGTTTCAAAAACTTACCTGTCAAAAGTGGCTGAATTTTTTACTTCCTAACTTTTTTTGTGGTTTCCTATAAAATTTCAATCTACTTCTAAGATTCTGTACTGCAAATTTACTTTTTTTTGATTGCTTACCTTGTATTTCTTGTAAGAAGCCGTTTAAGGTGGGTTCTATAAATTATGTCCTGATGATTTTGAAGAGTATTTTGCTTAGTTTGATTATATTGTTTGGAATAATTTTCTTTTGCGGTAATTATTTTGATCATGTGTCATGATTTGGTACAACCTGCTCTTAAACTTGCATTAGTTAATTAAAAATAATGAAGTTATGGTGGCAAAAAAGAGAGTGGCGAAGTCGTCCGATGTGGTGACTTTGCAAAAAAAAGAGATTAAACCGCAAAGAAGAACCGCAGATGAATGGGTAGAATTGGAATTAAATAATCCCGACATGTTATTTGACGAGGTTAATGCAGTGTTAGATGAATTAATAGAAGTTTATGGTGTTGAGACAATTATTGCAGAGCCTATCAAAGTTCTTAATTTGATAATGAAAAAAGAGTTCGCAAAGCAAATTTTAGAGGGTACAAAAGAAATAGAATGGAGAGTTTTTTCTCCTTTCTATGAATCAAGATTAATTGACGATAAGGTACTTGAGTTTAAATCTTTACATCTTGATAATGATGATATTACCTATTGTGTGTCGGACATTAGGCATCCTAAGGTTATCCATTTTCATAATTATAACAACTCATGGATGTTGGATGTTGAATGTAGATTTGTAGAATTAATTGTTGCAAATGAAAATTCAGCTCAATATTTTAAAGATGAGTATGGAGATACAACGCTAGAAGAGGTTGTTAAAAGGAATAAGAATAAAGATATGTATCCACTATTTTTTGCTATTCATTTGGGTAAGGTTTTGTGTTCTAATGGATTGTAGATTCCTTTTGTAAAGGAAGAATGCCCTGCTTTCACGTGGGGCATTTTTTTGTAGTATCTTCTTGCAATCTGTTGTATTTGTCTCTATAGCACGCTAAAAAATGATGTATGTTGCAACTGTACGGAGTCGATCAGGATTTTTCTTTATTGTTAGATTCAAAATTTTCTTTTTTTTGCACACTTTCATTTCTTTGTAGTATCTTTGCCGGAAATGAAATAGGAAATAATGAAAATTACAGAGATTGATGATTTTCAACCCGGTCTTACCGATTCTATATATCGGCTATTGCGTCAGTTGACCGATAAACAACTTGATTTTTCGGACGATGCAATGCGTCTCATTATTGAATCGCCCAACAGCCATTTGTTAGTTGCTACAGAAGATGATGAGTTAGTTGGTATGCTGACAATCGCCACCTATATTTCCCCAACCGGGAAGAAGGCTTGGATTGAAGATGTGGTGGTGGATGAAATATATCGAGGAAGAGGGTTTGCAAAAGAATTAATCTCCTATGCCATTGATTGGGCTCGCAGACATGATATTCTGATTTTGATGTTAACCTCTAATCCCAAGCGTGTTGCAGCCAATCAATTATATCCCAAGATGCTGTTCCAAAGAAGAGAGACTAATGTCTATCGAATGGATTTGACTGAAGAAAAAGAATAATATAAAAATATAATCATGATGAAAAATACTTTGGTTGACCTATTTGAGTCATCAGTGAGTCGATATCCGAATAATACCTTTTTGTTAGAAAAGACAGGCAAAGAATTTCAGCCCACTACTTATTCGCAAGTAAAAGAGATGGTTTATCGTTTGGGAGCCGGGCTTCAGTCCTTGGGCGTGAACAAGGGGGACAACATGGCTTTGCTTAGTGAGGGTCGTAATATGTGGGTAATTGGTGAACTTGCAATGTTTTATGCAGGTGCGGTTAATGTACCGCTTTCTATCAAATTAGAAGAGAGTAATGACCTTCTGTTTCGTCTTCGTCATGGAGATGTAAAGTTTGTGATGGTTTCGGGGACTCAACTTAAGAAAATCCGTGCTATCAAAGACCAATTATCTGATGTGAAGCAGATTATTGTATTCGACCCACAGGAGAGATATGAAGATAAAGAAATTGCGATAGCAGATGTTTTTGCTTTAGGAGAACAATTTTTGGCAGAACATACAATGGAAGAGTTTCTTGCGGTGGCGAATGGCATCCAAAACGATGATTATGCAACAATTACCTACACGAGTGGAACGACAGCAGATCCCAAGGGTGTAGTTCTGACCCACCGAAATTATACTGCCAATGTGGCGCAGGCACTCACTTTGGTGAATATAGATGAAACATGGCGTACACTTATTATATTGCCTCTTGATCACTGCTTTGCACATGTGGTGGGATTCTATTTGATGATGGCCAAGGGGGCAACGGCAGCAACCGTTCAGGTCGGACGTACGTCAATGGAGACTTTGAAAAATATTCCATCCAATATTAGAGAAGTGAAACCTCACTTTATATTAAGTGTTCCTTCGTTAGCGAAGACTTTTAAGAAAAATGTGGAGCAAGGCATTCGTGCTAAAGGGAAAAACACGCTTCGACTTTTTAATTGGGGTATGAGAGTTCGCCAAATTTATTATGGCGATAGCAACTTAGATCCGAAAGGTTTGCGTGCATTATTAGCTCCTATTGTCTCTCTCTTTGATAAAGTTATTTTCGAAAAAGTTCGTGCAAATTTTGGTGGAGAACTCCGTTTTTTTATTGGAGGAGGTGCATTGCTTGACAAAGATTTGCAAAAGTTCTACGTTGGTATTGGTATCCCGATGTATCAAGGTTACGGATTATCCGAAGCCACTCCGGTAATTTCGTCAAATGGCCCCGATTTATATCGTTTTGGTTCCAGCGGAAAGCTTGTAAAACCCATTGAGTTGAAGATTTGCGATAGCGATGGTAAAGAGTTGCCGGTTGGAGAGTTGGGAGAGATTGTGGTAAAGGGTGAAAATGTTATGGCCGGATATTGGAAAAATCCTGAATCAACGGCAGAGACTGTTCGTGACGGATACTTATACACCGGCGACTTAGGTTATATGAATCATGAAGGGTTGTTATACGTAAAAGGACGTTTTAAAAGTTTGCTGATTTCGAGTGATGGGGAAAAATATAGTCCGGAAGGTATAGAAGAAGCTTTGGTGGAGCACTCTCCGTACATAGACCAAATCATGCTCTATAACAACCAGTCGCCTTATACCATTGCGTTGATAGTACCCAACAAAGAGCAATTGACTCGAAAAGTGAAGCAGCAAGGTCTTTCTTTAGAGACCGAAGAGGGTAAACTGGCTGCGTTAAAGAAACTCGAATCTGAAGTTGGAAAATTTAAGAAAGGAGGAGTCTTTGAAGGTCGTTTCCCTGAACGTTGGTTGCCGAGTGCCATTGCTGTTCTTCCTGAGCCTTTCACTGAGCAGAATCAGATGATTAACAGCACCATGAAGATGGTACGTGGCAAGATTGAAAAAGCATATCAACATCGCATAGATGCATTATATACTGCAGAAGGAAAAAAATTACTGACACAGGAGAACCTATCTGCATTAGGGTAAAATTTAGAGTTTTAAATAGACTGGAAGTAGGGGAGTGATTTTACGCTCCTCTACTTTTGTCCCAAAGATACCAAATACTTGTTACCCATACTTACAAATGATGCTGATGGCAGGCAAACCTACAAGAAACTATCCAAACGTATCAATCGAGCTTTGAGGCAAGTCGGAGAAATGGCTCAGTTACTGATACCCTTGCCATTGTATGTGGCTCGTCACAGTTGGGCAAGCATAGCCAAGCAGAAGCAGATTCCCATTAGCGTCATCAGTGATGCCCTCGCCTATGACTCCGAAAAAACCACATTTATATACCTTTCTACGCTTGACACTTCAGCGGTAGATAATGCCAATAGTGAAATTTTAGCTACATTAGGGGAATGGTAAATCAAAGATGTTACAGACAAAAAGTGTGTAAATACACAAAAAATGTCATTTGCAACAATTTAGAACTGCGTTATATACTAAACATATGGGGCAATAATAACCGAAGCAAACTAATGAAAGCAACTAGTCAAAGTCTCCGACATTTACTTAAGTTGTATTGTCGGAGATAACCATAGTTAATGCTTGCTATCTGCTCTCTTTCAAGTGGTTTTGTCTCCGACATATCTCCGACATGTCACCGACATTTTGAGTATTGGAGATACTTATTTGCTGCAACATCTATAACGGCTATGGATTTATTGCACTAATAACAAAATTATTTGTACTTTCGTATCATCGTAACCGCCGTTACGGTAATGAGTATTACGATAAAACTTATAGATATGAGATTTTTTGATAGAAAACAAGTACTGTAAAGAACGAAGTGCAAAAAATATAGTCATTTTTAACGAACTATTGTAAAGAAAACACTCAATTTATTTTGTTTAAAGAAATAAGATTTTGTATCTTTGCAGTACAAAATTATCCCCCTTGGTTGGGAAATACCAAGGTCCGCCCTCGATAAGAGGGCTTATTTTTTATAATATGCAAGAACAAAGTAAGCAAAAAGTCATTGTCTATGTTGACGGATTTAGAAGTTGTTTAAATTTTATTTCGAGCATATTTGAGAGAGATTTTTAAATCTATTTTTAGTCTTCTTTTGCAGAAAATAGTGGACTATTATCAAAAAAGGAGAATAAAAATAGGTTAAAAAGAATCTCAAAGATGCC
>JAGBVI010000099.1 GCA_017630395.1 Paludibacteraceae bacterium
TATTAATAAACAAAATTTAAATCGATTACTATGTGCATACCTGGAACAGCGATGAGTCGCTACATAAATTTCTACACTGATTTCGCTTTCAAGAAGTTTTTCGGCACGGAGGCGAACAAGGAGTTTTTAATCAGTTTTTTAAATGCTCTGTTGGAGTTAGAAGGAGAAAAAGAGATTGCCGATCTTACCTACTTGAATACGGAGCAATTGGGTTTTTCCAACAACGAGAGACGTGCCGTTTATGATGTCTATTGCACCACCAAAGAGGGGGAGCGATTTATTGTTGAAATGCAAAAGGCAAAACAAGAAAATTTTAGGGATAGAGCCTTGTACTACTCTGCATTTGCCATCCAAGATCAAGGTCAAAAGGGTACAAAAAACAATACCGTTTATTGGGATTATAAGTTGTCACCGGTTTATGTGGTAGGCATTTTGGATTTTGTGATGGATGATTCGCCGGAGAAGGTCAACCATTTGATTACCAAGGTACAGTTGAAGGATGACCTTAATGAGGTGTTCAATAGGAACTTGAATTTTATCTTCATAGAGATGCCTAAATTCCGTAAGGAAGAGAGTGAGTTGGAGACATTCATGGACAAATGGCTTTATGCCATCAAAAACCTTGGGAAGTTAGACGATAAGCCCACAGCATTAACCGAAGCCATCTTCAAACGCTTTTTTGAGGTAGCAGAAATTGCAGCCTTTTCAAAAACGGAGCGTTATGATTACGAAGAGAACTTGAAAAATTGCAATGATTGGTTCAGTGTAATGAATACAGCCAAGAAAGATGGATTGGAAGAGGGAGAAGCGATAGGTATAGAAAAAGGTCGAGTGGAAGGCGAGGCTATAGGCATTCTAAAAACAGCCAAGAAAATGAAAGAAGAGGGCTTGGATGTGAATGTGATTTCAAAATTGACAAATTTGTCTATTGACGAAATAGAGAAGTTATAAGATATTTGTTACTCGGGGCGGTCGGAACTACATTTACACCGCTCCGAGTATTATCATTTGCACTGCGTTAACATAAGTGTTTGGTTTCAAGTTCCAAGGAGTTGGTGTTTGTTTTGAGAAGTAGGCACGCGTTATATTGATTCCGACTACTGCCTTTGGGGCTTATATTCTCATTTTACTGACTCTATACTTCGTCCAGGGTTACCAACGCTACGCTATGTATTGTCTTGCAAACAAGAAAAAATAAACAGCCACCTGAAACTTGAAACGTGCGTAACTCCCTGAAACCTTAAACCATGCAAGGTGGAGTCTATCATCCATTTATCGTGAAATAAAGCGGGATAGCACCCAAAAAGGTAATTATCTTTGGGATAAAACTCATGAAAAGGCTATGGCAAGACGGAAACGTAGTTATGCCAATTCTAAACTTTCAGATATTCTTGTATGGAGAATAACAATTAAGACCATAACCACCGACGATGGACCTGAGTTCGCCGACCATTTGACAATAACAAAAAAGATTGGAGTTAAGGTATATTTTGCGCATCCTTATTCTTCTTGGCAGAAAGGATGTATAGAAAACACTAACAAACTTATTAGACAATACATACCGAAAAAATCCAATTTCAATGACTTCTCTGGTGGCTTTATCAAGAGGTGCAGAAAAAGATTAATTTAAGACCTAGAGAAAAATTGAATTTTTCTGCCCCTAAAGATGAGTTCTTTAAACATTTTATTTAATTTCGAACTTGCTAGTTGACTCTACAAATGATCGAAATAAAATTTAAACAACTTCTATTTATTGAGAATAATTTTGAAAAATAAAAAAAGAGTATTATCTTTGCACTCAAGATGAAAATCCGAGTGACGGGGACTTTTAAAGTCCCCCTTTTTATTGCCTAAATGTTGCAGTAGAATCGCTTGTAATAAAAATTACCAATATTAAAGAGATGATAGAGACTAAAAATGTTAAAGAAATAGTAGAATCTTATTTAATAGATACGCCCTATTTTTTGGTTGATGTAGTTGTAGATAAGAACAATTCTATTTTGGTTGAGGTGGATTCCGATGAGAATGTACCTTTGGAGTATTGTGTTGAGTTGTCTCGGTATATTGAGTCTAAGTTGGATCGAGAGGTAGAAGATTTTGAGTTAGAGGTTGGATCTGCAGGATTGACTTCTCCATTTAAGGTGTTGCAACAATATTACAAATATGAGGGGGAAGAGGTAGAAGTGCAAGAGAAGAATGGTCCAAAATATGTTGGGGTATTGGTTGATGTTACTCCTGAGAGTTTTTCGTTGGAAATTACCAAGAAAGTAAAAAAAGAGGGAGAGAAAAAGAAGGTGGATGTTATGGAGAAATTGACATTCATGTATGAGCAAATAAAATATACAAAATACATAATTAGATTTAAATAACATGGCAAAGCAAGAAGCAATCAATTTGAGTGATACTTTTTCGGAGTTCAAGGAGTTGAAGAACATCGATAGAAGTACGATGATTAGCGTTTTGGAAGAATCATTTAGAAGTGTGATTTCAAAGATGTTTGGGACTGATGAGAATTATGATGTAATTATCAATCCTGACAAGGGGGATTTTGAAATTTATCGTAATAGAGTTGTTGTAGAAGATGCCGATTTGGTGGATTCTAACACTCAAATTTCTTTGTCGGAAGCACAAAGTTTAGATCCGGATTTTGTGGTAGGTGAGGATGTGACGGATAAAGTGGATTTTGCTTCATTTGGACGTCGTGCTATATTAAACTTACGCCAAACACTATCGTCTAAAATTTTGGATTTACAGAAGGATAGTGTTTACAATAAGTATAAAGAAAAGGTTGGTACAATTGTTGTAGGTGAAGTTTATCAGGTTTGGAAAAAAGAGATTTTGTTATTGGATGAAGAGGGTAACGAAATGTTGTTGCCTAAGGCAGAACAAATTCCATCTGATTTTTATCGTAAGGGTGAGACTGTTCGTGCAGTTGTGGCAAAAGTGGATAACAAAAATAATAATCCAAAGATTATCTTGTCTAGAACTTCTCCAACCTTCTTGCAACGTTTGTTTGAATTGGAAGTTCCGGAAATTAATGATGGCTTGATTACTATTCGCCGTATAGCTCGTATTCCGGGTGAACGTGCAAAGGTGGCTGTAGAATCTTATGATGACAGAATTGATCCGGTGGGAGCTTGCGTAGGTATGAAAGGTGCAAGAATTCATGGTATTGTGAGAGAGTTGCGCAACGAAAATATTGATGTTATCAATTATACCAATAATGTCTCTTTGTTTATCTCAAGAGCATTAAGTCCAGCAAGAATTTCTTCTATTCGTTTGGTAGAAGAGCATAAGAGAGCAGAGGTATTCTTGCGCCCAGAAGAGGTTTCATTGGCAATCGGTAAGGGTGGTATGAATATCCGATTGGCAGGTATGTTGACCGATTATCAAATTGAGGTGTTCCGCGATTTGGAAGAGGGATATGATGAAGAGGATATCTTCTTGGATGAGTTCTTGGATGAAATTGAGCCATGGGTAATTGATATTTTGAAAGGTATTGGATGTGACACTGCTAAGAATGTGTTGGAAATCCCTCGTGACGAATTGATTAAACGAACAGACTTGGAAGAAGAGACGATTGATGAAGTGCTTGATATTTTAAGTGCTGAGTTTGAAAATCAAGAGACAGAGGATCAAGAATAATAACAACTAACGCTAAAATATGTCTATACGATTAAGTAAAATAGCTAAAGAGTTAAACGTGGGTGTTTCCACGGTGGTTGATTTTTTAAAGAGAAAAGGTCATTCTATACCATCCGACTTAAATTATAAGTTGACGGATGATGAGGCTGATATGCTTTATCAGGAGTTTAGTAAGGATAAAAAAATGAAAATAGACTCTGAGAAAGTGAGCCAAAAACGTCATGTAAAAGAGAAACGAGGTAGTGTTGCTATTGAGGGATTTGGAGAAGAAGAGGATGTAATAAAACCTGTTGTCTCTGAAGAGCAGAAACCTAAAATTAAACAAGTTGGAAAAATTGATTTGGATAGTTTGAATTCTTCTAAGAAAGCTAAGGTTGAGCCAACTCAGCCTAAAGAAGAGGAGTCTGTTTCGGTAGAAAAACCAAAGGAGGAAATTATCGAACAAGAATTGGGAAAACTTGAAGAACCCAAAGAGGAAGTGCCGGAAATTGTGACGGAGAGAGAAGAGTTTGTTGACGTTAAACCACAAGACGAGATTGAGGTTAAGGTTCAGGAGGATGATAAAGAAGAGGATGATAATGTAATTCGGTTGTCAAAGGAGTTGAAAACCAATATTAATGTTGTTGGTAAAATAGATTTGTCAACGATTAATCAGCAAACTCGTCCTAAAAAGAAGAGCAAAGAGGAGAGAAAGAAAGAGCGAGAACAAAGGAATAAGAGTTTTGCTAAACCGCAAGATAATCAATCTAAATCGCAAGGAGGACACTCTTCTAATAATGAGGATGAAAAGAAGAAAAAGCGCAAACGTATTCAGAAAGAGCGTATAGACATTGCTGAATATAAAGGAGGAGACGAGAAAGCACGCAACAATCACGGAGGTGAGAATGGAGGTGGAAACAAGAAGAAAGGTTTCAAGAAAAATCCGATTAAGCCGGAGGTGAATGATGAAGAGGTTCAACGCCAAATAAAAGAGACGTTGGCTCGTTTGACTAATAAAGGGCAGAAGACAAAGGCGTCTAAACATAGAAGAGACAAGCGTGAACAACAATCTCAGAAGATGCGAGAGCAAGAAGAGATGGAACGTTTGGAACAAAACAGGTTGAAGATTACTGAGTTTGTAACAGTTAGTGAGTTGGCAACGATGATGAATGTTTCTGTTGCTCAAGTAATCAGTACTTGTATGAGTTTTGGGTTGATGGTTTCGATTAACCAACGTTTGGATGCTGAGACAATTAATATTGTTGCAGAAGAATTTGGATTTGAAACTGAGTACATCAGTGTTGATGTAGCAGAGGCTATTCATGAAGAGGAGGATTCTGAAGAGGAATTGTTGCCTCGTCCACCAATCGTGACTGTGATGGGTCATGTGGATCATGGTAAGACCTCATTGTTGGACTATATCCGAAATACCAATGTTATTGCCGGTGAGGCAGGAGGAATTACTCAACACATTGGTGCTTACAATGTGACTTTGTCGGATGGTCAGCAAATAACCTTCTTAGATACTCCGGGTCACGAGGCATTTACTGCTATGCGTGCTCGTGGGGCGAAAGTTACTGATATTGCGATTATTATTGTAGCGGCGGATGATGATGTGATGCCTCAAACTGTGGAGGCTATTAATCATGCTTCGGTGGCAGGTGTACCTATTGTCTTTGCGATAAACAAGATTGATAAGCCAACTGCAAATCCGGATAAGATTAAGGAGGCTTTGGCAAATATGAATTACTTGGTTGAAGAGTGGGGAGGAAAGTATCAATCGCAAGATATTGCAGCTAAGAAGGGAACCGGAGTAGCCGAATTGATGGAAAAGGTATTGTTGGAGGCTGAAATGTTGGATTTGAAAGCTAATCCAAACAGAAGAGCTTCGGGTACAATCATTGAGTCGCAGTTGGACAAAGGTCGAGGCTATGTGTCAACAGTGTTGGTAAGCAATGGTACATTGAAAGTAGGAGATGTTGTTGTTGCAGGTATTCACCATGGACGTATCAAAGCGATGTTCAACGAACGTGGTCAACGAATTAAAGAGGCTCGTCCTGCAGAACCTGCATTGATTTTAGGTCTTAATGGGGCTCCTCAATCGGGTGATAACTTTAATGTATTGGAGAGCGAACAAGAGGCTCGCGAAATAGCTAATAAAAGAGAACAGTTGTTGAGGGAGCATAATGCTCGTACTTCAACTCACGTAACTTTGGAAGAGATTGCACGTCGTAGAGCGTTAGGTAACTTCCAAGAGATGAATATCATTGTCAAAGGTGATGTGGATGGTTCGGTTGAGGCTTTGTCTGATTCATTGCTAAAACTTTCTACAGAGCAATTCCAAGTCAATGTTATTCATAAGGCCGTAGGACAAATTTCTGAGTCGGATGTTATGTTGGCGGCTGCTTCGGATGCGATTATCGTTGGTTTCCAAGTGCGTCCATCTCAGTCGGCTCGTAAGATTGCTGAGTCGGAAGATATTGATATCCGTCTCTATTCCATCATTTATGATGCAATCGAGGAGATTAAGTCTGCTATGGAAGGTATGTTGTCTCCAGAATTGAAAGAGGAGATTGTTGGTTCTGCAGAGGTTCAAGAGGTGTTCAAAATTACCAAAGTTGGAACAGTTGCAGGTTGCTTGGTGCGTGATGGTAAGATAAAGAGAAATAACAAGATACGCCTAATTCGCGATGGTATTGTTGTTTACTCCGGAGAGTTGGCATCTTTGAAACGCTTCAAGGATGACGTGAAGGATGTTGCAACAGGATATGAGTGTGGTTTAAATATTAATAACTACAACGATATTCGTGTGGGAGATGTTATTGAAAGTTATGAAGAGGTAGAAGTAAAACGCTCGTTATAGGGCGTTTTACTCTTTTTTTAGAATAAAAGGAATGATAGCATTGGATATTTTATTCTTGATTATTCTTGCGATTGGACTTATCAGAGGAGCATCGCGAGGTTTGGTCATGGAGTTGTCAGGTTTATTAGGTTTGATTGTCAGTATTTTTGTTGCCAAAAATTACTCGGAAGTACTGATGGGTAAGTTTTTTACATTCTTCGGAATTCAGGCAGAGGTTTCACATTTTATCTCGTTTATCATCGTCTTATTGTTGTCGTTGGTGGTGATTCATTTCTTGGCAATTTTGATTTCAAGATTTATCAAGTTGGTTATGTTGGATTGGTTGAATAAATTGGGAGGGGCTGTTTTTTCAGGAATAAAATATTTGTTGATTTTAGGAGCAATCCTCTATGCTTTTGAACGAATGAATAATGTTGTTCAACTTGTTGAAAAAGAGGAAATTGAAAAATCTAAATTGTATTCTCCGATAAAATCCACTGCTTATTTGATTTTTTCTTCAGCTACTTCAGCTAATTCGTAATGGATTACAGAGTAAAAGAAATATTAGCTTTCTTAAAGGATTTAGCAGCGCATAATAACAGAGAGTGGTTTGCTGAGAATAAATTTCGTTATGAAGAGGTGAAGTCTTTGTTTCATATCTTGGTTCAAGATTTAATTCTTTCAATCTCTTCGTTTGATGAAAAAGTTAAACATCTTCAGGTGAAAGATTGCACCTATCGCATTTATAGAGATATTCGTTTCTCAGAGGATAAAACCCCTTATAAACAGCATATAGGGGCCTACATCAATGCCAAAGGAAAGAAATCTTTACATGGGGGATATTATTTGCATTTAGAGCCAGGCAATTGCTTTTTGGCAGGAGGTGCCTATTGTTTACCGCCCAAAGTTTTGTTTAGAATCCGAGAAGAAATCGTTGATGAAATAGATTCATTTAGAGCGATTGTGGAATCGGATTCATTTCACCACTATTTTAAACAAATCGGTGAGACTCGCTTAAAGACTTTACCTAAGGGATTTCCCAAGGAATTTCCTTTCCCTCAGTATCTGCAACCTAAGGATTACGCCGTATCTACACCGGTCGAAGATTCTTTTTTCTTCGCAGATGGTTGGATGCAAAAGTGTAAGGAAATTTTTGCTATTCTAAAACCCTATTTGGATTTTATAAATCGTCCTATTGATGATATGGAAGAGGCAGGAGATTTATTTGGAATATGACGCATACATTTTTTCTGAACTCTGATACCCCATTTGAACCATCTCTTTTTTTTGAATGGTTGAATGATTGTGATATCCGGTTGTCGTATAGTTGCGAGATGGATAAGGGTTGGGCTTACTATTTTGTACGAGAAAAATTTTTACATACTTTCTTTGTGTTAGAATTCAGTAAAGGAGTTTGCCAACTCTACATAGATCCATTTGCGTCGATGGAAGATCATCGTATTTTTCCCTATATTGTTGATACTTTGTCTAATTATTTTGGCTTAGTGGTGCCGGAAGAGCAGAACCCTTTCAAGATTTATGATGAAGATTGGATAGAAGAACATATTGCAGAAGGAGTAGCCTATTTGAAATGTGCATTGTGTGTATCTCCTTTTTACTATATTGAAACCTATGTGGAAGGGGTTGCTGCGATTTCTGTTGAATATTTGTCCAAGTTTGGTATTTCTATTCATTCATCTACTCCTCGTATCTATGGCTATATAAGCTATTTAATGCGAAAAAAGAAGTTGGAAGTGACAAGTTTGGAATCGTTGGCAAGTTTCTATCAATTAGATTCTAATGGCGAGGAGATGGAATTAGAAGTAGAAGTTCCTCAACATATTTCAATTGCCAAAGTGAAGTCATGGCAAATAGATGGAACAGAAACTTTTGATAGTTTCGCACGTGAAGATGTAGAACTATTATTGAATTTGGCAGAGTGTTATGAGCGAGGTGAATATGTAGAACCGGTGGTTTTGAATGATATTGGTACGATTTTTCAAGAGGGTGTGGGTGTTGAACAAGATGGTGAAAAAGCGGTATATTGGTATTCTCAAGCTATTTCTCAAGGAGAACGATATTACTCGCCGGTTAATTTAGGAGATATTTACCGAAAAGGTTGTGGAGCAGTGCAAATATCCTTATCACGAGCCGTTGATGCTTTTTTACTTTCAGACGATCCTTATGCCTATTATCGAATTGGTCAGGCTTATGAAGAGGGGTGGTTGGGTGCAGTTAATAATGAATTAGCTATGCATTGGTATCAAAAATCAGCAAAAAATGGACACCATTTGGCTTTGAAAAGATTGGCAAGGGACGAATTTCACTCTTAAAAAAGATTAATTAACACGAAACAAGGTAATTCATTTTTTCATTTCGAACTAAATTCTTACTTTTGGGAAATAAATTTTTGGAGTTAAACGGAAATCGGGGAATGAAGAGAATAGTACTCATTATTATGTCGGTGTTACTTGCTCAAAATATTTTGGGTCAAGAGTTTTCTTCTTTCTATATTGATTTTATGCTTCGTCCTGAACAGCAGGAAAGTAAAGTGAAGTTCCCATTGAGAGTAGGAGAGTCAACAATTCGTAATTCTCGTTCCTATAAGCCATTTTTATTAACTAATCCCAATGATTTCATGATTGTATGTTCTGATTCCTTGAGCCATTCGGTTTCTACAGAGGAGTCATGGGCGGCATTGTACTCTTATCATACAAAACAGTTAATAAAACAACAATTTATAAAATCGGGGAAACAATGGAAGTTGTCTCAATATAAAACTGAGCCATATGGCACCATGTATCAGAAGGAATTTATTGATTTTTTGGCCCAATTTTCAATTAATAAAGAGTTTCAAATTAATCATACGATATTCCCGTTACCGGTGACCCGACCGAACCCCAAAGAAAAGAAAAAGTTGCTTCTTCCAAGAGATTGGGAACATTTGAGTTTTGCTAAAATATACCCCCAAATAGTTTTTTTACATCCGGATAGAGAAGCAAATAATCGTAAGATATATATATATCAAATGGGGAAGTTGACTCAAGTCTTCAATTTTATTAGAATCAATAAGCAGTGGTATTTGATTGAAAAGTATGAGAAGTAATTAGTGGGAATTACTGACAGCTAAAAGGGAAAAATAGTAAAAAAAAGTAGGAACTTTTATAAAGAGATAAATCATGAGAAAAGCGTTTATCTGCGTATTGTTGACGATATCAGGTTGTTTGTCTTTGGTTGCTGCTACCTATACGGTGACAACAACCAAAGACGGTGTTGAAGGCTCTTTGCGTTGGGCTATAGAGCAAGCCAACCAAGAGAAAGAGACCTCTCGTGTGAAGTTTGCGTTATCATCAGCAGACACGGTGTTTTTGGACACCACCATACAGATAACCTCTTCAGTAAAAATAGATGGGCGGAGCAATGATGGAGGAAAGGTTGTAGTAGTCCCTTCTGCGGAAAAGTATGTGCTTTTTGATCTCGGAAAGTATGAGCTTGATTCGGTTGTCTTTGAAGATCTGAAGTTTCAAAGACGAACGTTTAAACGCTCAATCAATAAGTTAGAAGGATTTGCAAATGTAGATTCAACTCGTGGAGAATTTGTTTTGAGAGATTGCGACTTCAAGTACCTTGAAAGTGCTATTAAAGCGAGAGGCTTTTCTGTGGATATTGTTATTGCCGGCTGCTCCTTTGATTCCATTGTTGATGATTGTATTGGGAGATATTATGATAATTTAAGCGAGTCTTGGCATTCGTTGAAATTGTACGACAGCCGTTTTTCTTATGTATTTGCTAATGTAGTGGGTGGTGGAGAAGTGGAATACACCCCATTGCTGGAGGTGAAGAGTTGTCTTTTTGAAAATTGTTATTATGGGTTTATTGGTAATTCTGCCACGATGATATTTTCTAATTGTGAGTTTAGAGATACAAAGTATGATGCTATAAATATTGGGTGTGATGATAAATGTCAAGCCATGGTTTTAATAGATAGTTGTCGTATATTAAATAGTGGAAGATTTGGTTTTCAGTGTCATTTAGATGGAGCGGAAATTTATATAACGAATAGCGAAATTTGTGGTTCCGGAAGAATGTATGGAAAAGGAGAGGATGTGAAAACTATTCGTCAATATTATACTGACCATTATAGTAAACTTCATTTTGAAAATAATGTTTTTGGTTCTCCTGATTTGGGCGGGTCTGGAGTTATAATGGATGCGTCACACACTGTTATTCGTAACAATGTGTTTTATGGAATCGACGGAATTAGTAATTATTTAGAAGAGAATGCGTATGCTCTGTATGATCAAGGTAGTGACACTCTGTTGATTGAAGGCAATTCCTTTGGATTTAAGGAAGGCGAAATAGCTCCCAATATACATGGAGATATATGGTTGGAGTCGGAGTACAACCTTGATAGATGGATAGATAAAGGTTACTATTATGATCCAGATCCTAAGATAACAATACGCAAGAACACCTTTTTGCAGAGTTCTCCTAAGGCAATGCGATTAGATAGTGCGCGTTTGAATATTACCATTTCGGAGAATTTGTTTTTTGAGACCAAAGACTCTGCCATTTGCAATGTAAAACCGTTGTCGATACCGGTAATCACGAATGTCAGCAAACAAGGAGACAACATAATTGTTGCGGGCAAGGTTGATTCTATGGCAACCATAGAACTCTTTTATACATCAGGCGCTCCGCAGACGGCAGAAGCGTTTTTAGACAGAGTGGAGACAGACCCTGCAGGAGACTTTTCTTTTTCCATTCCGTTGGAGAATGTAAAAGACAAAGGCGGCTCACCTTGCTTTACCGCCACCGCCACCTATCCATGTCGTGCCACCAGTAATTTGAGCGAGGTCTATTGCGCCACTTTCAATGGCTCTAAAATCGCGGACAATGTAAGTTCTAAAATTATTACACTTACACCGAATCCTGTTTCTGACTATCTGGAAATAGGTATTGTAGGAGATGTGAGTTATCAAATCCATTCGGTAGATGGATCTTTGGTAATGAGCGGCAAGATTGTGCAAGAGGGCGTCTGCTCGGCAGAGATAGATGTGCAGCACTTGCAACCCGGCAAATATCTGATTGAGTTAAAAGGGGAAAATAATAAAAAAGTAGGAACATTTATAAAGAGATAAAATCATGAGAAGAGCGTTTATCTGCGTATTGTTGACGATATCAGGTTGTTTGTCTGCAGTTGCTGCCACCTATACGGTGACAACAACCAAAGACGGAGTTGAAGGGTCTTTACGCTGGGCTGTAGAACAGGCCAGCCAAGAGGAGGAGACCTCTATTGTAGAGTTTGCGCTGTCATCGGCAGACACGGTGTTTTTGGATACTACCATACAGATAACCTCTTCAGTAAAAATAGATGGGCGGAGCAATGATGGAGGAAAGGTTGTAGTAGTCCCTTCTGCGGAAAAGTATGTGCTTTTTGACCTCGGAAAGTATGAGCTTGATTCGGTTGTCTTTGAGCATCTGAAGTTTCAAAGACGAACGTTTAAACGATCGATCAATAAGTTAGAAGGATTTGCAAATGTAGATTCAACTCGTGGAGAATTTGTTTTGAGAGATTGCGACTTCAAGTACCTTGAAAGTGCTATTAAAGCGAGAGGCGCTTCTGTGGATATTGTTATTGCAGGCTGCTCCTTTGATTCCATTGTTTCAGATTGTATTGGGAGATATTATGAAAATGAAGAAGAGTCTTGGCATACGTTGAAATTATATGATAGCAGATTTTCAAACAATATGCAGAATGTGGTGAGAGGTGGAGAAGTGAAAAATACTCCATTGTTGGAGGTGAATAACTGTCTTTTTGAAAAATCTAACTATTGTATTATGGGGACGTCTGCAAAGATGATTATTTCTAAATCAACATTTTTGAATTCGAAGTATGAAGGTGTAAATATCGGTTGTGATAATCAGTGTCAGGCGGAAGTCTATGTTGATAGCTGTCGTATATTAAACAGTGGAAGGTATGGTTTTTCGTGCAATTTGGATGGAGGAGAAATCTATTTGACGAACTGTGAAATTAGTGGATCAGGACAAGAAAATGTAACGCTTACGCGTATGCATTATACAGACAACTACAGCAAATTACATATGGAAAACAATGTTTTTGGCTCTGTTGAAAATGGTGGTGTGGGTGTTTTGTTGGATGCATCGCATACCGTTGTGCGAAATAATGTTTTTTACGGTATAGAAGGGGAGTCTAAGTATTGGGGCGAAAATTCTTTTGCACTTTGTGACAAAGGGAGCGACACTTTGCTTATAGAGGGAAATTCATTTGGATTCAATGGAGAAGAAAAATCTCCAAATAAACATGGCGATTTGCTTCTTATGTCAGAAACGGAATTAAGGTATTGGTTAGATAGGGGTTATGATTATGTGCGAGACCCGAAGATAACAATACGCAATAATACCTTTTTGCAGAGTTCGCCCAAGGCAATACGTATGGATAGTTTACGTTTGAATGTCACCATATCAGAAAACTTGTTTTTGGAGACCAAAGACTCTGCCATTTGCAACGTAAAGCCATTGTCAGTGCCGGTAATCACGAATGTCAGCAAACAAGGAGATGACATAATTGTTGCGGGCAAGGTTGATTCTATGGCAACCATAGAACTGTTTTACACATCAGGCGCTCCGCAGACGGCAGAAGCGTTTTTAGGCAGAGTGGAGACAGAGCCTGCAGGAGGCTTTTCATTTTCCATCCCGGTGGAGAATGTAAAAGACAAAGACGGCTCACTTTGCTTTACCGCCACAGCCACCTATCCATGTCGTGCCACAAGTAACTTGAGCGAGGTCTATTGTGCCACTTTCAATGACTCTAAAATAGCGGAAAATGTAAGTTCTAAAATCATTGTGCTTACACCGAATCCAGTTTCTAGCTATCTAAAAACAGGAATTGCAGAAGATGTGAGTTATCAAATCTATTCGGTGGATGGATGTTTGGTAATGAGCGGCAGGACTGTAGGCGGAACAATCGAGGTTTCTCACCTTTTACAGGGTATTTATTGGTTGCGATTGATAGATGGAAAAGAAGTCAAGGTGGCAAAGTTTATCAAGGAGAGTACTATGAATTAGGCAAAAAAAAGCAAGTGGGGGATATCAATCTAACCACCCCTCTTTTTTATACCATTCGATTGATTCTTTTAGTCCTTGTTCTAAATTGTACTTTGCATTAAATCCTAAATCCTTTTGGAGTGGTTCAATGTCGCATTTCCAATTTCTAGCTGTTAAGATGTAGTATTTGTCCAAATTTAACGTTGGCGTAGTTCCTAAACATCCTCCTACTTTATCAAAGATAAATGCGATTCCTTTGACAATAGGAGCAGGGAATTTTAGCGTTACAACATGTTTTATACCCAAAAGTTTTTGAGCTAATTTGGCATATTCATCAGATGTCCAAACATCACCATCAGCTACAAAATAAGCTTTCCCTTTTGCACCATTCTCCAAGGCTTTGAAAATTACATCCACCAAATCTTTTACGTAGATGAATGTAATGTATTGAATTCCCACATCAATTCCGGGATTCAAGTATTTCTGCAGCGTTTTCAGCATCACTAAATAATCTTTCTCTTTCGGACCATATACACCTGTAGGACGAAGAATTGTATATGGAAGAGTTCCTCTTAAGGTCTGAATAAATTGTTCTGCTTTTAGTTTGCTTTTTCCGTAGTAAGTATTCGGATTAGGAGTGTCATTGGGTTTTATCTCTGTGAAATGGATAGAATCTCCCTCTCCGAATGCCGATAAACTGCTCAAATAGATAAAATGTTGAGGAGTCATCTCTGTTTCGAGCAAAGCTTCTATAAAATTTCTTGTATAAAGATAATTTACTGTCTCAAAATCCTCTTTTTTTTTGCATTTGGTGACTCCCATGGTATGAACGATGTAGTCCCATTTTCCGTACGACTTTTTCCATTCAGAAAGATAAGAAATTAGTTTATCTTTGTTAGCGTATGGAAGATCGATAAAATGAGGTGTAAGTCCCTTTAAGTTCGATTTGTCGCTCGAAGAACGCATGGCAGCGTATGTTTCATATCCGCGTTTTTGAGCTTCTTCAATGACAAAACTTCCAATGAAGCCATTTGCTCCAGTAACTAAAATTTTCATAAATTAGTTTAAATTGAGGTAATGTCCATAAACGTCAACCAGTAGATATGGAACCAACCTATAATTATTTAATAGCTAAATAAAAAGTACAAGTCTGTAAAGTAAACTTTTTTATTTCAACTTTTGAGAATCCGGACTCTATCAACAATTTTTTCATCTCTTCTCCTTGGGGAAATGCTTCGATGGAGGCTGGTAGATAATTGTAAGCATTAATTTCGCCTGACATTAATTTAGCCAAGACAGGAATGCCGATTTTTGTGTAAATTTTGTAGCCTAATTTAAAGAACACATTTTCGGGTTCTGTCATCTCTAAAATTGCAGCCACGCCCCCCTTTTTCAGCACCCCGGCCATTTGTTTTAAACCGTCCGAAAGACTAGAAAAATTACGTACTCCAAAAGCAACTGTAACCGCATCAAACGAATCCGAAGGCAATGATAGAGCTGTTGAATCACCATATTCAAAAAAGATTTTATCAGATAAACCCAATTGTTGCACTTTTTGTTTACCCACCTCCATCATTCCTTCAGAAATATCAATCCCTAAAACATAATCGGGATTTAGAGATTGAGCAGCTTGAATAGCAAAGTCTCCTGTTCCGGTGGCAACATCTAAAATACGTTTCGGCGAAAAGTCACCTATTCGTTGAATAGCCTTTTTTCTCCAACGTTTATCTTGTCCCAAAGACATTAGCCTATTCATTGGGTCATATACATCTGCAATATGATCAAACATCTTAGAGATTTGTTCTTTCTTGCCCTCTTCTGAATCCGTGTAAGGCAATACCTTTTCACATTTAAATTCTGCCATATTGTAAAAATTTATTGCAAAGATAGTTATAGTTCGCTATTTTTTATTCCAATGCAGAAGGAATTCTAAATTACTTTTTGTTGAGTGATTTTATGCTTTGGTACGGAAGGCTATATTTTCGAACAAGAAGTTGGGAATTCTTTTCATGAGCCAAGCAACAATTCTCCATCGTTTAGTAATGTAGATAATCTCTTTTTTCTGCTCAATACCTTTACGAATTTGTTGAGCAGCCACTTCGGGCTCGCATCTCCAGAAGACACCTGCACCTTGTCCCATGGCAGTGTTAACAAATCCCGGGATTAAAGATATGATTTTTATGTTCTTAGGTTCGGTTTTTGATTTGCGTCTAAGGCTTTCCAAATAAGAAAGTTCGAAAGCTTTGGAGGCAGAGTAGGCAGGGCATAAGTCTAAGCCTCTAAATCCGGCGATAGAACTTGTTGCAGCAATTGTTCCACTTCCCTTTTTGCAAAAATATTGATAAGCATACAAAAGAATACGCGTAAATCCGGTGCAATTGACATCGATTGTATGCAATTCTTTCTCCTCGTCTAAAGACGGATTTCTCCATCCTACGCCGGAAGTTAATAGAAGAATATCCATTCCGCCCAATTCTGCAATTAACTGAGAGAATTCAGTTACGCACCCATCTGTGGTTATGTCAATAGCACGATAGTGAAAGATTTGAGGGTACTTTTCTTTCAGTTTCTTTAAGTTTTCTATTCTGCGTGCTGCAATGGCCACCTCATATTTTTGCGAAGCAAATTCTTTGGCAAGAGCCTCTCCAATACCCGAACTTGCGCCTATTATTACTACTTTTTGCATTTTTAATTCTGTGAGAAATTTCTATCACAAAGGTAGAATTATTATTCATACCATCAACAAACTAAGTTAAGGAGACTTCTAAAAATTAGTTGGAGATGATTTTTAAGAGTATTTTGCGCAGATTGGGACTATTTACAAAGGAGCGATACAGGTATTGTAACAGAGAACATATACTCAAAAGATAAAACAAAAATTCTGCGAAATGAATTTATAGAATCGGTATGAAAATTTTTTTTCAAAAAAAATAGGAGTAAAGAGTTGAGGTAAATGGGAATTTTGTAACTTTGCATTTTGTTTTGAGAATAAAATAAATTTAAAGATATGGGCAAGACTAAGTACATATTCGTAACAGGAGGAGTTGCCTCTTCGTTAGGTAAAGGGATTGTTTCTGCATCGTTAGGTAAGTTGTTACAATCCAGAGGATTCAAAGTTGCAAATCAAAAAATGGATCCTTATCTGAATGTTAATTCGGGAATGTTGACTCCTTATGAACATGGAGAGAGTTATGTGACTGTGGATGGTCATGAAGCAGACTTAGATCTTGGACATTATGAGCGTTTCTTGGATATTCATACAACTCGTAATAGCAATGTTACTAGTGGTAGAATTTATCAAAGTGTTATTGAAAAAGAGCGTAGAGGAGATTTTTTGGGAAAGACAGTACAAGTAATTCCTCACATTACCAATGAGATCAAGCAAACTATCAAGAGAGTAGCTTCTGAAAATTATGATTTTGTAATTACTGAGATTGGTGGTACGGTGGGAGATATGGAGTCTTTGCCATATCTTGAGAGTGTTCGTCAGTTACGTTGGGAGTTGCCAGATGATTGTTTGAATATTCATTTGACTTATGTACCATACGTTGCAGCAGCCAAAGAGTTGAAGACAAAACCGACTCAACATTCAGTAAAAAAATTACAAGAGTTGGGCGTTCAGCCGGATATTTTAGTGCTTCGTACAGAACATAAACTGAATGTAGATGTCCGTAAAAAAACAGCATTGTTCTGCAATGTTCGTCAAGATGCAGTTGTGGAATGTATTGATGTCCCTTCTATCTATGAAGTTCCTTTAAAGATGAGGGAAGAGGGATTGGATTTGGTGGTTCTTAATTTGTTAGGTATGCCAACCGACCAAACACAAGACCTATCAAAGTGGGAGAATTTTACTACAAAAATGAAGAGTGCCACTAAAGAGGTGCGCATAGGTATTGTTGGTAAATATGTAGAATTGCCTGATGCGTATAAATCTATCCATGAATCTTTGATACAGGCTTCAACATACAATGATAGACGTTTGAAATTGTCATTTTTTCAGTCGGAAAAGATTAACAAAGAAAATGTTGCTGATAAATTACAAGGTTTAGATGGTATTGTGGTTGCTCCTGGGTTTGGTCAGCGTGGTGTAGAAGGCAAAATTATTGCTTGTAATTATGCTCGTGAGAATAACTTGCCAATGTTTGGAATTGGCTTAGGAATGCAATGTGCTGTGATTGAATTTGCTCGAAACGTTGTTGGATTAAAGAATGCAGATTCTTCAGAGATTGATACAAAAGTTGAATGCAGACTTTTTGATTTGATGCAGGAGCAAAAAAGTTCTTTGAAAACGGATGGTACTATGCGTTTGGGTGCATATAACTGCGCATTGAAGAAAGACTCTTTTGTTCGCTCTATTTATGGTAAAGAGATGGTTAGCGAACGTCACCGCCATCGTTTTGAATTAAATAATAAGTACAAAGAGGATTTAGAGAAGGCAGGCATGGTATGTTCCGGAGTAAATCCGGAGTCCGGGTTGGTGGAAATTGTCGAAATACCTTCTTTGAAGTGGTTTGTAGGTGTGCAATTCCATCCGGAATATAATAGTACCGTGCTTAATCCGCATCCTTTGTTCTTGGATTTTGTTCGTGCTTCAATAGATAAAAAATAATTGTTAAGTTTTTTTTCGACTTATTAATGGAATGAAAAACTTTTAATTTAGAATATACTTATTGTAACAAATAAATAATGGATAAAAATACTCTTACAGGATTTATCTTGATTGGATTGGTCCTTCTTGGTTTTAGTTGGTGGAACAGACCGACGCAAGAGCAAATCGAGGCTCGTCAGCATTATTATGATTCTATTCAGAATGCTCAATTGATGCAGCAAGCGGAGTTGGAAGCTAAGCAGGCAGAGTTGAATAAGCCTATTTTTGAAGAGACAGACTCAGATTCAATCAAGATGGCTAAGGCGAGTTATACTTTGGGGGATTTTGCCCAAGGTGCTTTAGGTTCAGAAGAGATAGTAACCCTTGAAAATGAAGTGGTTAAGATTGATTTTTCAACAAAAGGAGCTCTTGTAGAGAGTGTTATTCTGAAAGATTACTTAAATTACAAAAAAGAGACATTAACTCTGTTTGAGAAGGGGGACAATTGGTTTAGTATCGAGTTGCCAACTCGTTCTAATAGAATGTTGCAGACAGCGGATATGAATTTCCGTGTGGGAGCTAAAACAGATAGTTCTGTCGTTTTTACTTTGCCTATAGAGGGAGGACGTTCTTTAGACTTTATCTATGTGTTGCACCCGAACGATTATATGGTTGATTTTGATGTGAAAGCAAATGGGTTGAGCGAGGTTCTTCAACCTGTAGATGCATTGAAATCCTATTGGAAATATAAGGTTCGTCAACAAGAAAAGGGGAGAAAATTTGAAAATAGATACTCCCAAATTTATTATTATTTGACTGACGATGAAGATTATGAATACTTGAGTGAAACATCTTCTGAAACTGAAGAGGTAAATGAGAAGATACGTTGGATTGCATATAAAGATCAATTCTTTTCAGCTGTTCTTATTGCGGATAACTCTGTTAAGAGTGCCACAATTTCTTCTGAATTGGAACCGGATAAGTCTGAGTATCTAAAGGCTTACTCTTCTACGATTATGCTCCCTTATGAGGGCGGTAATTCGCAAATGGATTTAAGACTATTCTTCGGTCCGAATAAATATAGTTTATTGAAAGACTATGATGATGGGGTGCCAAGTGATGAGGAGTTGAATCTTCAAACATTGGTTCCATTAGGAATTTCGCTTGTGAGTTGGATTAATAAGTTGATTACCATACCATTATTTAACTTCTTTGGAGGCTTTATCTCTAATTATGGTATCATCATTTTGTTGTTAACGATTGTCATTAAGTTGTTAATCTTCCCAATGACCTATAAATCTTATATGTCCACAGCAAAAATGAAGGCTTTACGCCCTCAAATAGAGGAGATTAATCAAAGGATTCCGGAAGATCGTCCAACAGAGCGTTCTCAAGCAACGATGGAGTTGTATAGCAAGGCGGGTGTTAATCCAATGGGAGGTTGCCTTCCAATGTTGTTGCAAATGCCATTCTTGATAGCATTATTCTATTTCTTCCCTACTGCAATTGAATTGAGAGGTAAGAGTTTCTTATGGGCAGAAGACCTTTCTTCGTATGATGCAATTGTTTCTTGGAATACGCATATTCCGTTTATTTCGGATACATTTGGTAATCATATCAGTTTATTCTGTTTGTTAATGACTATTACAAATATCGTTTATACCAAAGTAAATATGAGTATGACGGATACAGGGCAAATGAATCAAATGCCATTTATGAAGTATATGATGTATTTCATGCCTTTGATGTTCTTGTTTATATTTAATGATTATGCTTCCGGTTTAAGTTATTACTATTTTGTATCCTTGTTAATAACAATCTTGCAAACATATATCATCAGAAAGTTTTTCGTTGACGAAGAGAAGTTGTTGGCTCAAATTAAGGAAAAACAAAAACAGCCAAGAAGCAAATCCTCTTGGTTATCTCGCTTAGAGGAGATGCAGAAACAACAAATGGAATTGCAAAAACAAATGCAAGAAAAACAGAATAAAAAATGATTTATGCGGTTTTACTTGCTTATGTACTATTTCTTTTAGGAATATCATTTCGATTAGGAAAATATGATGCGAATGCCGATTTCTTTGTGGGAAGTCGGCATTCGCCATGGTGGGTTGTCGCTTTAGGCATGTTGGGTGCTTCTGTTTCCGGCGTTACGTTAATATCTGTTCCCGGTGCAGTGCAATATACACAGTTTACTTATATGCAGATGGTCTTAGGTTTTATTCCTGGTTACTTGTTTATTGCGTTTGTATTATTGCCTCTTTATTATCGAAATAATCTCACATCTATCTATGAATTCTTATCACAACGTTTGGGTCCGATAGGAGGAAAAACAGCTTCTTTTTTCTTTGTTGTCGGGAAGTTGTTGTCATCGGCTGTGAAATTTTATATGGCAGTTTTTATTTTACATAAATTGTTGTTTGAAACTATTGGAGTCTCTTTCTTTCTTGTTGCGATTGCAGCATTACTTATTGTATGGCTCTATACCTATAGGAGTGGAATTAGAACGATTGTCTGGACTGATTTTATTCAAACCGTATTTCTCGTAATTTCTCTATTCGTTCTTTTAAAAGCGGTGATTGACCTCTTTGGTGAAGGATTCTTGGGAGCTTTTGAGGCTGTAGCCCAAAGTACTCTTTCCACTACATTTGTTTTTGATGATTGGATTTCAAAGCAAAATTTTTTTAAACAATTTTTTTCCGGAGCTTTTGTTGTGATTGTTATGACTGGTTTGGATCAAGATCTGATGCAGAAAAACTTATCTTGTAAGTCATTATCAGAGTCTCGAAAAAACATTCTCTTAGGCAGTGTATTGTTTATACCCCTTAATCTTATTCTTCTATCTTTGGGAGCTTTGATAATTTTGTTTTATTCGCAAAATGGTATCCAGATTCCTGCCGATGGTGATTTATTGTTGTCTGATTTTGTCCTTAAAAGTGGTCAATGGGCTTTGCTGTTTTTCTCTATAGGGATTATGGCTTCGGCTTTTTCAAGCATGGATTCAGCCATGACTTCAATTACAACATCTTTCTCTGTAGATTTCTTGGGAGCCGGGAATGTAACAAAGTTTAAACGCATCATGATTCATTTTGCGGTTGCAGGTCTCTTTTTGTTTTTGATGTGTATGGTGCGTTGGGTGAAGAGCGACCATGCTTTAGATATGATTTATACTTTGGTCTCTTATTTATATGGTCCGCTATTGGGGCTTTTTGCTTTTGCTATGACAACCAAGAGAATAGTAAGACCGAGAGCAATTCCGTTTGCCTCGGTCTTGGGTCCGTTATTGTCCTATATCATAGCACTATTCTTGAAAAAACTTGACTATGTTATGGGGTACGAATTACTACTCCTAAATGGAGCTATAGTATTTTTAGTACTTTACTTGAACTCTAAAAGATCGAATTCAAATTTTAATTGAGAGTGAATGAGTTTATGATGTGCTCAACAGTGTCCTTCTGAGCTTCGCTATCGTAACTACAATCCGCACCATAGAAGTGTTCTTTCCCTTTTATGATTTTCATAATTGTTTCAATCTTAGGAGACTCTTCATCCTCTGTATAGTAACGTATAATAGCTTCGTCCCCGTTTATCTCTTTGTTTACCAAATTAAAACCAACGAGCAGTATCTCAAAATTTTCTATGCGCTCATTGACAAAACTATCTAATGAGATGCCTCCAATTAAACGAGTTCCTACACGAATGGTTTGATAATCAGAGTAGGCTACGAATGGTGCAACAGGATGAACATTCACTTCGCTAGTCCAATTAGACGGATACTCGATTGAAAACTCTTTCCCATGGTGAGTTGTGTAATTATACGGAACTTTCTTATCACCGCAAGAATAAAATAATAGCGCAACAACACTTAGCGCAATAATAAATAATTTTTTCATACAAATTAATCTATATTGTTATAAACATGTAATACCATAAAAAGCTCCCTCAAATTATGAGTTTTTAACGCTTGTATTGGAAATCTCCTATTTGTTGTCAGTACAAGCTTGCACTACTCTTTTTTTAGCTCAGTAATTTACTCGAAATAAATTCTATAAATTCACGAAATAAATTTATAGAACTTTCTAAAAATGAGTACAAATCGTAATTTGTTGAAGTTATTTTACGTATTACTTTGAGCAAAAGTATGAAACTATTTTAATTTTTACAAACTTATATCTATATTTGTGAGTGTGGAGAGGGGTTAGTAATATGTGAAAATTTTTTACCTTCTAAAATCGCTTATTATTAGAATTATGAAATTTAGATTTTTTTTTATTAGTCTGTTTTTCTTCTTAGTCGGAGAATTGTTTTCTCAAGATTATTTTCGTTCTGCATATTTTTTGCAAAGTTATCGCTATCGTCATGTGATGAACCCCTCTTTTCAACCGGAAAGGGGATATGTGGGTGTTCCTATTTTAGGCTCTTTTTCCACTAATTTTAGTTCTAATATTGCTACTCGCAATATCTTTTCGGCTCTTCATGGAGGGTCCCTTTCGGAATGGGAAGATTTTATTAACTCATCTACGTTGAAGTCGATGTTAAAACCGCAAAATAGGTTGGATGTAAATGTAGATTTATCGCTGTTCAATATTGGCTTCTTTGCTTTCGAGGGCTTTAATACAATCAGTTATTCGCTAAAGACAGATTTAAGAGGAAATTTCCCAAAAGAGTTAGTGGATGTGTTAAGTCAATCTCCAACACCCGGGGAGAATATAAATTTGGAGAATTTGAAAATGAGGAGTAGTAGCTTTATGGAGGTTGCATTAGGTCACTCACATGTCATTAATGAGAAAGTTTCGGTAGGAGCAAAAGTAAAATTGCTTTTAGGGTTGTTAAATGTTGATGCAAAAATTGATGAGATGAACTTCTATGGGGAAGGTGCACATTGGAAAGTATATGGACAGGGTACTTTAGATATAAGCGGTTTTTTGGACATTCCTACATCCAATCGCTATCTGAATGAGATGGATTTTGGAGATGTGTCGATAGATTATGACCATCTAATATCCGGAGTAGGAGTGGCTGCCGACTTCGGTGTAAATTACGATATTAATGACAATTGGCAGGTGAATATGGCATTGTTGAACTTAGGTTTTATGAAGTGGAACAAGACATACAATAGCCATTTGGATGTAGAAGCGTGGACATTTGAAGGTTTTGATAATGTTAAAGATGTATCTTGTGATGATGAGATGGAAGATATTGTTTTTTCCTTATGGAATTCGGCTAAAGAGTGTTTTAAATTTAAAGGTGTGAATCAGACTCAGACAAAAGAGTTTTTGAATCTAACTTTAAATTTAGGCGTTCAATACACTTTGCCCGTTTATGATAAATTGACATTTGGCTTTTTATCTTCTTCCAAATTTAATGCGGGATATTCGTGGTTTGAGGGGCGTTTGTCGGCAAATGTTGCTCCTGCTCATTGGTTCGATGGTTCGTTGAGTTATGGATTATCTACCTTTGGCTCTTCATTGGGAATGGTAGCAGATTTCCATCCAGCTGATTTTAGTGTTATGATAGGTATGAATTTGCCATTGCATACCCATTTATACCCATTTGATTCTTCGCAAAAGTTATTCGGAGATTTGTACTTTGGTTTCAATTTCCCAATAGGAGAGCGAAAAGAAAAAGAGAAAGCAGTTAGAGTCGAGTCATTTTATGAAGCAGATTCTAACGCTGAGAAGATGCAAGATATGAAGGAGATGGAAGTTGAACCTCAAAATATTATAGTAGAGGAGTAGTCTTTAGAATTGCTTGTATTCTCTTAGTCTCGATGCTGATATCGCTTTCTCACATGCGTATTCCGTTTCTCGCCATGGCAAAAGCAGGAAAAAGTTTCACGTTGCTCATAGGGTTTAGCGGAAAGGTTTGCGAATATAATCAACCTAAGTAAAGTTCGCTTCAAAATTATCTCTACCTAATTTATAGAAAAAAAGATAATTTTTGTTTATAGGTATCTATATTGAGAGAAGTAGCTAACCTATAATAAATTTCTCGAGTAGAGCTTGTACAAGCTCAATAAACAAAAGTACGACGTAAACAATCTATTGTTAAGTTTTTTAACCATTTATTTGGACACTATTGTTTTTTTTTCGTACTTTGTTTATTGAAATAGTTAGAAGATATTAAGGTATATGGTTGTTGAAACAAATTCATTAAAAGCTTGGTTGTTGGCATCTCGTCCGAAGACTTTGGCTGCGGCAATAGCGCCGGTCTGTGTAGGTTGTGGAATAGCTGCATATTATGGTCAATTTAAGGTTGTTCCGGCTTTAGCTTGTTTGTTTTTTGCAGTTGCAATGCAAATTGCGGCCAATTTGATAAATGATTATTTTGATTATTTAAAGGGGGCAGATGGCGAAGAGCGTTTAGGTCCTCTGAGGGCTACATCGCAAGGATGGATAACTCCTAACTATATGAAAATCGGGATAATTGCGGTGATAGCTTTAGGTTGTTGTTGCGGTTCTATTTTGATTTATTATGCAGGAATAGAGATGATTGCAGTGGGGTTATTTTGTGTTATTTTTGCCTATATCTATACGTCGGGACCTTTCCCATTAGCTTATAATGGGTTGGGGGATGTTGCAGTTATTCTTTTTTTCGGATTGGTTGCTGTTGGTTTTACAGCTTATGTTCAGATGCTCAGGTGGACGCCTCTCTTGATTTGGGGAGGATTAGCAACCGGAATGGTAGTGAATACATTGTTGGTATTGAATAACTATCGAGATAGAGAGGGAGATGCTAAAGTGGGTAAAAATACATTAATTGTACTCTGGGGTGAAACTTTCGGACGATACTTCTACTTGGCATTAGGTGTCGTTGCTGTTCTTATTTTGCACCTTTTGTTTCATGAGGCCTTACCTGAAAAATCAGATTTTACATTAATCCATTGGTGTTGTTTATTTGTTATGCCTATAATTTACCTCCTATTGCATTATTTTACTTGGAGAAAAATTTCATTGATAAGACAAGGGCGAGTTCTTAACACATTGATAGGGGAGACATCGAGAAATATGTTGATTTTTTCTCTTACTTTTGCAATCGGATTTGCAATTATTGGATATTGACCTTATTTTATGTTAAGCGTTAGAAATTCAGTTGAGATAATTTTGAAAAACTTTTCTCAAGTTTGTATAAATAACCAATGCAATAGTTGATTAACATAGTAGAAAATTTATAATAAGTAAGATATGATTAATATTAGTTCAAAATTGAAGTACACAGATTCAGGGAATTTTTTCTTAATGGCAGGACCATGTGTGATAGAGGGAGAAGAGATGGCTTTTCAAATAGCGGAGCATATAGTAGCCTTGTCCGATAAGTATAAAATTCCATATATATTTAAAGGGTCATATCGTAAAGCCAATCGTTCCAAGATAGATTCTTTTATGGGTATTGGAGATGAAAAGGCTTTAAATGTTTTGAGAAAAATAGGGGATACTTTTGATATCCCAGTGGTCACAGATATTCATGCACCCGAGGAGGCCCCATTGGCAGCTGAATACGTTGATATTTTGCAAATTCCGGCTTTCCTTTGTCGCCAAACAGATTTGTTGGTTGCAGCAGCCAAAACAGGGAAGGCGGTTAATATTAAAAAAGGTCAATTCTTGTCTCCTGCAGCAATGTCATTCGCTGCTCAAAAGGTGCGCAATTGTGGGAATAATAACGTGTTGTTGACAGAAAGAGGAACAAGTTTTGGGTATCAAGATTTGATTGTTGATTATCGAGGAATTCCAATAATGAAAAAGATTGGTTGTCCAGTTATATTGGACGCAACCCATTCTTTGCAACAGCCTAATCAAGAATCCGGAGTAACAGGTGGAGATCCATCAATGATTGAAACAATTGCAAAGGCAGGTATCGCAGTGGGTGTGGATGGATTATTCATCGAGACTCATTTCAATCCATCTGTTGCAAAGTCGGACGGGGCTAATATGCTCCCATTAGATCGTTTGGATGGTTTATTAAATCGTTTGGTCAGGATTAGAGAGGTCCTATGAGTTTAATAACCTATGTAAAAGGGTATATCCCGTTTTATCGAAGAAATTTAAAGATTGCTCTCCCGGTAATGTTTGCTCAATTGGGGCAGGCTATAGTTATGCTTGCCGATACCGTGATGGTGGGACATTTAGGTACTGTTGAATTGGCGGCTGTTTCATTTGGAAGTTCTGTCTTTATGATTGGTTTCCTTTTTGCTTTGGGCTTGTCTATTGGAGCTACTCCATTGATTGGAAAAGAGTATGCAGCAGGAGAGCATAGGCGTTCTGCCATTATTTTTCAAAATTCAATCCTATTTGATATAGGTGTATCGCTTGTCTTGGGAGGTATAATGTGGGCAGTCTCTTTTTTTATGGACAGAATGGGGCAACCTGATGAAGTATGGCTGTTGGCACAAGAGTATTTTAGAATTTCTGTTTATACGCTCCCGTTTGTATTGCTGTTTCAATCATTTCGTCAGTTTATGGAAGGAATAGGAAATACAAAATATGCCATGGTGATTACCTTGGTTGGGAATATTTTGAATATATTTTTAAATTGGGTGCTGATTTTTGGGAAATTAGGATGCCCAATGTTGGGAGTTGCCGGAGCGGCTTATGCAACTTTAATTGCGAGAATATTGATGTCGATAGCTTTTGTTGTTTTATTCTTTGTGAAGAGGCCGCTAATTAGATATTTCTATTTCTTTGGCAAGAAATCGTTCTCAAGGAGAGAGATAAAGGGGTTGGCTTATATGGGTATTCCAATTGGTTCGCAAATGCTTTTGGAAACATTAGGTATGAGCCTTTCTTCTATCATGGTTGGTTGGTTTGGGGCTGTGGCATTAGCTTCTCATCAGATTGCAATGAATCTCTCCTCATTGACTTTTATGATTAGTAGTGGGTTGGCTTCTGCTACTACTATTCGGGTAAGTCATCAAATAGGTGTGAAAGATTTTAAATCAATGAGAAAAGCGGGTATTGCTTCTACCCATTTGAGTTTGCTGTTTAGTTGTGCTTGCGCCATTGTTTTGTTCTTTTTTAGAGTGCAGATTGCTTCTGTGTTTTCGGTTGACCCTCAAGTGTTGGAACTAAGTTCTCTTTTGATAGCAATCGTTGCTATTTACCAATTTGGAGATGGTTTTCAAGTGGTTAGTATTGGTGCATTGAGAGGAATGTCTGATGTTTATGCGCCAATGGTAGTGGCTATTGTTTGTTATTTGATCGTTAACCTGTCGATGGCCTATTTATTGGCTGTTATTTTCAATTGGGGCGCAGTTGGTGTATGGATTGCATTTATGATAGAACTCTATTTAGCCGCTATTTTATTGGGGCTTAGATTCAGACATAAAACAAAACTCTATAGGTGATTGTGAGAGTTCAATATGATTCTGAGAGGTTTTACCTTCCGTTTCTGCGACGTTCTCTCCTTTCTCTTCTTTTCTCCCTTCTGCTTTTGTTCTTGCTTGTAGTTGTGTCATTGTTGATACTATCTTTTTTATCCCTTCCGAAAAGTTTTTTCCAAAAGTTGACGAATCCTTCTCCAATATTTTTCTTCTCAAGCTCCTCGCAATTGTATGTTTTAGATATTTCTTGTTTCGGTTCTCCAAAAAGACCTTGATAGTGAGCAAGATTTTTATCCCTCATCACTCGACTCATGAAATCGCCAAATATGGGAAGTGCGGTCTGACTTCCTTGTCCGTGCGCACCATCGCGGAAGTGGATGCTGCGATATTCTCCTCCAACCCATACTCCTCCCACAAGTTTCGGTGAAATGCCCATATACCAAGCATCAGAATAGTTGGAAGAGGTTCCGGTTTTTCCTCCGTATTCTGTATTTTTGAAAATTGGATATTTTTTCAGACGTTGGGAGGTGCCATGTTCATCTCTCAATCCTTCTTGAAGCATATCTCGCATGATGAAAGCTGTTTCATAATCTAATACTTTTTCATTTTCTCCTTGATTCTTGTAAAGAATATTCCCATCGCTATCTTCAATTCGTGTGACCAGGATTGGGGTATGTTTTTCTCCTTCATCAACAATTATCGAGTAGGCTGTTACCATTTCAAGAAGAGAAACATCTTCTGCGCCTAGCCCAATGGAAGGAATCGGCCGAAGGTTGCTTTTTATTCCCATGGATTGGGCCAATTGAACGATGCTGTCCGGACTAAATTCTCGGGTTAATTGTACTGCAACACTATTAATTGAACGGGCAAATGCTGATTTTAGAGTTATCTCTTCGTTGGAGAAAGTTCGATTGGCATTTTGTGGCATCCAAATTTTTATTTCATCCTCCTCTTTTATGCTCCAATTGATTGCGCTATCCACTCGTGTGTCGCAACTACATAGCCCCTTGCGAATAGCTTCTGTGTAGATAAACAATTTAAACGTAGAGCCAGGTTGTCTTTTGGCAACTACTTTGTCATATTGCCAATAATTGAAATCGACATCCCCAACCCACGCTTTGACCTTTCCTGTTTGTGGCTCCACAACCACAAAGCCACAGTGCAAAAATCGTAATGTGTATTTTAAGGAGTCTATCGTACTCATTATAGTATCTTTCAGTCCGGTTTGATAATCAATTACTTTTGTGCGGTGAGGGCGATTTAGACATGCCATAATGGAGTCTGTGTTGCCACTGTATCGTTCTGAAAGAAGTTTATATTCAGGTAACTTTTTTACACGATCTTCTATAAAACCCTTCAATTCATGTTGATTTTCATCTCTCCATGGGTTTTTGTCGCCCCAATGTGAATTGAAATTATTTTGTACAATCTTCATTTGGGATTTAACCGCTTCTTCTGCATACTTTTGCATGCGAGAGTCGATGGAGGTATAAATTTTCAATCCATCGCGATAGAGGTCTTTCCCATTCTCCTCGCACCATGATTGCATCTCATTAAATACCGCCTCTCGGAAGTAAAGAGCAATTCCTCGGTTGTCAGACGTGTTGTTGAGGTGAAGTCCTATTGGAAGTTGACAAAGCGAGTCACAAGTTTCCTTGTTAATTAGTCCTTCGTTATGTAGGTTGACAAGAATATCATTTCTGCGCTTTTCACTATTTTCCGGATTCCGAATAGGATTGTAGTAGGTTGTTGCTTTTAGGATTCCAACCAAGGTGGCAGATTGTTGAAAGTTAAGTTTATCCGGAGATTGGTTGAAATAACTTTTGGCTGCAGCTTTGATTCCGTAGGAATGATTACCGAAATAGACTGTATTGATATACATCTGCAGAATTTCCTCTTTAGAATGCATCTCCTCTAATGTCATGGCACCTTTCCACTCTTTTACCTTTATTATGAATGTTCTAATACCGGGGATTTTACAAAATAGGCCGTTAGAGAATTCGGTTCGAGTTTTAAATAGATTTTTCACCAATTGTTGCGTAATTGTACTTGCTCCGCGAGCATTTCCCAGTAGAGCATCTTTGAATGCTCCGAAGAGACCTTTAAAATCTACTCCATTGTGCTCGTAGAAACGTTTATCTTCTGTTTTGATCAAAGTTTGGATAAACTCTTGTGAAATATTTTCCAAATCGACAGAGGATCGATTTTCGATAAAATATTTTCCTATCAACACGCCATCGTCACTATAGATTTCAGATGCCTCCATATTGATTGGATTTTTCAATTGTTCCCTTGTTGGAGAATCGCCAAACAGCCCTAAAAAATTGTGGTTGATGGCAATGATAAAAAAATATAGACCCAATATTATTGAGGCGAATCCGATTCCGATTTTAATTGAAAGATTTTTATGTATTGACATGAGTTATAATTCAAATAGATTAAAATTTCAGATTGCAAAAATAATGAAGATTCCTTTAATACAGGTAAGATTTTTAGTAAAACCTAGAATAGAATGAAGATATAGATAGGGAAATAGTAATGGTATTAAAATTACTATAGTTTCTAAAGTATTAAATTCAGATATTTATATAGATGGCAAAATTATTCATCATTCACAACTCGGAAAAATTTTGAATTATGGATGGTGAATGAATAAAACACTTATATTTCTATGCGAAACCGATTGAAAATGAATGGGTAAATAAGGGGAAATAGGAGGAAAAAGGAGATTGAGGATTTAGTATGAAGTTTTTTTTTTGAAAAATTGTTGTGTATAAAAAAAGAGTGTTTTATATTTGCATCGTAAATCATTAAAGGCAAAAATAAAAGGTATGCAAAAACTTAGAATTTCAAACAATTGGTGGTGGTGCGATTCAATCTAAATTGGTGGATTCGCACGAGGTTCTAATGGCATATAAAAGATAAAACCGCAGGCATCCACCTGCGGTTATTTTTTTGCCTTTAATTAAGAAGTCGTTTAAAATTTTATTGAATCTAAAGTAACGAAAAGTATAAAAAGTAAAATCGTGACTTCTTTGAGTGTCCTTTTGAGTGTTTTTACCTCTTAAAGTTGAGAATATAGGTTATTCTTGCTTTAAAAATTGTAAAATCCGTTCAAATACACTTCTTAAGGATTTTCAAGAAAGATTTTAAACAACTTCTAAAATTGTTAACTATTAGAAAAATAATAAAGTATGGAAAGACAAAAAAGATTCTTTCTCGAAGAGAATGCTATTCCGAGACAATGGTACAACATTGTGGCTGACATGAAGACGAAGCCGTTGCCCATGTTGAATCCGGTTACAAAGAAGCCGATGACATTGGATGATATGACACCGATATTCAATCGTGCATGTTCTGAACAAGAGTTAAATACAACAGATGCATGGATTGATATTCCTGAACAGGTGTATGAAATGTATAAAAATTATCGTTCAACACCTTTGGTTCGTGCATATGGTTTAGAGAAAGCTTTGGGAACTCCTGCTCATATCTATTTTAAGAATGAGAGCGTTAGTCCTATTGGTTCTCATAAATTAAATTCAGCATTGGCTCAAGCCTACTATTGTAAGCAAGAGGGAGTGACAAATATAACTACTGAGACAGGTGCTGGACAATGGGGGGCTGCCCTTTCTTATGCAGCGAGAGCTTTCGGGTTGGAATTGGCGGTGTTTATGGTAAAGGTGAGTTATGAACAAAAACCTTATCGCCGTTCAATTATGCAAACGTTTGGAGCACAGGTGATTGCATCTCCAAGTATGAGTACAAAAGTGGGCCGAAAAATCTTGACAGAAACTCCTAATTACAGAGGTAGTTTGGGAACTGCAATTTCAGAAGCAGTAGAATTGGCCATGCAAACTCCAAATTGTAAATATGTCTTAGGAAGTGTCTTAAATCATGTTACATTGCATCAAACTATCATCGGTTTGGAGGCTGAGAAACAGATGGAGATGGCTGGTGAATATCCGGATGTCGTTATTGGTTGTTTTGGTGGTGGGTCTAATTTTGGTGGAATATCGTTCCCTTTTATGCGCCACACCATTATCGACGGGAAAGATACAAAATTTATTGCTGCAGAACCGGCGTCTTGTCCTAAATTAACAAGAGGTGTTTTTCAATATGACTTTGGTGATGAGGCCGGATTGACTCCTATGATGCCAATGTTTACTTTGGGTCATGATTTTGCGCCGGCTCATATTCACGCAGGAGGATTGCGCTATCACGGGGCTGGTACAATTGTTAGTCAGTTGATAAAAGATGGTTACATGGAAGGTATGGATATTCCTCAATTAGAGAGTTTTCAGGCTGCAACATTATTTGCTCAATCAGAAGGAATTATACCTGCTCCTGAATCTGCACATGCTATTGCAGCTACCATCAGAGAGGCATTGAAAGCAAAAGAAGAAGGTGTGCAGAAGAATATTTTATTCTGCTTGTCCGGTCACGGGTTGATTGATATGACTGCATACGATCAGTACAATGCAGGAGATTTGACCAATTATGATTTGCCGCAAGAGGTTATCGATCAAAATGTGGCTAAATTGGAAAAATTGGTTTAAGTTGCGCTAGTTTAGCTATTAAAATAAAGAGACTGAGTTGGATTTCATTTTTTCTCAGTCTCTTTTTTTTATATCTCTTTTTGTAGTGCTTTAATACACAGAATTCATCTTTTCAGCTTTTGCAACAGCTTCTTCTAAAGATAAATCATAAAAATCTCCTGCACTAAATAGTCTGCCTGATTTTTTGTCATCAATAAAGGCACCAACAATAACGCCAGGCAATGCGCTCTCCGGAGCATTAGGAGCTTTAGGTCCTCCCAAGTCGGTGCGGCACCATCCCGGATCAGTGAGACTGATAGTTACGTCTGTTCCCTCTATTTTTGAGCCTAAATCAATCGTTATTTTATCTAATGCAGCTTTACTGGCAGAATAGCCGGCTTGTTCTGGTTCTAAGCGAATACCGCTTGTTGTATTTACGATACGACCAAACCCATTTTCAATCATTTTAGGAAGGAAATGGTAGCAAATCATTGCGGGAGCAATTGTATTTACTTTAAAACTTTCTGTATAGTCTGCAATGGGTGTTTTGAAGTAATCTGTTCTATAACCAATTTGGAATCCGGCATTGTTCAATACAATTTCAACATTGACCCCCAATGCATCAATTGCTGATAACATTTTACGTACACTCTCTTCGCATCCCAATTCTGCCTCTATTGCAAATGCTTCAACTCCTAATGCTTTTACTTCAGACAAAATTTTCTCAGTGTGAGCGATGTTTCTACTTTGTAAAATTAGGTTGCTTCCTTGTTTTGCCATAAATTGAGCTGCCAAATAACCAATTCCTCTGGCAGCACCCGTAATCAGGGTCCATTTACCTTTTACATTTACCATTTTATCAATTGTTTAAAAATTCTTCTTTATATTTTCTATTTTACTTACAATATTGTCGCACCATTCATCAAACTCTTTGTCTTCTCGTTGACATTCTTTATGGGAAAGAACATAGTCTATTGTTTGGCGAATTCCTTGATCAAATCGTGTTGTTGCACAGAAATTAGGTACTATACGTTTTAGCTTTCTGTTATCGAAGATGACGGAATTGGCTTTGTCACCAATCAAACTACCGGTTAGATCGTAATCAGAAGTTGCAGCTAACAACTCTGATGATACATGACAAGCAATTAATGGAACATTAAGATGATTAGCAATTGTTTGATAGATTTGGTTCCACGTCAGAGATTCGTCTGATGTAATTTGGAACGCTTCACCGATAGCATGAATGTTTCCCATTAGTCCAATAAAACCCTTGGCAAAATCGCTATTGTGTGTCATGGTCCAAAGGGAAGTGCCATCTCCATGAATAATCACTGGTTTATGTTCCAACATTCTTTTTAATACTTGCCAACTACCTTGTTTCCCATGAACACCTAAAGGAACAGATTTTTCATTGTAGGTGTGACTTGGGCGTACAATTGTGATTGGGAACCCTTTTTCTCGATACAATTTCATTAAGAGTTCTTCGCAAGCAATTTTGTCGCGTGAGTATTGCCAATAGGGGTTAGCTAATGGAGTCGCTTCGTTGACGATTGGCGAAGAAAGAGGTTTCTGATAAGCGGAAGCCGAACTAATGTAGATATATTGTCGGGTACGATTTTTGAATAATCGGTAGTCTCGTTCAACTTGTTCGGGAACAAACCCAATGAAATCACATACTACATCGAATTTTAATTCACCTAGTAGTTCATCAACCTTTTTTTCGTCATTAATGTCTGCTTGAATTTGGTTTACATTTTGCGGAAGTGAGTCATTGTTATTTCCTCTGTTGATTACGAACAATTCCCATTCAGGCAGTTGTGCAAGTTGTTGGGAGATTGCCATACTAATTGTTCCGGTTCCCCCGATAAATAATGCTTTCATTGCTTAGTAATTTGAAACATTTAACTTCTTTACTGTCGTTATTAAGCTATAATTGAATAGTACGTTTGCTAGTTAAGCAAATCAGACCCTTCAAAACGCATGCAAAAGTCGCGAAATTTATTGATATTTACAACAAATTTCACCTCTTATTCGTTTCCATCTCTATCCTCAACCAATCTGAATCCGATGATGTCTGAGGCTTGTTCGGGTTTATTTTTGTTTCTGCAAGAGACTCTGCAGAAGGTGGCAGGACCTTCGTAATAACCGCCTCGAACAACACGTTCGGTGCCGGTTTCTCCGCCCTGAGGATTTATCAATTCTGTTTCTGTATCTTCAGGATAAGAGGCATACCAATCTGAGCACCATTCCCAAATATTTCCACTCATATCGTTGATTTCCAATTCGTTACCTTTCTTTTTGCCGATAGGATGAATAACGTCGTTAGAGTTATTTTTGTACCAACCAACCTCTCCAATATCATTACTTCCGCTATACTTCATATCGTTGGTATAAGTTCCTCCTCGAGCAGCGTATTCCCATTCAGCTTCGGTTGGTAAACGATAGTTTTTCTCCAAGAAATTATTAAGTTTTTTGAGGAATTTTTGAACATCATTCCAAGATACGTTGGTAACAGGAGAATCGTCATCACCCATTACACTGGGATTTTTTCCCATCACCTCTCGCCATTGACGTTGAGTAACTAGGTTTTTGCTAATAGCATAACTTCTGACAAACACAGGATGAGCAGGCTTTTCAGATTTAACGCAATCCTCACCTTGTTCGGCCGTGCACCCCATTGTGAAAGAGCCTCCTTCAACAAAAATCATCTGAAAGTTGAGCATTGCTTTTTTTCTATTAATCTGATCTAGAGCGTAAGCAGAAGGTTGCTTAGGTTGTGTTTGTTGTGTGGCTTGCTTTTTAGATACAACTCCTCTCTCTTTGCTTGGTTTTTCTGCAAAAACGTAACAAGTCGATAAAACTAAAAGTAAAAGAAGGAATAACTTTCTCATAAATTCTATTGTAGCATGTTAACTTTTAAGATATGTTGAGAAATAGTAGTTATAGTATCAATTGATAGGAACCTCTTCTGTTTCTATTAAAATTCCACTTCCTGTAAAGCAGAGTTCGATATTGTTCGGTTTGTTCAATGTGATGCGGTAACCATAACTTTTCTTTTCCACCTCTTTAATGAATTGTTCCGGATAGTTTTTGGAGATATATTTTATCATTTCGTCCGGTAGGAGTTGGATTACAGAATTTGGAAATGGCTTCTTTTTAGAGTCAAGTTGAAACCACATACCTTTACGATCGAAATCCAATTCCGATTTATTGTCTAGGCGCACTTCAAAATCACCATCAACATCATCTACGATAGAGATAATATTAGATTCCGGATAATGTTTTTTTAAGAAAGCTTTAGTAGCGGATGGTAATTTCTTTTCGTTGGGACTATCGCTGATTAGTTCTCCATTTTGTGTAAAACTAATTTCAACATCATTGGGTTTATGAAATTGGATGCGATAAATTAAATCCTTACGACCGAAATGTTTCCTCTCTATTTTATGAATTGTTTCTTCCGGATAATTTTCATCAATGTAGTCCAATATGGCTTTCGGTAATTCATTTAAAAAAGATTGAGGAATAGGATTCCATTTGAAATTGATTTCTTCCCATTCGCCTATGTTGTTGTAATTAATCTCTGTCCCATTCTCTAAAACAGTTTCATAATCCATCTTTTTTGAGGTGGTGTTGATTTGTATGATGGGAGTCTCTTTGAAATGGGTATTCATAAAAGAGTTAGCCTCTGTAGGCAAATCATTATTTGATTTTTGCATTTCGCTACAGCAAGTAAATAGTCCCCATAAAAGAATTACGGCTGTTAATTTTGATACTTGTTTCACCATTGCGTAATTTGTTATTGTGTATTTAGTTTTGTGTTTGCGATAATATCATTCCCCTAAAATATCGTGCTTAATTTCGTTCACGTATTTTTTATCATAACACTTTCCAAAAGTACATTTTTTTTTCTTTGTATGCAAATATTTTTTAATATGATTACGTATACATTTCTCAATCATGGCTATTTTAGAGTGTTTTAGGCTCTTTAAAAATTGAATATTTAAGTGAATTGTACTTATAGTTAAAGAAATTTAATGATTAATTTATGCGATGTATGTAAATTGAGACGAGAGTTGCGTTTGGTTATGCTAGGTGAGTTCTATAAATTCTTCATTTACATTCGAAATAATTTCAAAGATGATTTTGTTGAGGTGCAAAAGTGTATGAACATATATAAAATTGATTTATCTAAAGAACTTTACTTGTGGTGTGGAAACGATAAAATTCGTATATTTGCGATAATTTTAAGGTGAGTTCTATAAATTCACCATTTTAACAAGTTGTTTAAATTTTATTTCGAGCCCATTGGAGAGCGATTTTTAAGATTATTTTTATTATTCTTTTGCGGTTAATAGTACTCTATTTTCAAAAAAGAACAATAAAAATTGGCTAAATAGCTCCTCAAAGATGCCGAAAATAAGAGAGTGAAACTCTAAATTTTTTTTTAATAAAATTTAAACAGCTTCTTAAACAGCTTCTAAATTCAAAAATGTAAATCGGGGGTGATATACTTTTCGGTATTTTTGTGATTTCGTTCGGAAGTTTGCTGTTTTTTAAGTCGGCTACAGTGTTCGCATTGTTTGTTCCTTTTGTTCAGCAATCTATTAGAAAAAACAAAAATTCTTCGAATGAATTTGTAGAACCCATCTTAAAGCAGTGTGTTGATTATGGATATAAAAGATGCTCAAAGTGCAGCCATAGGCCTATTAAAAACGTTGATAACAATCCCATCCTATAGTAGGGAGGAGAAAGAGTTGGCAGATTACTTACAGATTTATATTGAGTCTTTAGGGTATTCTACAGGGAGGGTTGAGAATAATATTTGGATTATTGCTCCGGATTTTGATTCTTCCAAGCCAACCTTGTTGTTGAATTCCCATATTGATACGGTAAAACCTACAGCAGGATGGGAGAGAAATCCACATGCCCCCAATTTAGAAGATGGACGTTTGTATGGATTGGGGAGTAATGATGCGGGAGCTTCATTAGTGTCATTATTGTACGTGTTTTTCTTATTAGCTCAAAAAAGTCAACCTTACAATCTGATATTTGCAGCTTCGGCAGAGGAGGAGACATCAGGTAAGAATGGAATGGAATTATTGTTGAAAGAGTTGCCTCAATTGGATTTCGCTGTAGTAGGAGAGCCAACAGGTATGCAAATGGCAATAGCAGAAAAAGGGTTGATGGTTGTAGATTGTATTTCTCATGGTAAATCAGGGCATGCAGCACGTAACGAAGGGGTAAATGCGATTTATTCTGCCTTAAAGGATGTAGAATGGATTCAGAATACGGAGTTGCCTATGGTTTCAGATTTTTTGGGTCCTGTTAAGATGAGTGTAACGATGATACATGCCGGAACTCAACATAATGTTGTTCCGGATGAATGTTCATTTGTGATTGATGTTAGAACTAATGAGCACTATTCGAATCAGCAAGTGTTTGAAATTTTAGAGCAAAATTTAAGTTCTGAGATTAAGGCACGTTCATTTCGTTTAACTTCATCAGGAGTTACAACAGAGGAGAGTATAGTGAAACGTGGCATTGCTTTAGGACTCAATTATTATGGTTCTCCAACATTGTCTGATCAAGCTTTTTTACATTTCCCTAGTATAAAAATTGGTCCTGGTGATTCTTCTCGTTCTCATACTGCAGATGAATATGTAGGTATAGAGGAGATTGAAAAAGGGATTGAGATTTATTTTGAGTTGTTAGATGGTTTAGAAATTCCTCATTATAAGCGTGGATAATTATGTCTGAAAAAAAGTTTTATGTAGTTTGGGAGGGGCGTATGCCGGGAGTATATGATACATGGGAAGCGTGTAAAGAGCAGATTTATAAGTGTCAGAATGCAAAGTATAAGTCATTTCCTTCTTATGAAAAAGCTTTAGCTGCTTATGAAAGAGGGTATGAAGGCTATGTTTCGGCTGGTAAATGTCAGTTGGTTTCAGAATTGGTAAAAAAGGTGATGCCGTCTCTTCCAGATGCTGTAAAAAGTGGGCCGATTCAAAATGCGTTGGCAGTAGATGCGGCATGTAGTGGCAATCCAGGAAAAATGGAGTACCAAGGTGTGTATGTGGGAAATGGCCAGAGATTGTTTCATATAGGACCAATGGATCAAGGGACTAACAATATTGGTGAGTTTTTAGCTCTTGTACATGGGTTGGCTTATTTAAAAAAGAATAATTTTGATATGCCAATTTACTCAGATAGTGCAAATGCTATTTCGTGGGTTCGTCAAAAAAAATGTAAAACAAAGTTAGTATGCACAGAGGTGAATCGTCCTATCTTTGATTTGATAGAAAGGGCGGAAAGATGGTTGCAGACTAATAGTTATAAAACGGAAATCCTGAAGTGGGAAACCTCCTACTGGGGCGAGATTCCGGCTGATTTTGGGAGAAAATAATTTTTAATAATATGTCAATAGCAGTATCTCATTTATATAAAAGTTATGGAAAGCAACAAGTGCTTAACGACTTGAGTTTTTCTATTAATAGTGGTGAAATTGTTGGTTTTTTAGGGAATAATGGAGCCGGAAAATCAACAACCATGAAAATTATTACCGGATACATCAGTCAGGATGCAGGTATGGTGGAGGTGTGTGGTATTGATGTACACAAATCACCTTTAGAGGCTCATCGCCTTATTGGTTATTTACCAGAGCATAATCCTATCTATCCGGATATGTATGTAAGGGAGTATTTGCGATTTGTGGCAGGCTTGTATGGGCTTGGGAAAGAGGCTAATCAGCGTGTTGATGAAATGATTGAACGTACGGGATTAGTGAAAGAATATCGTAAAAAAATTGGAACTTTATCAAAAGGATACAGACAGCGAGTAGGTTTGGCTCAGGCTTTGATTCCTAATCCTCAAGTGTTGATTTTGGATGAACCGACTACGGGGTTAGATCCCAACCAAATTGTGGAGGTGCGAGATTTGATTAAGGAAGTGGGGAAAGAGAAAACCGTGATGCTCTCAACCCATATTATGCAAGAAGTTTCTGCAATTTGTGATAGAGTAATAATCATTAATAAGGGGCAAATTGTTGTTGATGAGAAGGAGACTAGTGTAACAACCGTTGCGAGAGAAGGAGTGGTTTCTGTGGTGGCTGAGTTTGCTACACCTCAGTCTCTTGATATCCTTGCTGCTCTCTCTAAAGTGAGTAGCGTAAAGGAGATAGGTGTGAATACATACCTATTTGATTGTGAGGAGGATAATAGACAAGCTATCTTTGAATATGCAATAAATTCACATTCGATATTGCTTACATTAAAATTGAATGAACGCTCTATGGAAGAGGTCTTCAGAGAGATGACAAAATAGAGCTAAAATGGGTTCAAAGGCATATGAAATGAATTTGAAAAGCTGATATTTGAAATAAATTCTAAAATTCTAGATAGTGAATTTATAGCACCTTTCTTAATGACTTCTAATAATAATTGAATTATAAATGGAACTCACTATATGGAGGTTGACTAAGAGAGGGGCTTAAATTTAATGCTATGTATACAGAAAAATGATGGAACGTTTAAAAATTTAAATATATATCTGTATGATTTATGAATTGAATTGTTTATTTTTGCGCAAAATTGAATATTAAAATACTAAGTAAAAATGGCAGAAGTTAATGAGTACTATAAAGTAGCAGAAGAGAAGATGGAACAAGCTGTGCTACATTTGGATGATGCGTTAGCGCATATCAGAGCAGGGAAGGCTAATGTTCGTATCTTGGATGCTGTGCGAGTGGAATATTACGGAAGTGTGGTACCGTTGTCGAATGTATCAACAATTACAACTCCGGATGCAAGGACAATTTCTATTCAACCATGGGAGAAGAAGATGATTGCGGATATAGAGAGAGCAATTTTAAATTCAGAGGTGGGAATTACGCCGGAGAACAATGGTGAGATTATCCGTCTTACAATTCCGTCTTTGACAGAGGAGCGTAGAAAAGCCTTGGTAAAGCAGACAAAGGGAGAAGGCGAAGATGCTAAAATCAGTATTCGTAATGCGCGTAGAGATGCAATCGACGGACTTAAGAAGGAGATTAAGAACGGTTTGGCAGAAGATGTAGAGAAGGATGCAGAGAATGAGGTTCAAAAAATTCACGACCGATATATAAAGAAAGTGGAAGAATTACTTTCTGCAAAAGAGCGTGAGATAATGACTGTTTAGTCTTATTTGTATGCAAGGATTGGTTGTTCGTAATACGGGAAGTTCGTTTTTAGTTAAATCGGACGACTCTTTGGTTTACGAGTGTAGAGTAAAGGGTAATTTCCGTATTAAAGGAATAAAAAGTACCAGCCCGGTTGCCGTTGGCGATCGGGTTTCTTTTGTTATGATGGAAGATGGTGTTGGTTGGATTACAGAAATTGAAGAACGAAAAAATTATATCGTTCGCCGTCCTGCCAATTTGTCCAAACAGTTGCATATTATAGCAGCCAATGTGGAGCAACTTATATTGGTTGTTACTATCAGTCATCCCGAAACATCTACCATTTTTATTGATCGGGTTTTAGCTACGGCAGAAGCTTACAGAATTCCTGCAACACTTGTCGTGAATAAGTGTGATTTATATACAGAGGAGGAGTTAGAGTATCTGCGAATGTTGCAAGTGTTGTATGAAGGAATTGGTTATGGCTTTTTAGCAGTATCGGCTGTAACTGGCGAAAATATAGAGAAGTTAAAGTCGATTTTAGAGGGTAAAATTTCTGTGCTTTCAGGGAATTCGGGAGTTGGTAAATCTTCTCTTATCAATGCAATTTCACCGGAGATAGCTGTAAAAACGGGGGAGATATCCAATATTCACGATAAGGGAATGCATACAACAACTTTTTCAGAAATGTTTGAGATTTTCCCTAACACCTATTTGATAGACACTCCTGGAGTAAAAGGATTTGGTACAATTGATTTTAAGAAAGAGGAAGTTAGTCACTTTTTTCCGGAAATATTTAGAGCCTCAGTAGATTGTCGATTTGGAAATTGTATGCATTTGAAAGAGCCGGGCTGTGCAGTAAAAAAAGCATTAGAAGAACATTATATCAGTGAGTCGCGTTACAATAGTTATTTAAGTATTTTAGAGGATTGTGACGAAGGCAAATATCGATAAAATGATTATGCGGAAGAGGTTAGACGATTTCAAATATATTAAGATAATCTTTACTGTATTTGCAGTTGTGATTGTGGCGATTTCTGTTTATTATTCCAATAAATTGGCGGATGATATGGCAGCAGAAGAGCGTCAGCGCATTAGTTTATGGGCAGAGGCGACAAGGCGTCTGGTATCGGATGTAGATGGCTCTGATTTGTCCTTTATTTTGAAAGTGATTGAAGGGAATAACTCAATTCCTGTTTTGGTGGTAGATGATGATGGAGAGGTTGTTGTTTCCCGGAATATAGAGATGGACGAGGAGAGTGATAAAGAATTTATCGAAGAAACCATTGCAGAGTTTCAGTCGGCTCATGAGCCAATCGTTGTGGAGATAGATAGTCAGACGCGACACTACTTGTATTATGACGATTCGATACTATTGAAAAAATTAGCCTACTATCCATATGTGCAAGTTGGGCTAGTAACTGTGTTTTTCTGTCTTTTGCTTTTCTTTTTTGCTAGTGCCAAGAAATCGGAACAAAATAGAGTTTGGGTAGGTTTATCCAAAGAGACAGCTCATCAATTAGGAACTCCTATTTCGTCATTAATGGCTTGGGTGGAGCTGATAAAAGAGACAGGGATAGATCCTTCCTATTTGCCGGAGATGGAAAAAGATGTCGATCGACTTAAGATAATAGCAGAGCGATTTTCTAAAGTAGGTTCAATTCCGGAGCGAGAGGAGGTGGTTCTAAATGATTTATTGGAGAGTTCGTTAAGTTATATGCAGACACGAACCACATCTAAGATAAAAATAGCATGTAGCTATAAAAATTGCGGAGAGGTGACGGCAAGGCTTAATGCGCCATTGTTTCAGTGGGTGATAGAGAATCTATGTAAAAATGCCATTGATGCCATAACAGGAGAAGGAACAATAACTTTTGAAGTAAGTGAAACACCTGAAAATGTAATATTAGATGTGATTGATAGTGGGAAGGGGATTCCTAAATCTAAGTTTAAGACTGTTTTTCAGCCCGGTTATACAACTAAAATGAGAGGTTGGGGATTAGGGTTGTCATTAGTAAGACGAATTGTCGAGGAGTATCATAGCGGGAAGATATATGTTTTGCGATCTGAATTGAACAAAGGAACATGTTTTCGTGTTATATTGAATAAAATATAGGTCAGATTTTCTTTTTTTACTTAAAATATGGGAGAAAAGCGAATCTAATCATACAATTTTAGAGAAAAAAAATAAATTTAAATTACTGATTGTTAAACAATTACTTTGTAAAAGTGGTAAAAAAACGAAAAATGAGTAACTAAAAGGCTCGTTATATCGTTAATTTTTGTAACTTTGCGAAGTTTTTAAAATCCTTATGTTGAAGTGGGAAGATTTGGAATGTATAACATCCCTTTGAAGGATTTGGAGCAAGGGGTTCACAAGTATGAATATTTGTTGCAAGACAAATTTTTTGAGGACATAGATGCTCCATTAGTAAAAAGAGGAGAGGTGAATGTGATTGTAACGGTAACACGTAATTCACATGCATTTGAAATGGATTTTGAAATTGATGGTGTTGTAAAGATTCCTTGCGATAGGTGTTTAGCGGATATGGATATATCGGTTGAGACACAAGAGCATTTAACAGTGAAGTTTGGGGATGCTTTTTCGGAGGAGAGTGATACCATAGTTGTGATTCCGGAGTTGGAAGGGGCAATAAACTTGGCATGGTTTATTTATGAGTTTATTGTGTTGTGTGTTCCGATACGGAATGTTCATCCTGCAGGTCAATGCTCGAAGAGCATGGTTTCGAAGTTGCGCAAGCACTTGATTGTTGAAAAAGGAGAGGGAGAAGATGCTGAACTTTTGGATGACTTTGGAGAGATGGAAGATGAAGCAGAGGAGGTAGAGGTGAAAACTGATCCTCGGTGGGATGCATTGAAGAGTTTACTAGATAATAACTAATTAAAATTAATAAATAAAATGGCACATCCTAAGCGAAGACAAGGAAAATCAAGAGGAGCAAAGAGAAGAACTCACTATAAAGCTGAAGCTCCAACATTGGCAATTTGCCCAAATTGTGGTGCGTTGCATTTGTACCACAGAGTGTGTGGTGAATGTGGTTTCTACCGTGGTGTAGTTGCTATCGAAAAAGAAGCTGCAGTTTAATTTTGACTGTAATTCTAAAAGAATAAGGGGAGGTCCTATCGGGTTTCCCCTGTTTGTCGTACTTGTATGTTAAAGTTGTATTTAGTCAGACATGGGCAGACTTTTTGGAATGTGGAGAAACGTATCCAAGGTCAGGCCGAATCAGACTTAACCCCAGAAGGTGTTAGACAATCCATGTTATTGGGTAAACGTTTGTCCAAGGTTGAGTTTGATTGTATCTACGTCAGTCCTCTAAGACGTACATTGCAAACGTTGAAGGCAATGGTTGTGAATAGTGATGTGCCTGTGGTGGAAGATCCTAGGCTGATGGAGATTTGTATGGGCGATTGGCAAGGAGAACTGGTGGAGAATTTAAAACGAAACTATCCAGAGGAAATAGATTGTTTCTGGACGAAGCCTCATGCATTTAATCGTGCTACTTGTGAAACCTATAAACAGGTATATGACCGTGGGGCCGAATTTGTTCGTTCTGTGGTGGAGAAATATAAATCAGGGAACATTTTGGTGGTTACTCATGGGGCTTTTCTCAAAATTTTGTTTACCTATTTTCGCTATCTGCAACTTCATGATATTCCGCAGGTGATTCATCCTTTTTCGACTGCGCTATCTGTTGTTGAATTAAAAGATGGGGCGTGGAATATGCATTTTTGGAATGATATTACTCATTTAGAGTGATTATTATGAGTGGGTTCTAATTCAATGATTCAGTGAATTGAATTTATAGAATCTTTCTATAGTTTTTTTATTGGGTTAATCTTGCTATTCTTTGAATAATAAATGGCGAGTAACTATGTATTATCCCTTTCTATCATGTTTTTTATACCAGGTGTCTTATTCACAAAAGCTATGATAACTGTTTTGTATTTTCTTTTATAGTTGGATTTTTATAGTATTTGGTTGGATAATCCTATTTTTTTTTATGAGCATAAGATACTTTTGCGTAGTTCAATTATCAATTTTTATATTGTTATCATAATGACTGCTAACTTCTTACTAATTTTTATGAGGTATTAGTTAGTCCGAAAAAAATTATAATTATGAATACAAAGCAAATTTTTACCATTATTATGCTTTTAGCAAGCGTGTTTACGATTCATGCAGAGTATTTGGTTGTTGAAGAGACGACTGGAAATAAAACTTATTATGATTTAGGTTCCAAGCCGGTTGTTTCGTTCAAAGACAATCAGTTTCTGGTTAAATCGGATGTTGCTACTTTAGAGTTAGGATTGGCAGATGTAGGGAAGTACTATTTTCAAGCAGAATCGACGGATTTGAATTTGTCATTTTCTTCTCTTTTTATCAGAGCCTCAAAGAAGGGTGTAATTATTAAGAACGGACAGCCGGGTTCGTTAGTTGAAATTTATTCATTGACAGGAGTGAATAAAGGAACATTTGTGATAGGAAATGATGGCTCGTTGGAGATTTCATTAGACTCTTATTCTTCCGGTGTATATGTAGTTAAAACAACTCTTAAAACCATTAAAATTATCAAATAATGAAAAAACTATTATTACTTTCAATTGTAACTTTCCTCTCGTTAGGACTTGTTGCTCAATCGGTCTATAAAATGCGAGTGGTAAAGACAGATGGTCAAGAAATTTTTTTTAATACATCTGATGTTGATTATGTTGATTTCTCGTATTACGAGGAATCAGAGCCTGAAGAGAATAAAATATCAGTGTTTTTGGCAGGAGATGATGTGAATAAAGATGGACCATGCAAAGTGGCTACCATGAATAATGTAGGTCCTGATGGAGGATGTATTTTGGCCTATCCGGAGAATATGTCAGAAGACCCCAATGTAAAACACGGTGTTGTTATATGGGGACCTGGAGGTGATACGGAACCAGGTGCGTATATGGGAATGATAAATCGCCTTGTTTCTCATGGTTTTGTTGTATTGGCATTAAGTAGTTCTCCCGGAAATGGAAAATCGGCTTCTGCGGCAATCAATTGGTTGGAGGAGCGCAATAATTTAGATTATGGGGTATTGTCCAATAAATTGATTATGGATAGAATAGGTTGTTCCGGTCACTCGATGGGTGGATTGGAGTCGGAGCAGGCTTTATTGAACGATTCTCGCGTTTATACAGCTATTTTGAATAATAGTGGAGATTTAGGTCACTCTGCTATGTCTCAAATCCGTTCTGGAAAGCCTATAGCCATAGTTTATGGAGAGAAGGGTATGGAGGCACCTAATGCTGAAGCAGATTATAATAATTCCGGTGTTACTGCGCCTGCGTGTTTGATTAAAATGACGGGCGGACCTACTAATAATAGTGAAGGGGGCTATGGCCATGGCTCTGCTGCTTGGGATGGTATTGCGGCTACTCTTGCTTGGATGCGTTGGCACATTGGTGGAGAAAATAGAAAAGATGAATTCACCACACCTAATGGTCAATATGTAAGCGGTCCAATCATCGGTAAACAAGGATATTGGCAAGGTAAATATAAAAACTGGGAAAATTGGAGTGAAGACTAAGGAGCTGTTTAATTTTATTGGAAAATGTTGTAGAGTTTCTCTTTCTTGTTTTCCGAATCTTTGAGATCCTTTTTAACTCATTTAAATTATTCTTTTTTGATGATAGTTCATTATTAACTGCGAAAGAATAATAATAACGATTTTAAAAATTTCTCTCAAATATGCTCGAAATAAAATTTAAATCACTTCTAAATAACTGATAAATCAAATGCAAAAGAGAGGGTGTATCAATTTTGATACACCCTCATTCTATGAAAGGAATTTATAGAAACACTTTAAATGATTAACATAGCATCACCGTATGTACCGAAACGGTATCCCTCTTTGAGAGCAACATCGTATGCATTCATGACTTTGTCATAGTCACCAAAAGCACAAATCATCATTAGAAGCGTGGAGTAGGGTAGTTGAAAATTGGCAATCATTGAGTCTGCTACAGTAAAGTCGTATGGAGGGAAAATAAATTTATTGGTCCAACCATCGTAAGCTTTAATTAATCCATCAGTACCAACGCAGGTTTCCAAGGCTCTCATTACGGTTGTTCCGACTGCGCAAATACGATTTTTATTGCGGCGAGCATTGTTGATTATTTCTACGTTTTCCGGAAGAATTTGCATCTGTTCTGAATCCATTTTATGCTTTGTAAGGTCTTCAACATCTATCTCTCTGAAGTTACCTAAGCCGGCGTGTAAAGTGATGAATGAAAATTCACAACCTCTAATTTCAAGACGTTTTAACAGCTCTCTACTGAAGTGCATTCCGGCAGTTGGAGCAACCACCGCCCCCTCGTGTTTGGCAAAGATTGTTTGATAGCGAATCTCATCATCCGGTTCAACCGGACGATTGATAAACCTTGGTAGAGGAGTTTCTCCCAGCTCATACAATGTTTTACGGAACTCTTCGTAGGTGCCATCAAATAAGAATCGTAGAGTTCTACCGCGTGAAGTGGTATTATCTATTACTTCGGCTACTAGTGAATCATCTTCGCCAAAATAGAGTTTATTCCCTATACGTATTTTTCTTGCAGGATCAACCAATACATCCCAAAATTTCATCTCTTTGTTTAATTCTCGCAAAAGAAAAACTTCAATTTTGGCTCCGGTTTTTTCCTTGTTTCCATATAATCTTGCAGGAAATACGCGTGTGTCATTGAATACAAATACATCTTTATCATCAAAATAATTGACTAAATCTTTGAAGATTTTATGTTCTATTTCGCCTGTTTTTCTATTAAGAACAAGCATTCTCGACTCGTCTCTATTATGTGCCGGATAAAGAGCGATTTGTTCTTCCGGCAAGTCGAATTTAAATTCTGATAGTTTCATATTTTGTTTATTTATAATTTCATTTTTTCGTTGTTAATAATCTCTTGAAAGTCATTGATTGATATGCAATTATCTAATGTAATATCACCAATTCTAGTGCGTTCCAAATCGGTAAGGTGAGCACCGCTATTGAGAGCTACTCCAATATCTCTTGCTAAAGCTCTGATGTATGTGCCTTTACTACAAACAACCCTTATTTTTGCGCTCAAATCGTGAAACTCCAACAATTCTATCTCATCAATAACCAATGTTTTGGGTTTTATCTCTATCTCTTCTCCATTTCGAGCATATTCATAAGCTCTTTTGCCATTGATTTTTACGGCTGAATATTTAGGTGGAATTTGCTGTATCTCTCCGATGAATTGTTTTAGTGTTTTGTGAAGCAATTCCTCCGTAATATGTTCTGTTGGGTAGGTTGCATCTACCTCGGTTTCCAAGTCAAAAGAGGGAGTAGTTGCTCCTAATTTCAGGGTGGCAATATACTCTTTGGTTTGGTATTGAAAAGATTCAATTCTTTTGGTGGCTTTCCCTGTGCAGACTATCATTACTCCCGTAGCCAAAGGATCTAATGTGCCGGCATGTCCGATTTTTAGTTTTTTTACGCCTAACTCTTTACGAATTAGATAACGAACTTTATTTACCAAATCAAATGAAGTCCACGTTTTTGCCTTGTTAAAGTAGAGTACTTCACCAATTGTATAGCGATTTTCTACTATTTTATTTAATTCTTTCTCCATTAAGCAATCTCCATATTGAAGCCGGCAGCCATCAGTATTAATATCAATGCACCCACAATGATTCTATACCAACCAAAAAGCTTAAAACCATACTTTGTAACAAAAGAAATAAAAAACTTAATGGCTAATAAAGCAACTATGAATGCAACAACGTTTCCTACTATCAGTGTGGTTAAATTGTCTGAAATCAGTTGTGCACCTCCATCAGAGAGGAATAGTTTTAACAGACTATAGCCGGTTGCGGCCAACATCGTTGGTACAGCCAAAAAGAAAGAGAATTCAGCCGCCTCTTTTCGAGTCAACTTTTGAGCCATACCTCCCACAATAGTGGCCATAGAGCGAGATACACCCGGAATCATGGCGATGCATTGAAACAGACCTATGTAGAAGGCTTTTTTCTCTGTAAGTTGAGTATCTTTGCTACCTTTATTGAAAATTTTATCGCAGAACAACATGAAAACACCTCCGATAATTAACATGATTGCCACCACTTCCACTCGCTCTAAAAGGGCATCAATGGCATCTGAAAAAATCAGTCCGAAAACGGCTGCCGGAATAAATGCAATAAATAGTTTCCAATAAAAATCATATTTATGAAGAAATCGTTTCAGCGTAGAATATTCGGCAGGTATAGGAGCTGAATTTAGTTGAAAAAATCGTTTCCAATAGAGACATACAACTGACAGAATTGCGCCAAATTGAATAACTACGGTGAATGCCTTAACAAATTCGGTACTTTTTACACCTAACAGCCCTTGTGTTATAATCATGTGCCCTGTTGATGAGACCGGTAAAAACTCGGTCAGACCTTCGACAATGGCTATGATAATGGTTTCAAACAATGTCATTTCTTTTCATCTCCTTTCTTTGGGCGCCATAGAATGGCAAATATTTCAAATATAAATCCAAATAAGGCTATCATTGGAGCTACAGTAACGCGTTGAAAACTGAAAATCTCCGGATTAAATGATACGCCATCAGTGCTATTACCTCCAATCATTAGTATAAATCCTAGTATGATAATCGCAAATCCGATTGCCATAAGGATTAAGTTTGTTTTTTCTAAAGCGTAAGAACTTTTCATCTTTGTTTATTATTAAATGTAATATAATTCGTTGGAATCTTGTCTTAAATATTTATTTACAGCAAAAAATGAAGCTGTTGTAGTAATTAAGACGCTGCATATCAATAAAGCGCCAAATAGCATCACGTAGTTGCTTAAATTGGCCAAACCAAGGACTTGGAATAATGTGTCATCTTTGAAGAAATAACCTATAATTATGAAATATAAGGTTGCAAAGATAAAGGCAATGATTGCAATGAGAAGCCCTTGCAATAGATAGGGCTTTTGGATAAAGCCTCCTGTAGCTCCCACCAATTTCATGGTATGGATAATGAATCGATCTGAGCGAACTAATAGTTGTATGGTGTTGTGAATCAGTCCGTATGAGATGATGAGCATCACAATCATAGCTACGCTTAACATAAGTGCAAAGCGATTGATGTTTCGCACGATAGTGTGTACCATTGTCTTGGGATATTCTGTTCTCTTGATAAAATCAAATTTGCTTAAATCTTTTACAATCATGGTTAAACTATCGTTGTTGGCATAAATTGCTTCCATGTTGATCACGAATGTGTTGGGTAGGGGGTTGTCGTTTTTGAATTCTTCAGGATCCTCTCCTAACTCTGCGCATAGGTCTTGTATGGCTTGCTCTTTGCTAATATATTGTCGTTTTTTTGCATATTTCTGATTAGAGAGATAATAGGTTAACTCCTCTATATCTGTTTGATTTGCCTTGTTGTCAAGGTAAATGGTTAAGGTTACATTCTCTAATAGTGAGCCGGTCAGTTCTCTGGATACGTAACCTACAATTAATATACATCCTAATAAAAACAGTACCAATGAGATACTTATGGCTGATGTTAATTTTGAGTTGAGAAATTTATATTTATTCTTCTTTGTCATTTTACTCCATGAATGTTTTAAGGAAAATTTATTCCGATAATTATATTTTTGTTCGAAATAACTACTAATTCCCCTAATTTTGTTACAAAATTGCGTATATATATCTGCTCAGCAAATTTAAAATAGTTAAAGATTGTTAATTCTCTTGATAAAATCTAATGTTGTTAGATAGTTTGTTGAATTTATTTGCTTAGGCGGAAGTGTCGAGGAGTAATTTTCAATGTTTGCTTTCTTGGAGTGTATGCAATCAATCTTGTTATGTAAATAGTTGAAATATAAGATTTTTTTTATTTTTTTGTTTGTATCTAAAAAAAATATATTATGTTTGTTGGGTTAAGACAGGCGCTGAAATTAAAGTTGAGTTCTGAAATTCACGTTTTAGAATTAAAAAGTAAAACCGTGGGGTGATTATAGAATTTACTTTAGTTTCATAAAAAAAAACTATTATGAACTTGAATCGTATTGTATCATCAGCATTGGTATTTATTTTACCATTATCGCTTTATTCTTCTATCCATATAAATGAGATTATGGTGAAGAATGTTTCCAATCATGTAAATGAGAATTTCAATTTTGAGGGATGGGTAGAGTTGTATAATTCGGGTGCAGAGAGTGTGGATTTATCTAATTATTTTTTTTCTGATGATCCCTCCAATATTTATCAATGGCAGTATGAAGGTGATACTCAAATTGCACCAAAAGGGTATGCAATTTTTTATTTTGATGAGTTGGATACGTTGAATCATGTAGGGTTTAAGTTGGATAGTGATGGAGGTGCTTTGTATTTGGTGGATAGCGAGGGGAATATTGCTGATATTGTAAATTACCCGGAGCCGTTGAGAAATACATCTTATGGAAGAACTATTGATGGCGGTGACGAAATGGCTTTTTTGCTTTCATCTACGCGTCTGGCTTCTAATAATGGTGTTGCTGTTGCAACCAAACAAACGGCAGTTCCAACTTTTTCTCATGTTGCCGGTTTTTATAATTCCACGATATCTGTGCAAATCTCTTCGGATAATCCATCTGCTAAAATTTATTATACAACAGATGGTTCAGAACCTACGCTTTCTTCGTTGCTTTATAGCTCGCCTATTTCTATCAATAAATCAGTTCCGTTGCGTGCAATTGCTGTTGTTGATGGTGAAATATCCAGTTGTGTGGCGACTGCTACTTATTTTGTAGGTGTGAGTGAAATACCAACTTCAACCAAAGTGGTTTCATTGTCAACCAATGTAGATTATGTTACCGGTGATGAGTTGGGTATTTTGGTTGCAGGAAGGAATGGTAGTGCTGTGCCTTCATATTGTGGTTCAAGAGATACGAGGGCCAATTATATGAATGATTGGGATCGTCCTTGTAATTTTGAGCTTTTTGATGAGCAGAATTTGCCTCAAATTAGTCAAGAAGTTAAGATTGGTACATTTGGTGCGTGTTCGAGAACTAAACCGATAAAATCGATTAAGGTGAAGGCGAATAAGGTTTATGGATCTAATAAAATCAACTATCCTATATTTAGCGAAAAAGAGAATTTGAAATGGAAGAGTATTGTTTTAAGAAATTCCGGAAATGACTTTGGAAGGATGTTGTTTAGAGATGGTTTTTTACAATCTTTGGCTGTGTCCGGTATGGATTTAGATCACCAAGCATACGAGCCTTCTGTGGTTTTCTTGAATGGTGAGTATTATGGAATGATGGGGATTAGAGAGAGGACCAATAAAGATTTTATTTATTCCAATTATGGATTGGATGAAGATGAATTTTGTTTAGAAGAGACTCAAGATACAGCGATGGAGTGTGAAAGTTTTAATGAGATATTGGATCTGGCTAAGCAAGATATGAATAGCGCTGCTACCTTCATGAAAATGGAGGAGTTGATGGATGTGAATGAGTTTTTGAACTATTTTATGACGCAGATCTATTTCTGTAACCAAGATTGGTCGGCGGGTAATAATAAACTATGGAAGAAAAATGAAAATGGGAAATGGAGGTGGATTTTGTATGATCTTGATTATACAACCTCAGTATATGGTAACTATTTGCAAACTAGTGGATTTATATATGCGGCTAAGTGTGGATATTTTTCAAAATTCATAAAAAATAGTGAGATAAAGAATCGTTTGATGACCAAATTTGTTGCTCATGCCGGAACTACTTTTGATCCGGAATATGTGTCACATTTTCTTGATAGTATGGTGGCGAACTTAGAGTTTGAGGCAGATTATTATTTCGACTATTTGTTGGCAAAAAAATATAACGAAGCTGGGAATTGGAGAGATGAGGTTGAAAAAGTGCGTAATTTTGTCTCTAACCGGAAAGATTATGTGATGACTCATGTAAGAGATTCATTAGGGTTGGGTGACCCACTTCCAATTCGTATTTATGCAGATATAGAAGGAGCAGGATTTGTCTTGAATAATTTAGAAAATATACATAAAAAAGATTTTAGAAGTTCTTATTTTAGAAATTCAGAAATATCGGTATCCCCAATTGTTCCGGATGGTTGCCTTTTCAAAAATTGGGAAGTTCGCCAAGAGTCTTACTTGGTAAAAACTGATGATCAATGGAAATATTTGTATCAAAGCGAATCGTTAGATCCCAATTGGAAGAGTGCCTCTTTTGATGATGCTATTTGGTCTGAAGGAGCGGCCCCATTGGGTTCTGGAGTGACCTATTATCAGAAAACAGCAGTTTCAGGAACAACCGGAGGCGGTTGGGGTGGTGGAAACTGGGGTGGTGGAAGCTGGGGAGGCGGTTTTGGTGCCTCTGTTAATACTACCACCTATTTTAGGAAAAAGTTTGAGATCAATGATGTTAATAGTTTGAACGAACAATTGCAATGCCTTACTCATATTAATGATGGTGCGATAATCTATATCAATGGCAATGAGGTTTTTAGGCATAACTTGCCACAGGGAGAAATTCACGATACGGTCAAAGCATATAGGGAGATGGATTCTTATGCAACTCTCCGGTTTAATGTGCCGCGAAGTGTGTTGGTGAATGGAACCAATTTGATTGCAGTGGAACTTCATAATGCAGAAGGGTCTTCTAACGTCGTGTTTGATATGTCATTGTTTGATACCAACACCGGTTCGAAGCTCCTTTCAACATCAAATAGTAAAAATTACACATCAGTGGTTAATGATGAATTGGTGTTGAAAGCCGTATATGAGAAGGATGTCAATTGGACACCTTCAGATATTAAACTATATATCAATGAGGTTTGTGTTTCAAATAATCAATATGTTGATGAATTTAGACAAGACGAAGATTGGATTGAGATTTATAATGATGGAACCACCCCGGTGGATTTAGGAGGAATGTATATATCGGATAAAAGAAAAAATCTGACACGTTTCCAAATCCCAGCTGGTTTTCCAGAGAAAACTACAGTTCCGGCAAAAGGTTATTTAGTGATTTGGGCGGATGCTGATTCATCGTCTCAAGGTCCATTACACACCAATTTTAAATTATCAAAATTAGAGTCACAAACCATCACTTTGTCAAGAATGTTAAATGGAGCATTGGAAGTGGTGGATTCTATTCGCTATCAGTCTCATGAAAAAAGAGAATCTTTTGCACGTTTCTCATATTCTAATGATGGTGCTTGGTGCGTTACTTCGATCCCTACTTTTGCTGCGAAAAACGCCTATTCTCCGGTAGAAGAAGTAACTGTTGACTTAAAAGAAATTGCTCAAGAGTCACCATCAACACGCCTTAAAATTTATCCAAATCCGGCGGAGGATTATTTGTGGTTAAATTTTGGAAGTGACGAGAAGGCTCGTGTTACTGTTGCTGATATGTCTGGAAGGATTGTAATTCGTAAAACGATTAAATCCGGAGAAAATCTATATGTTGGAGATTTAAAGAGCGATCTCTATACGCTTCAATTAACGATTGATTCGATGGATAAGAGAGAGGGAATGAGGCAAGAGTTAATAGAACTGAAATTTATCAAGATGGGTTCTATAAATTAGTTAGTTTGATTATACTAGTAGAACGTATCTATGGCTTGATTTTGAGGTTATTGATATATCTGGTAATTCAGTAATAATTAACGTTATTTTGAACTCCTAACCCTAAATCATGATACCATATAGATTCCCGCAGATTATTAGCGCTTGCCCTTATAATTTGGGGTTTGGACATACTTTGCAGTAGGGACAATATTGGCAGTATTGGGCTTGAGTTGTTTCTGTGCTAAAAGGAATATTTACATTGAATAGTTCAGCTAAAATTCTTTTTATTTCTCCTTCAATTTCATCTATATGGTTGTTAATCGTAGAATCTTCGTCAAAAGAATTCTTCTGTTTAGATTCTTCTGCATTGAGGTATATAATAGAGGCTTTAATATTGCTTTTCTCTTCTTGCTTGGCAAATAGGTAGGCGTAAAGTAAGATTTGTCGATTATATTGAAATTTTGATTGCCCCATTTCAAAAATTGTAGAGATAGAGTTGAATTTTTCCGGAGTGCCACCTGTTTTGTAATCTTTAACAATAATAGCACCGGCTTTTTCATCAATACGATCTATGCGTCCCCCCATTTGAATTTGAACTATTTTCCCATTCTCTAAGGATATTGGAAGGGTGTGAAGTACCTCTTTCTCTAATCCAATAATTCGGAATGGAGTTTCGTATTTTTTATCATATCTAACCATTTTATCGACGAATTCAACCATTGCGTTGATTGCCACTAATTGTACACCGCTAAAATCTACTTGTGAATTCTTAAAAAATCGTTCTTTAAACTCTTCTTCAACCCATCGTTTTATATCTTCTTTTTTTATGGAAGAGAGGTGAGAATCGCAAATTTCACCTCTGCCAACAAAATCTTTATATATTTTCTCCATCGTATTATGGAATATGTCACCAAATGTTGGGGCGTCAACCTCATCGTTAAGATCTTGTTCTTCTTTGATATTCAAGATATAGGATAAGTAAAAACGAACGGGGCAAGCAATGTACGTATTAAGTGCTGATGGAGAAAGATATTTACCTTTTCTTTCATATTTATTTATTAGGTAATCAATAATTTCTTGATTTTTAGGAATGGCTGTTTGCAGGTTTTGAGAGGAAGCTTGCGTTGCAAAAGTATCTTTGAAATTGAGTTCTTCAAATTTGATATTGAATTTTTGGTCAGCCAACATTTGCATCATAAAACGACTCATTTGACCTTTTCCAGTACCATCTGTTGAGGTATTATACAATAGAGTTATATTTTTAGCTCGCTGTAGAAGACGGTAAAAATAGTAAGCAAAAAGTGAGTTTTTATGTTCGATGGTGGTCATTCCATGTCCCTTCCTAAGATTATGTGGAATAAAAGAGTTTTCTTTTCCGCTTCGGGGCACCACACCTTCATTAACAGAGAGCATTACTACATTGTTAAAATCGAGGTTTCTGGTTTCAAGAAATCCCATGATTTGCATTCCTTTTATAGGTTCTCCAGTGAATGGGACAGAAATTGAAGATAAAACTTTATTAATAAGTTTTGTTATGGTTGTATAGTTTACTCGCAAAATGCCATCATTTTGAAGGGAGTGAAGGCGATTGATAGCCGTATAACTGCGGTAGATAGCCTCTTTATACAAATCATTGTAGATATCCTCTTCTTCCTTGTTATGTCCAGGGTCGTTTAAAAAAGCATTGCTTTTTGCCTCCTCTTTTTGATAGGAATGGGCAATTTTTTTTAATATTTCTGATAGCCATTGGGTTAGTTGTATCTCCGGAGAGATATTAGAATCTACGTCAAAAGATGTGAAAAGCAGCGAAAGATCATCATTGATATTGATTTCGGATTTGTTAGGGAAGTACCTTTTTTCATGTTTCAATCTTTTAATTAAGTTGTCGGCCTCCTCGAAGCAAATTCGAATGTAAGAGTCATTTAGAACAGGCGAAATAGCACGATAACTAAATTGATTTTTTTGAGCGTGTTGGGAAAAATTTTGCATTTCAAGCAAAACCTGAATGGTTGCAAATATAGGAGTTTGAGTTAGAGGGAATCCCATTGTGATATTTACATCTTTCACATGGGGTGGTAAGGAGTGGAGAGTAGGTAATAATAAAGCTTCATTACATAAAACAATTGCGGTATCTTTTTCTTTGTACCCCTCCTTGCTCCATTGGCTGAGAATATTCTTCAAATATTTTGTTTGAGCATTCTCTGTTGAGGAGGCAATGAATTTTATGTTATGATGTTGTATATTGTCAAAATAACTCTCTTTATTAGAGATAGCATTAGGAAATTTTTTTAAGTTTTGCCGCATGAAGACAGAAGCTTCGTGGCCGATTTGCATGTAGTAGTCATCATAATCCCAGTAAAACAGAGCTTTCCCTCCCTTGTAGAGATGAGAGAAAAGGTTTTCTTCACACTTATTAAGCACATTAAAACCTATAAAGATATATTTTTTAGCTTTAAATTCCTTATAATCAACCTCTTTTAGTTGCTCTATTATTTCTCGTTTAAGCATTCCCTCATAAGCCAAATTTTCCCTCTTTAATGCCTCTTTAAAATTAGAGTAGATAGGATAGAGAAGATTCCAAATCTGGATAAAACGATGTTTTACACCGCTATTTTCTTCTGTGCTTTCGCTGAATTGAGAGTAGGTGAAAAAATCTTTTAAAGCTTTCCTTTGGATTTCGGTTAAGTAGTCATAATTATCTTCAATTTCGGCTAAGTCAGAAATGTTTTTGAAGAGTTTTTCTGCATCCACCAAGTTGTTGTCAACATCTTCAAAGTCGCTTAAAAGAATTTCGCCCCAAAAATAAAACAAATCCAAAGACTCCAACATAAAGGAGTCGCCCAGCTCCTTTTGGATGATATTAGAATAGACTTCATACAATTTGCAAACGCAAAAAATAGGGTCTGCAATTTGCAAAGAAGATTGTTGAATAAATAGAGATTGAATAGTTGTGTATGAGGGCGACCAAAAAGGCATATCACCCATTCCGTCGGCAAGGTAATTATTGAAAAATAATTTAGCTCTATTATTAGGGAATACAACCACAAAATCGGATAGTTCGTCTTGATGTTTACTAATCAAGTCGTCCGCAACAATCTTTAAGAAGGAATTATTCATACAAACTATTTGAGGAGAGATTTGCAATAAGAAAAAAATAGGTTGTGTCAAATTCATTAAACCTTAACACAACCATATTTATAAAGAAGGGAAAACATCCCAATTCAATCTGTTTTTAAGTTACCTTCGCAAACAGAAGAACGCATTGGAGAAAATTATTTCTCTTCATTTTCAAAATTATCGTTTCCGGTTTCTATCAAAAGGTTGTACCAGGAAAATAATTTTTTCATATCAGAAACGTAAACACGTTCTTTATCATAGTTTGGGAGAATTTCAGCCATGTAATCGGATAATATTTTAGCATCCGCTTTTTTCAAATCTATTTCGATTACTTTTCCACCTTCTTTCTCTTTAATACTTTTCATTACATCATTCAATGGAACTTCCCCTTCGCTGGTGTACATTGCAATATCCCCCAAAGATAATATCTTTTCGTGGGCATACGCCGGCATTCTTCTTTTGTCCTTTAATGACTCGATAATCAACATGTTTCTACCTTGGGAAATCAACTTGTAAAGTCCGGACTTTCCAGAAATTGATAAAATTTTCTTCAACATAATAAACTAACAATCCTTTTAATTTGTTTAAATTTTCTATTTCAAATGCAAAAGAAATAAAAACATTTGAAAAATGAACGATTTTTTCTTCTTCTTTTGAATCTAAATGACTATTTTTGCAAAATCTATTCAACATGAAAAGGATTTTAATTAAAATATCGCTCGTTTTTGTCGTAGGATTGACATCTTGCGGAGGCTATAATAGCATAGTAAAAAGTACGGATAATAATCTGAAGTATGATAAAGCTTTAGAGTATTATGAGTCTGGAGATTATGTTAAGGCTTCCTCTTTATTGGAGGCTGTTATTCCCTCGTTGAGGGGAACCGAAAAAGGCGAAGAAGGACTGTATAAGTTGGCTATGGCTCATTTTGAGAATGAAGATTATGAGATGGCTAAAAGCTATTTTACAGCCTATTCAAGAGGTTATCCCAAAGGGAAGTACATAGAGGATGCACATTATTACGTCGGTTATAGTTTTTATAAAAACTCACCGGATGTAAAATTAGATCAAACAAATACGAAAAAAGCGATAGAGTCTTTTTTGTCTTTTTCTGAAAAATTTCCGCAAAGTAAAAGATTGCCGGAGGTTGCAAAGTATTTAACAGAGTTGCAAGAGAAATTGGCAGAGAAAGAGTATAATAGTGCGTTGCTCTATTATAAATTAGGTGATTACATGGGTAACAATTATTTGTCTGCCGTGGTTACTGCGACAAATGCATTGAAACTTTATCCGGAGTCTAAGTTTAAGGAGGAATTGTATTTCTTGGTTTTGAAATCTAAATTCATGCAGGCAGAGAAGAGTGTGGAGTCGAAGATTAAAGACCGATACAGAGATACTGTTGATGAGTATTATAATTTTATCAACGAATTTCCTAATAGTCAGTATAAAAAAGAGGCTGACAGAATGTTTAAAAAAGCACAGAAAAGTATCGAGTAAATTATTATAAGAAAACGTTTTAATTATGGATTACAAGAAAGTTTCTGCTCCTAACAACACGATCACAAGAGATATGAATCAATTGTGTTCTGATACGGGCAATGTGTATGAAACAGTAAATATCATTGCTAAAAGAGCGAATCAAATTAGTGTAGAAATGAAGTCTGAATTAGAAAGAAAGTTGCAAGAGTTTGCTTCTTATAATGATAATTTGGAAGAGGTTTTTGAAAATCGTGAACAAATTGAAATTTCTCGTTTCTACGAAAAGTTGCCAAAGCCAACATTGATTGCTGCTCAGGAATATACGGACGGAAAGGTTTATTTCAGAAATCCTGTTAAGGAAAAGATGAAATACTAAGAAAGTGCCATATATAGAGGGTGTTAAAATTTTATTTTGAGCATATTTATGAGTAACTTTTAAGATTGTTTTTATTGTTCTTTTGAAGTTAGCGGTGCGCTGTTTTCAAAAAAATAATAGTAAAAATAGGTTGAAATGTGCTCTAGATAGGTTGCTAAAAAGAGAGAAGGCCGAAGCTAATTCAATAATAAAATTTAAACAACTTCTTTCTTTATGAGGTGGTAGTTGCTTGCTAAATTATTATTTAGTAGCAAATCTTATATAGAGAATGTACAAAAAAATGTGCATTCTCTTTTGTCGTGTTTTGTTGTTGCTGATTTTTCTATTGATTTACAATCTGTTAACGATATTTTTATCATCTTTTATTTTCACATTTTGGGGGATTGAAATTTATTGTTATTTTTGTAGGTACTTGTTTGAAAGAAGGTAAGAGTATCTCTTTCGGAAGTTTTCCCCCTACCTTTAAGAGAGGTTGGGTTATGAGTAGGTCTGAATGATTATTGGATTGATTCATGGTATTAACTTCTTATTTGTTTGCGTTTGATATGATTAAATTGAAGGAGTTTTTTAGCGATTTTATTTCGCTTTTTTATCCGCATTGTTGTGTAGGATGTGGAAAGGCATTGGTGAAGGGAGAAGAATATTTATGTCTTTCTTGTTTATTTGAAATGCCTTATGCTGGAATTTCAGAGCATAAATGGAATTTTTTGGAAGAACGTTTATCCGGAAGGATAAGGTTGCAATATGCGACAACCTATTTATTCTTTGAAAAAGATGGAATTACACAACAAATTCTTCATGAATTGAAGTATAGGGGGAATCTGGAATTGGGGATGAAGTTTGGACGGATGTTTGGAAAGGAGTTGAAGAGAGGGCGGTTTAAATCGGTGGATGCCTTGGTACCTGTTCCATTACACCCTAATAAATTGAAAGTTCGCGGATATAATCAAAGTGAGGTGATTTGTAGAGGTATGGCAGAGGTGATGAAAATTCCGGTGATGAATAATCTTATGGAACGTGTTGTAGAGAATTCTACTCAAACAAAAAAAAGGGCAGAAGAGCGTTGGGAAAATGTGCAAGGAATATTCCAACTAAAAAATGAAGAACAAGTAAAGGGAATGCATTTATTGCTAGTTGACGATGTTTTAACAACGGGAGCAACTCTTGAGGCAATGGCAATGCCTTTTAAGTATTTGAGTGAAATAACTATTAGTATTGCAGCTTTGGCTGCTGTTAATTAAATTAAAAATAAATAAGTATGAAAGCGATTAAATTTTGGTCTTTTTTGTGTTTTTTGTGTTTAGGTTTTGCATTTTCTTCTTGTGATGGCGAAGGTGAAGATGTAGATTCAGGAGAATCGCCTGTGGATGAGTATGTAAATCCTGACGGAGTTGCTTCAGGTAAGCAGTTGTATGATATTTACGAAACTTATAACTCTGCCGGATCTAGTACTGCCTCTATTGCAGCAATGACAGCAGGATTGGTTGGTATTTATGCAGATTATTCTGAAAATAAAGAGATTTCAGGTTGGAAAACAGGTTTTGTAACAGGCGTTGCAATGGGTAAATTTGGATTGGAAGATGAAGCTCAAGTTACAAAAGATATGTATAATGAAGTTGCAGGTATTGTAAGTATTTTTGATGAAGGATTTACAGTGGATACTGCATTTGAAGCAATGGATTCTATTCGAGCTTTATTGGGTAAATAAAATGAGCAATAGCTAATAAAATCAAGTTACTTATTATGCTAAATTTACTGAGGTTGTGTTGAAATGAAAAATTTCTCACAACCTCTAAATTTCTAACAGATAGATGATAGATCAATCTACGATAGATAGGATTTTTGACACTGCCAAAATTGAAGAGGTGGTTGGGGATTATGTTACCTTAAAAAGAAGGGGGGCTAATATGATTGGACATTGTCCTTTCCATAACGAGAAAACACCCTCTTTTTCGGTTTCTCCTGCCAAAAATATTTATAAATGTTTTGGTTGTGGAGAGGGTGGGAATCCGGTGAATTTTATCATGAAGATTGAAAATTTATCTTATTATGAAGCACTTAAATTCCTTGCAAATAAATATCATATTGAGATAGTTGAGGAGACGCTTTCTGATGAACAAATACAGCAACGAGGTGAACGAGAGAGTTTGATGGCTGTAACAGAGGCTCTGCATCAACAATTTACAACCAATTTATTTGAGCATCCGGAAGGAACTGCAGTCGGATTGAGTTATTTTAGACATAGAGGATTTCATGATGATACAATTCGACGTTTTCAATTAGGATATGCGTTGAATCAGCGCGATGCTTATACCAATCATGCGCTAAAGATGGGGTATAAGTTGGAGTATCTTGAGAAAATAGGAGCCACCATCGTAAAAGAAAATTACAATATAGATCGTTTTCATGGACGAGCTATTTTTCCAATCCATTCTATTTCAGGAAAAGTTATTGCTTTTGGAGGTCGGGCTATTAAGAAAGATGATCAGGTTAAATATCAGAATTCGCCAGAATCAGACATCTACCACAAAAGTAATGTGTTGTATGGAATCTACTTTGCTAAGAATGCAATTGTCCGAGAGAAAAAATGCTATCTGGTAGAGGGTTATGCGGATGTAATATCAATGTTTCAGTCGGGTTTGGAGAATGTTGTGGCTCCTTGTGGAACGGCTTTGACCGTTGAACAAATTCGGTTGTTACGCAGAATCTTACCCTCCGTTGAGGCCGATAGAGACGGAGCAAAAAATGTGACATTGCTTTATGATGGAGATTCTGCGGGGATGAATGCAGCTCTCAAAAATGGGAAACTATTATTGAGTGAGGGGTTGAATGTTCGAGTGGTGGTATTGCCTGAAGGTGAAGATCCGGATACTTTTGCGCAAAATAATGACTTTTCGGTAATCAGAGATTATTTGTTGCGAAATGAGAAAGATTATCTCTTTTTTAAAATAGATTATTATTTGTCGGTCATTGGCAACGACCCGATGAAAAAAGCCCAGCTTATTTCTGATATAGCAGATACTGTAGCAGTTATTCCAGATGAAGTAAAACGTTCTGTTTATGCGAGAGAGTGTGCTAAATTGTTGGATGCCGATGAAAAGTTGATCTATTCCGAGATCTTAAAAAATAGAAAAAATCGAGCAGAGAAAGAGTGGAAAGAGAGGCAATTGAAACAATCATCAACTTCTCAATCAGATGTTCAACAAGAGATAGTAATTAAGGAAGGGGGATCTGCTCCTCAGCAGGTTTCAATATCTGCGATAAAAAATGATCCGTTAGAAGCTGAAGAACGTAATATTGTCTATTTCTTTGTAAAATACGGAGATTTTATGCTCATAGATAATGAAGAGGAGAAAATGACTGTGGCAGAGTTTATTTACTCCGAATTAGAGATAGATGAGCTTCAATTTTCGAATAAACTTTACCAATCTATGTTGGATGAGTATGTAAAAAGCAAGCAGTTGCAGTTCGTCTCTTCAGAACGCTTTTTTACCTATCATCAAAATCCAGATTTTAGTAGAGTTGCCTCTGATGTCTTGTCGGAGCAATATACGTTGAGCAAAATGTTTGATAAAAATGTGGAAGATTGTAAAATTAAAGTAAAAAAAGTTGAGTTAGAAGAAAAAGACCGGTTGGCAGATTTGATACCTCACGTATTACTTGATTATAAATTTAAGTGGTTAAGTTTGGAGGTGAAACGAAAAATAATGAGTTTGCGAGATAAGAAGGAGCCAACCGAGATTGTTTCTTTAATGTCAGAAATTCAAGATTTGAAAAAATGTATTAATGAGATGGCAAAATCATTAGGAGAGAGAATTATTGTGAAATAATTTTATTCAACGTTATTAAATAAAAAAAAATAGATATATTTGTTTTATGGGCTATCTTTCCGATAGTTTTCGGTAGAGATATCAGGTTTTAAAGTTGTATTTAAAGATAAAAATTTTATTATGGCAAATATATTTATTAAAGGAGTAACATTGGATGGTAGTGTTACTAATATCAAAATAGAGGGAAATAGGTTTACAGAAATAGGGTGTGATATTACATCTTCACTCGAAGATGTTGTAATTGACGGAGCAGATAAGGCGATTGTTCCCCCCTTTTATAATGCGCACACGCATGCGGCAATGACATTGTTAAGAGGGTATGCAGATGATATGCCTCTATTCCCTTGGTTAAACGATTATATATGGCCTTTTGAGGCGAAGATGACCGAAGAGGATATTTATATCGGAAGTCGTTTGGCATTGTTGGAAATGATAAAATCAGGAACGCTCTTCTTTAATGATATGTATTGGGATACCCATGAGACGTGGAGAGCTACGGAAGAGATGGGCTTAAGGGGGTGTATGGGAATGACTTTCACAGATAACTTGGGGGAAAAGCAGATAGAAAAGAATTTTGAATTATTGAAAGAATATAAGGATAAATCGCCTCGCATTCAGATGGCAATAGCTCCGCACGCAGTATATACGGTTAGTGAAAAATTGTGGATTCGTTGTGCAGAAGAGGCCAAATCAGAGGGCGTTTTGCTTCATTTTCATTTGTCTGAGACAGAGAAAGAGGTGAATGATTGCATAGAACAATATGGGCTGACACCGGTGCGATGGCTAGATAGATTAGGTATTTTAGGAGATAATTGTATTGCAGCTCATGTAGTGCACGTTGATCAAGAGGAGATACAGATATTAAAAGATAGAGGTGTGGCGATAGCGCATAACCCGGTTTCTAACATGAAATTATCATCCGGATATTTCAAAAGCAAACAGATGGATTTGAATGGAAATAAAGTTTTAATCGGCACAGATGGATGTTCGTCAAACAATAATTTGGATATGTTGGAAGAGACTAAATTTGCGGCAATGATTGCAAAATGCAATTATGGTCCTGAGGTTTTGCCTGTACAAACTTTGCTACAATGGTCTCAAACAAACGGCCCAAAAATATTTGGGGTGGATGCCGGAGAGATTAAAGTTGGTAAATTAGCAGATGCATTGTTAGTGGATTTAAATAATGAGCGAATGGTGCCTTGCTACAATTTCTCCTCTAATTGGATTTATGCAACCGGTACAGAGGCGGTAGATACGGTGATTTGCGATGGACGCATATTAATGCAAAATCGCAAAGTGGAAGGTGAAGAAGAAATAATAAGCAGTGCAAAAAGTTGTTGCAGAAAGTGGATGTAGATTATGTATGTCGATATAACATAAAATAAGAATATTGATTTATTTTTAATACTATATTTTTGTATTTTTGTGGAAATTTACAAAGAAAATGAAGGAGATAAAGGAAAATAGTAAGCAGCACATGTTAGATTGTCGATATATGCGGATGGCACGAGTATGGGCAGAAAATTCGTATTGCCAAAGACGGCAAGTTGGAGCGTTGTTGGTGAAGGATCGCATGATTATTTCTGATGGATACAATGGAACTCCTTCCGGATTTGAAAATATTTGTGAAGATGAGAACAATAAAACAAAGCCATACGTTTTGCATGCAGAAGCTAATGCAATTACAAAGGTTGCTAAATCTTCTAATAGTAGCGAAGGTGCCACCTTATATGTTACAGCCTCACCTTGTATAGAATGTGCAAAGTTGATTATTCAAGCAGGAATCAGAAGAGTTGTTTACGGAGAGTCGTATCACACTCTTGATGGGGTTGAGTTGTTGAAACGAGTTGGTATTGATGTCGAATTTTTAGATGTTGATTTGTAAGTATGAAAAAAATTGTTATTCCAATTATAGTTTCGTTCGCAGCTGTTTTTGGTTTTGTTATAGGTTCTGTGTTGTCAAAAAACGAGTTGCAACATACTCAAAAAGTATCTAGTTTAAACGTAGAGGGGAAATTAGATTTGTTGCTAAATTTGATTGACTTACAATATGTTGATACCGTAAATAGGGATGAGTTGGTAGAATCTGCGATTCCGAAAATTTTGGCGGAGTTGGATCCGCATTCCGTTTATATACCTGCAGAGGATTTGCAAATTGTAAATGATGATTTGGATAAAAGTTTTTCTGGTATTGGTGTTCAATTTAATATTCAGAAGGATACCATTATGATTGTGGCTGTTATTAGTGGGGGGCCATCAGAGAGGTTAGGAATCCTGCCAGGAGATAGGATTGTTACTGTAGATGATTCTCTATTTGTTGGGCCCTCTATCACGAATGATAAGGTAATGAAAAGATTAAGAGGTCCTAAAGGTACCAAGGTTAAGGTCGGAGTGAAGAGAAGTTCTTCTGAAGAATTGCTTACCTTTGAAATAGTAAGAGGGGATATTCCTTTGCACAGCATTGATGCCGCATATATGATGCAAGATAAGGTTGGATATGTGAAGGTTAGTAAATTTGGATCAGGAACATACGATGAATTTGTAGAGGCTTTAACTAATCTTAGAATAGAAGGGGCTGAGCGATATATTGTAGATTTGCGAGGGAATTCCGGTGGCTATTTAGATGCTGCCATATTAATGACGAATGAATTTTTGAAAGAGGGAGATTTGATTGTATATACAGAGGGGAAAGCAGAAAAGAGGAGAGATGCCGTGGCTGATGGGCGTGGAGGGTTTGCTCAAACTCCTGTAGCGGTATTGATAGATGAATGGTCTGCTTCTGCAAGTGAAATATTTGCGGGTGCGATTCAAGATAATGATAGAGGAGTGGTGATTGGTCGGCGTTCTTTCGGGAAAGGATTGGTTCAGCAACAAATATCATTAAGAGATGGATCTGCTATTCGTTTAACAATAGCACGTTACCATACTCCTTCGGGACGTTGCATACAGAAGCCCTACTCAGATAAAGATGAGTACGATATGGATATCTTAAATAGATACCTTCATGGAGAGATGGATGATAAAGATAGTATCAAGGCATTGCCTGACTCTTTGAAATTTTTTACAACGCGAGGAAGGATCGTTTATGGAGGAGGCGGAATTTCTCCGGATGTTTTCGTTCCAAGAGATACTATAGGTATGACAAGCTACTATACAAAAATATATAATGGAGGGATTCTCTATGATTATACGTTTGAGTATGTAGATAAAAATAGAGAAAAGTTGGCTTTGTACAAAGATTTTACAACACTTTTAAATTATTTGAATTCTCAGAATTTAGCCGATGAATTAGTTCAATTTGCTCAAGATAGAGGAATTCCTAAAAATGATAAGATGTATGCAGACTCTAAAGCCTTGATGCAAAATCGTATAAAAGCATATATTTTGAGAAGTATTTTGGGAGACGAAGCCTTTTATCCTGTGTTTAATGAAAATGATGTAGTGATAAGAGTCGCCTTGCAAGAGTTGTCTAACAACAATTCTCTTCCTGGTGTGGCAAGAATTAAGTAGAAGTGAGTCCTATCAATTCCAATTTGTAATTGACCTAATTTATAAACTTATCTAAAAAGTTTCAAAATGAATTTATAGGACCCTTCTTAAGATTTTAGTCTGTTCTAAATTAGTATATTATAATTAATAATTATGTAAACTGACTTTTCAGTTTGGATAATTAAAATCTATTTTATATCTTTGCTTTTGTCTAAGGACAGAATATTTTGGTAATATACAGATTATCTCAAGGATTACTTGTATAATCACATGCGGTGTGTAAGAATTAATAAACTTAATTGTCACACACCAATTATTTTTTTGTAGTAATAGTAACTAAAAAAACTAATAATTATGGCAGTATCTTATGTAACAGAAGAAGGCTATAACAAAATGAGAGAAGAGTTGAAGCACTTGGAAACAGTAGAAAGACCCGCTATTTCTAAGCAAATTGCAGAGGCTCGCGACAAAGGTGATTTGTCTGAAAATGCGGAGTATGATGCAGCGAAAGAAGCTCAAGGATTATTAGAGATGAAGATTTCGTTGTTGAAGGAAAAAATTCTCTCAGCAAAGATTATAGATGATTCTAGGTTGAACACGGAAGTTATTCAAATTCTGAATAAGGTGAAGATAAAAAACACTAAAAATGGAGCAGTAATGACCTATACTTTAGTTTCAGAGCATGAAGCTAATTTGAAGGAAGGTAAATTAGCTGTTAATACTCCTATTGCTCAGGCTCTATTAGGAAAGAAGGTTGGGGATATTGTGGAGGTGACAGTTCCGGTAGGGAAGATTCCTTTTGAGGTAATTGAAATTTCGTTTTAATACAGGTCGGTAATGTCAACAATTTTCACTAAAATTATTAAGGGTGAAATCCCTTGTTATAAAGTAGCTGAAGATGATAACTACTTTGCATTTTTGGATATTAATCCGGTTCAGAAAGGTCACGTTCTTGTTGTTCCCAAAATAGAGGAGGATTATATTTTTCGTTTGGATGATGAAACTTTGTCTGGGTTAATGGTTTTTGCAAAAAAAGTTGCTTTGGCAATTGAAAAGGCAGTTTCTTGTACTCGTGTTGCAGTTGCTGTTATTGGATTGGAAGTTCCGCATGTACATATTCATTTGATTCCTATTCACAGGGAAAGTGATTTAAACTTTGCGCAGAAGAAGGAGGTTGAGGCTGAAGAAATGGCAAAAATAGCAAAGGCCATTGCAGAGCAATTTTAAAGAGAGAATAGTAACTTCTATAAGTTATCAATTATTATTGGGAGGATGATGAAATTTATTTTTTTTCTTCATCCTTTTTTTTATTCTCGGTAAAGGTGGGAATTTAGTAGTAGTGAAAATTTTATTATCTCCATTTGAGATTGTATTTTCTTTTGAAAAATAGTATCTTTGTTTCTCTAAAAATTGCAAAAATGAAAAATGTTGCCAACTATCTGATTATTCTCATCACCCCCTTTTTAATGGGGTCTTGTTTTGTGTTGATACATGATGATTGTTACGATAGAGATGATTGTGACGAAGAATTGTATTTGCCTGATGCAGCTGTGGATTTAGGACTTTCTGTTGCTTGGGCCTCATCTAATGTAGGAGCAGAGGATTTGTTAGAGTCGGGAGATTATTTTGCGTGGGGGGATACGGTTGTTAAAGAAGAATATGTAAAAGCAAATTATTCGAATCGGTATAATAAAGATATAGCTTCGTCAAAATTAGGAGGAAATTGGAGAATGCCAACAGTTGAAGAGGTGTATGAATTGGTAGATAGATGTAAGGTAGTTTGGGTAAGTAAAGAAGATGTGGAAGGTGTTGAATTTAGATCTGGGAATGGGAATAGTATTTTTCTTCCTAAGACAGGTTATAAAGAGTCACAAGATATATTTGCAGAAGATATTCCGATGATTTGGATCTATGCAACATGTAATGCAACCGATGCATACTCGCTAGCATTAAAAAACTCAGAAGATGACAAAGTTGAAGTCTTGATAAAAAGTAGAGAGCGCTATGTAGGTATTCCTATTCGTGCAGTTTGGGCTTATTAAGATTGAAATAGTTTTATTAGGAAGAAATTAAGTGGTTCTAAAAAACAATATAACGCTCAAAATAGTATTATAAATAAAAAGCGATGCCAGCAGAAAAAGATCATATAGAAAGAAATAATAGTATGGAGGATGGCTTTTCGGAGGATATAGCAAAGTCTGTTGACTCTCTTATTAATGAAGTTTCTGTAGAAAAGGAGGTACTCTATTCGTTGGAAGAGGGGTTGGATGATTATTTCACTCTGACAATGGGGGCTATAAATAGGATAAAATCGTATACAAAGCCACTTCACACAATAGAAGGAATACCATCGAAGGAAGGGGTTGAGAGGGTAGATACTTTTCGACAACAGATGTGGTTTACTCCATTGATGGTTGTTTTATCATTTACGGTTGGGATGTTGTTGACAAGACGTTTTAAATTATATATTCAAGATATTAAGGCGTTTTTCTTTATGACCAATTCGAGTTCAAGTTTCTCTAATACCCGCATGGGATTATTCCAGTTTCGTTTTTTAACTTTTTCTGTATCAGCAATATCTGTAACTCTTTTTTGTAGTTTTATTTTAGAGGATATACTAAATTTTGTCCCGAAATCATTTTTACTTTCTTTCGCCAAACTATTAATTGCGGTATTACTTTATGTGATAGTTAAATTAATATTGAATAGAATTATATGTTATGTATTTTTTAACCGGACAATATTAGATAATATAAATAAGCAGTATTTGACATTGATAACGATGTTTGGTTTTTCGTTATTTTTTGTGGATATATTGGTTTCATATGGGCCGGCAATTATGGTGCGAGGAGCGTTGTGGATAGGCATTTTTATTTGTGGTTTAGCCGTAATTCTCTATTTATATAAGATTTTTGAATTTTTTTTTACGGGGGTGACTTCATTATTTTATTTGATTTTGTATCTTTGCACCCTAGAAATTTTACCGACTGTAGTTTTTGTGTGGGGATTGATAATTTTAGTGTAAAAAAATTAGTAATTGTATAATGGTGAAAATTAAACGTATTTTAGTATCTCAGCCGAAACCTTCGTCAGAGAAATCACCATATTTTGATTTAGAATCGAAATATGGAGTAAAAATAGATTTTAAGCCTTTTATTAAGGTCGAGCCGGTTCTATCAAAAGAATTTCGTCAGCAAAAGGTCTCTATTTTAGAGCATACGGCTATAGTTTTTACGGCAAGAACTGCGGTAGATCATTTTTTTCGGTTGTGTGGGGAATTGCGTGTGAATGTTCCTGAAACAATGAAGTATTTCTGTATTTCTGAGTCTGTAGCAAAATATTTGCAAAAATACATTCAGTATAGAAAAAGAAAAATTTTCTTTGGAGAAACAAATAAGTTGGAAGATTTGATGAAATATGTGAATAAGCACATAGATGAAAAGTTTCTTGTAGCAGTGGCAGATGTTCATGATGTGAATAAAGCGGTGGAGGAGCAAAAAGATGATATTCTTTCCTTAATGGAAAAAGCTGGAGCAAATTTCACTCCTGCAGTTATGTATAAGACTGTGAGTACTGATTTTACAAAAGAACCCGATTTTAATTATGACATGTTGGTTTTCTTTAGTCCTTCAGGAATAGTTTCGTTATTTAAAAACTTTCCAGATTTTAAGCAAGGAGATATTAGTGTAGGATGTTTAGGAGCAACAACAGCAAAGGCTGCGAAGGATGCGGGATTGATTGTTAATGTTGAGGCTCCAACGGTAGAATTCCCATCTATGCCGGCAGCAATGGATGCCTATTTAAAAGAGACTTCAAAGAAAAAATAATATAATTAATATAGCCACATCGAGGAGAATGGAATATTCTTCTTTGGTGTGGTTTCTTTTATGGCGTTGCGTCGAAATACATTTCCCAAAAAAGAGCATCTCTGCGGTAAATTGTTGGTGGATGCTTTGTATGAAAAAGGAGAGGCATTTTTTGTCTATCCTTTTAGGGTTGTTTATAGAAATGTTTCACAATCAGAAGGAGATGTAGCAATATTATGCATGGCAGGAGTTTCTAAAAGAAAATTAAAAAAAGCTGTTGATAGGAATTATGTAAAGAGGCAAATTCGAGAGGCGTATAGAAATAATAAACATGATTTATGGGATGTAATGCAAAGTAGAGGCGAACAACTACATCTTTCATTCAATTTTATTGGAGAAAAGTGTGAAAAAACTTCGTTGATAGAACGGCAAATGAAAAAGTCTTTAAAAAAACTGGTGGAAATAATAAGTAAACAAGTAAATGCATAAAAAAGAATCCAACAGGACGGTTTTATCCAAATTTTTTATTCGTATGGTATTGCTTCCGATAAAGTTTTATCGTTTAGTAATATCTCCAATGTTGCCACCTTCATGTAGATATACACCTACATGTTCTGAATATGCGATGCTGGCAATTGAAAAATATGGCATTTTTAAGGGAGGGTACTTGGCGATAAAACGAATTTTTCGGTGTCATCCTTGGGGTGGAAGCGGGTATGATCCTGTTCCATGATAATTATTTGCAACGAAAATTATGAAAATCTGTCTGAATAAAAACAAATTGACATCTTATATTTGCTTGATTGATAAAGCATTCGCTTAAGAATTAAAAATCTTTTCTTTTTTATGCTAAAAAAGTCGTTTAAAATTAGCGAAATAAGGAATATATACATAAATTTGCATACTTTTATGAATAAATATTCGTATATATTTATTGATAGTAGAAAATGAAGAATAAAGTAAAACGAATCGCTGCAATAAAAGAGATTATTTCGACGACCGAAGTAGGTAGTCAAGAAGAGCTTCTTCAAAGCTTGGCGAGAGCCGGATTTGAATTGACGCAAGGTACTTTGTCGCGGGATATGAAACAATTGAAAGTTGTAAAGACAACTAATTCGTCAGGTATGTATGTGTATAAATTACCGGCACAACAGGAGTTAGGCGAAGAAGTTATTAAGACAAGAACGACGCAGGATTCGGTTTTGGTTTCTTTGGATTTTTCTTCTAATATAGTAGTTATTCATACGCGCCCGGGGTATGCGAGTAGTATGGCTTATGAGATTGATGTGCAGGCGAATGATGTAATTTTGGGGACTGTGGCCGGAGATGATACTATTATAGCAGTAAAGAGAGAAGAATTGTCACAACAGGATGTAATCGATGCTTTGTCTCGATTTATTCCTTCATTGAAAAAATAAATTCAACGCTATTTTCACTCAGTGACTATGGAGCAAGAAATTGAAATTATGGTTGCCGATGAACGGCATATAGATTATGTAGAGGTTATCTTGGATACGATTGAGAAGGCGGCCAAGGTAAGAGGTACGGGTATTGCAAAGAGAGATCCGGAGTATGTGAAGGATAAAATTCGTGAAGGCAAGGCTGTAATTGCACTCTGTGGAGATGAATTTGCCGGATTCAGTTATATTGAAACGTGGGAGAATAAAAAATATGTCACCACGTCGGGGTTGATTGTTCCGGAAAAGTTTAGAGGGCGAGGGTTGGCACGGCGAATTAAGCATACAACATTTACGTTGGCGCGTACTCGTTGGCCGGAGGCGAAAATATTTAGTTTGACATCTGGTGCAGCAGTAATGAAGTTAAATACAGCGTTGGGGTATCTGCCGGTTACTTTTGCAGATTTGACAGAAGACGAAACGTTTTGGAAAGGATGTAAAGGATGTGTAAATTATGATATTTTACAAAGAACGGGGCGTCGTTATTGTATTTGTACCGGAATGTTATTTGATCCGCATGAACCTTTAAGTTTAGAAATGGCGGAGAGAGAGTTAGCTAAAGATCCGAATATTAAAATATAATTTCAAAATGGCTAAAAAGAAAGTTGTTGTCGCTTTTAGTGGAGGTTTGGATACCTCTTTCACTGTAATGTATTTAGCTAAAGAAAAAGGCTATGAAGTGTATGCTGCTTGTGCAAATACCGGAGGTTTCAGTGAAGAGCAATTAAAGCAAAACGAAGAGAATGCTTATAAGTTGGGTGCGGTAAAGTATGTGACTTTAGATGTTACTCAAGAGTATTATGAGAAGAGTTTGAAGTATATGGTGTACGGTAATGTGCTACGTAATGGTACTTATCCAATCTCTGTTTCTTCTGAACGTATTTTCCAAGGTATGGCAATTGCTCGTTATGCTAATGAAATTGGTGCTGATGCTATTGCACATGGTTCTACCGGTGCCGGAAATGATCAGGTCCGCTTTGATATGACCTTTTTAGTGATGTCTCCTGGTATTGAGATTATAACTCTGACTCGAGATATGACTTTGACAAGACAATATGAAATTGACTATTTGAATAATAATGGTTTTTCTGCAGATTGGACAAAGTTGAAATACTCTTATAATGTTGGAATTTGGGGTACGTCTATTTGCGGTGGAGAAATCTTGGATTCTCGTGAAGGTTTGCCGGAATCAGCTTATTTAAAGCAGGTGACAAAAAATGGTTCTGAATTGCTGAAATTAGGCTTTAAAAATGGTGAAATCTGTTCGGTAAATGGAGAGGTGTTTGATGATAAAATTGCTTGTATTCAAAAAATAGAAGAGATTGGTGCTGCCTATGGCATAGGACGTGATATGCATGTGGGTGACACAATTATTGGTATAAAAGGACGTGTCGGATTTGAAGCTGCTGCTCCTATGTTGATTATTGGTGCTCATCGTTTTTTGGAGAAATATACATTGTCTAAATGGCAACAATATTGGAAAGATCAGGTGGCAAATTGGTATGGAATGTTTTTGCATGAATCTCAATACTTAGAGCCGGTGATGAGAGATATTGAGGCTATGTTAGAGTCTTCTCAGAGAAATGTGAACGGTGAGGTTACATTAGAATTGAGACCTTTATCATTCTCTACCGTGGGTGTTGATTCTCCTGATGACTTGGTTAAATCTAAATTTGGTGAATATGGAGAGATAAACAAAGGATGGACATCAGAGGATGCAAAGGGATTTATAAAAGTGACTTCTACTCCATTGCGTGTCTATTATGCGAATCACAAAGAAGAGGGGGAAAATATATAAGAATTGTTGATTTTTGAACGATTCTTGATAAGTTCATTTTTCATAGTGTTTGTTTATTTTGTTTGAGGAGTAGCCCTTATGGGTTGCTTCTCTTTTTTTTAATTTAGAAAACGGTCAATCTCTGGCTCCTGTGAATCTAAAACTTTTTAAGTCAAATATCCCCCATAATCACCCGAATATAGAGGAGTGTTTTGAAATCTGTAAAATGTATTATATTGAGGTAAGTTCTATAAATTTACCGTTTTAGATTTTAAAGCATAAATCGTTAGAGGCTAAACTTTTCGGTGCTTTTTGATTTATTTCTGCAACATGCTGTTTGTCAGGCGGTCAAAGTGTTTGCACTGTTTTTTCCTTTCGCACGGCAATTTACTCAAAATAATTCCAAAATTTAGCAAAATGAATTTATAGAATCCATCTGAATTATAAGTCTTCAACAGTGACGTTGGGCGGCAAAAAGCAATTGATATCTTTCCCATATCTAAGTAAATCTCTTACGACTGTAGAACTGATAAAAGAGTGTTGCGGTTCTGTAAATAACAATATGGTATCAATTCCGGAGATTCTTCGATTAGCATCTGCAATTGTTTTTTCATACTCAAAATCTGCAATAGAACGAATCCCCCTAAGTATAATTGTTGCCCCAATTTCTTTCGCAAAATCGACAGTCAATGAGTCATAACTTTCCACCTTGATATTGGGGTTGTTTATGAATGATTTTTGAATAATCATTTTTCTTTTTTCAATAGAAAATAGAGATTTTTTTGCATCATTTACTCCAATTGCAATTACCACCTCATCAACAAAGTTTAATGCTCTTTGTACTATTGAATAGTGACCCACGGTAAATGGATCGAAACTTCCCGGGAAGATTGCTATCTTTTTCATTGTCTAATATTTTTTGCAAAGGTAATATTATTATTCAACCCAAAGCAAGTTTTCCATGATAAAGTCAGATTTGAATATCCCATTATCAGAAAGAGCCAAATATTCATCGTTTATTGTCATATCTCCTGTTGATATGAATCGGTTGGCTTCTCTCAAACAATGATTAACAATTTTGAGACTAAAATTCTCTTTTAAAAGTTTCAGATTCATACCTCTGATTGTTCGTAACGAAGTTATTACAAAATCGTTATACTTGGTATTATTATCAATGGCTTCTAACTTAAAGTAAGTTTTTTTTTCTTTTCGATATTGTAAGTATAATCGACTATTGGAAATGTTCCATTTGCGAATTTTTCCATTGTATGAGTGGGCTGATGGGCCAACTCCAAGATATGGAGTTTCGTTCCAATAGGACGAATTATGTTTTGATTCCATGCCTGGGATGGCAAAATTAGATATCTCATATTGTAAAATGTTGGCATTTTTTAGTTTTTGTACCAACAGTTTGTACAAATCAATACTTTCCTCTTCATTTAACTCTTTAATCACCCCTTTATCTCTTTGTTTTGTAATCTTGGCACCATCTTCAAAGGTTAGATGATAAGCAGAAATGTGAGGGCATTTGAGTGAAATAGCAATGTCTAAATTTATATTCCATTCTTCTATTGTTTGTGAGGGGATGCCATAAATTAGGTCTATACTAATGTTATTTAATTCTTTATCTTGACAAAGTTTTACCGCGTCAATAGCTTGTTGGGCAGAGTGTCTTCTGTTGAATAGTCGTAAATTGTTATTGTTAAAACTTTGTACTCCGATGCTTAATCGATTGATAGGTAGTTGTGTTATTTCGGTTATTTTTTCTTTATTTAAATCGTCTGGATTGGCTTCAAGAGTAACTTCATGGAGATCCAATACGAAATTTTTCTCAATGGCGTTAAAAATAGTTTTCAGTTCTTTAAATGAAAGAAGCGAGGGAGTACCGCCCCCAAAATAGATGGTTTTGATACTCTCGTTGTGAATAAAAAATTTTTTCTGTTCTTTAATCTCTTCACAAATGTTAGAAATAATCTCTTCCCTATTTCCTAAGAAAGTAGATGAGTAGAAGTCGCAATAGGAACATCGACTTTTACAAAAAGGGATATGAATATAAATACCTGCCATAACTGCAAAAGTAACTCTAAAAACGAGAAAAACTAATAAAATTGAAGAGTAGATTTACAAAATGACTAGAATATCTGTTTAAAAACCTACGAATAACAAATTTTTAAGAAAATTTCAAACTGTGTCTTAAATTTATTCATTATTTTTGCAGTCGTTTGGGAAATTATAAAATATTGAGACGATTTTTACGTTTCCTAGATGTATAATGTTTAAAATTCTGTAATGCAATATAAAAAAAGATTGAAAATATGTCTTCCAATTGTGTTGATGTTGTGCTGTGGGTTAAGCGGTATGACTGCTCAGACTCGTTATTTTGGTGAATTGGGGATTTTAGGAGGAGGCTCTTTTTATAATGGGGATGCTAACTCAACAAAGGTTTTCTTAGAACCTCATTTAGCATTTGGAGGTTTATTAAGAATTAATTTAACCAACAGAGGAGTGTTGAAGGTTAATGTTATTCGGGGTGCAGTTTCCGGAGATTCTAGGAATATGGACAATGCGTTGCCAGGAGGAGTTAATGCTGAGTTTGAAAGAGAATTTTGGGACGTAGGGTTGCATTTTGAGCACAATTTCTTCAAGTATGGGATTAGAACGTGGGATAGAGAGGTAAAGCGACATACTCCTTATATCTTATTGGGTCCTGGTATAACAATATATGATGAATGGAGAGGTACTGAGTTGACATTTAATTTTACGTATGGAGTTGGATATAAATTTAAATTCGGCAAGCGATTTAATTTAGGCTTAGAATGGTCTATGCATAAGTTGTTCATAGATGATTTTGATGTTACTAATAAAGACAATAAGATATTAGATGATCCGTATCAGATGGGATATTCATGGATAAAAAACAATGATTATTATTCTACAGTGTTTTTATTTTTAAGTATTGATTTGATTCGGAAGAAGAGTAAATGTAACGTTTTGCAATTTTGATTATGAGTTATAAAGAGCAAATAAATATAGAACGGGTTCCCGAACATGTAGCTGTTATCATGGATGGGAACGGGAGATGGGCAAAAAAGCAAGGCAAAGAAAGAATTTTTGGTCATCATAATGGTGTTGATTCTGTTGATAAAATAACAGAAGCTGCGGGAGAAATAGGAGTAAAATTTTTGACGCTATATGCTTTTTCTACAGAAAATTGGAATCGCCCCGAGAGCGAAGTGATGGGTTTGATGGAGATTCTGTCTGTTGCTCTCAAAAACAACATCGGTAAGATGATGAAAAACAATGTTCGCTTATTGATGATAGGAGATCGTTCTCGTTTATCAGAAGTAACACTGAAAAATATGGAGGATGCCGAGGATTTAACTAAAAACAATACTGGCTTAACGCTTGTTTTGGCTATTAGTTACTCTTCTCGGTGGGAGATTGTTGATGCAGTAAAGCAGATAGCTCAAAAAGTTAAAAAAGGGGAATTAGATGAAAATGATATTGATGAAAATATATTTTCAAATCATTTGACAACTCGAACTATCCCAGATCCGGATTTATTGATAAGAACGAGTGGAGAACTTAGAATCAGTAATTTTTTAATGTGGCAATTGTCATATTCAGAATTGTATTTTACAGATGTTTGTTGGCCGGAATTCAAAAAAGAGGAATTCTTTCAAGCAATTGTAGATTATCAAATGAGAGAGAGACGATTTGGAAAGACAAGTGAACAAGTGTCATAAATTTTTAATATATGCGAAATAAACTTCTTTTCTTCTTTGTGTTCCCTTTGTGGATCATGGGACAAACAGCATTGGCTAATGTTGTTGCTTTGCCTATGGATACTACCAAGCAGCGAGCTGAGTGGTTGCAGGAAGAAGAAAATACAATGATAGAGAATGAAGAAAATAGTTTGTCTGCCAATGAAGTAGAGGGTGGATATGTTCCAACTATTTCTTATACAGATATTCCAAGAGAATATGAGATTGCTGACGTGACTGTTACCGGTGCAAATAATTATGATAAATCTGTGATAATTGGTTATTCAGGTTTAAGTAAAGGTCAGAAAATTAAGGTGCCGGGAGATCAAATCAGTCAGGCCATTAAAAAATTTTGGAAACAAGGACTTTTCTCAGATGTGGAAATCTCGGCATCAAAGATTGATGGTCAGAAGATATGGTTAAATATCGCTTTAAAAACGCGAGAGCGCATTTCTGATATAGTTTTGCGCGGAGTTAAAGACAAGGATAAAGAAGATATGTTGAGTGCGATGGAGTTGAAAAAAGGTGGTCAGTTGACTCCGAATTTAATTGCTCGTACAAAAGCATCCATAAAGCGTCATTTGGCAGGTGAAGGTTACAGAAATGCCGATGTGAATATTTGGTTGAAAAATGATTCTTCAGCTCAAGGCTCTGTTATCGTAAATATTGGTGTTGATAGGAAGGAGAAGGTTCGAGTAAATCATATATATATTACCGGAAACTCTCAAATGGAAGAGAAGAAGATTAAACGTGCAATGAAAAAAACAAAAGAGCGCGGTAAATTGGTAAATATATTTAAATCGAAGAAATTCATTGAAGAAGAATATAAGAATGATAAGAATTTGGCAATAGAAAAGTTCAATGAATATGGGTTTAGAGATGCTGTTTTGATAAGCGACAGTATTGTTTCCGTAGAGGATAACCGAGTAGATATTTATATGACTTTTGAAGAGGGAAAAAAATACTACTTTAGGGATATTACTTGGGTAGGAAATTCTGTGTATCCTAATGATGTACTTTCATTAGCTTTGGGTATCAAAAAAGGAGATGTTTACAATAGTAAGTTGTTGAATGATAGATTGTTTGTTGATGAAGATGCCATGTCGAATTTGTATTTGGATCACGGATATTTATTCTTTAATGTAGAACCAGTAGAGGTAAATATCGATGGAGATTCGATAGATGTTGAATTAAGAGTTTATGAAGGAAGACAAGCGGTTATAAATAATGTGGTAATTAGCGGAAATGATGCTATTTATGAGCATGTGATACGAAGAGAATTACGAACAAAACCGGGACAACTATTTAGTAAATCAGATTTGCAACGTTCTGCACGAGAGTTAGCGGCTACCGGTCATTTTAATCCAGAAACAATGGATATCAGACCTGAACCAGACCCTGAGAATGGAACGGTTGATATTATATATAACTTGGAACAAAAGAAAAACGACCAAGTAGAGTTGTCTTTTGGATGGGGGCAAACCGGTGTAACAGGTTCTTTGGGATTGAAGTTTACTAATTTCTCTATGAGAAATATTTTCAATAAGGAGGCATATCATCCTTTGCCACAGGGAGATGGACAGAGTTTGTCTCTTTCCTTCTCTACCAATGCTCGTTATTATACTTCTGCAAGTATTTCATTTATAGAACCTTGGCTAGGGGGAACTAGTCCGACTACCTTATCAGCTTCTTTGTATTGGTCAAAACAATCAGGCGTTAATAGTCAGTACTATTCAGAGAACTATTATAACAGTTTATATTATGATGATTATTCGTATAGTTATGCATCAGCTGCAGATCCGGATAAGTTCATAATGACGTTTGGAGGTTCTTTGGGAATAGGAAAGAGATTAAATTGGCCGGATGATTACTTTTCAATCTACGGAGAGTTGTCATTCCGTCATTATTCATTACAAAATTGGGTTTATTTGGATTTATCAGATGGGAAAGCTAATAACTTAAGTTTATCTGCAACATGGAGTAGAAATTCCTTGGATAATCCATATTATACTCGTCGAGGCTCAAAGTTCTCATTGATGGTCCAAGCAACACCACCATACTCCTTGTTTAAGGATAATTCGAGGGTAGATGAATTGGTAACTAAATTTAGAAATGGAGATGCAAAAGAAGAGTATCGAGGATTGAGTGCAGATGAGTATTCCGAGATGCAGGAAGAGTTATATAAATGGGTAGAGTATTATAAGATTGAATTTAAAGCTCAAACATTCACTCCATTGTCAAGTAACCAAAAGTTGGTATTGATGACAAGAGCCGAGTATGGGTTCTTAGGCTATTACAATAAAAATAGACGTTCTCCATTTGAAAGATATTATGTTGGTGGAGATGGTATGACAGGATACAGCAGTACCTATTCAACAACGGCAGTTAAACTAAGAGGATATGGAAACGGGTCGTTGACTCCTGAGGATCCGGTAACGGGGAGAGATGCAGGAAATATTTACACGAGATTATCATTAGAGTTAAGATATCCATTAATGTTGGAAACAACAACAACAATTTATTTGTTAGCATTTGCGGATGCAGGAAATGCTTGGAGTGAATTTAGTGATTTTAATCCGTTTGATTTGAAGAGATCGTTAGGAGTTGGTGTGAGGGTATTTTTGCCTATGTTGGGGTTGATTGGAGTTGATTGGGGATACGGATTTGATGACCCTTATCATGTAGGAGAAGGGGGAAGTAATTTCCATTTTGTTATAGGTCAAGAATTTTAAAAAATAGTAAGTTATGAAGAAAATTTTAATTTTAACCGTAATGTTGTTTGGATGGGTTACATTCTCATCTGCACAAAAAATAGCGATAGTAGATATGTCATATCTCTTGAAAAATATTCCTATGTATGAGTCTGCCAATGAGCAACTAAAGCAAATTTCGCAAAAGTGGCAAAAGGAGGTTGATGCATTGAATGAAGAGGCTGAACTTTTGTATAAAAATTATCAAACGGAATCGGTTTTTCTTTCAGATGAAATGAAGCGAAAGAAAGAAAATGAAATTGTTGCCAAAGAGAAGCAAGCCAGTGATTTGAAACGTACATATTTTGGACCAGAAGGAGAGTATTACAAAAAACGAGAAAGTTTGATGAAACCTATTCAAGATGAGGTTTATGTAGCAGTAAAAGATATTGCAGATACGAAAGGCTATCAAGTTGTTTTGGATAAATCCAGCAGTCAAAATTTAATCTATTTTTCGGTGAAAGTTGATATTAGTGATGAAGTATTAGAAAAATTAGGATATTCGAAATAATTGTTATATTTGTAGTTGTTGAACGTTTAATTAATAAGATAGAAAATGAAAAAATTAGTGTGTGGATTGCTTTTTGCAATCATTCCGGTTGTAACTTATGCTCAAAACACTCAAGTTAAATTGGGGTATTTGGATGTGCAAACGTTGTTCATGGCAATGCCAGAAGCGGTACAAATCGATTCTACTTTGAAGAAATTGGTTGCACAACATGAAAGTGAAGTTAAGAGAATGGAGGATGAATATACGCGTAAGTTGGTTGAATTCAAAGAGGGTGAAGCAACTTGGGATGAAACCATAAAAAATAATAGAATGGAAGAGTTGCAAACTTTGCAAACAAAAATGCAAAATTATTATCAACAAGCTCAAATGATGTTGCAACAAAAACAAGAACAATTGCAAGCACCTGTAAGAGAGAAACTTCGTAAGACAATTGAAGAAGTAGGTGCTGAAAATGGGTTCTTGTACATTTATGACTTAAACGTGTTATTGTACAAATCACCAGATGCAATTGATGTAACTCCGATGATGAAGAAGAAATTGAATATTAAATAAATCTGTTTTATTCAAAAGCTGTTTAAATTTTTATCTAAATTGATTTTGAGTTATGTTAAATTCTTGATCGGTTGTAGATAATGTTTGAGCAGCTTTTGTGAATTATTCGATCAGAGTATTTTTTATTTATTTATATGGCGTTATATCCGATGAAACTAGGTCCGATCGGTGTCTTTGATTCCGGTTATGGAGGATTAACAATTTTGGAAAAAATTCGAAAGTTAATGCCCCAATATGATTATGTTTATTTGGGAGATAATGCGAGGACTCCGTACGGCACACGTTCATTTGATGTAGTGTACGAATTTACGCGCCAATCCGTAGAAAAATTGTTTAGTTTAGGTTGTCCTTTGGTTATATTAGGATGTAATACAGCATCTGCAAAGGCATTAAAAAGTATCCAACAAAATGATTTGCCTCAATGGAATCAGGAAAAACGGGTCTTAGGGGTTATTCGTCCCACCGTTGAAGCTATCGGTAAGGTAACTCGTACGGGGCACGTTGGAGTTTTAGGGACGGTAGGAACAATTCAGTCTTTATCATATCCGATAGAGATAGCAAAATTATTTCCTAATATAGTGGTGTCTGGTCAAGCTTGTCCTTTATGGGTCCCTTTAGTAGAGAATGGGGAGTATGATTCAGATGGGGCAGATTACTTTGTGAAAAAGTATATTGAAGAGTTATTAGAAAAAGACCCAGAAATAGATACGCTTATTTTAGGATGTACTCACTATCCATTGTTATTGCCTAAGATTAAAAAGTTTTTACCGCAGAATGTCAGTGTGGTATCACAAGGAAATATTGTTGCGGATCGACTCAGAGATTATTTAGAGAGACATAAAGTTTTAGAGTCAAATATAACAAGGGGAGGTTCATGCCTTTTCTATACTACAGAATCTGTTGAAAAATTCCAAAAGTCAGCCGAAGTATTTTTGAATGAGCATGTAATGGTTAAACATGTAAAATTGAGTTCAACGAATATGTAAACCAATCACTATAATTATGTATAGCGGTACAATCAGCTAAACAAAATGATTCTTTTATTGTCCTTAATACAATTATCGGAATTGCTTTTATTCTCCCAAATTTAAATCATTATCAATATCTCTGTATATTTTAAACGATAGTAGAGTTATTATTCGCTGAAAATACTTAACTTTGTGAGTTAAAATAAAATAATAAAGATGGAGATTCAAAAAATCAGGAACGTGGCAATCATTGCCCATGTCGATCATGGTAAGACTACATTAGTGGATAAAATGTTGTTGGCTGGTAAGTTGTTCAAGGAACATGAAAAACCGGGGGCATTAATGTTGGATAACAATGATTTGGAGCGCGAGAGGGGAATAACAATAGTGTCAAAAAATGTCTCAATTCGTTATAAAGATTATAAGATAAACATTATAGATACTCCGGGACACTCCGATTTTGGAGGGGAGGTTGAGCGAGTGTTAAATATGGCAGATGGAGTTTTACTGTTGGTAGATGCCTTTGAAGGACCAATGCCACAAACTCGTTTCGTTTTACAAAAGGCTTTGCAGTTGGGGTTAAAACCAATTGTTGTTATTAATAAAGTTGATAAACCGAACTGTCGTCCGGATGAGGTTCAGGAGGAAGTGTTTGATTTGATGTTTAACTTGGATGCTACCGAGGAACAATTGGATTTTCCAACAATCTATGGTTCTGCAAAGAATAACTGGATGTCGGACGATTGGAATGTTCCAAGAGAAAATGATATAACGCCGGTGTTGGATGCGATTATTAAACATATACCCGAGCCTAGGATTTTGACTGGAACGCCACAAATGTTGATTACTTCTTTGGATTTTTCTTCCTATGTGGGTCGAATTGCCATTGGACGAATTCATAGAGGTTCATTGTCAGAATCTCAGGATTTATCGTTGGTTAAGCGAGATGGTTCAGTTAAGAAAGTTCGCATAAAAGAACTTAGAGTCTTTGAAGGTTTCGGGCAAGCATGTGTTAGAGAAGCTAATTGTGGAGAATTATGTGCGTTGGTGGGAATTGAAGGGTTTGATATTGGAGATACTATATGTGATTTAGAAAATCCGGAGCCTTTGCCACCTATAGCAATTGATGAACCGACTATGAGTATGGTTTTTGCGGTTAATGACTCTCCATTCTTTGGTAAAGAAGGTAAATTTGTAACATCACGACATATTAATGATCGTTTGGTAAAGGAGTTGGATCGTAACTTGGCATTAAAAGTAGAAAAAGACCCTACTTCAGATAAATGGACGGTTTTTGGTAGAGGTGTACTTCATTTATCCGTATTGATAGAGACAATGCGTCGAGAAGGATATGAACTACAAGTTGGCCAGCCCCAAGTGATTTTCAAAGATATTGATGGGGAAAGATGTGAACCGATGGAGCAATTGACAATAGATTTGCCGGATGAGGTTTCTGGTAAAGTTATTGAGATGGTAGCGGTTCGCAAAGGAGATATGGTTTCTATGGAACGTAAAGGGGATCGAGTTCATTTGGAATTTGTTATTCCTTCTCGTGGAATCATCGGTTTAAGAACAAACGTTTTAACAGCAACGGCGGGTGAAGCAGTTATGGCTCATCGTTTTTTGGAGTACCAACCCTACAAAGGAGAGATAGAGAGACGAACGAATGGTGCATTAATAGCTATGGAGTCAGGGACAGCATTTGCTTATGCACTAGATAAGTTGCAGGATAGAGGAAAGTTCTTTATAAATCCGCAAGATGAAGTTTATGCAGGACAAGTTGTAGGTGAGCATTGTAAAGATAATGACATTGTAGTAAATGTAACAAAATCTAAGCAATTGACCAATATGCGGTCGAAGAGTTCAGATGACAAAGCTCGTATTATCCCCCCTATCATTTTTTCGTTGGAAGAGGCGTTGGAGTACATCCGAGAAGATGAGTATGTGGAGGTGACACCGGATTCCATTAGACTACGTAAAATATTGTTGGATGAGAATGAGAGGAAGAGAGCAAGTAGAGTGTGAAGACTATAGTTTATTAATTTGAGTGTTTAATAAAAAAAAGAGGCAATGGTAAACAAGAATTTTTGCATGAGTTCATATTTGGCTTTTCGTTATATCGAACGAGAGGATATGGATTTTTATGAGGGATATTTTCATAAAAACATTCCTCTTCCAGACTCTTCACAATTTACCTATGTTCGAACTGTAGACGATATTGACTCAGCAATCCAAAACGTTTTCAATTCACTTTCTACTGAAAAATTGGGTATTTGTTTGTCTGGTGGAATGGATTCTGCAATTCTTGCGTCATATATGCGAGGATGTGATGCGTATACATTTAGATTTTTAGGAGGAGAATTTCAACGGGAAGAGTTAAGCCGAGCAGAATATTATGCACGATATTATGGTTTGAAGTTGCATTATGTCGATATAGACTGGAAAACAGTTGAACAATATTTGCCGATTGTATTGCGAGTTAAAAATTCCCCAGTTCATTCAATTGAACCTCAGTTGTATCAACTTGCAATACAAGCTAAGAAAGATGGAATCACACGTTTAATCGTAGGAGAAAGTAGTGATTTGATATTTGGAGGGATGGATCAATTATTGTCTCAAGATTGGACTTTGGAAGATTTTAAGAAACGTTATACATTCTTAGAACCTCAAGATGTTTTAAAAGAAGCAGTTGATGTATCTTATTTGTATGAACGATATCGGGATGGAGATAAAATTGATTTCTTGAAATTTATGGATGATGTATTTAGTAGGGAATCATCTAGTTCATATTATAACGCATTTGGAGCAGCAGATATTTCATACACGGATCCCTATGCGTTGTTGCGAATGATAGAACCATTAGATTTAAACAAGGTTCGGAATGGAGAACCTAAATATCTTATTAGGGAGTTAATGAAGAAAAAATATCCAGAAATTCCAGTTCCGGATAAAGTGCCAATGCCTAGACCCGTAGATGCTTATTTTAAAAATTGGAATGGTCCAACTCGTCCCGAATTTAAAAGAGATTTAGATATGTGTAAGTTTACAGGAAATCAGAAATGGCAATTATATTGTTTAGAACAATTCTTAAACTTATACGAACCTTTAAAGATTGGTTATACTACAGGAGTGTATGATCTTTTTCATATAGGACATCTTAATTTATTGCGTAAAGCAAAAGAACAATGTGATTATTTGATTGTAGGGGTATCTACAGATGAATTAGTTAGTTATAAACACAAGCAAGCTGTTATTCCGCATGAAGAACGGAAAGAAATCGTAGGAGCGATTAAATATGTTGATGAGGTTGTAACTCAAGAAAATATGAATAAAATGGAAGCTTGGGAGAAATTTCATTTCAATGTTATGTTTGTTGGTGATGATTGGAAAGGAACTGATAAGTGGAGAAAAATAGAGAGAGAATTGAATATGGTTGGTGTTGAGGTTGTATATTTCCCTTACACTAAAGGAACTTCATCAACGCTTATAAATGAAACATTATATAAATTACGTGAAGAATGAAGTCAATTATTAAATTTATAGCATATTTATTGTGTTATGTGTTTTATCCGATATCTTATTTTTTTCCCCGGACGGATAAAATTTTAGTTTTCGGGTCGTATAGAGGCGCATTTAATGATAATTCAAAGTACCTTTTTTTGTATTCTTGTAAGAGTATAAAAGATAGAAAAATAGTTTGGATTTCAACAAAAAAAAGTACTGTTTGTCATATTCGAAACCTCGGATACAGAGCATATCATGTAGTTTCTTTGAAAGGGTTGTATTATGCTTTACGATCTAAAATGTGGTTTGTCAATTCATATACCTCAGATATTGCTTTTTGTTTGGCCGGCAAGGCAAAAGTTGTGAACCTTTGGCATGGTATTCCGATGAAGACTATAGAGTTTGGAATTACCAAGGGAGATTTGGCAAAACGTTATGTAGAGAAAGATTTTTGGGATGTTTTCTTCCATCCAGCTCCCTTTAGGAGACCGGATTATATGGTGTCAACTACGGATTTTTTTGATGATATTTTTTCAGAGTCTTTTCGTATAGATAAGTCTCAATGTTTGCAAACAGGTTGTCCGCGTAATCGTATGTTAAAAATGTCGATTGAACAGGTGGATGAATTTGTTTGTACTTATGAGTCTCAACAAACAAAGAATATAGTGAATAGGATTCGTCAATATAAGACGGTTTTTGTGTATATGCCGACATGGAGAGATTCTCAAGCAGATTGTTTTGCAAACGGATTCGACCTAAATGTTTTGAATGATATTGTTGCGCAACAAGATGCTTGCGTATTGATGAAACCACATGCCAATACATTTATCAGTAAATCGGTTGAATATAGTAATTTATTTTTTTTAGATGGTAATGTGGATATGTATTGTATCCTACCTTATACTCATGTACTGATTACCGATTACTCTTCGGTTATATATGACTACATTCTTATGCCAGAGAAGAGTGTAATATTATTTCATTATGATTATGAAGAATATGTTAATAGTCGAGAGTTTATTTTTGATTTAAGAGATAATATAGTTGGAAAGAAAGTTCATTCGTTTGATGAATTATTGTCAACAATTAAAAATGCAGACTACGAAATGGATGAAAATCTTCGTCAACGAGTCATCGATAAGTTTTGGGGAAAGACAGCGACTTATGACAGTTGCTATCAAATTTTGGAGAAACTTTCATTGCTGTCTTTTTCTTCTTAATAGAAGATAATGCAATAATATAAATATTATCTCGGATTTAGTTATTTTTCGTACTAAAGAGAGGGTGTCTCAAAATTCAATTTTTGATGCACTCTCTTGAATATAACTACTTTCATTTTACTACAAATGTTGATGAACCGTAGATTTTTTAGTCAAATAGTAAGTACAAAATTAATTAGGGATACTCGCGAAATAGACTAAAAGCTTAATTAGGGGCAGTCGTGAAATGTTGAAAATTATCTAATGAATTAATTGTCAATATGATAAATATTTTGTAACTTAGCGGATGGAAATAAAAATTCCCCCGAATCACAAAAAAAAGAACCAATTCGGGGGAAATGAAGTTGAAAACCTCATAGCTAAGATACAAAAATTATCCGATATTCAGCAAGAAATTTCATTTACAGAGTTTGATTTTTATCATCGGTACGAAGAAAGTTTCATGAGTTCTGAACTTGGACGCATCAAATCACTTATTCCTTTTCGAGAGATGGCGATATCGTTTGGGTTGGTAGAAGAGAATCCGAAGAGTTTTAGAATGCAACGAGGTAGAAAGCCTTTCTTTACACCAGAAGGTAAGGTTGCATTGGCGTTCTTGAAGATGTATACCGGTCTGTCCGCGCCGAAATTGATGGAGGCATTGAATGGAAATATCCATTATCAGATCTTCTGTGGAATCAGAATCTGTCCCGAAAGCCAGTTGACAAACTATAAGCTGATTGACAACATACTGTTGGAACAGTCCAAGAAGTTGAAGATTCAGGAACAGCAGAAGGTACTTGCAGATGCATGGAAGCCCTACATGAAGCACCTTGATACTGTCTATACAGATGCAAGCTGCTATGAAAGTCTGATGCGTTTCCCGACCGACGTGAAGTTACTCTGGGAATGTGTTGAAAGGGCACACAAGATGATGTGCAGCATCAGTGTCCGGCTTGGAGAGCGCAGGATGCGAACGAAGTACAATGATATTGAGAAAGCAAACCTTGCTTATCGGAAACAGCGCAAGCATACTCACAAGCAGACAAGGAAGATGATAATGAGACTGCTTTCTTTGTTGGAGAAGATACTCTGTGAGATCCGCAGGCAAATGCGTGTCCATCCCAATGAAGAACTGTTGAACGACAAGCATTTGGACATGCTTGAAATTATCACGAGGGTATATAGACAGTAGAAGAATCACTTTAATAGTGGTGACTCTCGCGAGAGCATCCCGAATAGAATTGTAAGCGTCAGCAAACCTTACATCAGACCGATAGTCAGAGGCAAGGAGTGCAAGACTGTAGAGTTTGGAGCAAAGTGTAACAACATAATAATTGACGGAATATCATTTATTGAGAAACTGTCATTTAATGCTTTCTATGAAGGTGCAAGGCTGAAGCATTCCACCTTCATTGGCAAAGAAACTTACCGGTGAGGAGGTTAAAAAGATAGGCGGAGACCATGGCTACTCTGGTAACGATAACAGAACATTCTGCAAAGAGAACAAGATAGAGACATCCTTCCCTCAGAAAGGTAGAACCGGCAGGAACATGGTGAAAAATGCTGTCAAGAGGGAACTGTCAAGAATAAGAGCCACAGCTATGGAAGGCTCGTTCGGAACCCAGAAGGAACATTATGGACTGAAAAAGATAGCGGCGAGGATAAAATCGACAGAGGTCCTGCTGATTTTCTTTGGCATCCATACCGCAAATGTGGTCAAGCTCGCAAGACGCGAGACTGTTCAAATAGCTCTGTTAGCCTGATTTTCAATGTGTTTGATATATCTTCAAGGGAGTGGTATGCCTGAATGTGGCTAAAAATGACAAATTTGACTTCAAAATTAAGAAGTTGTTTAAATTTTATTTCGAGCCTATTTGAGAGAGATTTTTAAATCTATTTTTAGTCTTCTTTTGCAGAAAATAGTGGACTATTATCAAAAAA